>NZ_MSPR01000040.1 GCF_001984715.1 Streptococcus azizii
ATTGACCGATTGATTGCGCATACTCCTGTTGGATTTGCTGCTGGCGGTACTGAACCGCCTGGGCATGCGCTTGGGCCCTCAGTTGAGATTCCTGTTGCTGAATATACTCATAGGCAGAAGAAGTCGGTACATGACTTGGAATATAAGTATAGCTATAGACACCGGTCTGTTGCTGGCGAATCTGGTGTGCCTCATGTTCGGGAGTCGTCGGCGCATAGAGGGTGCCGTCCTTGGGATTAATCAGCGGTTTTGGTTGCTGATAGAGTGGTCTTCCTCCGCCTCCCACCATCATGGTAAACGGAGAGGGAAAATGCCCGCTCGGGTCGGTGTAGTTGACTGGGTTGTTCTGCACATAGGCATAGCGGTTCTGACTGAGTGGGTCATCTAGTTCCCCTTGGTAACTATCCTCGGTCAAGAACGTTCCTGCCTGACTATCATAGTACCTTGCCCGCAGGTAATCAAGCCCTGTACTATCTCTGGCTTCCCCATTGTAGGCATACGGGTTGCCTGTTTCGTCTGTGCTGTCTTTAGTGGAACCGTATAGTTGGTACTTGCTGGACGCTACCGCTTGCCCGTCCTTAGTCAAGCCGGTCACAGACCCTGCTTGGTTGGTCAGGTACTGATAGGTATCGCCCGTCCCATGGTTATGGTAAGAACTTCTACCCTGTCCATAGGTATAGGTTTCTCTGGCTTTCAGCTCCCGGTCGTAGGTCTGGAGAACCTCGGTGTGCTTGCGGTTGACGTCATTGACGTAATTCCGCTCTTCATAGTAGTGGAAGCTATCTTCTCGTGTGGTGTAAGGAATCAGAACCTCTTTGACTTCGCTGGCATAGGTCACCTCTCCCTCACCCGGGAGGTTTCCTAGGTCGGGTGGGTTGACCACCAAGCCCTCATCATTGGCTCGGTCTTTTGCCACCTTCTTGTGGTAGGCAGTGGAGACATCGTCAAACATCGCATGCCAGATAGTCCCAATGGTCTGAGGGAGACTGGATAAGGATTGTAAGACATTCTGACTAAAGCCATACCAGAAGAGGCTATGTGCCTCCCCATTTGGGGCGGTATGCGGTGATTTCTTCTTCTCTTCTCGCTTGAAGAGTCGATAGCTGTGCTTGCCTTCCTTACGACTAGCGGTAAAGACCCGGTTATCGTCCCCATCATACAATGCCGCAAACAAGAGGCCTGCCTTGTCCTTGACAGCTAATAGACGATTCTCCGTATCGTAGATATAGTCTAGCTTCTCATCATTCTTCTGAGAGGAAATCCGGTTGCCGTTCTTGTCATAAGTGTAGCTGGTAGTACCGTCCTTATTCTCCAACTTGATGAGACGGTTGTGGTCATCGTAGGTGAAGCGGGTCGTCTCTTCCTTGCCTTCGATGGTTTCTGTGCTGGTCAGCTTGTTACCAGCCAGGTCGTAGCTATAGGTGAGGCTGGACAGTTCCTTTCCTTCCTTGTCTGTTACCACCATACTGATGACTTGCCCCAGACTGTCATAGGTGTAGGCTTGGATAAGGGTTTCCCCATCTTGAGTGATGGTCTCCTTGGTGATATAGTCACCGTCGTCATACTCATAGGCATAGCTCGCTATCAGCTTGTCCTTCTGGTCGCGGTGAACCATTTCCGTCACTCGGTGTCCCCTGTCATAGGTGAGGAAACTCTTGGTCCCGTCCCCACGGGTGACCTGGGTCATGTCGCCAGCCTCATTGTAGCGGTAGGTCGTTTTCTTCCCGTCCTTATCCGTCACAGAGGTCAAGCGGTCCAAGTCGTCATAGGTGTAGGAGACGCTACTGCCATCTGGGTAGGTCAGCTGGCTAATATTGCCAAAGTCATCATAGCTGTAGGTGATGACACTGCCGTCTCCTTGACGAACACCAGTCACTTCCCCTTCTTCATTGGTCTCATACTGGGTTGTCCCTGTCAGGTCGCTCATAGACACCCTGCGGCCATCCGCATCATAAGCATAGAGGACTTGACCGTCTTCTTTCTTGGAGTAATCGACAGTAAGCAGTTGGTCCAACTGGTTGTAGTCATAGCGGATGGTCTCGCCATCGGCCTTGGTGACCTTCTCCAGCTGGTTGTTAAGGTTGTAGCGATAGGTCTCCTTGTCGCCAAGGGCCGTCATCTTCTCTACGACATTGGAGAGTTGGTCATAGGTATAGGTCGTGACCTTGCCATTGCCATTAGTGATAGAGGTGACATTGCCCACACTGTCATAGGTGTAGGTAGCCGTCGAAGCCTTGTCTCCTGACCC
>NZ_MSPR01000041.1 GCF_001984715.1 Streptococcus azizii
GAGTCACAGCAGGAAAAGTTATTGATACAGTTGATGATGTCAGTGATACCTCTAAAGCCCTAAAAGCTGTGGATGCGGTGGATGACACCAAAGATTCTCTGAAAGTCGCAGAGGCAGTTGATGATGTTAGGGATACAGGGAGACTGACAGATAAAATCGCTTCGCAATCTGTTACTGCGGACGATATTATTTTTAGTGATAAATTTAAAAAAGGGAATTATGTGAATCAAGTATCCCAGCGCGGTTGGAATAATCAGATGATAGCGGATACGATTAATAATCCTGTTAAAACAACAAAGGGGTATAATAGTTACACAAAAAGTGGTGTAACAAATTTTTACATTGACGATATTCACTATGTAGCAGTTGATGATAGCAATGGAAAAGTTATCCAAATTGCAGATCTTGCTAAAACAAATTGGCGAAATTAGATTGGGAGACTACCATGTTAGAAAAGAAAACAGGGACTATAAATAATATCATATATAATCACACTGTATATAATAATGGAAAAAATCGATACTATCCAACCCTTACTGATTTAAGTACAGTGTTGCACGAAATTATCGCCAGCAGTGTAACAACTAAATATATTTCTATCACTCCATTTTATATCAATGAGAGGTTAAATTTTCAAGAAGAATTTGATATGGCACATTTTTATATAGAATGTCGTGATGTAGTGACAGCAGAAGAGCGGGAGAGTTTTATAAGGGAACAGATGTTTTGGCTTACACCAGATTCTGATTATAAATTATTAGAACAGTATATTACTTTTGAAGATATGCAGGCTAGTCATTTTCTAGTAGAGAAAACAGATGTGGCAGGTTTTCAGCAAGCTATCCATTCCTATATGTCTTTCTTAATGGATAGGGGGATTCCACAGATGATGAAATGGTTATATAACTTCTATGACCTAGGTATAGAATCAATGCCGTATGGTTACTTTTGCTTTGAAGTGCTATCAGAATAAGAAGTAAGTTATGGAAGTTTAGAGAAGTACTTAGTTGACTGTTAAAGGACTTTCGTGGTGCTGTAGGCGATTGAGCTAGTTAGCGAGGACGTTGAAAACGCTGGAGATTGTTTATCGTTTTCCGTCCTCTCTTGCCTAGCTCCCCGCCCACCTATGGAGCTTCTCTCCATAGGTGCTTTTCACATCACCACGAGAATTGCTTAGCTGGTCATGGCAGAGCACAACAGGGAAGAAGAAGCAGATTTGCCTAAGACGACACAACCACCTACACCTACGATAAGAACGGCAACCGGATCTCGTCTCAGAAGAATGATGAGAAGCTAGACTATATCTACGATACGGAAAACCGTCCATTAGCTGTCAAGGACAAGGCAGGCCTCTTGTTTGCGGCGCTGTATGGCGCGCATCTTTATATTTGTCGAAAATCAACCTCTGACGTTGTTAAACAAGATATAAAGAGGCTGGGCAAAAACTAGCCAGTAAATAAAAAACACAGATAGATTCAGGCTGATTTTGATGAAATCCAGCTGAACTGCCTGTGTTTTTCTTTTTGTTTCTATTATCATTGGCTAATTTCTTAGCTAATTTCGTGAGATTCATACTCATTAGGAGGAATCCTATCTCTGTTTCAACCACTTTTTGTCCTCTGACATGAACTCTGCGCACGCCAAAAACACCCTTCATCCTACCAAATACAGGTTCGACATCCA
>NZ_MSPR01000042.1 GCF_001984715.1 Streptococcus azizii
TGATATACTCCCCTTATAGTGGACAGTGAAAAAACAAAAATTCACTAGAAACTATAAGGGGAGTTTTCGTATGTCAAAAAGAAGTCCAAAGTCGGTAGAAGAAAAACTTGACGTTGTGATGCTTTATCTCAATGAAGGGAAATCGGTAAGTTGGTTAGCTAAAAAGAGTCATGTCGCTGATAATACAATTAAGGAATGGATTCGTAAATATAACCAAGATGGTATGGATGGCCTTAAAGAAAGTCGTACCTGGAAGAAATATAGCCAAGAGTTGAAAGAACAGGCAGTCCTTGATTATCTAGAAGGCCTAGGAAGTCTAGCGACTTTGGTTGAAAAATATGGAATATCTCACCGTAGTGTTCTCAAAAATTGGATAAACATGTATACTAGTGGTAACAATTTAAAATCTACTAGTAAGGGACTATCCAGAATGCACAAGGGACGTAAGACAACATTTGAAGAACGGGTTGAGATTGTGAACTTCACGATTGCTCACGGCAAAGACTATCAAGCAGCTATTGAAAAGTATGGTGTATCCTACCAGCAGGTCTATTCTTGGGTCAGAAAATTCGAGAAAGATGGTCATTTGGGCCTTCAAGACCGACGAGGGAAAGGTCTTGAAAGTAAGCCCAATCTTACAGCCGAAGAAGAATTACAACTGAAAATCAAACAGCTGGAAGAACGCAATCGGCTGTTAGAAATGGAGAACGGCCTCTTAAAAAAGTTAGACGAGATTCATCGTCGCAAGAGGAGGTAAGGCAAGGTCGTAACCTCGATCAGTTTCAAGCTATCAAAGATTATTCAGATGAGCATGATGATAGGTCTATCAGCTACCTGTGTCAACTTCTAAACGTCTCTCGTTCAGGCTACTATAAGTGGTTGAAACATGAGGAAACAACATCTGAGAAGACCAATAAAGAGTTAATGGGAACGATTAAAGAACTTCATGCCCAATACAATGGCATTTTGGGCTATCGTCGGATGACACGTTTCATTAATCGGAAACTAGGGACGAGCTATAATAAGAAACGGATTCGTCGCCTGATGCGTATTCTTGGCCTTCAGTCTGTTATTCGTCGTTCTCGTGGCTACTGCACGAAGACCAGTTTCATCAATATCGAGGAGAATACTCTCAATCGTGATTTCACTGCGACAGCACCGAATCAAAAGTGGTGTACAGATGTGACCTTCCTGCAGTACAGCTTGGGTTCTAAGGCTTATTTGAGTGTCATCAAGGACCTATATGACGGATCGATTGTAGCCTATCATATCAGTAAACACAATGATAATCCCTTGGTGATGGAGAATCTGAGAAAGGCTATGGAGGCCAATCCAGGTGCAACACCGCTTATCCATAGTGACCGTGGATCTCAATACACCTCACGAGAATATCGTATGAAGACAACACAGTATCAGATAACGCGTTCTATGTCACGTGTTGGCAAGTGTATTGATAACGCGCCTATAGAGAGCTTCTTTGGGCACTTTAAAACCGAGTGTTATGACTTGAAGAAGTACAAGACTTTTGAGGAGCTGGTAGCTGATATAGATTCTTATATTCATTTTTACAATCATGAACGTTTTCAAGAGCGCAACAACGGCCTTGCCCCTCTTGAAATGAGGAACAAGGCCGTTGCTTAATCTTTTATTATTTCACTGTCCACTTGACAGGGAGCAGTTCA
>NZ_MSPR01000043.1 GCF_001984715.1 Streptococcus azizii
GAGGCTGGGCAAAAACTAGCTTCTCACAATAAAAAAACGAGCAATTCCAATTAGGAGTTGCTCGTTTTCCATTTCATGCTTTATAATTATAATAACCACAAAACAACTAGAAAGGCATGAAAATGTATAAACAGTATAACACAGATCAGCTTAGTTTGGAACTAAATATTGCTTGGGACTTACCTGCTACTCATGAGGCACGTCTGATTAGTCAGTTTGTGGATACTATTCCTTCATCCGTTCTATTGGAAGAAACTTCCCACACAGGTCGTCCTGCCTTTCATCCAGCTATGTTGCTTAAAATGACCCTATTTGCCTATGCTCGGCAAGTATTCTCTGGTCGGAAAATCGTTCAAATGAATGAAGAAGTCATTCCTATGAAATGGCTGAGTCAGGATACCTACGTCTGTTATCGGACCATCAATAGTTTTCGGGCTAGCACACACGCCAATCAGCTCATCAAAACTGCCTTCATCTACTTCACTCTCCTCCTCAGAGAGAATGGATTGATTGAAGATGAGGCTCTCTTCATTGATGGAACAAAGGTAGAAGCTGATGCCAACAAGTATTCTTTCACATGGAAAAAGGCCGTTGTACGCTATGAAGATACCTTGAACGGAAACATTTCAGCACTCTATGACAAGCTAATTCAAGAAGGGGTGAATACTGCCTTGTCCAAGGAAGAATGTCTCACTAGCGAGGGACTAAACCAACTCCTACAAGAAACCGAACAAGTATTAGATGAGGTGGAAAATGCTATCTCACAAGAGCCTAAAGTCATTAAAGGTGGATCGGCCAACAGACAGAAACGAAGAAGAATTAAGAAACTAAAGAGAAAGTTGAAAGAGGATTTTCTTGTTCGGAAACAGAAGTACGAACGGGATAAACAGATTCTACAAGAGCGAAATTCCTATTCTAAAACAGATCACGATGCAACATTCATGCGAATGAAAGAAGATCATATGAAGAATGGTCAGCTCAAACCTGGCTACAACCTTCAACTTGGCACAAACAGCCAGTTTGCCTTGGCTTACGGACTGTTTCCGAATCCAACTGACACTCGTACACTCAAGCCTTTTCTTCAATCCATCCAAACCCTAGAACTCTTTCAACACATTGTCGCAGATGCAGGTTATGGAAGTGAAGAAAATTATAGCTTTATCGTTGATGACCTGGAGAAAACACCTCTGATTCCCTACGGAACATATCAGAAAGAGCAGAAGAAAAGCTATAAGAAGAGTGATGCCAATCCTGAAAACTGGACCTACTTAGAAGATTCTGATCAGTGGATAAAACCAGATGCGGTTGTCTACTCGTTTAAGAATTATTCACGAAGAACGGAGCAGAATGGATTTGAGAAAGATATTAAGATTTACGAAGCTGATCCAGTACAAGCTAGCGAGGAATTGGACCAATTAGCACGGACGGAAAAAGGAAACCTCAAACAAATTCAGTATAATCCTACGTGGAACTATTTCAAGAACTTAGTCAAAGATAAATTGACAAGTAAAGAGGGAGCCCGCATTTATGCTAAACGCAAGGTGGATGTCGAACCTGTATTTGGTAGGATGAAGGGTGTTTTTGGCGTGCGCAGAGTTCATGTCAGAGGACAAAAAGTGGTTGAAACAGAGATAGGATTCCTCCTAATGAGTATGAATCTCACGAAATT
>NZ_MSPR01000044.1 GCF_001984715.1 Streptococcus azizii
GAAGCGCTGATTTTCCGTCCAAGGCCATCGTAGGTGAAGGTGGTGGTATTCCCATTTCCTTCTGTCACCCCAGTCACTTGACCGGCTGGGTCAAAGGTATGGGTCCTTCCAACACCATCGGCATCTACCTCACTGGTCTTCCGACCTTCTGCGTCATAGGTGAAACGGGTGGTCCCACCACGAGGGTTGGTGATGCCTGTCACCTGATTGTGGGCATTATAAGACAGAGTAGACACCCCACCGAGGGGATTGGTGATGGTCACTAGATTGGCGCCCTCGTAGGCAAAGGTCGTCTTAGCCCCTAGCGCATCGGTCGTGGACAGAATGCGACCTTGTGGGTCATGCGTATAGGAAATGGCGGTGCCATCTGGGAGAGTGGTCTTGGTCAGATTCCCCTTAGCGTCATACTCATGATGGGTGGTATCGCCACCAAAATCAGTGCTAGACATGAGGTGGTTCTTCTCGTCATAGCGAGAGGTCTTGGTCGCACCGTCAAAACGAGTCTCAGACAAAACATTGCCATTTTCATCATAAGTGTAGCTGGTGGTGTGACCCAGTTCATTGGTCTCACTGGCTAGGCGGTTGTCCGCGTCATAGGTCTTGGACACACTGGTGCCATCTGGATAGGTAATGCCTGTGGTGCGGTACTGGTCATCATAGGTATAGGTGGTTTGGTTGCCATTGGCGTCTGTGGTCACCGTTTGACCAGGGCTGTAGGACAGGGTGGAGACACCGCCTACCGCGTCCGTCTGTTGGGTCACACGGTTCTCATCATCATAGACGTTTTCAATCACCTTGGTCCCATTGCCATCATACCAGGCTGTCATGCGACCCTTGTCATCATACTCATAGCGGGTAGGAACGCCCATGGCATCGGTATAGGTAATCAAATTACCATCTGTGTCATACTCATAAGAAAGGGTTGAGCCATTCGGGATAGAAATCGCCCCGATGTAGCCAGCTTCATTGTAGGTAAGCCCATAGACCAGACCCGTGGGCGAGGTCACCTTGCTTAGCTGGAAGTGCTCATTGTAGTCAAAGCTGGTCTTATTCCCTTTTTCATCGGTCTGACTGGTCAGGAGACCGTGGAAGTTGAAGACTTTTTCTTGTTGGTCTGTGTCGGTGATGTGGTATTCTTTAACCTCATAGGCTTCCTTTTCTTCCCCACCGAAGTCACCTTCCTTGGTGTCAACGGTTTTGACGTCAAGTTTCAGGTCATAACCCGCTGGGGCTGTGTAGGTGTCGCCGTCCTTGGTAAATTTGAGGATAGCACCATCTGTACGGGTATAGTAAAGGTTGCCTTCCTCGTCGCTTGAGAGCTGTTCATTGAAAGCAAACGACCAGCCCCGACCAAAGAGGCTGTTTATCCCTGCGGCCTTGGAGTTATAGCTACGGGCAATGGCAAAGTCGCCATCGATATCAGGGATTGACACATCCACCCGCTCCAGGTAGAAGTTCCCAGTGTTGAGGTTAATCGGCTCAAAGCCGAACTCACAGTGTAATCCCCGCCCCATCAGTAACATATCCACATCCGCCTTGGTCTTGTCATTCAAGGCTGGGGGATTATAGGGCTTGGTCGCATTCTGACGTGGATTGCGGATAAAGAGGGTGTTGTTTTTGACCAGAAGCATGTCCTGAATGCGGTTGTCATAGGCAA
>NZ_MSPR01000045.1 GCF_001984715.1 Streptococcus azizii
GTTACCAAAATTATTATGGAAAGCCTGTTTTAGGAGTTGATACCACATGGTCAGGAAAACCGAGAGTTCCTGTAACACCTAGAGTTGTTGTTAAAACAAATCTTGGTAATGAGATTGATATAACACCTTCTAATAACCACAGCACAGTTATTAAAAAGGCACCAACTCAACATTTACCAAATTCAAGTATTGATATTTTAGATGAGGCTACTGGTGAGATACGTACACGAAGATACTATGATTCAAAAGGTAATGTATTTAGAGATGTAGATATGGATAATCATGGAAATTCAAAATTACATCCAGAATATCCACATGAACATAATTGGGGTACAAATTCAAATGGACAACTTAGAAGGGAAAAATAATAATGATTAGTTATGAAGAAATGATAGAAATGATTGAAAGAGGAGAAGAGTTTATCATTACTTATGCAGACAATCGATATTGGATTAGTCAGACACAAGATTATATTATTTTGACTCCGATAGATACGGGTGAAAGTCAGCTATATAGCGATTTAGAGGATTTTTTGGAGAATGCAAAACTAGGGGAATATCGTTTGTGCAATTTAAAAGACGAATTATTTTGACTTGTGGTGCTGTAGGCGATTGAGCTAGTCATCGAGGACGTTGAAAACGTTGTGGCGTTTTCCGTCCTCTCTTGCCTAGCTCCCCGCCCACCTATGGAGCTACTCTCCATAGGTGTTTTTGACATCACCACGAGAATTGCTTAGTTGGTCATGCCAAAGTACAACAGGGAAGAAGAAGCAGATTTGCCTAAGACGACACAACCACCTGACCCAGCTCGAGACCAAGGACGGCACAACAACCTACACCTACGATAAGAACGGCAACCGTATCTCGTCTCAGAAGAATGATGAGAAGCTAGACTATATCTACGATACAGAGAATAGACTCCTTGCGGTCAAGGACAAGGCAGGTCTCTTGTTTGCGGCGTTGTATGACGGGGATGACAACCGAGTATTTACCGCCAGCCGTAAGGAAGGCAAGCACAGCTATCAGCTCTTCAAGCGGGAGGACAAGCGGAAGTCGCCCCACACGTCCCCAAATGGGGAGGAACATAGTCTCTTCTGGTATGGCTTTAGCCAGAATGTCTTACAAGCCTTATCCAGCCTCCCTCAGACCATTGGGGCTATCTGGCATGAGATTTTTGACGATGTCTCCACAGCCTACCACAAGAAGGTGGCCAAAGACAGGGCCAACGAGGAGGGCTTGGTGGTCAATCCACCAGACCTAGGAAACCTTCCTGGTGAGGGAGAAGTGACCTATGCCAGTGAGGTCAAAGAGGTTCTGATTCCTTACACCACAAGAGAAGATAGCTTCCACTACTATGAAGAGCGCAACTACGTCAATGACGTCAACCGCAAGCACACCGAGGTTCTCCAGACCTATGACCGGGAGCTAAAAGCCAGAGAAACCTACACCTATGGACAGGGTAGAAGTTCTTACCACAACCATGGGACAGGGGATACCTATCAGTACCTAGCGACACAAAGTGGTAGCGTTACTGGCTTGACCAAGGACGGACAAGCCGTTGCGTCTCGCTCTTACAACCTCTACGGAGCCACTAAGTCTAGCACAGACGAGACAGGCAACCCTT
>NZ_MSPR01000046.1 GCF_001984715.1 Streptococcus azizii
GAGTCACAGCAGGAAAAGTTATTGATACAGTTGATGATGTCAGTGATACCTCTAAAGCCCTAAAAGCTGTGGATGCGGTGGATGACACCAAAGATTCTCTGAAAGTCGCAGAGGCAGTTGATGATGTTAGGGATACAGGGAGACTGACAGATAAAATCGCTTCGCAATCTGTTACTGCGGATGATATTGTTTATAGTGATAAATTCACGAAACCAGGATATGGAAACCAAGTGTCTAAGCGTGGTTGGAATAATCAAATGATAGCCGATACGATTAATAATCCTGTCAAAACGACCAAGGGATATAATAGTTATACGAATAGCAGTGTAACAAATTACTACATTGATGATATTCACTATGTAGCGATAGATGATAGCAATGGAAAAGTTATCCAAATTTCAAAATTATCTGATTTAGATTGGAAGGGACCGTAAAAGTTTATGATTGAGAAACCAAGTGGCACTATTAATGAGCTTGTATATTTTCATGTAGCTTATTACAAGTCAATGTATACAAGAAACCTTACTCTAACCAACCTATTTCATCTTTTTAAGGAGATTATAGAAACGAACGAAACAACTAAGTATATTTCTATCACTCCATTTTATATTAATGAAAAATTAAATTTTCAGGAGGAATTTGATATAGCACATTTATATATAGAATGTCGTGATATTGTGACAGTGGAAGAACAACGAAATTTTGCAAGGGAACAGATGTTTTGGCTTGAACCAGATTCTGATTACAAGTTATTAGCGCAATACATAACTTTTGAAGATATGCAGGCTAGCCATTTTTTGGTAGAAAAGTCAGATGTCATAGGTTTTCAGCAGGGAATTCGATCCTATATGTCTTTCTTGATGGATAGGGGAATTCCTCAGATGATGAAATGGTTATATAAATTCTATGAGCTGGATATAGAATCAATGCCGTATGGTTACTTTTGCTTCGAGATACTATCAGACTAAGGAAAGGGATGAATAGATAAAGGAAATTCGTGGTGCTGTAGGCGATTGAGCTAGTCAGCGAGGACGTTGAAAACGCCGGAGACTCTTCTATCGTTTTCCGTCCTCTCTTTCCTAGCTCCCCACCCACCTATGGAGCTACTCTCCATAGGTGCTTTTCACATCACCACGAGAATTATTTAGCGGGTCGAGTTATCAGAATGATGGTAACAGTAAGGACAGAGTGAGGCTTCCTACCACAACCATGGGACAGGGGATACGTATCAGTACCTGACCAACCAAGCAGGGTCTGTGACAGGCTTGACTAAGGATGGACAAGCCGTTGCGTCTAGTTCTTATAACCTCTATGGTTCCACTAAGGACAGCACAGACGAAACAGGCAACCCGTATGCCTACAATGGGGAGGCTAGAGATAGTACAGGACTGGACTACCTCAGAGCAAGATACTATGATAGCCAGGCAGGTACGTTCTTGACCGAGGATAGTTACCAAGGGGAACTAGATGACCCGCTCAGTCAGAATCGCTATGCCTATGTGCAGAACAATCCTGTTAACTATACCGATCCAAGCGGGCATTTTAGAAAGATGTTGCCGGATGGTAAGGGTCCTCGCTATACGCAGCCCAAACCGTTAATTAACCCCAAGGACGGAA
>NZ_MSPR01000047.1 GCF_001984715.1 Streptococcus azizii
TCCTACTGCTGAGGATGAACAAGTCAAAGAATATATCCGTATGAGAACAGACCACAAAGTGGCTCTGAAGAAAATCAAACAACAAATTCTTTCCTTCTGTCTCCGACATGATTTTCGCTATACCGAAGGAAGCAATCATTGGACACAGAAACATGTCCGCTGGCTCCGTTCCCTAAATCCTGAGGGACTTTACGCAGAGATTTTAACAGAATACCTATTGACCTATGAGAAATTAGTCGATCAAATAGAACGGTATGATACGCGAATTGAACAACTGGCTCAAAGCGACAGTTATCAAGAGAAGGTCTCTCAGCTTTCTTGCTTTATTGGTATCAAAACACTAACCGCTCTTTCCATTGTGACGGAAATCGGTGATGTTAACCGCTTTGCGACAGCTCAACATTTTGCTTCTTATCTTGGACTAACTCCTAGCGAAAATTCTAGCGGCGATAAGGAGAGAAGAGGAGCTATCACCAAAGCTGGGAATAGCCATGTGAGACGACTTCTGATAGAAGCTGCACAATCATTAGCTAAGGGGACGATTGGGTATAAATCCAAAGAATTGAAAAGGAGACAAAGTGGAAACCGAGTGGAGGTGATTGCTTATGCGGATAAGGCTAATGAACGCTTAAGAAGACGTTATCACACACTTGTTCTAGGAAAAAATAAGAAACAAAATGTTGCTAAAACAGCTATTGCACGGGAATTGTCTGGTTTTATTTGGGGGATGATGACAGGAAGAATAGCTTGAAGTTAGAACTTGTTTTCATGTACACTTTTGACTATTAAGTTTTATCATCGCAGAGCGATGAGGAATCCCTATTTCTATCCAAACTCACTGGGTGAATTTGGACAGAAATAAGGATTGAAATCATGTTTGAATGGAAAGTATCTTGAAGGAGTTTAGGACTTCAAGGTTTGAGTCATCTACGAAATGACTAAGTGGCACAATTGTGATCCACGCTTATAGAGAGTAGGACTCGCGGCAGAACCATTGACCTGTAGGTAACCAATCCACGAATATCAGAGTGGCCAATGCCCGAAGCTAAGAACTAGGCTCTTTCTAGATACTTTTCATTTTTTATCAGTTCGATTGTTTTTACTTGACAAAGGGCTTTACATATCAGT
>NZ_MSPR01000005.1 GCF_001984715.1 Streptococcus azizii
CCTCCTTGCCCCAGTCTGTCACAGTTGGGGTGCCGGTCAAGTTTCCATTTTCATCAACAGATAGGCCGTTGGTTGGAGTTGACGTAATAGCAGAGCCATCTTTATTCGGTGTGACAACCTTGGTATTTTCCGGAACTGGTGTTTTCTCTG
This sequence comes from Streptococcus azizii, assembly GCF_001984715.1. Lineage (GTDB taxonomy): Bacteria > Bacillota > Bacilli > Lactobacillales > Streptococcaceae > Streptococcus > Streptococcus azizii. Next base: position 151 of record NZ_MSPR01000005.1, read on the forward strand.
AGACGGTTGCTGGACTTGTCGTCACAGAAAGACCTGTTGGCTTGCTATTTGGATCTTTCGGATCAGTACCTGCTGTCTTTTCCTCTTCATCCGTGAAGCCGTCATTGTCATCATCTGGGTCTGTCACATCTGGATCCCTGTCGCCATCGGTATCGCGTTGAACCGTGATGATGAAGTCTTTTTCTGCAACAGGAGTGCCAGCGCTATCTTTTACAACAACTGTCACTGTAAACTCACGGCTTTCCTCAGTGTTCGTCCAATCTGTTACAGTTGGAGTGCCAGTAACTTTACCTGTTGCTGGGTCATAGGTCAAGCCACCTGGTAAGCCGTTTACTTCTACTGTACCATTCGCTGGTTTATTTTCAACTGGTACATCGATCGCTTCGATTGGTTGCTTTTCGTTAACTGTTTTGTTTTCGATAGCTCCGATAGATGGCTTAGCTGTTGGTTCTGCTACAATGACTGTTACAGTCACTTCTTCGCTAGATCCATCTGGATACGTAACCACTACAGGAACCTCAAAGGTACCTGCGGTATTTCCATCAGGAACCGTTGCACCAGCTTTAGGGGTTACTCTAGATGCAGCAGGTATTTTTTTAACGGCTTTTGTCAAATCGTCATTAGTGGTTGCTTCACCAAATGGTTTATTGATAACTTCTGTTTCAGGATCGTAGATGTCTTTATCCGGAATACCGACATCTGTTGCCAAAAGTCCTGAATTTCCAAGTGTTGTTGGTAAGACTCCAGAACCGCTTGTAAAATAACCAGTGATTGGTAGAATATCCGACTCAGCTGGTACCTTAAAGACTGGATAGCCTTCTTCTGAACCAGTCATCAAGTTGTTGACCGGTTTTTTAAAGGTCAATACAGTGCGGACGTAGGCTGGGTTTTGAGCACCATTGACGTTGACATAGGATTTTTTATTCGTAGAATTTCCTAGACTAACCGCATCATTCCCTATTGTAAAGCTCGCCCGTCCATTTTGATCAAATGTCGTTCTTGCGCGATAATTGTCTGATTTAACTTTTTCATCTAAACCAGCTATAAAACTATATTCAGCAATATGTAGCTCAGCAGTATCAATGTACTCTAGTAAGGCTGGGTCTATGTCCACGTTGTAGGTGGTATTTTTCAATGCTGATTGCAATGCCAGCGCTAGTGTTCCGTTTTTCAACATCACTTGGTCAAATACAATCGCTCCATACTGACCGTAATCTGGGATATATTTAACACTTGCACTCGTTGTGATTTTTTGTAAGGAATTTAACTTTGCTGTATCCGTTGAAATTGGGCTTGGTGTTTGATTTTCACGAACTCTAAATACACCGCTCGTTGCCGAAGTAGCGATCACTGCATTTTCCCCAGAATCAAATACATAGGTACGGTAAGCCATAAATTCAGGCGTATCTGGGTTGCCGACGATCGATTGTATCGGTTCAGATAGGGTAATCCTACCAGTTGTGGTCTGTGTCCCTAGCTCTGCTCCACCAAAAATTCCTCCGTTTGCCCGAATGAAATTGGACTCGAAGATATTGGTATCTCCCACACGAGTCAAGGTGACATCGTTGGATCCGCCGACAGGTTTTACTGTGATAGTCGTTACCTTTGAAGCGATTGCCTCATCCAGCTGTAGTCGGAACTTCCAGTTATTACCAGAGTTAGCTCCTGCCAAATAGTAGGCAATTTGGAAGTCAATGGTATTTCCTCCTGCCTTGGACAGATCAGGAAATACAGTCATTGCATCTTGGAACGTATAGTTTTTGGTCTTTGAGGTATCTGATTCCCCCATAGCACGAAATGCTGTGCTTGCGGTAGTAGTGGTGGGCGCTGTGCTGTTCCTTCTTCCACGTACATCTGCAACGTTAGCCTTTGATTGTACTTCTGCAATTTCTCCAAAAACGGTGGCTGCTTCCACTTGCTTCAGAAACTCTTCTCGTTCTTCCTCTGTAATGTATTGGAGGGCTTTAATATGATTGATTACTTTTGCACGGTGTTCTTCTAATGCTTTTTCCTTATCCGTTTGCCCAGTTGCTGCTGGTGTTTCATTCTCAGCAGTCACTTTTTCTACTTCAGTAGAGGCTGGAGACGTCTCTGATACTCGTTCTTTATCAGCTCCTAAATCTGTTGTGGAGGGGCTGGTTGTAGTTGCAGTGTGTTCTTCAGCCACTACTCTTTCAGAAGTTGAGGTAGCTGTTCCACTATCAGTTGACTTCCCCTCTTCCGTATTCACAACTTCTGCTGTTAATACCCCTGCGTTAGTAGCCACTTCATTTGCAGCTGCAGGGGCTGGCGTCAAGAGCAAAGTCATCGCTGTCCCAAGTAAGACACTCGCTGCTCCAAAATGATAGGTGCGAATCGAGAAGCGCTGACTTAAACCATACCAGTCAAATTTTCTTCTTTTGTGATTTTCCACAAGTAATACTCCTTTATATTTTTGTAATCCAAACAAAACGACTTTCTCTCTGAAATGATAGAAACTCCATTTGGTATAATACCACTCTAGTATACCCCCCCCCCCCGGATTTGTCAACAGATATCTACTTTTTTCTATGCTTTTTATAAACACTTTTTGTAAACAGCAACCTAGCCCTTTGAGGAAATTATCATTTCTATTGAGTAGTATAGTCGTTTCGTTTATCTTCTATCAGCAACGGAAAAGACTATAAAAAAACAACTAGAAGTTTGCAGGTGCAAACTTCTAGTTGTCATATCCTACTCTATGGGATAGAAACTAAGAAGCGAAGATAGTCAGGGGATTTCAACAGTTCGGGGAACTGTTGAAACTGGTCACCTATAAACACGAAAGTGACCACGGAAGCCCAAGCCTAAAAACGAAAGAGCGAGGTTAGCGGTTGTCGGAGTCATCTACTTCGATTTCCTATTTTTCAATCGCTTTTTACACGCCCTTTGTATCTTATGTATCTATTCTCTAAGAGGGCCTATCCTCTTTCAAGGTAAAACTCTGCCAAGGTTCTAGGTAATCTAATACTAGCAAGCTCCACGGGGTAAGTTGGGCGACGACATTTACTTTTTCACTGACTGTAAAAGATTTGAGGGCAATTTGTAACTCTCCCTTATAGCGTAGATAGCGGTCATTGTCAATCAAAACTGTCCCTCTTGTCACTGGGCTAGACTGACCGCGACTAGGAATGCTCACCTCCTGATACCGCACACGTGGCTCTGTCGAACGAATGACAAAATCAGATAGATCCCCCCGATAACAATGCGGAAAATCTAAGATTGCCCTTTCAGCCGCCGTCACCTCTACTAAAGGCTCATAGGTCAAGCCAACACTTTCTTGCTTCAAAACCTGCACAAGACCTGCCAGTTCTGTCTCTAGGATAAATTGATTGGAAATCAAGACAGTGTCGAATAAGCCTGTTGCCTTTATCACCTCAGCCTGCACAGTCAAGGGGGCATGGCGGATTTCTTCTAAGGTGGGAAGCCCTTCTGTCACTGGCCACGGACCTTCCGTGGCAGTATTGGCACTCAGAAAGACGGCAGTTTCAATGCCTCTTTCATGATAAAAAGTGGACATATCTAAGAAATGCTGACGGGATAGACCGGTAAATTCATGGGGATAAAAATTATGGCAGGCAATGATGTTCTGCAGATCTCCCCCTGCTTCCACTAATGCTGTCAATAGCCCTTTGTCAGTACTCATATTCAGCTCGACTTTGATACCATGACTATTCTGGCTCAGGGCGACCATATCCGCCAGAGGGAGGGCCTCATCGAGCCGGATTCCTGCTAGCCCAAATTCCCGACATTTTTCAAGCAAGCCATCTTGCCAGCCATTTGCCACTAAAAATGACGGACTGACATCCGCAATAACCCGAATCCCCTGTTGATTGGCATAACAAATGATGTCTTGGTAGAGCTTGGCACAATCGGCCATCCCACTAGATAGCTGCAAGAGGCTCATAAAGAGTCGTTTTGCTCCGTATTTGGCTAATAGATCGACATAGTCCAAGGACTGCTCGAGGGAATATTTCTCAGGATAAAGTGAAAATCCAAGTGCTAACATAGCGGGCCTCCTATCTTTCAAAACCGTTGTTTGTACTCAGTTCTTTAAACCAATGACCTGATTTTTTGATGGTGCGTTCTTGACTTTCTAAGTTCAACTCAATCAAGCCATAGCGATTCTTGTAAGCATTGAGCCAAGACCAACAATCAATGAAGGTCCATAGCATATACCCCTTGCAGTTGGCGCCTTCCTCGATCGCCTTATGGAGTTCGACCAAGTGGTCTGTAATGAAGTCAATCCTATAGTCATCTTGAATCGTGCCGTTTGCACGGAACTTATCCTCACCTTCGACACCCATACCGTTTTCGGTCACCAGCCACTCGATATTGCCATAATGCTCCTTGAGATGTATCCCAATATCGTAAAGCCCTTTTTCATAGATTTCCCAACCACGGTGCGGGTTGACTTTCTTGCCGGGCATATCGTAGGCCTCATAGTAGTAATGCGGCGTCAAGGGTTCATCTGCAGTAGGCTGATGACTTCTTGCTTGGACACGTAAAGGCTGGTAGTAGTTCACGCCCAAGAAATCAACTGTGTTTTCTTGGATAATCTGCAGCTCCTCCTTGCTGGCTGGTGGAAGAATACCATGTCGCTTCAGAACCTCTACTAATTCCGAAGGATAAACCCCTAAGACAGAGGGGTCCAGAAAGCTCCTCGTTTGGAACAAGGCTGCCATTTGCGCAGCAGCTCGATCCTCCTTGCTATCACTCCTTGGGTAGGCTGGAGTCAGGTTCAAGACGATGGAAATCCGGTGGTCGGGATGTGTTTCATGGCAGGCCTTAACAGCTAGAGAGCTAGCTAATTGTGTGTGATAGGCTACCAAGGCAGCTGCTTTTGCGTCCACGATACCTGGCAGGTGAAAATCCCCCAAATAACCGCACTCGACAGGTACAATCGGCTCATTGAAGGTAATCCACGTATCTACGATGTCTCCAAACAAGTCAAAACAAATCTTTGCGTAGCGTTCGTAAGCATAGACCGTATCCTTATTTTCCCAGCCTCCACCTTCCTGCAAGGCGTAGGGTAAATCAAAATGATAGAGATTGACAATCAGTTTAATCCCTTCATCCACAATGCCCTGGAAAACCTGGCGGTAAAAGTCTACCGCCTGTTCATTCACCTCTCCGGTCCCATCTGCAATCAAGCGTGACCATTGAATAGAGGTGCGAAAGACAGTATGACCTGTTTCTTTTAAGAGTTGAATATCCTTTCGGTAATGCTGGTAAAAGGTAGAGGTTTGACCCGGGCCTACCTGATCAAAGAATCGTTCGGGTTCTCTCTGATACCACACATCCCAGTTGTTACTGGTCTTACCATCACCTGCAATGGTCCCCTCACTCTGAGGACCAGATGTTGAACTTCCCCATAAAAAACCTTCTGGAAAGCGATAAACTGTTTTGGCTGTCTCTGACATAACCTCTCCTTTACAAATACAAGGGTGCGTGAAAATAGGATTGAAACAGTTCGGGGAGTAACCTAATCCAGTGGATTAGGTTAGCCCGAGCCAAGAAATCGGAAAGCGAGGATTAACCAGCTGAAACAAAAAGGTGACCACAGAAGCCTGAGCTAGGAAAAACTATCCCAAAGGGATTCTCAGCTGTAATCAGCTAAAGCTGAAACAGCTGCCTATCTTTTTTGCACAGCTCGTAGTCCGAGTTCAATTATAAGATACAAAGCCCGTGAAAAACTCAAAGCGAAAATAGGAAATACGACGAAGAAACTAGAGTTTCTAGGAGTATTTATCTTTTTCGCATAGAGTTTAGGGCGTGTTCAATTCCCCGTGACTCCCGACCAAGTATCCTTTTGATTTTTAAAGAGCATTAATGAAAATATCGGCTGTTAGCTCTATCCCATCGCCCCTCTTTTTTAGTTCTAGTATAGTCCTCCCGGTTCATCTTGTAAATAGCCCTACACAAGATATTTTTCCACATTCTTACGGAAAGCAAATGGTCTTGGATAGGAGGTCTCAATGGTCCATATTTTATGGTTAATAACCATCCAACAGCAAGTGAGGAAACAAAGAGAGCGACCGAGAACTTACCCAAGCAAACACCTAGTCTCCTCTCAATAGACCGCGCAAAAAAGTTCCAACGTCAGCTGACTTTGGAACTTTTTCATATAGTAGGTCACGATAAGATTAGGGGAAGGGGACAACAGTCTAGCGTCCTGCAAGTCCTTAAAACTTGTTATCGTCATTTCCCCTCCCGCTGAAGAGGTTATCGCGTGCAGCCTTCAAGGGGCTTTGACAGGAAAAGATTATTCCTCTTCTTTCTTCCTCTTACCGAGAGCCAAGAGACCTGCTGCACCAAGAGCCACAAGACCATAGGCTCCCACATTGGAGGTAGCTGTTCCTGTTTTTGGAAGCACTGCTGTCGCTGCTGATTTCACAGTAGGGGCAACTGGCTTGCTGTTTGGATCTTTTGAATCGGTACCAGCTGTCTTTTCTTGGTCATCTGTGTAGCCATCGTTATCATCGTCTGAGTCAGTGACATCTGGATCCTTATCGCCATCAGTATCGCGTTGAACCTTGATCATCACCTCTTTTTCAGCGATTGGTTTGCCATTGCCATCCTTGATAACCACTTTCACAGGGAACTCACGCTCTTCCTCGGTAGGACCCCAGTTATCAACACTTGGGGTACCAGTAATCGTACCTGTTGCTGGATCATAGGTCAAGCCACCTGGTAGACCTGTCACCTCAACAGTTCCCTTATTTGGAACATTGGTCACTGGAACCTCAATCGGTGCGATTGGTTGTTTTTCAATCACTGTCTTATCATCGATAGCTCCAATGGTAGCCGTCGGCTTGCTGTTTGGATCTTTCGAGTCTGTACCAGCTGTCTTTTCTTGGTCATCCGTGTAGTCATCATTGTCATCATCTGGATCGGTAACATCTGGATCCTTATCGCCATCGGTGTCGCGTTGCACCTTGATGGTGATTTCTTTTTCAGCGATTGGAGTGCCATTGCCATCCTTGATAACCACCTTCACAGGGAACTCGCGTTCTTCCTCGGTAGGACCCCAATTATCGACAGTCGGTGTACCAGTAATCGTACCTGTTGCTGGATCGTAGGTCAAGCCACCTGGTAGACCAGTCACCTCAACACTTCCAGTGGTTGGAACATTGGTCACTGGAACATCGATCGGTGCGATCGGTTGTTTTTCAATCACTGTCTTATCATCGATTGCTCCAATAGTAGCCGTCGGCTTGCTGTTTGGATCTTTCGAGTCTGTACCAGCTGTCTTTTCTTGGTCATCCGTGTAGTCATCATTGTCATCATCTGGATCGGTAACATCTGGATCCTTATCGCCATCGGTGTCGCGTTGCACCTTGATGGTGATTTCTTTTTCAGCGATTGGAGTGCCATTGCCATCCTTGATAACCACCTTCACAGGGAACTCGCGTTCTTCCTCGGTAGGACCCCAATTATCGACAGTCGGTGTACCAGTAATCGTACCTGTTGCTGGATCGTAGGTCAAGCCACCTGGTAGACCAGTCACCTCAACACTTCCAGTGGTTGGAACATTGGTCACTGGAACATCGATCGGTGCGATCGGTTGTTTTTCAATCACTGTCTTATCATCGATTGCTCCAATAGTAGCCGTCGGCTTGCTGTTTGGATCTTTCGAGTCTGTACCAGCTGTCTTTTCTTGGTCATCCGTGTAGTCATCATTGTCATCATCTGGATCGGTAACATCTGGATCCTTATCGCCATCGGTGTCGCGTTGCACCTTGATGGTGATTTCTTTTTCAGCGATTGGAGTGCCATTGCCATCCTTGATAACCACCTTCACAGGGAACTCACGTTCTTCCTCGGTAGGACCCCAATTATCAACACTTGGGGTACCAGTGATCGTACCTGTTGCTGGATTATAGGTCAAGCCACCTGGTAGACCTGTCACCTCAACAGTTCCACCGATTGGAACATTGGTCACTGGAACATCGATCGGTGCAATCGGTTGTTTTTCAATGACTGTCTTATCATCGATAGCGCCAATGGTAGGTGTTGGCTTGCTAGTTGGATCTTTTGGATCGGTACTAGCTTTTCTTTCTTGCTCATCTGTGTAACCGTCGTTGTCATCATCTGGATCAGTAACGTCTGGGTCTTGGTCGCCATCGGTATCACGCTGCACCTTGATGGTGAAATCTTTTTCTGCAATCGTAGTACCGTTGCCATCTTTGACCACAACTTTCACAGGGAACTCGCGTTCTTCCTCGGTAGGAGTCCAGTCTGTTACAGTTGGAGTCCCGCTAATCTTACCAGTCGCTGGATCATAGGTCAAGCCACCTGGTAAGCCGTTTACTTCTACTGTACCTGTTGCTGGTTTATTTTCAACTGATACATCAATGTCTGCAATCGGTTGTTTTTCAATCACCGTCCTATCATCGATAGCCCCAATCGTTGTCGTTGGCTTGCTAGTTGGATTTTTTGGATCAGTACCAGCTTTCTTTTCTTCATCATCCGTGAAGCCATCATTGTCATCGTCTGGATCGGTAATGTCTGGGATACCATCGCCGTCGGTATCGCGTCGAATCCCTACTGGCACTACTGTGTTCTTGGTTTCATTGCCATTTGTCACAGTGACTGGAATCGCCACAACACGCTCTTCTTCCTCATTGCCCCAATCGGTCACGATTGGTGTGCCGGTCAAGTTTCCATTTTCATCAACAGAGATACCGTCTACCGGAGTTGACGTAATCACTGAACCAGCCTTATTTGGTGTGACAACTTTGGTATTGGCTGGAACTGGTGTTTTCTCTGTAACGAGGGTTGGAGTGACTGTCACAGAAAGAGCTGTTGGCTTGCTAGCTGGATCTTTCGGATTGCTACCCGCTGTCTTTTCTTCTTCATCTGTGAAGCCGTCATTGTCATCATCTGAATCGGTACGGTCTGGAATACCGTCGTTGTCAGTATCACGTTGAACCGCTACTAGCACGACGACTTCCTTCGTTTCATTGCCATTTGTCACAGTGACTGGAACCGTCACAACACGTAGTTCTTCCTCATTACCCCAATCATCAATAGTTGGTGTGCCGACCAAGTTTCCATTTTCGTCAACAGAAAGACCGAAGGTCGGGGTTGACGTAATCACTGAGCCATCTTTGTTTGGTGTGACAACTTTCGTATTAGCTGGAACTGGCTTCTTCTCTAAAACAGTTGCTGGGGTCACAGCTACGGAAAGACTTGTTGGCTTGCTGTTTGGATCTTTTGGATCGGTACCAGCTTTCTTTTCTTCGTCATCAGTGAAATCATCGTTGTCATCATCTGGGTCAGTGACGTCTGGGTTGCCGTCGCTATCGGTATCGCGCTGAACAGTGATGTTGAACTGTACGGTTGTTTCATTACCAGCTTCGTCTCTTGCTGTTACAGTGATTGGGAATACTCTTTCTTCATCATCTCCCCAATTTTCAACAGTAGGTACACCTTCAATTTTACCAGTATCTGGAGTGTAGACTACACCAGTTGGAAGTCCTGTAACAGTGACAGTCGGCGCCTTACCTGAGTCATCTGTTGCTGTCACGGTAATTGGGACAATAGACTCATCTTCCACCACTGTCTGATCAGCAATCGGAGCGATAGTTGGCTTGGTGCTATCTTGGTCTGGAGCTGCTACTGTTACCTTAACTGGAACAACTTCTTTTGAACCATCTGGGTAGGTCACTTCTACTGGAATGGTGTACTCTGTGCCTGGTGCCGCATCTGCTGGAACCGTCACACTCACCTTACCATCTGGAGCAACTGTTGCAACAGTACCTGCTGGAAGCGGGGTAGTGCCTGCTGGCTGTTCTGTAGAGATGGCATAGGTTGGGGTTTGTCCCGCTGGTAGAGCTGGGGTGTAGCGTGGTGACTCTGTCACAAGAGCCTCACCTGGCTTGCCTGCTACATCTGTGTAAGCTGGAGTATACTTATCCTTGTCAAGTACCACATCTGGAGCTGTTACTGTTACCTTAACTGGAACAACTTCTTTCGAGCCATCTGGGTAGGTCACTTCTACTGGAATGGTGTACTCTGTACCTGGTGCCGCATCTGCTGGAACTGTCACGCTCACCTTACCATCTGCATCTACTGTCGCAACAGTACCTGCTGGAAGCGCAGTAGTCCCTGCTGGCTGTTCTGTAGAGATGGCATAGGTTGGGGTTTGTCCCGCTGGTAGAGCTGGGGCATAGCTTGGTGACTCTATCACGACAGCTTGACCTGGCTTGCCTGCTACATCTGTGTAGGAAGGAGTGTACTTATCCTTATCGGATTCCACAACAGTGAATTTGGCTGTTGCAGTGTCTGTCGTCTGATCCTTGTAGGTCACAATGACTGGGACAGTGATTTCTGTACCTGCAGCAAGACCGTCTGGAGCTGTTAGGGTAACAGCACCTGTTGCTGAATCGATCGTTGCCATCACACCTGCTGGAAGTCCGCTTGTATCACCAAGTTTGTAGGTGACTGGTGCTTCTGGAGTGACGCTTGCGCCATCTTTCCCTGTAAAGGTAGGAAGGGCCGAAGTCTCTGATTGACCCGCTTTCACTTCTGTATCGGTATAAGCAGGCGTATACTTATCTGTCTCTGTTTCAGCACGGTTCACCTTGAACTCAGCCGTTACAGTTGCGGTAGTACCATCTTTGTAGGTAACCAATACATCGACAGAAGTGTCCTCTGTTGCATTTTTCCAGGTAATCACACCTGTTTTTGCATTGATAGAGAAGTTGGCAGGTGCTGCATCGCTACCGTTAGTAGGAACAAATGAGAAGGTTGCTCCCTCAGGGGTCGCTAATTTTTCCTCGACATCCTTTGTATGAGCGAGGTCAAAGGTAGGATTTGCAGAAGCTGTATTTGTTGCCCCCTTATCCGCATAGGTCACTTCATACTTAGGAAGGAGTTTATATACAGCAGTAAAGGAATCTGTTTGAATAGGGTAGGTTGGCAGAGTACCATCTGCGTTCACTGCATACAGCTCTGCGAAGTAGGTAGTGGTTTTTGTCAAATCACTTGGAACTGTGAAGGTTGAATCTGGTAGAGTCCCATCTGCCTGTGCTTGAACCGCTGTCCCTTCATTGACCACCTTACCATTTTCATCCTTCCAGACAATCTTGTAGTACTCACCTGCTACAGGCTTCACTCCTGTTGTCTTTGCAGTCGCGGTATCACCAGGACCTGCATAGTTAGAGTAAGAGTCATAGTTGACAATATCAAATGTTGCATTATTATGGAAGGCTGCAAATCGAACGTTGGTCACATTGTTGTTACCAGGAATTTCCTTTGTACCAATATTGTAGCCAACATTCCAGAAGGTCGGTAGGGTATCTCCCCAGGCACCTGAATTCGCAGCACGTGGCACATCACCATAGAATGGAGTTGTAAATGAAATACCGTCCAATTCGGCTATTACCATCATCCAATCAAGGTTGATATGTTTTGGCGCTTTATTGAGATCTGTTCCTGAGTCAGCTCCGGTGCTAGCAAACTTACCATATGATGGGCTATCTGCGACAGTCCCCATCCACTCGGTACCTTTTTTCGTCACACCTGAACCATTTGTCACATTCTTGTCGTTACGCAAGACTGAATCACGGCTGTTGATGACACCATCAAACCCTGGATTATTCCATGCTTGACCAAAGGTTCCATTGAACTGAAGTTTATAGTCCCCTTTGGCATCCGTTTTAGTCACAATCGTTTCTGCAATCCATTTTGCACGATCTGCCTTAATTTGAGCAATGAGATACTCGCGCAGCTTTTCCTCATTCTCACGCGTCCACTTATCACCACGGATATTAGACGTTTTGTCATTATTTACCTTCGGTGCCCAAGTAGAGCCGTCCGCAACAAATTTTTGCAACGTCTCTAGTTTATTCAATTCTGCAACGGCATAGTCACTCAAGTAAGAGGCATACACATTGACACCAGCTAGACCAATATCTTCTTTTTCACGGCTGATCAAGCCATTCCATATTTGGTTTCCTTGCGGATTATTATTGTTCCAATAAACAGAACCTGACACCACGCCACCCTCGTTCTTATCTGGAGAGGCTGGGGTCTGTTTTGCGTCCTGTTTCCAAACATCTGAGTTTTTGTAGGCATACTGGATCTCAATATCTGTCAGTCGTTGAGTCGCTGTATGGTTGCCAGCACCGGCAGTGGTATCAAGGGCAGAGCCTTCTGGAGAAATTTGCTCTTCACCATAAGAGTAAAGCAGTTCGTACTTATTGGTATCAGGGTTCACAGACCAGATACGCCATTTTTCACCATTGGCATCGCCTGCTCCCAAGGAAGCGTAGGCATTGAAGGTCCATTTCTTGCCGTCTGCGCCAATAAACGGAGCCATACCAAGGACGAATGAACCGTCGTCTTTGGTAACGGTTTTATAGATTGGTGAGCTTAGTCCGTTCTTCTCATACCATTGTGCATAAACGGTAACACCTCCCAAGCCCTTGACATAGGCATCGGCATTATCATTGACATTACCTGCATACTTGAGGCGAACATCACCACTAATCGTGTTTTTATCTTCTTTGGTTACGTTTGCACTTTCAATAGCATCTGCCTCAGAAGTTCCACGGTTGACAGACACGCGATCATTATGCGCTTGAGCTTCGGCAAGAATTTCTGCTACTTTCGCATCTTTATTGATAATCCCTTTTGCCTGCTCTGCAATCTGGCCGATATAGTAAGCCTTCTCAATGTCGTTCAAGTGAGAAAGAGCATTGACTGTAGCAATCGCATCTTGATAGGTCATTGGAGTGACACTACGGAAGCCCACAGACCGACGGAAAGCAGTCCCAGTTGGCACTGGTTGTTCCTGAGTAGATGGGGTCGCACTTGCCTTTTCTGCCTCACTTGCCTTCGCTTCCTGCGCTGCCTGTTCAGCTGCCAGCTTACTATTTTCATTAGCAACTCTTGCTCGCTCTACAATATCATCTACAGATTCTTTACTCACTGCAGCGTCAATCTCTTTTTCAAAAACAGCTTTTTCTGTATCGGTAAGGGCTGTCAACTCCTTCAAGGCTTTTTGTGCCACTTCTTTAGCAGCTACTAGCTCAGTTACTGAGTCGCTGACGTCTGCTGACTTACTAGCTTCTGCTGGTAGTCCCTCTCCTGTAGTCGTAGCTTCTGTTTCTGTAGTAGGGGTCGTAGCGCTTGCCCCACCTTCAACTGGTGCAACTTCACTTCCGTTCACAACTTCTGATGGTGTGGTAGCCGTCCCACTCTCAGCTGCTGCGACTTCGGTTGTAGGTGAAGCTGTATTGCTAGCCACTTCATTTGCGGCTGCATTTGCTGGTGCTAACAGCAGGGTCATCGCTGTTCCAAGCAAGACACTCGCTGCGCCAAAGTGGTATTTGCGAATCGAAAAGCGCTGGCTTAGGCCATACCAATCAAATTTTCTTCTTTTGTGATTTTCCACAAGCAATACTCCTTTACATTTTTGTCAGCCAAATGAACGACTTCCTATTTATAAAAGGTCATTTGGTATGAACCATCACATTATACCCCACCCCATACTATTTGTCAAAGAAACGACCGCTTTTCCGATGTAAATTTTATATGTATTTTAAAGAGATGTTTGAAGCCTATTCGGCTCAAAAAGAGGACCTCCCGTCCGCACTAGTTAATACTCTTTAAAATTTAAAAGTAGAGCCTACCACCATGCTCTACTTCACTTTATTCTGTATTCGTTCTTTCAGATACTGGACACCAGCGCTCCTATAATAAAAGGAAAGAATGACGATGCTGCTGACTGCAAAGAGCAGAAGCCCTTTAACTACTAAGGTCATAAAGCTATCGACAAGGACTCGCTGGGAAAGCTGAAAACCTAGCAGGATAAGCACTCCCAAAACCAGGAGACTTTTTCCAATGGAGGTAAAGTAATGGACACTCGAACGTCCAAAAAACTCATTAAATAATAAGATAGGCTCGTACCAAAAATAGGTCACTAACTTCGCAATAGAGGTTCCCAATAAGATACCTGATAAGCCAAAGAAATGCCCCAATAGGATAGAAATCCCCAAATTGAATAGGGCAGTCACCACCATGACATATTTAATCTGATGGTATAGCCCGGTCGCCTCACGGTAGGCCCAGACAGGAAGTAAAATCACAGAGAAGTAAAAGTTAATGACAATGGCAGCTAATACTGAATCCTCCAATAGGTACTTGTCACCCAACCACAAGCCGATAAAATCCTGTAATAAGAACAGGAGCATCACGACCATCAACATGCTGAGGATAGTGCAGATAGTCTGTAGGATTTGGAATATCTGATGGCGTTTTTCCTGTCCTTCTGTGACAATTAGATTTCCCAAACTGGCTGTCAGAGACGTAAAAGCGGTGGTTAAGAGGGAGATGATTTTTGAAACGACCAGCATATAGTTAGAGTAGAGTCCAACCGTAACGGTTCCAACGAGGATGGAAATCAGCGTATTATCCGTAGCACTGATCAGGACATTGGAGATTTTATAGAGAAAAACGGATCGGATGTTCTTAAAAATCCCCCTTGCCTCTTCCTTGGGAAGGGGTTGTTTTTCCTTGATATAAGGGTAGTGCTTGGTCGCTATCGATGATACGACACTATTGTAGAGATAGGTGAAAGCAACTTGAATGATGAGATAGATTAAAAAATGATGGGTCCACCATAGAAATAAGGCCAAGCAAATATTTTGCAAGATATTAAAGATACTACCGTACTTAGCAGTGATGTAGCCTTTTTGGTCTGCCCCCAAAATAACCGTTTTATAGACAACGAGATAGGAAGCTACCGTGTTTAGCAAGTATAAGATATAGTAAAGAGCCAGGTGGGGCATTTCCCTATCTAAATGGATGATATACTGTAAAAAAGGAAGCAGGCAGAGTCCCCCTAGCAGAATCACTAGGGCGATGAGGTTGCAAACTTTTTTATAGAAATGAATCAACCCACTAATATACTGTGTATTGTTGTCTGCTAGTGGTTGATACAAACTATAGGTCATGGCGGTCACCAATCCTAGATCCGCCATGGAGAGCAGGGTTAAAATATCCTTGAAAATCGCTTGTACACCTAGGTACTCAACCGAAAGAAAATAAAGAAAAATACTCCTATTGATAAAGCCCAATAGCAACATGAGTAACTGGTAGCCTATATTGTAGGCTATATTTTTTATTGCATTCTGTGTTCTACTCATTCTTTATCCATTCCCAAGTCGTTTTAGTGATTGCTGCCAATCCTTCTCGTCATTTCTTTTAGCTTATAGGCCCTTTTTATCATCCTCTTATAGCATGTAGGATTGATTCGATACACGAGAAAGGAGAGATAGCGTGCCAGCCCCTTTTTCCAGCCTTGTGTCAAAAATAGGGCTTGATTTGAGCGAGCCAATTCCCTCACTATCCTATCCTCATACTGTTCCAACTCCTCCCTTGTCCCATCTTTATAGAGAATCCTAAGTAGCCACATCAAACTGTTCACTTGATGAAGCTCTATAATTTTCTTATCAGACTCGCTAAGGGGTAAGGCTAAGAGGTGGTGGAAAGTCGTGATAATCGTCATATTCGTGGCGGAAAAGGCTCGATGCATCGCACTCTTTTCATGATAGCGATAGTGATAGAGTAGCTTGTTGGATACATAGATCCTATCGATATACTGGCAATACACCATGTTAAAGAGCATGTCCTCCATCACTTTTAAATCGGGGTGAAAGAGGATATTATGTTGCAAGAGGAGATGCCTAGCATACAGCTTATTGCAAGTAGAACCCCAGAGATGACGAGTGAGCCAAAACTCATGGACAAACCGCTCCTTGCTAATCACCCCTCTAAATGGACGAGATGGCTTACCATAGCCTTCTCCTCCGATACCGACAACAGATAGCTCTCCCTTCTCCCTCCCCTGCCACAAGGTGTCTAAAAATTCGGGAGAAAGAGAGTCGTCGGCATCTACAAAGGTTAGGTAGTCTCCCTGAGCCAGTTTGATTCCCCTATTTCTCGCAACGGATACTCCTGCGTTCTGTTGAGTCGCAATCGTAATCTGTAACTCAGGGTGATTCTCTTTGATCCTTTCCAACAGCTCCAGCGTCCCATCCGTTGAACCATCATTCACAAAAATAACTTCAAACTCTCGATAGGTCTGCCCTTTTATGCTCTCAAAGCATTCGTAAAGGTAGTCCTCTGCATTAAAACAAGGTACTATCATGCTAATCATACTACAAACCTCCATTGTCTAGCCTTCTATATGCTCTTTTTGCTGTCTATTGAGTACCAGCTGGGGATAGGAAGCCAGCGCCAAAAATAGATAGTGCATCGGTCTGACACCAGACTCCATAAGCCCTCCCATTAGAAAACAGAAGATGGTCGCAAATAGGATACCAGCCGTTCTGGTACCTGCCCTATGTAGCTGAGCAAAGGCACCTAGATGGACGACTATAAACATGAGGAGGGAGAGGAGACCACCCCTTATCGCGATGTCTAATAATTGATTATGGGCAGAAAAATAGCTCCCCCATATCTCGATAACATCGGGATGATTGCCAAAGCCGATAAAGGGACTCTGCTTGATGAGGGCTAAGGCTCCTGTCCAAAGGACACTACGACCCGTAAAACTAGCATCGCGTCCCAGAAAGTCCGTTATCCCTATCAGCAGCGGACTGCTACCTCCTGCTACCACTACTATCAGAAAAAAGAGGCAGTAGATTCCGACCAACAGCCAGATGGCATACGCCTTCCTCATGATGGAGTGGCTATGAACGAACAGTAAAAAGAAGAGAAGCACCATCAGTCCCGTGGCCGAACCTACGATTAGCATGGTCAGCAAAGCCAGCACATTGAAAAACACAATTCTCGGTGCCAGCCTCATCATATACCTTTTGTATAGCAGGCTTATCCTAGAAATAGCATACCCTTCCTCGTACAGGAGGTTATTTAGCCCCAACAGTGCCAGTAAAACATAGACAATTCCATTATCCAACCCCAAAAAATGCAAGGGATTTCGGACTTGCGTATATAAGGTTGCAAAAGGCAGGCCATCAGGGTAGCGTAGGAGAAAAAGAAAATTGATGAGTGCCAGTGCTGCTAATATCCGAAACAGAACATCCATCATCTTCCTTATATCTGCTCCCAGACCCAACTCGATCAACATGGGCAAAGCCAGGGCAGGCAAAAGATCTGTATAGACACCTTGGTCTGATAAGCCATGCAGGAGAGAGGAGAACAGCAATATACCGTTTATCCCCAGTAGCAGTAGCATACTTTTTGATAATTGTCGCCTCATGAAATACAGGAAAAAGATAATCAATACGGCTCCCAATTTCCAAAAAGAGGCGGCGTCATACAGACTTGTCAAACTTGGAATAAATTTAAAGGAATAGGGGATAAAAAATGGCAGGAACAACAAGTATAAAACCAGCCTATTTTGCACTAATGAGTACCAGGTCACTGTCATTATCTCTCCTTTATCGTTTCTAACAGTCCAGCTACATAGTAATGGTAGAGCGTATTCGAGATAGTTTCTATATCGAATAAGGCTAGTTGCCTCTCCTCCTCCTTGCTGAGCCGTCTGTCCTTGCTACTTTGCTTCATTACTTCACTTGCCCAGACATCAACCCCCTCATCTAGGCCTAGATACTGCACTTTAGAGGTTAGAGCGACCGTCTTAGGGGTATGGTGGGAAGTGACAGCAGGAAGGGCATTGGCTTGCGCTTCTGCCAGAACGATCGAAAATCCTTCAAATAGGCTGGGCAAAACAAACACATCCATGGCAGAGAGGTAGCGGTAAACATCGCTGACATTTCCTAGAAAAAAGACCTTTTGGGATAGGTGCAGACGACCGACCTTTTCTCTTATGTCCTCTTCTAGCTTTCCCGTTCCAATCAAGAGCAATCTAGCCTCTGGATGCTCTTGTGCGATTCTCTGAAATATATCGATTAAAAACTGGTGATTTTTTTGGGCATTAAAGTGTCCTACATGCCCAAGAACCAGGTTCTCTTCTGTCAGCCCCAGAGACCTGCGAATGTCGCTTCGATCGTCGGCTGAAAAGCTAAATCGTTGCCGATTGATGCCATTGTATATGACTGTGAAATCATCCTCAGCAAACAGCCATTTTCCAGCGTCGTGACTACAAGCCAAGGCGTGTGTATAGAGCCTCCGAAAGAAAGGAGTTAGCACCCTATGAAGAAAGGGATGGTCACAAGTAATATTGTGGCTATGGGCTATCCTTACCTTGATCCCTGATAGGCGAGCTGCCAGCAACTCGAGAGACATCAAGGCACTGCTCCCATGAATATGCACACTATCAAAGTCATGTTGCCTCATATAGGACCAAAGCCTAAAAAAATAGACGATTGGATTTTTGGCTCTTCCTGCGATGACCTTTAGCGACAGCTGTGAGTCCGTAAGAGTAGCCTCAAAGGCTTCTGTAACCCCTTTCGGTGATACAAGATGGCAGTCTAGCTCTTCCTTGCCCACCATGATTGTCATGGTATCAATGATAAATTTCGTTATCCCTCCTGCATTGACGCCACTTGTCGGAACATGCAGGACTCGTATCCTTTTTTTCAGCGTGGGTGCCTTATGGTTTGGTAATTTTTTCAATATCATTTTTCAATTCCCCAAGAAAAACAGCATTGTTTGATTGGAAGGAGTCATAATTTTTCTGCCGACTGGTGTTGATGACGCTCACCAAATCATCCGTATCCAAACAAGCCTCAATCAGATTTAAATCCGAAAACATGGAGACTATTTGAAGTTGATGGTCGTCCACATGCTCTCCATACTGGCTCAGTCGGGGAAGCGCAATGACCTTCTTCCCCTTTTTTAAGGCACTGATGATGGCCCCTGTTCCCCCATGACAAATGACCAGATCTGATTGGCTGATATAGTCATCAAACTGTTCTTTTGCCACAAACTCTAGCGTCTGAAAACTCTCTGGTATGTAATCACTGTACCCCACCTGTGCTACAATCTCTTCTTGAATGGCTCCACCTTTCTTTGCTTCATCGATAGCCTTTAACAAACGATTAAACTGAAATTTCTGAGAGCCTAGTACGATAAATATCATGCGCTTCCTCTCTACTAATAAATACCACCAACACACTTGGCTTTCGGATAAATCTTCAACATCTCTGGCCACTGTACATAAAAAACATCTGCAATCTTATACATGACTTTACCCGTTAGGGTAGCGGAATTTACCTTCGCAAAAGATTCGATATAAATGACCTTTCTACCACATGCCTTGGCAAATAGACAAAGGGGGAGCGTAGACAAGACACCTGTTGAAACGATAAGGTTTGGCCTTTCCTTCATGAGGATATAAAGAGAGAAGAGAACATTATAGAATAGAGGGAAAATGAACAGTAGATTTTGACGATTCACCTGCTTGGTAAAATAGATTGGACATAGTTCAAATTGATGATTATACAATGTTTTTTCTGTTACAACCACGCTATCATAGTCCCCAAACAAACCTTTCAACATGAGCAGCTGTTCAAAATGTCCCCCAGATGATGAAGTAAAACAAACTTTCATACAATGACCTCCTTTACACTAAGATACAAAGGGCGTTTGATACGAGTAATACTCGTTTTATTTCCAACCTTCAACAGTCTATTCCCAGACTGTTGAAGCAACTCCTAGACAAAATAGACAATCGAAGCAGGTTGTCTTGCAACCAATGAGATAATCTAGCCTCGCTTTCCTGTTTCTTAGCTCGGGCTTCTGTGGTCACTTTTGCATTTCTAGGTGACCAGCTGAAACAGTTCACCGAACTGTTTCACTCCACTGGATTAGTTTTATTACCAGTGAGTTGTAGCTCGAGTTCAATTACAAGATACAAAGGGCGTTTGACACGAGTTGCACTCGTTCTATTTCTAACCTTCAACAGTCTATTCCCTAGACTGGTTGACACGAGTTGCACTCGTTTTATTTCCAACCTTCAACAGTCTATCCCTAGACTGTTGAAGCGAGCAAAGCAAAAATAGGAAATGCGACGAAGAAACTAGAGTTTCTAGGAGTATTTATCTTTTTTGCACAGCTCGTAGCCCGTGTTCAATTAAGATGTGAGGACGTTAAGAAAATGTAAAGAAAAATAGGGAATTGGGCAGGTGACTCAGGTCATCAAGCCAATTCATCCCCTAAAGGGATTCTCAGCTGTAATTGGCTAAAGCCAAAACAGCTGCCTATCTTTTTTCTAACATTTTTAGTCCGAACTCAATTCCACAAGATACAAAGCCCGTTAAGAACTCAAAGCGAAAATAGGAAATACGACGAAGAAACTGGGGGTTCTAGGAGTATTTATCTTTTTCGCACAGAGTTTAGGGCGTGTTCAATTCCACAAGATACAAAGCCCGTGAAAAACTCAAAGCGAAAATAGGAAATCTGACGAGTGAAAAGCTCCAGTGGAGGTTTTCAGCCTATTTCTTAAATTATGAAGGAACAATGTCCTATCTTCGTTTTTAGGCTCAGGCTTCTGTGGTCACTTTCTTGTTTTTGGGTGACCAGTTGCAACAGTTTACTGAACTTCTGTGGTCACTTTCCTATTTCTAGGTGACCAGTTGAAACAGTTCACTGAACTTCTGTGGTCACTTTTGCATTTCTAGGTGACCAGTTGAAACAGTTCCCCGAACTTCTGTGGTCACTTTCCTATTTCTAGGTGACCAGTTGAAACAGTTCTCTGAACTTCTGTGGTCACTTTCGCATTTCTAGGTGACCAGTTGAAACAGTTCTCTGAACTTCTGTGGTCACTTTCTTGTTTTTGGGTGACCAGTTGAAACAGTTCCCCGAACTTCTGTGGTCACTTTCCTATTTCTAGGTGACCAGTTGAAACAGTTCACTGAACTTCTGTGGTCACTTTCTTGTTTTTGGGTGACCAGTTGCAACAGTTCCCCGAACTGTTGCAATCCCCAAGGTTTTCATGATATTGTGATAGAATCTTTTCTCATTAAACCTACTCTCCGCCTCGGCTTGAGCCTGCAGTGCCTTTTCTTTCCAGACTGTAGGATGGTCTAATACCTCGTCAATAGCTCGTGCCAAGTCTGCAGATAGGTCCTGGCTCACTTCTATCAATATACTATAGGCAGGATTGGTTGATTCTGGGATGCCCCCTTGATTCGTCGTGATTAAGGGGGTTCCTGATAACTGTGCCTCTATCATTGTCAGACCTAGGGGTTCCTCCCAGATAGAGGGCAGGACAACTACATCAGCGAGTGCATAGTATTTGCCTAGCTCTTCATTCGCTACAAAGCCTGTGGTATGGATTCTAGAGTTGGAGGCAACTACTGCTGCCACCTCTTTTTCAAAAGGCGTGACAGTAGCCATCCCAAACGAACTGGCTCCGACCAATAGTAAATGGGCAGCCGTATTTTCTAGCTTCTGAAAGGCCTGGAGAAGTTCCCAAACCCCTTTTTTGGGCATCATCCGTCCTACAAATAAGATGATTGGAGCATTCGCTGGAATCTGATAACGGGATGCCAATTCTTCTTTCTCCTCAGCAGAGAGCGCTACGTCAAACTGCTCGGTAGCTACACCATTATGCACCACTTGAATCGGCACAGTCTCTCCAAAACATGCCCGAATATTTTCTTCTAAATAATGGCTGATACTGATAACACCTGCTAATGCTATGGAAGGGTTCACTTTTCGAGCCTGACTATTATGCGTATGGAAATAGACTTTTCCCCGATACTTCTCCCCTAGCTCTCTCTCCTCAAAGAGGCTACATAGATAGGGAGCGTTTTGAATGCAGATGATGTCATAATCCTGCTCCAGTAATAATTGTCTCGTCTTTCTTGCACTCATAATCTGCCAAAGATAATTTTTTTGCCACAAATCCTTGTCACCTTTGATCAGGCGGAGAAAAGAAGTGATACCCCTATCTATAAGGTCAAGCAAGGGTGGTCTTTTTAGCCATTGAAAGCGGACATTGGGATAGTCTTGAGAGGCTGCAATAGCCAGATCGTCAGCAAGTGAAAAAATAGTTACTTCTACAGCAGCATCCTCATTGGCAGCCTTCACGATACTCTCTATCAGGGTCTCTACTGCTCCTCCTCTCACTGCGGGAATCGGAAACAAGTAGGAATTTAAAATCGCAATCTTCATTAGGGTATTCCCTCTACCTTTATCGTTATTCATACTCTTCGGAAATCAAACGGATACTTCATCAAGAGTCTCGGTGGATTGAAACAGTTCAGTGAACTGTTGCAACTGGTCACCCAAAAACATGAAAGTGACCATAGAAGCCTGAGCTAGGAAACAGAAAAGCGAGGCTAGATTAACTTATTGGTTGCAAAACAACCTGCTTCGATTGCCTATTTTGTCTAGGAGTTGCTTCAACAGTCTAGGGATAGACTGTTGAAGGTTGGAAATAGAACGAGCATTGCTCGTGTCAAACATCCTCACATCTTGTGTAATTGAGTTCAGCCTAAAACCTCGGAAAAAAGATAGGCAGATGTTTTGGCTTTAGCCAATTACAGATGAGAATCCCTTGGGGATAGGCAGCTGTTTCAGCTTTAGCTGATTACAGATGAGATTGCAACAGTTCAGTGAACTGTTGCAACTGGTCACCTAGAAATAGGAAAGTGACCACAGAAGCTCGGGGAACTGTTTCAACTGGTCACCCAAAAACAAGAAAGTGACCATAGAAGCCTGAGCTAGGAAACAGAAAAGCGAGGCTAGATTAACTTATTGGTTGCAAAACAACCTGCTTCGATTGTCTATTTTGTCTAGGAGTTGCTTCAACAGTCTAGGGATAGACTGTTGAAGGTTGGAAATAGAACGAGTGCAACTCGTGTCTAACGCTCTCGTATCTTATGTAACTGAGTTCAGCCTAAAACCTCGAAAAAAAGATAGGCAGCTGTTTCAGCTTTAGCTGATTACAGATGAGATTGCAACAGTTCGGGGAACTGTTGCAACTGGTCACCCCAAAACATGAAAGTGACCATAGAAGCCTGAGCTAAGAAATCGGAAAGCGAGGATAGATTAACTCATTGGTTGCAAGGCAACCCGCTTCGATTGTCTATTTTGTCTAGGAGTTGCTTCAACAGTCTAGGAATAGACTGTTGAAGGTTGGAAATAGAACGAGCATTGCTCGTGTCAAACGTCCTCACATCTTGTGTAATTGAGTTCAGCCTAAAACCTCGGAAAAAAGATAGGCTTTCTTGTGTTCATCGAACACTGCGGCAGCCTCCTATTTTTCAGTCGGTTTTTTAACGGCTTCACATCTTGTGTAATTGAGTTCAGCCTAAAACCTCGGAAAAAAGATAGACTTTCTTATGTTCATCGAACACGTCGTCAATCTCCTATTTTTCAGTCGGTTTTTTAACAGCTTCACATCTTGATGAGTGAAGCCCTCCAGCGGAGTTTGCTACTCGTCAAGTCTTGCCTGCTGTCCCTCGCTAATCTCTGTTAAAAATATCTTTCGTATAGACTTTTTCTTTGACCGCATCGAGTTCCTTTACATAGCGATTGGCTACGATTAGGTCCGACTGTTCACAGAAGACATCAAAGTCTGTTGTTACAGGAAGGTCGTTCCACCTATGCCCCTCTATCTGGGGTTCAAAAATCAGCATGCGTACATTTTGTTTCTTGAGTCTATCAATAATCCCTTGAATCGAGCTTTCCCTAAAATTATCGGAATGAGATTTCATCACCAGTCGGTAAATTCCTACTATAGCAGTCTTCTCTTGTCCAGCTAACTGCTCTAAGACACGCTCGGCTATAAAATCCTTCCTCGTCGTATTTGAATCGACGATTGCCTTCATCAGCTCTTGCGGAATAGACTCATAATTGGCTAAGAGCTGTTTGGTATCTTTAGGAAGACAGTAGCCCCCATAGCCAAAAGAGGGATTATTATAGTAGTTTCCAATTCTTGGGTCGAGCGCTACTCCATCAATGATGGATTTGGTATCCAGCCCATTCACCTCTGCATAGGTGTCTAGTTCATTAAAGAAGCTGATACGCATCGCTAGATAGGTATTTGAAAATAACTTGACGGCTTCGGCTTCTGCATCAGACATCATCAAAATAGGACTATCTTTTTTATAGGTGCATGTTCGCAACATATCAATCAGTATGGCCAGGCGCTCTTTTATGACGTCATCATTTTGGTCAAAACCAAAAATAATACGGCTAGGGTACAGATTATCATACAAGGCCTTTGTCTCGCGTAAAAACTCTGGACTAAAGACAAGGTGGGCTGTTGGATACTGTTCACGCATCCGTTTGGTAAATCCTACTGCTACCGTTGACTTTACCACAATCACAGCGTTCGGGCGATAGTGTAACACCTGTTCAATCGTCGCTTCTACAGAGCTTGTGTCAAAAGAGGCTAACTCTGTATCATAATTAGTAGGGGTTGCAATGATGACCAAATCTGCCCTTGAATAGGCAACTGACGCATCTACGGTCGCAACCAACTGTAAGTCCTTTTCTGCGAAAAATGCTCCTATCTCCCTATCTTCAATCGGTGATATTCGGTCATTGATCAGCGAAACACGTTTCGCATCAATATCAAGAGCATGGATAGGATAGTGCTGGCTTAGCATCGTAGCAAGGCTCAGACCAACATATCCCAGTCCAACAACTGTTATGGACAACGATTTACTTGCTGTCACATTGTCTCCTCCTCTTCTATTTTCATTTGATGTAGTCATTTATACTCTTTAAAAATCAAAAGGATACGTCGTCAAGAATCTAATGACTGTTGACCAAGCCTCTCGCTATTGACACGAGTTGCCCTCGTTTCATCTCCAACAAGTAAACGAAAAGACTGTACTCTAGCTAAGAGTTGCCCATCAGCACAGAAATGTCGTGCTGTGGCTACCTGCTCCTTCGACTCTGTTTGTTCCTACTAGACAGCTCGCATTATCCGCCAATAAAAATCTAACAGCAAACCAGAAAGCTATCCATAGGGTGACGTAACCATCGTGAAGTAGGTAAAGCGACGCTTGAGCTGGTTTGAAGAGTATTATTTTGCACCATCTCTCTTCCAGACTACCTTTAGCGTTTTTAGCAGTATCTTGAAATCCAGCCAGATTGTCCAATTATCGAGGTACTGTAGATCCAGCTTGACAACCTCATCAAAATCCGTTATATTACTGCGCCCACTAATTTGCCACAGACCTGTAAGCCCTGGCCTACAACTCAAGCGACGCTTCTGCTCCAGGGTGTACTGACGGTACTCGTCCTTGGTGGGTGGACGTGGTCCGACCAGGCTCATCTCCCCTTTCAAAACGTTATAAAATTGTGGCAGTTCATCCAGACTCGTTTTGCGGATAAAATGACCGATGGGAGTTATTCTTGGATCATCATCCATCTTGAACAGGGGACCTGTCATCACATTATAGTGAAGGAGGTCCTCTTTTTGTTTTTCTGCATCAACAGACATGGAGCGAAACTTGTATAAATCAAACACCCGTCCATTTCGTCCTATCCGCTCTTGCTTAAAAATAGCAGGTCCGCCATCTCTTTTGATTTTAGGAGCGAGAAATAGATAGGCTATTGCACAGATGAAGAGTCCTAGTAGGCTCCCGCCAATATCCAAGAGACGCTTGGCTAAAAGATGGCGATAGTGACGACCATTCGCAGAGAGGGAGAGGGTATTTAGCTTTCCAAATTTTCCTAGTTCTGTTTTGTCAGTATAACGATTGCATTCATTTAGCACAACATGAACATCTAGTCCCATCTTCTCAAACTGAAGAATGTAGTCGTAAATGGGATAGTCAATGGAAAGATTGACCAATACCTCATCTACAGTGGCACTTGCCAGATAGGAAAATAAGTTCTCTTTTGTGATAGATACGATTCCCTCATGATGGCTGATGCCATCCATCGTTGCAATCGCAACAATATCACCATACTGTTTGAAGGAGTGAGTAAGCGTTTGGACAGTATCACTCACCCGCTCGATAGTCGTCACGACAAGTAGTTTACGACTTCCTTTTCTGATTTTCAAATATAAAAAGTAACCATTTTTTAGACAGGTACTAAGGATATAAAAACAAGCTGCATTGGCCAGTTCAAAATAGAACATCCCTCTATAAGAAATCGTAAAGACATCCCTTAGCAAGATAGATGTAGCGGTAATCAATATCGTGTGCCATAAACTGTATTTTAAGATTTGAATCCCTTCATTGACACAATCCCTTTGAAGAAAACTCTCACTATAACAACTAATGTTCCACGCTATAATATGCAAAGAACATAGCACGATAATACTACTGTTTGTAATGAACACTGTTGGCATTTTACTGATGTAAGTAGCAATTTGAAAGGTAATTACCAGTTGAAGCATTACAAGTAGTAATAGATAACGGATTTTTTCTCTCTCAGCCATCTGTTTACCTTATCTGTATATTGGTGGCAAGGGCTACCAATATGAACTCCTTTCTCACTTCTATTTTATTTATGCTATCTCTACTTCATAACGGCATCTAGTCCGTTGCTTGATACAATCTTTTATACTCTTTAAACATCAAAAGGTTACTTGGTCAAGAACCTCAACTGGTCACCTAGAAACAAGAAAGTGACCATAGAAGCCCGAGCTAAGAAATCGGAAAGCGAGGATAGATTAACTCATTGGTTGCAAGACAACCTACTTCGATTTCCTATTTTTCAATCGGTTTTTTAACGGCTTCACATCTTGTGTAATTGAGTTCAGCCTAAAACCTCGGAAAAAAGATAGGTAGCTGTTTCGGCTTTAGCCGATTACAACTAGGAATCCCTTTAGGGATAAATATCATTGGTTGCAAGACAACCTGCTTAGATTGTCTATTTTTTCTAGGAGTTGTTTAACGCTCTCGTATCTTATATTTTTCCATATTTACCGTAGACACCATACATACCGTATTGAGCCGATTGGGGCTGGTATTTATTTAATACAACCCCTAAAAATGGCTTATGGGTCTGTTCCAGTTGTTCTTTAGCCTTGGCGAGTGTTTTTTGACGAACATTGCCAGCCGAAGTAACCAAGATACTGGCATCGCATTGTTGCGTCACAACGATGGCATCAACGACGACACCAACAGGTGCTGTGTCTACGATGATGTAATCATAATGCTGACGCAAGATACCCATCAACTGTGTAAAACGATCACTTTGTAATAAAGCTGCCGGATTGGGTGAGGTTGTTCCGGCTACAATGACCGATAACTGTTCCATATCCGTATCACACAAGCCCTGAGATAAATCGGCTGCTCCTACTAGATATTCGGTTAAGCCAGTAATTTTCCCCCTCGCTTTAAAGGTCCCTGTCATGACCGAATTCCGAATATCTGCATCTAATAGCAAGGTTCGGTAGCCAGCCTTGGCAAAAGAAAGAGCCAAATAGCTGGATGTCATAGACTTGCCCTCATTTGGCTCAACAGAAGTAATCACAATCGTTTTCATATCTGCTCCACTCAGTTGGATATTGATACGCAGGGCATTATAATATTCTTCTGCTTTTTTAAACCCCTCTAATTTCTTCCTACTTATCGTTAAAAATGGCATAACTTCTCCTATCCTTGGTGCTGTTACCTATAAACATCTACACATACATGTGCCAGCCAGTATCCCTTGCCCATTTCATACTCCCTCATAAAATCAACCGCAGACTAGAAAGTAGAACTCAGTTCCAGTCTATTTCTTGACTAAGGTCCTACTGCAGTGTATCAAGATGTGGTACAACTCCAAGTAGGGGGATATTCATGGCTTCTTCAATATCTTCTGGCTTTCTGACGCGGTCATCAATGATGTCTGTCATCAGAACAATAAGCACCATCAAAAGAGCAGAGGCTAGGAAAGCGAGGAGAGTATTTCGTTTCACCTTAGGAGAAGAGGGAGTCGTAGCTGCAACGCCTTCATCAACCGTTGTCACATCTGAGGCCTTGGTCACTTCTATCATTTTTTCTGAGGCTTTTTGGCGGAACAGGTTGACAATACGAGCTGCCGTTTCTGGGTTCGGATCAGACACTGTAATGGAGATGATCCGCGTTTCTGTAGGGATGGTCACCTTAATCTTCTTAGCCAGTCCTTCTGACGTCAGCTCTAGGTCGAGGTCATCAATAACCTCTTGTAACACACTTTGAGAGAGGATAATTTCCCTATAATCCTTTACGAGATAACTTCCTGCCTGCAAATCTTGATTGGTCAGAACTCCCAGCTCATTATTCTGACGATTCACCACGTAAATCCGACTGGTACTTTCATACTGGGGAGTTGCCAGTAACACTTGGTATCCAAATGCAAGAACGCCTACCAAAGAAGAGACCGCAAGAATAAAAAACCTTCTTCCTCCATACAGCTCGAAATAAGGCCAAGAGGTCTATCTCAAATTCAGTGTTTACTTGCTTGTTCATTTCTTCTCCTAAATTAGTTGATCGTTTAATAATAATTGCTGGTTTTCATACAGCAGTTGATGGGCATAAGACTGACCATACTGCTGGCAAAGCAGATGGTAGGCCTCCTTCATATAACTTCTGCGGTCACTCGTATTATGCACATCACTTGCCACGAAATGAACCAGCCTGTGCTTGAGAAAAAACTGGGCACGCTTTTTCATGAGCCGCTCCTTATCACCAAATCGTTTTACCTTGAGTACACTGGAACTATTGATCTGCATATAGCATCCCATGTCAATAAGGATTTGAACCTTCTTCCTCTTCCCCTCCAAGCAATGGTACCGCTCTATATGCGCTACCACCGGGGTCAGTCCTAGACGCAAGACAGCGCTCAGACCTGATTGGATTTCCTTATAGGAAGCCTCCATGCTAAACTCAACCAGTACGTAGCTAGTCCCTGCGAGGGTAGGAAAAAAGCCCTGCTCTAACTTATCCAGAATATCGCTTGTGTAATACAGTTCAGCGCCATAATGAATGGTTAAATCAGAAGCTATTTCTGAGGCTATTTTTTGGACAACTTGAAAGTTGTCCCTCACCTTGTCCTCTGGTGCTTCAAACATTCGTTTTCTACGATGCGACGTGGCAATCATCGTACGAACGCCCTGGATATAACTTTCCTCTAATAGATTTCTTGTTTCCGAACGACTGCTCGGTCCATCATCTACATCAAATATGATATGCGAATGAATGTCAATCATCGTATTCTCCCACAAAGACTCAAATCACTTTCTAGGCTACTTTCTTTCCAACATCGAAATAGCATAGGTCTCGAAAGGATTTCCCTGAGTCAGCCGACTTGTTATGATGATAGCGATTTTTATACATAAAACTTGCCAAATCCTCGTTTTCCTTCCTCTTTCCCAACATTAGTAGGGAGGATTAGACTAAATCAAGGACTGACACCTCTAAACATTTCTGAAAAACTTGTCCTAACACCAATAGATTTTCCTACAGCCAACAGACCTGATATCCGCACCTATATGTATTCACAAACGTGTGCAGATAAATCCATTGGAGACTGACTGGGAGACAAGTCGCTATTAAACGAAAAGACAGGCAGTCACTGGTTTAAATTATACCCCCCCCGGCATTTTGTCAAAAGAAAACTATTGCAAAAGGTCCTCATATCCTCCTACTTTACAAAAATCGTATTCACTAAATCGTTTACTTTTTTGAAAACTAGCCCTGTACCTCCCCCTCTCCTACGCTCGTACTCATCAACCATCAAGGGTGGAAGACAGGGCTTACAAAGTATAGTCTTCGCTGGAGGAGAGACAATAACTCCACAAAGAAAAAAATGCATCCAATCCTGTTGCTAAAGCATTGATTGGATGTGTTTTATACTGTAGATTATCTCAATATTCCTGTTGACATTTGAGGCTTGCCCAGCCCTACTCGGAAATACAAGGAAAGCCTATGCTTCCATTATTGAATCGGACAGATGATTGGGAGTCATGTTTACATGTAGGCGGGTACAACTTCTTACCCTGCTATTCAAGAAAAATATTGCCATACTGAGGGAGGGTCGTATCGATTGCCGTTTTGAGCGCCTGCCCAGCTTTTCCTTTGATAGCTGTATCAATCTGCCCATAAATGCTCTTTACTGCGACTTGCGTGTGAGAAGCGATGACCTTGCCATCTGTCTCACAC
Organism: Streptococcus azizii; assembly: GCF_001984715.1. GTDB lineage: Bacteria > Bacillota > Bacilli > Lactobacillales > Streptococcaceae > Streptococcus > Streptococcus azizii. The sequence continues at coordinate 30,156 of NZ_MSPR01000005.1, forward strand.
TGCTGCTTAATCGCCTCATGTTTTTTTCGGATCAAGCCAGCTTGCACATAAGCCGAATCCTTTTGTAAGGAGCGGATGATTTCTCCAAGCGCTAGCCCCTCTTCTTTTAGATAATATAGTCTGTTTAGTTTGCTTTTAGTACTAGGCAACGAGCTGCAGGCTGTACTTAGAGTACGGCAAAGTGAGTTAACGAAGTAATAAAAGATAAACTGAACGACTATAATTAGTCATCATAGTAGCATCTCCTTAGGTCGTGTAATTCGGTTTCCAGCTGGTCGCGCTCGCGGAAAAATAGGCGCTTCGACTCTTCTAGCTCCTCTTCTAAGTCACACAAGAGGTTCTTATAAGTCCTCTCTGCTTCATCTTGTAGCTCGTAAATCCTCCTATAAAAACTCTCTGCCTCTTCTTGACCGGCATCATGGTGAATGAGAAATTGCCTCATCCGTTCCCCTTCTTGCTCTAAAATATTGGCTAAGTAGTGACGGCGGTCGTATAAATCTCGCATTTTTTCTTCTAGACATCTGTTAGTGCGCGCATAGTCTGCTTCTCTGTCAAGAAGCTCAGACTCTTTTTGACGAATGGCAACCGTCAAGTCCTCTATAGTCCCTTGTACCATGTCTTAAATTCTCCTGCTAGTTGATAGTCTAGAGCCAGACTCTCCTCAACATGGTGAGTGAGTCGGGTATTCAATGTATCAAAGGTAGTGGATAAATCCTCCATCTGCTGGACTTTTTCTTGCGTATAGGCCTGAAAGTCGCCAACGATACTCTCATATGTGACACCCTGAGAAGCAAAAATATCCTGTACCTCCCAGTAGGAAAGGTGGGAATAGGCGGAAAAATCTATACTCCCCCAAAGAGCTTCAACCTCGCTATCCATCTTAGCCTTTAGGCTTGCCATCTCCTCTAGCCCTGCCTTTGCTACCTTTGCCATAGAAGACCCCACAATGGCACTTTGACCTGCATCAAGGAAGATGGTCTCAGCCGAACTCAGACCGCCACCTGTCTGTTGCCACTTGGATTTTAAGGAGGTGAACTGCAACATCTGACGAGCACTCTGGGCAAAAACATAGGCAGGAGCGCTAATAATAGGCTTGCCAGTCTTGGCATCTAAGACGCGCCCTGTCTCTTCGTCAAATTCCCAATCTTCTACATTATGGCTCAGACCATCTGTCCAATAAATGGTTCCTAGACTCTCATCATAGCCAGCCATTTGGGGATGGTTGCCATCTGTCAGCCAGACAACTACATCTTTATTCTTTCGGTAATCAACAAATAAGCCCGGATGACTTTTAATATAGTCTTTTTCCTCCTTGCTCAAGGACCCATAATGAAACCAGGCATTAAAAGTGGTAGTGGGGATTCCAAATTTTGCACCAACCTTCATCATATAGGCAGATTGGGAGTAGCCCGATAATTGGGTGACTTCTTGCACTCTAGGGTCATCTATTACCGATTGGACAAATTTCTCTGCGGGGGTATACTGCTCGGACAGATAGTATCCATGATTCTTTTTAATATCCCCCTCTCCCAAAAGCGCTGTTTTTGTATCAATGGTCTTATTATCTGTTGCGGCTGCAATAACTGCCACACTGGCATAGTCAATTTCTCCATCTACAATAGGAGCCACTGCCATTCCATCAAATCCTGTCTCAGGGTCGGAGTAGGTTTTGATAACCTTGAATTGTTGGTTATCTGCCATCCTAATTGTGTTACTTTCATTAGATAATAATTTATCATTTGGTTTATCAACAATATATTGATAGATTCTACCTTCTTTTATTTTTCGATTGACAAAATCTTTATTGACACTGTATACGTTGTATCCTCTATTCAAAAAATTTAACTGCTCATCTGTGTACTGAAATGGCTTCATTCGATACTCTCCTTTCCATCAGAAAATAATACTTTTACCCTGTTCTCGGTACTCCCTTCATGTATAGATAGTATCTCTGATTCTTCCGTAGTCACAACTCCCGATTTGTTCCTATTTAGATACAAACTATGCCCCATTCTATACTCGACTGTCTGTCCATCTGAAAAAGACAATTTGACAACACAACTCCAATCTCCTGGCGGATCTGAATAATCTGGACTACTAAGTTTTATCTCCTCAATATCCCGATAGCTATTTTTTAGTGCCTTCACCAAGCTGACTTCATATTCTCGATTTCGTTTTTCCTCGGCAGATGCTTGCCTCTCGCCATTCAGACTAAATACCATTACCAAACCTCCTAAAATACTAATCATCAGAATAAAAATGGATACTCTCTTTTTCACACCATCCTCCTTTACTTAGATTAACCAATTTCCTACCTGGATTTTTTTACTTCTCTGTTGTTAGTATACACTATTTTCAGAGGAAAAGCTATAATATTCCGAGAAAAAGCTCACTTATTTTATGTCGCAGCTGCAATAACTGCCACACTGGCATAGTCAATTTCTCCATCTACAATAGGAGCTACCGCCATTCCATCAAATCCTGTCTCAGGGTCAGAGTAGGTTTTGATAACCTTAAATTGTTGACCATCTGGCGTTGTAATCTTATTTTGTTCATTGGGGCGTAATTCGTTAGTTGGCTTATCTACAATATACTGATACTTTTTACCTTCTTTTATTTTTCGATTGACAAAGTCTGAATTGACGCTATAAACATTCTCTCCTCTGTTTAATTGATTAAGCTGTTCATCTGTATAGTTGAAAACCATTATTCCAGTGCCTCCTCTCCATTTGAAAAAATAACTTTTATTTTATTTTTTGTTTCCCCATAGTGACTAGACAAAATCTCAGAATTTACATCATTAGTAATTGCAGATTTATTTACTTTCAAATATAGACTATGTCCCAAAAAATATTCTATGACTTGTCCATCCGAAAAAGTTAATTGAACAGTGCAATTCCAATCTCCTGGTGGATCTGAATAATCTGGACTACTAAGTTTTATCTCCTCAATATCTCGATAGCTATTTTTTAGTGCCTTCACCAAGCTAACTTCATATTCTCGATTTCGTTTTTCCTCGGCAGATTCTTGCCTCTCGCCATTCAGACTAAATACCATTACCAGACCTCCTAAAATACTGATGAACAGAATAAAAATGGATACTCGCTTTTTCACACCATCCTCCTTTACTTAGATTAACCACTTTCCTACCTATATTTGTTTGCTCCTCTGTTATTATTACACACTATTTTTAGAGGAAAAACTATAATATTTAGAGAAGAAGCTCATACTCTTTTTGACGAATGGCAACCGTCAAGTCCTCTATAGTCCCTTGTACCATGTCTTAAATTCTCCTGCTAGTTGATGGTCTAGAGCCAGACTCTCCTCAACATGGTGAGTGAGTCGGGTATTCAATGTATCAAAGGTAGTGGATAAGTCCTCCATCTGCTGGACTTTTTCTTGCGTATAGGCCTGAAAGTCGCCAACGATACTCTCATATGTGACACCCTGAGAAGCAAAAATATCCTGCACCTCCCAGTAGGAGAGGTGGGAATAGGCGGAAAAATCTATACCCTTCCAAAGAGCTTCAACCTCGCTATCTACCTTAGCCTTTAGGCTTGCCATCTCTTCTAACCCTGCCTTTGCCGCCTTTGCCATGGAAGACCCCACAATAGCACTTTGACCTGCATCAAGGAAGATGGTCTCAGCCGAACTCAGACCGCCACCTGTCTGTTGCCACTTGGATTTTAAGGAGGTAAACTGCAACATCTGACGAGCACTCTGGGCAAAAACATAGGCAGGAGCGCTAATAATAGGCTTGCCAGTCTTGGCATCTAAGACGCGCCCTGTCTCTTCGTCAAATTCCCAATCTTCTACATTATGGCTCAGACCATCTGTCCAATAAATGGTTCCTAGACTCTCATCATAGCCAGCCATTTGGGGATGGTTGCCATCTGTCAGCCAGACAACTACATCTTTATTCTTTCGGTAATCAACAAATAAGCCCGGATGACTTTTAATATAGTCTTTTTCCTCCTTGCTCAAGGACCCATAATGAAACCAGGCATTAAAAGTGGTAGTGGGGATTCCAAATTTTGCACCAACCTTCATCATATAGGCAGATTGGGAGTAGCCCGATAATTGGGTGACTTCTTGCACTCTAGGGTCATCTATTACCGATTGGACAAATTTCTCTGCGGGGGTATACTGCTCGGACAGATAGTATCCATGATTCTTTTTAATATCCCCCTCTCCCAAAAGCGCTGTTTTTGTATCAATGGTCTTATTATCTGTTGCGGCTGCAATAACTGCCACACTGGCATAGTCAATTTCTCCATCTACAATAGGAGCCACTGCCATTCCATCAAATCCTGTCTCAGGGTCGGAGTAGGTTTTGATAACCTTGAATTGTTGGGTATCTGGAGTCACTATTACATTGGTCTCATTTGGCAATAAATCTACCGTCTCTTTATTAACCACTAATTTAGGTGGCTTCGTATCTCCTTGACGTCGTTGAACATATTCAAAATTGACGCTATAAACATTTTTACCTCTATTTAAATTATTCAGTTGTTCATCCGTATAATTAAATGTCATTCAACCCTCTCCTCTCCATTAGAAAACCTAACTCTGATTTGTTGATGAGTCATACCATAGTATCTATCTAAAATAGCTACTACATCTGGATGCGCTATTGCTGAGCCATTCCTCTTATACCCTAAGCTATGCCCTATGTGATAGCCTACTGTCTTCTCATCTAAAAAATCTATTTCTACGTAACAACTCCAATCTCCTGGTGGGTTTGAATAAACTGGGCTACTAATGCGTATTTCTTCAATATCTCTGTAAGTATTCTTCAACGCCTTCACCAAGCTGACTTCATATTCTCGATTTCGTTTTTCCTCGGCGGACTCTTGCCTCTCGCCATTCAGACTAAATACCATTACTAGACCTCCTAAAATACTAATCATCAGAATCAAAATAGATACTCGCTTTTTCACGCCATCCTCCTTTACTTAGACTAAGCACTTGCCTACTTAGATTTCTTTGCTTCTCTGTTACTATTATACACTATTTTTAGAGGGAAATCTATCACAGTTCCTTTATTGAAGCAATCAAGCCCAGCCGTCTCAACGGCTGGGCTTGATTTTGCTAGATAATCCACTCCCCATAGACCATGGAAAGTGGTCGTTGAGAGCGGGAAATAGACTAATAGTCAATAAAAACCTCCACTGGAGTTTTTACGGGCTTTGTATCTTGTGGAATTGAACACGCCCTAAACTCTGTGCGAAAAAGATAAATACTCCTAGCTTCAAAGGTATGGTATACCTTTGAAGGCGAGAAATAGGAGTTTGCTTTGGCAAGTTCTCAACTACCTTTAAGGAATAAGCTGAAAACCTCCACTGGAGCTTTTCACTCGTCGTATTTCCTATTTTCGCTTTGAGTTCTTAACGGGCTTTGTATCTTGTGGAATTGAGTTCGGACTAAAAATGTGAGAAAAAAGATAGCAATAGTCAGGGAAGTGACTATTGCTACCCGAGCCTAAAAATTAGACAGCGAGGTTAGCGGTTGTTGGAGTCATCTGCCCCAATTCCCTATTTTTCTTTACATTTTCTTAACGTCCTCACATCTTATGGAATTGAGTTCAGCCTAAAACCTCGGAAAAAAGATAGGCAGCTGTTTCAGCTTTAGTTGATTACAGCTGAGAATCCCTTTGGGGATAGAAATAGTCAGGGAAGTGACTATTTCTACCTGAGCCTAAAAACGAAAGAGCGAAGTTAATTAGGTGTTCAAACGTTTTTCGTCAGATTTCCTATTTCCTAGCTCAGGCTTCTGTGGTCACTTTCTTGTTTCTAGGTGACCGTTGAAACAGTTCCCCGAACTGTTTCAATCCTATGTTCACTTTGAGTTTTTTAACGGCTTCACATCTTAATTGAACTCGGGCTAAAAGCTCGGAAAAAAGATAGGCAGCTGTTTCAGCTTTAGTTGATTACAGCTGAGAATCCCTTTGGGGATAGAAATAGTCAGGGAAGTGACTATTTCTACCTGAGCCTAAAAACGAAAGAGCGAAGTTAATTAGGTGTTCAAACGTTTTTCGTCAGATTTCCTATTTCCTAGCTCAGGCTTCTGTGGTCACTTTCTTGTTTCTAGGTGACCGTTGAAACAGTTCCCCGAACTGTTTCAATCCTATTTTCACTTTGAGTTTTTTAACGGCTTCACATCTTAATTGAACTCGGGCTAAAAGCTCGGAAAAAAGATAGGCTTTCTTGTGTTCTTCGAACACTGCGGCAGCCTCCTATTTTTCAGTCGCTTTTTATACGCCCTTTGTATCTTATTTCTCACAATAGGTAGCGAAGGAGAGGGAATAAGACAGAAAGGGTCACTAGGACAACTACGATTAAATAAAATATGGACTGTTTGCTCTTTTCTTCGTCCCCTTTTTGATAACGGGCCTCACTGATTCGCTCTTCAATATCACTTTCTAATAATTCATTTTTTTTCGGCATCTAAAACCTCCTTTTCTTTCTTATTCTCAATGAAAATCAAGGGGCTACTCTTCAAACTCGCTCAAGCCTTGCCCTACTTCACGATATGGTCTTGCAGACGAAAGTAAGCTCCTTTGGAGTTTCATCCTTTATTTTTGAACCTCCGTCTCAAGAAACCCTTTGGGGATAGAAATAGTCAGGGAAGTGACTATTTCTACCTGAGCCTAAAAACGAAAGAGCGAAGTTAATTAGGTGTTCAAACGTTTTTCGTCAGATTTCCTATTTCCTAGCTCAGACTTCTGTGGTCACTTTCTTATTTCTAGGTGACCGTTGAAACAGTTCCCCGAACTGTTTCAATCCTATTTTCACTTAGACCTTTTAACGTCCTCACATCTTAATTGAACACTGCGGCAACCTCCTATTTTCAGTCGCTTTTTATACGCCCTTTGTATCTTGGAATTGAACACGCCCTAAACTCTGTGCGAAAAAGACAAATCTTCCTAGAGTTTAATAACTCTTCGTCAGATTTTCTATTTTCGCTTTGAGTTTTTCACGGGCTTTGTATCTTGGAATTGAACTCGGGCTACAACTCACTGACAATAAAACTAATCCAGTGGAGTGAAACAGTTCGGGGAACTGTTTCAGCTGGTCACCCAAAAATCAGAAAGTGACCATAGAAGTCCGAGCCAAAAAATCGGAAAGCGAGGATAAATACTCCTAGCTTCAAAGGTATGGTATACCTTTGAAGGCGTGGAATAGGAGTTTGCCTTAGCAAACTCTCAGCTACCTTTAAGAAATGGGCTGAAAACCTCCACTGGAGCTTTTCACTCATCGTATTTCCTATTTTGTCTAGGAGTTGCTTCAACAGTCTAGGAATAGACTGTTGAAGGCTGGAAATAAAACGAGTGAAACTCGTGTCAAACAGTCTAGGAATAGACTGTTGAAGGTGGGAAATAAAACGAGTGAAACTCGTGTCTAACGCCCTCGTATCTTGATGAGTCCTTGATAGCCTTCCACTGATTCTTGACCGCTCTCCTTACGTTGCTGCTTGACGACCTCTCTTATATCCGATTGGGACCGAAGCCAGGCAGCTAATCTTTCTGGTTCTTCTGGGGAGAAGATGGCCTCTGATAGCACAAAGTTAGGGTTATGAAGAGTATTGTCAAAGGCTGCAATCAACAGATTATACTCAAAGGCCTGTCTCACTGCGGATAAAATTTCATTGCCGTGATTGATGTCAAAGTAGAGATCACATCTTTGTAAGAGTTGTTCTACCTGCTGCGGGGCTACATTGGGATAGAGGGTCACATGTGGTAAATCCCCGTAGGCTGTCAAGGTCGGAGACATTTCGGTCAACGCTGCGATGTGAAATTGAAAATCTTCTAGTTGGGACACCAGTGTCGCTAATCCCTCTAACTGATCAGAATTGGTCAGAATAAGAATCTCTTTCCCATTACCATTCTCCGAGCATTGCGGATAAATATATCCTAGATAACTAATAGTTTGTTGCTCTTCTGGCGAAAGCAGTTGGAGTAGTTTCTCATAGCTTTCTTTATCTTGTACCACAATCTTTTTGGTTCGTTTCGCAGCACCTGATAGAATCAACTGCATATTGCCAGGGACCTGGTCGCCAATTTTTTCTTGCCAAAACAAGACATCTTCTCCTTCTTCCTCCAAATAGTAGGAAACGACAAAAGGAGTGGAGAGGGAATTATACCAGATGGCGGAAGTGTCTAAACCTGCTTCCTTAAAGTAAAAGCGGAGAAAGCCTGACTTGCCATCAAAAGTATAGGTCTTTCCTTTCCAATAGAGGAAGATGAAGCCAGTCTGGAGATGCTCTACAATCACTTCTTGTCCAGATTGTCGGTAATACTTTTTATAGATGACCTGGCCTTCTTCATTCAGGTAACTCTTTGCATACAGCCATCCGAATTGATTATAGTGATCGGTGCGATAGACCTTTTGGTTGGTGGTGAGCCAGTCGACATCCTTCACTAGGCGTAGATGTTTTGGTTCGTGATAGTAGATCGTCGCCTTCTTTTCATTGAAGTTCCAGATTTCCCCCTGCACATTATTTCCTGTAATTTGCCAGAAATCTGGTACGACAACCTGGTTGAAATAACGAGGAGGGGTATCTCCTTCTTCCATTCCACAGAAGTAAGAATAAGGAGAGGTAATCCCTGCTGGTAGACAGCCGTCATCATGTACGACCACCCCTAGACCTGTAAAGCCTGCTGTCCTGAGAGAATAATATAAATCCCGTGTTGTTGGACTAAGCCAATCAAATAATGCTAGCATCACTCATCTCCTTTACAAACTGTTGCCACATCGCTTCCAAGCGCTGGTGCAAGAATCGATCCGCCACTTGGTAAGAGGTAGCCTGGGCCTGCTCTTGATCCATTTCACTGTAGTAGCGGCAAATCTTCTCTGCAAATGCCAGTGCCATTTTCTGACCATCATCTGGATCTTGACGTTGAATGAGGTAGCCATTTTTACCGTCCTCCACAAAGGTTTGGTTCCCATAAGGGACATCCAGTCCGATCAGGGGCAGACCAGAACCTACCGCCTCCATTAGGGTGAGGCCAAATCCCTCGCTCGTCGAAGCAGTCAGATATAGCTCATAGTTCTGATAGATGTCAGACAGATGTTGATGTCCTTTAAGCTGGATATAATCTGCTGCTTGATGGCTTTCGATCAGCTGCATGAGCTTGTGGCGCTCACCGCCCTCACCGTAAATATCAAAGGTTAGATTTGGCAAGGTTTTACGGGCTAAAATCACTGCCTGAACCAGCCAATCAATATGTTTTTCACTCGCCAGGCGTGAGCCTGTGATTAGGCCATAGGGCTTTCTCGCTGTTTCTGGTTGACGCAGGGTCTCAAGGCTTCCCACTGGAAGGACATAGATCTTTGGTCTATGGGCTGTATAGCGTTGAAACTGCTCCTCCAAGACTTCTTTTTGCTTCTGCGTCGATGTAATAAAGGCATCGATTTTATTAGCATTGGTGAATTGGTATTCATAGTAGTTGTTCCAAAGGATATTGTCCTCATTGGTTCCCTTAACGCTGAAATGTTCTGCATGAATGACCACAGCTAATTTTGCCGCCCCACGATATTGTATGATTGCTTGACCAATGCCTGTAGAGCGATCAAGAAGTATAATGTCTTGTGAGGTCAACTGCAATGTTTCTAACATGTAAGCAATCAGTTCTTCTTTCGACTGGCAGATACGGTCTTTAAAGCAGAATATGCTGGACTTGCCTTGCTGAATTTCCTCGTAGGCCACGCTACCATCTTCATTGAAAAAACTACGTTGGTAGAGTTGAGGGCTATCCCCTTTTGGCGTATAGTATTCGCTGAATATCTTGGTGTAGCTATAGTAGTCCTTGCGCAGTAATTTTCCTTTAGAAACGTACTCCACCCGTTGCACATACTGGCTCTCTTCACCACAGACCGCTGCATTGATATAGAGATCTTGACCTTCGACATGATAGCGAACTAATTGATTGCCTGTCTCGATCTGTTTAATTGGCCAGCTAAAACTTTCCTCTAGCTGTTGGCGGGTATAGGTCGTTGGCGCTACCTTGACATCGGTAAAATAGCTATAGAGCCAAATAATCTCCTCATCTTGAAAACCGATATTCCTAGTAAAATGCTGGAGGTTTTCAGTTTGGAACATATCTGTAAAAATAAACTTAGCTGGGATTCCCAACTCTCTAAAAACCTTAGCGCGGTAAGCCTGAGCATACTCTACACCACTACTTGCCCAGCCAATTCCCAAATTGATATTATAAATTGTCATAGTTTCTCTCTTATACAAAATAGATTGAATATCCGTCTTTGCTATTTCCCTCGATGCTGCTCAGCATGACATTCCTGACAATCAGATGTCTCACTTCCTTGCTCATTTGTTCGTAGGACAGGAGGGATTCCCGGTAATATTCTGTAATGGAATCACGCTGACCAATCTGGCGCATGACGACAAAGCTCTTTAATTGTTGTAAATTGTCAACCTGTTCGATCCAACAAGTGTCAATCGCACGTAAGACCGATAGGCGGAAAAATTCAGAAAGCTGGTCGTCTGTTTGCAAGACTTCTTGCTTCTTCTGCAATTCTTCCTGATATAAGCCCCATAAGTAGGACCTGACCGTATCTGGTTGCGGCCCTTCTTCACCTGAAAAGTGCCGTGGATGATAGCTATAATTTTCCAAGACATAGCGGTGCAGTGCTTCCAAGGTTAGGTCTGGATGTTGGGTTAGGTAATCTTCAATCGCATCTTCAAAGATACCTTCGATCTGAGTGCCTAGCAACTTATTTTCTGCAATCAATTCATCCCGCAGGGCATAAATTTTATTGCGCTGCACACGTAAGCTCTCATCAAAGCGTACGGTCGATTCACGCGCAGACATGGCATTGTCCTCACTCTTGCTCTGGGCAAAGCGGATGACCCGCTGGTACCTACGTCCCTGCAGAGGTTGACCATAGTTGGAACGATCGCTGTGATTCTGCTTGTCAAAATAAGCATTGATCCGCTTGCCACCATGCTGGATGATCAGTTCATCCTCCAAGGAGACAAAAAACTGACTGAGGCCAGGATCCCCTTGGCGACCGGCTCGACCTCTCAACTGCCAGTCAATCCGGCTATTGGGCATGCGCTCTGTTCCAACAACTGCCAGCCCTCCCAGTTCTGCCACTCCTTCGCCCAGCTTAATATCTGTTCCACGACCAGCTAGGGAAGTCGCTACCGTCACCGTTCCTTTACGACCTGCCTCTTTGATGATGAGGGCTTCCTTGGCCGTATTTTTTGCGGTCAAGACACTGTGGGGAATCCCCTCTTGTAGGAGCATCCGCGAGTAGATTTCTGCAATGTCTACTGTTCCTGACACCAGCAGGACAGGCTGCCCTTTCTGGTGCAATTCCTTCACGTAAGCCAGAGTGGCGTGAAGTTTTTCTGGCAGGGTGACATAGACCTTATCGGGATAATCTATTCGCTGGATCGGAGTGTTGGTCGGAATAACGACAACGGAAATGCGGTAGGTCGAGATGAACTCATCTTCTGCTAGTTTTCCAGTTCCAGTCATTCCAGCCAGTTTTGGAAACATATTAAATAGGCTTTGATAGGTGACAGAAGCCATCGAGCGGGAGTCTTTGGTCTTTTTCACTCCTTCTTTGGTCTCAATCGCTTGGTGGATTCCCGACTGTAGGCGGGTTCCTTCCAAAATGCGGCCAGTACGGTTGTCCAGTAGCTTCACTTCATCGTCCATCACGACATAGTCCACGTCTTTTTGATAGAGGTGCTGGGCTCGAAGCGCCAGATTGATATGCCGATTCAGCTCAAAGGACCGCTCTTCGTAGAGGTCTGCAATGTCAAAGAACTCTTCTGCGTAGCGATTTCCCTTTTCCGTGAGATACACCACTTTTTCTTCCCGATTGACATAGTACTCTTCATCTTCTTGAAGGGTTAGGACAAATTGCTTGGAAACATCGTATAAATTCGATGGTACACGTGGTGAACCGGAAATAATCAGGGGAGTCTGTGCGTTATCGAGCAGTACTGCGTCTGCCTCGTCGACAATGGCATAATGAAAGGGTCTTAAAAATTTATCTTTTTTATCCGCTGCTAGATTCTCAGCCAAATAGTCAAAACCAAGGGTGGTACTTGTCGTATAGGTAATGTCAGCAGCATAGACGGCACGCTTGGCTTCGACATCGACCTCTTCGTCCTGGTCAAAGACGCCTGAGCCAACCGTCAGCCCCATAAACCGATAGACCTGACCCATTTCCTCCACGTCGCGACGAGCTAGGTATTCATTTGTCGTCACTAGGATGGCTCCTTTTCCCAGCAGGGCATTGAGATAGAGGGGCAGGGTCGCGGTCAGCGTCTTTCCTTCCCCTGTTTTCATCTCGGCAATATAGCCTTGATGGAGGGCCAGTCCCCCCAATACTTGCACATCAAAGGGGAACATGCCTAACACTCGCTTATCGGCTTCCCGCATGGCTGCAAAAGCCTCTACAGTCAAGCTATCTAGGCTTTCTCCATTCTGTAGTCGCTGGCGAAACTCCTGGGTCTTTGCAGCCAAGTCCTCGTCTGATAACTGACTCATGCTCGGGGCAAGGGCATTGATTTTATGTAGAATGCGTCTTAATTCTCGCAATTTCATCCGATTAAGGAATGAATTTTTTTCTCTAATTGACACGTTTATTTCCTCATTATAGCAGTTGAATCAAGGGGGTTACAAATTGAAGTTCCTCGGGCAGTTGCTTTTCCGTATACTTCTTCTGTAAAGGAGCTAGCTCCTTTCTCTCCACAGCCTGCTTTTCTTCATATAAGCGCATTTCCTTAAAACGAAGTTGCCGACAGCCAGCACTTAAAATCGAAATCGTATAGGAAAAGGTATCAGGCGGACAGGTAAAGCTCTCCATGTCCTGTCTCAGGACTTCAAATGCAATCTTTTCATTCTGCCGATTGAAAAAATCAATCTGGACAAACACCCGATTTGCTGGCTCCGTCGTCATCTCGCGTTCCAGAAAGTAGACGTGATTAGGGACTAAGAGAGGAAGATCGGGACTACGCCTGTTTCCTTGATAATTCGTCTTAGATAGGAACTGAACAATGGGTTTTCCCGAAGCTAGGCGAGGATTTTTAAAGAGGACAGCATCACTCGAAAAATCGAGCGAAGATCCGTACAAATAGGCCGCACCACTGTATACTTCTTGCCACCGAATGACAGCTAGTAAGCTCTTTGTCATGAATACTTCCTTCCATATCCTTTTTCTAGTAGATTAACATATTGTCTCATAAACCACTTATTGATAGCACTACTGTTGTCATTATGCCGACCTGCATACCCTTTCGTGTAGATATGAGCATGTTTTTCCGACAGGTGTTCAATCAAGCGGCGCGTCGCCTCTCCATCATAATCATCGTGTTCCATATAGGCAATAGCAAAGTTAGTGTGGGGAAAATCCGACTGAGAGAACTTGTCCCAAAACTTCTGATTGAGCTGGTCCATATGTTCCTTTTGAACACCACCTGTAATATTTAACAAGATGTCAGCACTGGTTTCAAATTCATCCGGTCTCTTCAAGCGCATCCCTCCTGCTGTATCACCAACATTTGTAAATGGTTTTCCAACAACCACCCCATAGGGATTGAAGTGAAAGGCATAGTAGAGGGCGCCAAAAGTCCCCATCGATAGGCCAGAGAGAATCAAATCGGAGGAAGAAAAGCCTAGATAGTCTAGCGATTCCTGAATCACCGTTTGGATCCCCTGCTCCAACTTCTCTGTCCCGCTGTAGAAACCGCCCCCTTCTAAACGCGGATCTCCTATCAGCATAAAGGGAGCCTTGAGGGATTTCATAATCCCAAAGCCTTCAAAGCCCTCGGCTGACCGAAAACCAGAAAAATACACATTCATAGGAGGCTTCATATCACCAGGGTTGAAATAATAGATAAATTCCTGCCGCTTTTCGTCATGGTAGCGCTCGCCTCCTAGGACAAAGCGACCCAAGCCCATCCTAGAATAGCGCCAGTGGAGGGGACCAAAACTGAGCTTTCCCTCCCCCTTAGCATAGACTGTAACAGCATAGAAGCCCGCCTCCTCAGAGGGTTCTAAAATATAGGGTTCCTCTAAGTCTTTTTCGCTCAGAACAAGAGGCTCCATCACATCATAGATGCTTCCCCGCCGTATGGGCGTTAGCTCTAAGCGGATCTGACTCTCCCCAGCTACCTTGATATACTCCAGCCACAGTTCCAAGGCAACTGGAAAGGTACTGAGATTGTAGCGAAAGGTGAACAGGGGTTCAAAATCCTCTCCAAAATGCCCTTCAAAGCTAGTAGAAACGTGTCCTTCGTGGGTCCTCTTTCCGGTAAAATTGGGGTTGACATCTATTTCAGGTAGTTTTAGCTTGGCACCATATTGACTACCAAATAAAGTGAGGTGTAGATAGCGGACAATCTCCTCCTGACTGCCTGCTACTGGTAATTCACGTAGTACCTTTCTTCTGAAGATACCCTGCGGATGCTCCCCCTTTAAGCTCAGACCTTCAAGATGATACAGGGCATAGGCTTCAATCGTATTCATCAAAGGATCCAAATCGGATTCCTTGACCTCATCGGTGATAAAAATAGCATCGAAGTGAATACGAACCTTTGGCAGCTCCTCACCTTCTTCTACTTCTGGTAAAGCTGCTAAGGCGAGGTTTGTTTGTTCTTCTAAAAAGAGGGGAATCTCTTGTGGCTGACTAAAGAACCATTCTAAGTCCTCTGGAAACTGCTCCAGTTCTTCAGCCCAATCAGCTCGTCCAATTTGTAGAATCTTCATATACGATTAGTCCTTTTCTAGTAACTCTTTCCACTGTGTCAGGATACGCCCACTGGTGTAGTCAGCCATTTTTTGGATGGCATAGACCAAAGAGGCATTCCAGTTGGCCAAACCGTCAAAATAGTAGTGAATAGCCTCTGGTAAATCGCCTGCCTCCTCCAAGACCCAGCCATTTTTTTGGTGGCTGACATAATCGGTTTCGACACGGTGAATTTGTGGGATTCCTGCACTGATACTTGCAATTTGAGTATAGAGGTCGGGTTCTTCTCCCAAATCCAGCACCAAACGGGCCGTATCCAAGGCCTCGATAATTTGATTTTCATTGCTAAAGCAGGCAAAGTCAATCCGACTCAGCTCAAATGCCTGATCTTCCTCTAGCTGATTTTCCCCTGCATCCTCTGCTAGGGTAAAGAAGTTCTCTGGGTCAAAGCCTTCTTTAATCTGACGGCACACCCATTCTTCTAATTGGGAGAGGGGGAATTGACGGTTAAAGGTGACCAGTTGCAATTCAATCAAGCGGTTCTGATCCATCATCTCTAAAAGAGATAGGAGGCTAGCCTCTAATAGCTCTTGGTCAATAGTATCGATATGGAAATAGATGGTCAGTTCCTTGACCATCTGACTGTGACCCAAGCGCAAGCGCGTGTCAAATGGTGAGATACGCGTTACAGTCCTCTTTTCCGCCTGTAGGGCTTGCAGGGACTCCTGTAGACGTCTCTCCTCTTTTTCAGTATCGACCACCAGTAAATCGGCCGTCTGGGTAATCGATGACAGGCTCTGCAGATTGGTGACGTCATAGCGGTCAGCAAAAAAGGAAAAGACTTTCTTTTGTTGGCTGAAACTTTCCAATACCAAGTCATTGTGCTGGAGGTGGCTCGCTATGATGACGACATCCTCCGGTGTCATATGGGACTGTTTGAACACAGCTAAACGTTCCCGTAACAAGTCTTCCCAGCTCTGGTAGAGATGCTGTTGAAATTGGTGATCTGAGAGCGGGTTAACCTCAATCGCGACATGCCCTTCTGATAGATGTTCCCGCACTTGCCAGACACCATTTTGATTGAGGTAGTCCTGATGGCTCCTAGTCCCATCTTCTCGATGGTAGAGGATACTGGATAAAAAGCCACGGTCATCAAAGAGATAGTGTTTATCCGGTCGGCCGTCCTTCTGAAATTCAATCGATAAGAGGTTGCCATTTTCTGCAAATTGAATGTAGGCTAAGATCTCTTCTGCTCTTTTAGCAACGACGGCAAAGGGGGTGTATAAAAAGCGCGTTCCTTTTGGCCACTGCAAGGACTTAAAAGCGATGGGCTTGACTGAGCGAACAGAGATATTTTGAATATCATCGAAAAATGACCAATAATCTGCTCCCAGTAAATCTTGCTTGTGTAAGAAGTAGCGGAACTGTGGCTGATAATTCAAGATCAGCAAGCAGGAGGATTCCTGGGCTGTTTGAAACATTTTGAGCTGGTTCACCGTATCATCAAAGGTCATGCGTTCAAATACGCGAAACCAGAGAGGGGTATCGTCGTACCAGGGACGCTGTTGATGATACCAAGCCGGGATAAAATAAAACATAAGTCACTCCTAGATTAGATTCTTGTATTTTTTCCAATTTTGCAACATATCGACCTGCTCGATAACCCCTAATAGTAAGCTGGAGATGATAAAGACATTGCTGATGAGCAAGGCCAGGCTGACATTTTCTGATGTCCCTTTTTGCCAGACAATAATCAGCAGAGGCACTCCTCCCATTAGAATAACAAAACACGCCCCGAATTGTGCCAAAATATTGATTTTCTTTTGGATGTATTTTCTGGTCGCCTCACCTGGGCGAATTTTCTCGATGTAGTCTCCATTCCTACGCATACTCTTAGCAATCTCATAGGCATCATAATTATAGTAAGAAAAACCAATGGCTAAGATGTAGAGTAGAATGATGTAGAAGAAAACACCTGGTAGTCTTGAGATCCCAATATTCGTTGCCCAAAAAAGCAGCGTCGGATTTTCTGGAAAAAGAACCAGGAGACCACTGATCAGATAAGGAGGAAGCATCATCAGGGTCATCCCATACATAAATGGCATAGCTCCTGCTGGGGTGACACGAATCGGTAGATAACTTCCCTTGTTGTAGGCATTGTTTACCCCGATTCGCTTGATGGGAATGCGGTATTCTGCTCGGTAAAAAATGACGGTCACTAGCACTAAGACAAACCAACATAGGGCGAAGAGAACCACGTTCAACCATCTATTATCCGTGAAGCCAGTTGCTAGATACCTACCGATATTTTCAACAAAGGAGAGAATCATATTGACCAAAATAATAATGGTCATCCCTCCTAGTCCTTTGCGGCTATTGACCGACCCTAGCCAAGTCAAGACAAAGGAGCCTGTGATTAAGAGAAAGATTGTAATAGCTCTTGCCCAAGCAAGGCCTGCTTCTCCAAATTCTTGAAAGAGGGTGAATGTTGCTGCGCTAGTCAGACCAAAGGCCTGAATGGCTCCTACTCCCATCGTTAGTAGCATCCGATACCGGTGCAACTGAGCCGTCGTGATATTTTTTAAGATTCCAAATACGGTAAAGAATCGCCAGATAATCATAGAGGTCATCCAGGGACTCAATCCTAGTGTAAAAATGGTGATGTTACTAAAGTTGGCTCCTGTGACAGAAGCTAGTTGATTGATGAGCTGATTGCTGGTAACCTCCTGTAAGGCTGCTGGATTACCGGCTAGCGTCGTGATGGGCAGCATTCTCCCAAACATATAAATCAAAGCAATCGCCATGGTCCAAACCATTTTCGGAAGGATGAGTGCGCGTTGCCACTTTTTTTTGATTTCTATCAACATCTGTTATTTCTGACTCCCTTCATATCCTACGCTTTCTATTATAACATGAAACTAGCCATTCTTTAAAGAATGGCTAGTTCTCTTTTATCATTCTTCATCAGTTGCTTTTTTCTTTTTCTTCTTGGCAAAGAGTCCTCCTAAGAAGAGACCTGCTCCAAGAATGCCTGCTGACGAACTGCTTTCCCCTGTGTGTGGTAGGGAACGAGTATCACGCCTACTCATTGACTCAGAAGTGGACTCGGATATTGACTCACTCACTGATTCGGAGATAGATTCTGATACGGATTCGCTGACCGATTCTGAGATAGACTCTGATACGGATTCGCTCACTGACTCGGAGATAGATTCTGAGACGGATTCAGACACAGATTCGCTCACTGACTCGGAAATGGATTCTGAGACGGATTCACTCACTGATTCTGAGATAGATTCAGAAACTGACTCGCTAACCGATTCAGAAATAGATTCTGATACGGACTCGCTAACCGACTCAGAGATGGATTCGGAGACGGATTCACTCACGGATTCACTGATGGATTCAGACACTGATTCGCTAATTGACTCTGAAATAGATTCTGAGACTGACTCACTCACGGATTCACTGATGGATTCAGACACCGATTCACTTACTGACTCGGAGATGGATTCCGATACAGATTCACTCACGGATTCTGAGATTGACTCTGATACTGATTCACTTACTGACTCGGAGATAGATTCAGACACTGATTCGCTCACTGATTCACTGATGGATTCTGATACGGATTCGCTGACCGATTCTGAAATGGATTCTGAGACGGATTCACTTACTGACTCGGAGATAGATTCTGATACGGACTCGCTTATTGATTCAGAGATGGATTCAGACACAGATTCACTTACTGACTCGGAGGTAGATTCAGAAACTGATTCACTCACGGATTCTGAGATTGACTCTGATACGGATTCGCTGACCGATTCTGAAATGGATTCTGAGACGGATTCACTTACTGATTCTGAGATGGATTCAGATACTGATTCGCTGACAGACTCTGAGATGGATTCAGATACTGATTCGCTGACTGATTCTGAAATAGATTCTGACACAGATTCACTTACTGACTCTGAGATAGATTCTGATACCGACTCACTTACCGACTCTGAGATTGATTCAGATACTGATTCACTCACGGACTCGGAGATGGATTCTGACACTGATTCGCTGACCGACTCTGAGATAGATTCAGACACGGATTCACTCACGGACTCAGAGATAGACTCAGACACTGATTCGCTCACTGACTCGGAGATGGATTCTGATACCGACTCACTTACCGATTCGGAGATAGATTCAGACACCGATTCGCTCACTGATTCAGAGATGGATTCTGATACCGACTCACTTACTGACTCGGAAATCGATTCGGAGACAGATTCGCTCACTGACTCACTGATGGACTCTGATACTGACTCACTCACTGATTCTGAGATGGATTCAGATACGGATTCGCTGACTGATTCTGAGATGGATTCAGATACTGATTCGCTCACTGACTCGGAGATAGATTCTGATACCGACTCACTTACCGATTCGGAGATAGATTCAGAAACTGATTCGCTCACTGATTCAGAGATGGATTCTGATACCGACTCACTTACCGATTCGGAGATAGATTCAGAAACTGACTCGCTCACTGATTCTGAGATAGATTCTGATACGGATTCACTCACGGACTCAGAGATAGACTCTGATACAGATTCACTTACGGATTCTGAGATAGATTCTGATACTGACTCGCTTATTGATTCAGAGATGGATTCAGACACAGATTCACTTACTGACTCTGAGATAGATTCAGAAACTGATTCACTCACGGATTCTGAGATAGACTCTGATACAGATTCGCTAACCGATTCTGAGATGGATTCAGACACAGATTCACTTACCGATTCTGAAATAGATTCAGAAACCGATTCACTTACTGACTCAGAAATGGATTCCGATACTGATTCAGAGATGGATTCAGAAACTGATTCACTCACTGATTCAGAAATGGATTCGGAGACGGACTCACTCACTGACTCGGAGATTGACTCTGATACGGATTCGCTCACGGACTCACTTACCGACTCAGAGATGGACTCTGATACAGACTCGCTGACAGACTCTGAAATAGATTCTGATACTGATTCGCTCACGGACTCGGAGATGGATTCAGACACAGATTCACTTACGGATTCTGAGACGGACTCACTTACAGATTCTGAGATGGATTCCGATACTGACTCACTTACCGACTCAGAGATGGATTCGGAGACGGACTCACTTACAGATTCTGAGATAGATTCAGACACCGATTCACTCACTGACTCGGAGATAGATTCAGACACTGACTCGCTTATTGATTCAGAGATGGATTCAGACACAGATTCACTTACGGACTCAGAGATAGATTCTGATACTGATTCACTCACTGATTCTGAGATTGATTCTGATACTGATTCACTCACTGATTCAGAGATAGATTCTGATACTGACTCACTTACTGATTCACTGATGGACTCAGATACAGACTCGCTAACCGATTCTGATACTGATTCACTTACTGATTCTGAGATTGATTCAGATACTGACTCACTTACCGACTCGGAAATAGATTCAGACACCGATTCGCTGACGGACTCAGAAATAGATTCAGATACTGACTCGCTAACTGATTCAGAGATGGATTCAGACACCGATTCGCTGACGGACTCAGAAATAGATTCTGATACTGACTCGCTAACTGATTCAGAGATGGATTCAGACACCGATTCACTCACTGACTCAGAGATAGACTCTGATACTGATTCACTCACTGATTCGGAGATAGATTCTGATACTGACTCGCTAACTGACTCAGAGATGGATTCTGATACCGACTCGCTCAATGATTCTGAGATAGATTCAGACACAGATTCGCTCACGGACTCTGAAATAGATTCTGATACAGATTCGCTCACGGACTCTGAGATAGATTCTGATACAGATTCGCTGACCGATTCAGAGATAGACTCAGACACAGATTCGCTCACGGACTCTGAGATGGATTCTGAGACTGACTCACTTACGGACTCAGAGATGGACTCTGATACTGACTCGCTGACGGACTCTGAAATAGATTCTGATACAGATTCGCTCACTGATTCAGAAATGGATTCGGAGACGGATTCGCTGACGGACTCTGAAATAGATTCTGAGACTGACTCGCTGACCGATTCAGAGATTGACTCTGATACAGATTCACTTACGGATTCAGAAATGGATTCCGATACCGATTCACTTACGGATTCAGAAATAGATTCGGAGACGGATTCACTTACCGATTCAGAGATAGACTCTGACACAGATTCACTTACGGATTCAGAAATAGATTCCGATACTGACTCACTTACGGACTCGGAGATAGATTCAGACACGGACTCACTTACCGACTCGGAGATGGATTCTGAGACGGATTCACTCACGGACTCTGAAATAGATTCTGATACAGATTCACTTACGGACTCAGAGATAGATTCTGATACTGACTCGCTTACTGACTCGGAGATGGATTCTGAGACGGATTCACTCACGGACTCGGAGATAGATTCAGAAACGGACTCGCTTACTGACTCGGAGATGGATTCTGAGACGGATTCGGAGATAGATTCTGATACGGATTCACTTACGGACTCGCTGATTGACTCTGAGACGGATTCGCTCACTGACTCGGAGATGGATTCGCTCACTGACTCGGAGATGGACTCTGATACAGATTCGCTGACGGACTCGGAGATGGACTCTGATACAGATTCACTTACCGACTCGGAGATAGATTCAGAAACGGACTCACTTACTGATTCAGAGATGGATTCAGAAACGGACTCGCTCACTGACTCGGAGATGGACTCTGAGACGGATTCACTTACTGACTCTGAAATGGATTCAGACACAGACTCACTTACGGACTCAGAAATAGACTCTGATACTGACTCGCTAACCGACTCAGAGATGGATTCGGAGACTGATTCACTCACTGATTCTGAAACAGATTCAGAGATGGACTCACTTACCGATTCAGAAACAGATTCAGAAACGGACTCACTCACTGACTCTGAAATAGATTCTGATACAGATTCGCTGACTGACTCGGAGATAGATTCACTTACTGATTCAGAAATGGATTCCGATACAGACTCGCTGACCGACTCAGAGATAGATTCGGAGACGGATTCGCTTACTGACTCGGAGATAGATTCTGACACTGACTCGCTGACCGATTCTGAGATAGACTCTGATACCGATTCACTCACTGACTCAGAAATAGATTCAGAGATGGACTCACTTACGGATTCTGATATAGATTCCGATACTGATTCACTTACCGACTCGGACACAGATTCGCTTACTGACTCGGAGATAGATTCGGATACAGACTCACTTACTGATTCGGAGATGGATTCTGACACGGATTCACTGACTGATTCTGAAATAGATTCAGACACGGATTCACTGACTGATTCTGAAATAGATTCTGAGACGGACTCACTTACCGACTCGGAGATTGATTCAGAGACGGATTCACTGACTGATTCACTGATGGACTCTGAGACTGATTCACTTACGGACTCTGAAATAGATTCTGATACTGATTCGCTCACTGACTCGGAGATAGATTCAGACACAGACTCGCTGACGGACTCGGAAATTGACTCTGACACTGACTCGCTGACGGACTCGGAAATTGACTCGGACACAGATTCACTCACTGACTCTGAAATGGACTCTGAGACTGACTCGCTAACTGACTCAGAGATAGATTCAGACACGGACTCGCTTACCGATTCTGATACGGATTCGCTGACTGATTCTGAGATAGATTCTGATACGGACTCACTCACGGACTCTGAAATAGATTCTGATACTGATTCACTGACTGACTCGGAGATAGATTCAGACACAGACTCACTTACTGACTCGGAGATAGATTCACTTACCGACTCGGAGATAGATTCCGATACCGATTCACTTACGGATTCAGAGATAGACTCACTCACTGACTCGGAGATTGACTCGGACACAGATTCACTCACTGACTCTGAAATGGACTCTGATACCGATTCGCTGACCGATTCTGAAATAGATTCAGAGATGGACTCGCTCACTGACTCTGAGATAGACTCTGAGACTGACTCGCTCACTGACTCAGAGATAGATTCAGACACGGACTCGCTAACTGACTCGGAGATAGATTCTGATACTGATTCACTGATGGACTCTGAGACTGACTCGCTTACTGACTCAGAAATAGACTCTGATACCGATTCGCTGACCGACTCAGAAATAGATTCTGATACGGACTCACTTACCGACTCGGAGATAGATTCAGAGACGGATTCGCTTACTGATTCACTGATGGACTCTGAGACTGATTCACTTACGGACTCTGAAATAGATTCTGACACAGATTCACTTACGGACTCTGAAATAGATTCTGACACAGATTCACTTACGGACTCTGAAATAGATTCTGATACTGATTCGCTAACTGACTCGGAGATAGATTCAGACACAGACTCGCTGACGGACTCGGAAATTGACTCTGACACAGACTCGCTCACGGATTCTGAGATAGATTCAGAGACTGACTCGCTAACTGACTCGGAGATAGATTCGCTCACTGACTCGGAGATTGACTCAGACACGGACTCGCTAACCGACTCAGAGATGGATTCACTCACTGATTCTGATACAGATTCAGAGATGGACTCACTCACGGACTCAGAGATAGACTCTGATACAGATTCGCTAACTGACTCTGAAATAGATTCTGATACTGACTCACTCACTGACTCGGAGATAGATTCAGAAACTGATTCACTTACCGATTCAGAGATAGACTCTGATACAGATTCACTTACCGATTCAGAAATAGATTCGGAGACGGATTCACTTACCGATTCAGAGATAGATTCAGACACGGACTCGCTAACTGACTCGGAGATGGATTCGGAGACGGATTCACTCACGGACTCGGAGATAGATTCAGACACAGATTCGCTAATTGACTCAGAGATGGATTCACTGATGGACTCTGAGACGGACTCACTCACTGATTCAGAAATAGATTCTGAGACGGACTCAGAGATTGACTCTGAAACGGACTCGCTGACCGACTCGGAGATGGACTCAGACACTGACTCACTCACGGACTCGGAGATAGATTCTGATACTGATTCGCTGACGGACTCTGAGATAGACTCTGATACAGATTCACTTACCGACTCGGAGATAGATTCCGATACTGACTCACTCACGGACTCTGAGATAGATTCAGACACTGACTCACTTACCGACTCGGAGATGGATTCTGATACTGATTCACTCACGGACTCGGAGATAGATTCAGACACTGACTCGCTAACGGACTCGGAGATGGACTCTGAAACGGATTCACTTACTGATTCAGATACTGACTCGCTAACCGACTCAGAGATGGATTCGGAGACGGATTCGCTGACTGACTCTGAAATAGATTCAGAAACTGACTCACTTACAGATTCTGAGATAGATTCAGACACTGATTCACTTACCGACTCGGAGATGGACTCAGACACTGATTCACTTACTGACTCTGAGATGGACTCTGATACAGATTCGCTGACTGACTCTGAGATGGATTCGGATACAGACTCACTTACCGATTCTGAAATGGATTCAGATACAGACTCGCTGACGGATTCTGAAATAGATTCAGAGACGGATTCACTCACTGATTCAGAAATGGATTCGGAGACGGATTCACTTACTGATTCTGAGATTGATTCAGAAACTGACTCACTCAATGACTCAGAGATAGATTCTGAGACGGATTCACTTACGGACTCAGAGATTGACTCAGACACTGACTCGCTAACGGATTCTGAGATTGATTCAGAAACTGACTCACTCACTGATTCAGAGATAGATTCTGAGACGGATTCACTTACGGACTCAGAAATAGATTCTGAGACTGACTCGCTTACCGATTCTGAGACGGATTCACTTACCGATTCTGAGATAGATTCAGAAACTGACTCGCTCACTGACTCAGAGATGGATTCTGATACAGATTCACTTACTGATTCTGAGATAGATTCTGAGACTGACTCACTCACGGATTCAGAGATAGACTCTGAAACAGATTCACTTACGGACTCAGAGATAGATTCTGATACTGACTCACTCACGGATTCGGAGATGGATTCCGATACAGATTCGCTGACTGACTCGGAGACTGACTCGCTGACCGATTCTGAGATAGATTCAGACACTGATTCGCTCACTGACTCGGAGATGGATTCCGATACAGATTCACTTACTGATTCTGAGATAGATTCTGATACTGACTCACTCACTGATTCAGAGATAGACTCTGAAACAGATTCACTTACGGACTCAGAAATAGATTCTGATACTGACTCGCTAACGGATTCTGAGATAGATTCAGAAACTGACTCGCTTACGGACTCAGAGATAGATTCTGATACTGACTCGCTCACTGACTCGGAGATGGACTCTGATACCGATTCGCTGACAGATTCTGAGATAGATTCAGATACTGACTCGCTCACTGACTCAGAAATCGATTCTGACACTGACTCACTCACTGACTCTGAAACGGATTCGGAGACAGATTCACTCACTGACTCGGAGATAGATTCAGAGACTGACTCAGAAATCGATTCGGATACTGACTCGCTCACTGACTCAGAAATAGATTCTGACACTGACTCACTCACTGACTCTGAAACGGATTCGGAGACAGATTCACTCACTGACTCGGAGATAGATTCAGAGACTGACTCAGAAATCGATTCGGATACTGACTCGCTCACTGACTCAGAAATAGATTCTGACACTGACTCACTCACTGACTCTGAAACGGATTCGGAGACAGATTCACTCACTGACTCGGAGATAGATTCAGACACAGATTCACTTACGGATTCTGATACTGATTCGCTCACTGACTCAGAAATGGATTCGGATACCGACTCGCTCACTGACTCAGAAATGGATTCGGATACCGACTCGCTTACTGACTCAGAAATAGATTCGGATACTGATTCACTGACTGACTCTGAAATGGACTCTGATACTGATTCACTTACTGATTCAGAAATCGATTCAGATACCGACTCGCTGACCGATTCTGAGATAGATTCTGACACAGATTCGCTTACTGACTCAGAGATAGATTCAGAGACTGACTCGCTCACTGACTCAGAAATGGATTCTGACACTGACTCACTCACTGACTCAGAAACGGATTCGCTTACGGATTCTGAGATAGATTCTGACACAGATTCACTTACGGATTCGGAGATTGACTCTGATACGGATTCGCTTACTGACTCTGAAATGGACTCTGAGACAGATTCACTTACGGACTCAGAGATAGACTCTGACACTGATTCACTCACGGACTCGGAGATAGACTCAGAGACGGATTCACTCACGGATTCTGAGATAGATTCTGATACCGATTCACTCACGGACTCAGAAATGGATTCGGAGACGGATTCACTTACTGATTCTGAGATTGACTCAGAAACTGATTCGCTTACTGATTCTGAGATGGACTCTGATACCGACTCGCTTACTGATTCTGAAATGGATTCGGAGACGGATTCACTTACGGACTCTGAAATGGATTCCGATACGGACTCACTAACCGATTCTGAGATGGATTCGGAGACGGATTCGCTGACGGACTCAGAAATGGATTCGGATACCGACTCGCTTACTGACTCAGAGATAGATTCAGAGACTGACTCGCTCACTGACTCAGAAATCGATTCTGACACAGATTCACTTACTGATTCTGAGATAGATTCAGAAACGGATTCACTTACTGATTCCGAGATAGATTCAGAGACTGACTCGCTCACTGACTCAGAAATAGATTCTGACACTGACTCACTTACGGACTCAGAAATAGATTCAGATACGGATTCGCTTACCGACTCAGAGATAGATTCAGACACTGATTCGGAGACTGATTCACTTACGGACTCAGAAATGGATTCTGACACAGATTCGCTGACTGACTCAGAGATAGACTCTGATACTGATTCGCTTACGGACTCAGAAATGGATTCTGATACGGACTCACTCACTGACTCGGAGATAGATTCTGACACAGATTCACTTACTGACTCGGAGATGGACTCTGACACAGACTCGCTCACTGATTCACTGATGGATTCCGAGACCGATTCACTCACGGATTCTGAAACAGACTCTGATACTGATTCGCTTACTGACTCTGAGATAGATTCTGACACAGATTCGCTTACTGACTCAGAAATCGATTCGGATACTGATTCACTTACTGACTCAGAAATCGATTCGGAGACGGACTCGCTTACTGACTCAGAAACGGATTCTGATACAGATTCACTTACGGATTCCGAGATAGATTCTGACACAGATTCGCTTACGGATTCTGAAATAGATTCGGATACTGACTCGCTTACGGATTCTGAGATAGACTCTGATACCGATTCGCTTACGGATTCTGAAATAGATTCGGATACTGACTCGCTGATGGATTCTGAGATAGACTCTGATACCGATTCGCTTACGGATTCTGAGATGGACTCTGATACTGACTCGCTTACGGATTCTGAGATGGACTCTGATACTGACTCGCTTACGGATTCTGAGATAGACTCTGATACTGACTCGCTCACTGATTCGGAGACAGATTCGCTTACGGACTCAGAAATGGATTCGGATACTGACTCGCTAACCGACTCAGAAATCGATTCAGATACAGATTCGCTGACTGATTCTGAGATTGACTCTGACACAGATTCGCTTACTGACTCGGAGATAGACTCTGATACTGATTCACTCACTGACTCGGAGATTGACTCGGAGACGGATTCACTGACTGACTCAGAAACCGATGTAGAAATAGATTCACTTACCGATTCTGAGATGGATTCTGATACCGATGTAGAAACTGACTCGCTGACGGACTCAGAGAGGGAGGTGCTGACTGATTGCGATTGGGACTTAGAAGCCGATTCGCTAACAGACTGAGACTTAGAAGTCGACTCACTCAAGGATTGAGACTTGGAAACCGATTGGGATTTAGAAGTCGACTCACTCAAACTCAAGGATTGAGACTTGGAAACCGATTGGGATTTAGAAGTCGACTCGCTCAAACTCAAAGACTGAGACTTGGAAACCGATTGAGATTTAGACGTTGATTCGCTCAAACTCAAAGACTGAGACTTGGAAACCGATTGAGATTTAGAAGTCGACTCACTCAAACTCAAAGACTGAGACTTGGAAACCGATTGAGATTTAGAAGTCGACTCGCTCAAACTCAAAGACTGAGACTTGGAAACCGATTGAGATTTAGACGTTGATTCGCTCAAACTCAAAGACTGGGACTTGGAAACCGATTGAGATTTAGAAGTCGACTCACTCAAACTCAAAGACTGAGACTTGGAAACCGATTGAGATTTAGACGTTGACTCGCTCAAACTCAAAGATTGGGACTTAGAAGTCGACTCGCTCAAACTCAAAGATTGGGACTTAGAAGTCGACTCGCTCAAACTGATGGATTGAGATTTAGACGTTGACTCGCTCAAGCTCAAAGATTGGGACTGAGATCGAGACTCAGAATTACTGAGTGAGTCAATCACATTTTTATTAACACCCTGAACGTAGTAACCACTGACTGCTGTACCATTACCATTTGATACAATGTACCTACTGCCTGACGGACGGTGTCCCTGTGTCCGTCTACCATCTTCCACACTATATCTAGTTGGATAACTTTGATTAGAGGCTGTATTAGCAAATAGTCGCAAGCGGATATTTGCCAATTCGCTTAGCGAGCCAGTATAAGATGTCGTAAAGGAAATTCGATGTCTTCCTAGAGATTGTGTACCAGTTGTATAATACTGTGTACCAGCAACTCCATCTACTGTCGAAGACGATACTGCAGAAGTCCTTCCACCATTTATCGTTATATTTGTAGGGGTCCCCAATCCTCCAGAGGTTCCAATATAGGCTCCTATGTAACCTGGGTTATAGTTCTTTTGAGTCGTCGCAACCCCGTTTCTTAGAAAGCTATTGTCATAGTCAGCTGTCCATGTAATCGTTTTGGTTACCGTATCATAGACACCACGTAGATTAGTGATTAGCTGCGAAACATTCTTATTCTGAAAATATCCCCAAGAAGAAGCACCATTTGATAGGTCTTTAAATTCTAAGATAATTTTGGTGCCATTGACTGTCGCACGGAACTTAGAGCCATCAAGCAGTTGATTATAGCCACTAGACCGTGGCATGATAGAGGTCAAGCGAACGTGAGTTGCCCCATCACTCGCCGTCACTACTTGGTAGGTCAAGCCGTTTTGTGCTGTAACATAGCCTCCAGCTGCTACCCCTGAAATATTTAGTTTTTCAGAAATCCGCTTCTGAATACCAGTCTCCGTAGCAGCAATGACGCTTTGCATTAAGTTGACTTGTTCCAAGGAAGGATCAGAACTATTAACAACCCCTTGCGCCTGAAGCAAGAGGGCGTAGGCAGCTGTCAGGTCCGTTATTTGTAAACTCTCAGCAGCATCTAAGGTTCGTTTTAAATTGCTAATGGCGGTTGTCAAATTTGAAACAGCTGCTTCTTTTTCAGCTGCAGTGACTGTTGCGCTTGATTTCTCTTCTGCCTTCTCCTCTTTTTCCTCAGCTTTTGGAGCATCTGCTAGGACTGAATCACGCGCCGCTTCACTAGCTGACTGCGACTCACTCAGTGAACTAGAATAGGATTCAGAAAGTGATTCACTCGCTGAGAAGGATTCGCTGGTCGATTCCGAAAACGATTCGCTAACCGACTCAGAAACAGACTCACTGACAAGCACTGATGTCGATTCACTCAGTGATTGTGACTCACTCGTTGAAAGAGAGAGGGAATCTTTTATAGATTGCTGTTCTGCTTCTTCTGCCACTGCCTGATCTCGGGCTGTCTCGTCTACTGATGCTGACGGACTAGTCAAGCTGACTTCATCTGTCTCCGCAAGAGTTGAAGTGGTCGTCTCAGTTGCAATGACTGCTTCTTCTGCATACACCTCATCTGTCAGACCCACACCGCCTGCTATGGCACCGAGAGCTGCAGCCCCTTTTAAAATAGTTGTTGCAGAAATAGCACCAGAAGACAAATCATCTATCTTGACCGACTGCTCTGTTGAAGCACCACGTATTAAACGAATCAGACCGATTTGAGACATCACTGTTCGTACCCAGTGTTTCCCAGACTTGTGCATTTTGACACGCGTCTTTCGGAATGATTCGCTGTAACCATTTTTATTGAATTTATTACTCATTCAAATTTCCTTTACTGACTATTTTGACACAAAATATGCTTCTATCATTATAGCACCCCCCCCGGAATTTCAAGTACTTTGCTCTACTTTTTCTATAAATTTCATGTATTTTCTGAATACAGATAATCTATTCTCAAAACCTTGCATTCTGAACGGTATATGAAATCCCTTAAAAGCAGCACTTTCTCCCATTTTCAGAAAATGCTTCTTCTGTAACCATCAACATAGTGTCCATCCTTTTTGAATATAAAAAATAAAAATAGATGCTCAATACTGAACATCTGCCTTGTCTAAAACACCTTATACTCACATAGTGTGGTCTTTTAGCCTAATACTCAATAAAAATTAAAATGGTCAAGAGCCTCGATAAATTGAACACGGGCTACGAGCTGCACAAAAAAGATAGGCAGCTGTTTTGGCTTTAGCCGATTACAGCTGAGAATCCCTTTGGGATATAGAAATAGTCAGGGAAGTGACTATTTCTACCTGAGCCTAGAAACTCAGAAGCGAAGATAAATACTCCTATTTACTGTCTTTAATGAATAGGCTGAAAACCTCCACTGGAGCTTTTCACTCATCAAATTTTCTATTTCCTAGCTCAGACTTCTGTGGTCACTTTCTGATTTCTAGGTGACCGTTGAAACAGTTCCCCGAACTGTTTCAATCCTATTTTCACTTAGACCTTTTAACGTCCTCACATCTTACTCCACTTTTCTAAAATCGTCAATTTCTGTAAAACCTTTTGATACTCCTGCATCTTGCCAGCTTTTAAAAAGCTATCTCGGTGCAACTGTAACCGCCAGCGATAAGCCCGTAACTCGGTTGTAATATCCAGCCCCAAAAGAGATAGCATGGTGACACGCTCCTCAATACTCTTCAAAGGATAGACGGCTGCTGCATCGACCGTCTTGGTCACGCTGGTCGCACGTTTTCGATGATAATACAGTCCTATATTTGAATAGACGATCTGGTCTGCCATCAGATACACCTTCCAAGTCGTCAAATCGTCCTCCACTTTCTCATCTTCTGGATACACGATGTTCTCAAAGAGGCTGGCCTTATAGAGCTTACACCAGGGGACTGTGAAGCACTGGCTAAAGGCAAACTTCCCTTCATACTGCAGGGCAAACCAATCTTTTGGATGGTAGATTTCCTGAAAATAATCATCCGCTGTCACATGAAAGCGAAAGGCCTGACGGTCCTCATCGAACTCAGTAAAGTTTGCAATCGCAATATCGCTATCCGTCTCTTTGAGTGACTGATACAAGAACTCAATATGATGGAGTTCTAGCCAGTCGTCATTATCCACAAACAAGACATAATCACCAGTAATAAAGGGAAGGGCTGTATTTCTAGCAGCACCGACACCACTCCCACCTAGCTTCTTGTGAATGACACGCACGCGGTCGTCCATCTTTCGATAGGCTTCACATAGACTGGCCGACTCATCTGTGGAGCCATCATTGATTAAGAGGATTTCCAACTGTTGATAGGTTTGTCGCACAATGCTATCCAGACAGGTTTTCAAATAAGGGCCTGCATTGAAAACCGGGACAATTACAGTAACTTTTTCCACCCTACTTCTCCTTTTGATAATGATCAATTAAGTCGAGTTTTGCAGTCAACTCCTGGTAGAGGTGAATCTGACCTGCTCTCAAGCTGTCTGCCTGACATTTCCTCAAACGCTTGACATAAGAGTCCAGATGTTCCTCTACATTGTAACCTAGCGCCACTAGAAGGGCAATCCTCTCCTCAGCATTGCTAATCATGCTACGGATGTCGTCTAGCATCCCATTGCGTGATAGGCCTTCACTACGCTGGGAATAATAGTAGGCTCCCTGATTGATAAAGGCAATTTTCCTTGCCTTTAGATACAACTTATAGATAGTGGCATCGTCTTCTCTCAGCCGTCCAACTGGAAAGACGATTCCTTCAAAAAGCTCGCGCTTAAATAATTTCAAAGGGGAGAAGGTAAAGGTCAAATAGA
Source organism: Streptococcus azizii (assembly GCF_001984715.1). GTDB lineage: Bacteria > Bacillota > Bacilli > Lactobacillales > Streptococcaceae > Streptococcus > Streptococcus azizii. The sequence goes on from NZ_MSPR01000005.1 coordinate 62,120, forward strand.
GGTTATTTTTTGCTGTATTTTCTTGATTTAACCATTCTTCAACCGTATAGGTCTGTTCAAAATACATTTCTTGAGTAATGGAAAATAGAAAACTTTGCCGCTCCTCATTGAAAGAGTTGAAATTACAAATCGAAATATCTGCCTCATTCTTGATGAGGGCTGTATGTAAATTCTCTAAATAATCCGCCTCCACAAAGTCATCGGAATCAACAAAAGTAATGTAGCGACCTTGAGCCAGTTCGATTCCTCGATTTCGTGCTGCTGAAGGACCTGCGTTTTCTTGATGAACCACACGGATTCGTTTATCCTTACGGGCATATTCTTCACAGATGAGGGCACTGCTATCTGTTGAGCCATCATTTATTAGCAGTAGTTCAAAATCTGTATAGGTTTGTTTCAGTAGCGAATCCAGACAGCGCTTGATATAAGGCTCTACATTATACACAGGCACAATAATGCTAATCATCTCAGACTCCATCGTCACTTGCTCCCCTTCTTTTATCACATCCACTCCTACCCTTGCAACAACTTGCTGCTCGTAGTCTTGATCTTGGGCAAACTCTATATCCTCATCCCAGTTAAATTCAGCCGTATGCTTATGCTCTAATTTCACTTTATGCGTGGCTTTCATCTGGTACCACTCATATTCTGAGTCAATATGCCCCAGGTCAATCGCTTGATAACCGCGCTTCATCAAATCATAGGCCAATACTTTAGCAGTCGGTCCCAGCATCAGAATGACCAGTTTCCCTGCTGCATGCTCCAAAATCTGCTCCATGATTCCATCATAGTGGGCAAAGGCATTTTTTGAAGGACAGACGATGCGGGCCACTGAAGCTGCATTTGCAAACAGATCATTTCCCACACCGGATCTAGAGGTCTCCCCTTCTACTAGCAAGAGGTCACGTCCCTGCCACAAATTGCGAATCGCTTCAAAATAGATGGCTGAGAGCGACTTGTCTTCCAAATCAATATAAGGACGGGATAAGAAGGTAGAGCCATACCAATCAGACTGGCATTCTTCTCGGTAAAAATCCCCGTACCTCTCAAAATGGGATGCCCAGAAAGATTGGGCATTCTGATTGTAGCGCTCAATCTTTTGGAAAACATCCGGTAGACAGACCAGCATGTCCTCGCTGCTCGGTAGTTGCAAAATCGCTTTTAAGGCTACCGCCAAGTCCTCATCATAATCTTGATAAGGGATACTCGAGCCATTGATAATATCAATTTCTCCATCACCAAAGCGCGCCACCGAAGCACGGTGCTGCTTGATAAAGCGCAAACTCTCTAAAATCGACAGAACCTGAATCTCTGATAATTCTCTTTTCTTACTCACACAACACCTCAAACACTGCATTCACTAATAATTTTCGGGTAAAATATCCCTGACGAAGCAGGGGATTAAAGGAACGAACCTGAGCAACCAGCTGCTGGTACTCCGTCTCACTCATGGCTTGGATAATGTCGACCACCTCTTCCAGGGAATCGACCACAAAGCCCAGCCTATTTTTTTCAATCATCTCTTGATTAGCAATCCCCCTTTGAACAAAGACAGGAATCCCTGCCGTCAAAAAGGTGCCTAGCTTATGGGGGCAATACAGCTGCTGATAACCCTTATCGTGGTCATCCATCCATACCAAGCCAAAGCCACCTTTGGATAGTTCCAGAAGCAACTGATCATCTGGCATATAAGAACGATAGACCACCTGTTCTGGTAGATCCCCAGCCTTTCGCGCATACAGGTATAAAGGCACCTCTTGATTCCATTCCTTGACAAAGCTGAAGCGCTCTGGATCCCCCGGGAAATGAAGGGTTCTGACAAACTCCGCAGGAAAGGAAGTGATACTCGTCGGATGATCCCACATGCCTTGGATCACTGTCTTTTCAACCGTCAGACCATACTCCCGTAACCGATCGACCATGGCTTGGCTCGGCGCAATAATCAAATCGGCTTGATTGTAGTAAGAAATCGTCCGCTCCATCAGGTAAAAATTTCCTGCAAACATCAGGGGAACCACATCGTGAATAAAGATGATGATTTTGATGTTATACATTTTCAATTTTTCCATGACTTTTTCATCAAAAGCGGTTGTATTCCAAGTCGGCGTTTGGAAAATCACAACATCCCCCTGATGAAGGCCTGCCACAATCCCATCCAGCCGCTTGCTAAGTTCGCTCGGACTATCTGCCGCCATCTGATAACAGTAGATTCCCAATTCACGATAGCCCAGGGAATGGGCAATATCTGTCACCATATTTTGCGCCATTGCTGCGGTGCCGGCTAATCCGTTGATATTTGTAATATAAACTCTCATATCATTTTCCGTATTTTTCTAGTAGCTTGAAGCGATACTCCAACTCCTTGTAGCGTGCCATATTGCCTGCTCTGAGTTCACTATCCCGATTTAACTGCGCCCTCCATTTATAGGCGGCAATTTCCCTAGATAGATCAAAGCCAAGCAGGCTCAACACTTCCAAGCGCTCCGCTATGGGTTCAACCGAAAAGACAGTTGAGGAGTCTGCAGTTTGAGTCATACTTCCTTCATTGACACGATAAAGGTAGCTGGCGCGGTGCATGTAGGCAATCTTATCTGCCATCAGATAGGTTTTCCAGGTCGTCCAGTCATCATCTGTATGCTTATCAGTAGGGTACAAAACATGTTCAAACAGCGCTGTTTTATACAGCTTACACCAAGGAATCGTGAAGCAGAGACTCAGATTTTGTCCATGCCCATACTGGAAGGTAAACCACTCCTGCGGTGTATAGACCGCTTCATAATAATCCTCGTCTGTGATATGAAGCTCGTAGCGGCCAGTCGCATCGTAGTAGCGCGTAAAGTTGGTCACTGCCACATCGCTTCCCGTGCGCATCATCAAGTCGTACAAGTCAGAGATATGGTTTGGGTCAATCCAATCGTCACTATCGACAAAAACAAGATAGTCTCCCGTCACCATTTCAAGTGCCGTATTTCGAGCAGCCCCAATCCCTTCATTTTGCTTTTTATGCAGCACCCGAATCCGATGATCTTGCCTGCGCAACTGCTCGATCAGCAAGGCCGTCCCATCTATTGAACCATCGTTTATAATGATGATTTCCAAGTGAGAGTAGGTCTGCTTTAGGATACTCTCCACACACATCTTCAAATACCGTTCCCCATTATAGACAGGAACCACCACGCTAATTTTTTCCATCTGTTTTCCTTATTTCTCTACTATGTTATACTCAATAAAAATCAAACGTTGACGACGTATCCTTTTGATTTTTAAAGAGTATTAGTCCCGAAAGTTCCACTCTATCTATCCTACAAGGTGGAATCTCTCTGCATGAACTAGCTACATTATACTGCTAAATCCGACCACTTGCAATATCTGAGTAGTTCGTATCTCGTCCCTGTTTGCTAGGCTAACCCCTCCTTTAGGGCAGTCAGTAGCAGACTCACACAATCGTTCAGCCTGTCATGTTCTACAATCACCTGCTGTATAGACTTGTAGCCTACTCTGCCAGCTGGAGGCGAGTCCTGACTTCCTACCACCTAGTTAAAGATGCTATCGACAATCCTTTCTAAATCATTTCGCTCATCCCGCTTTTTCATCCCTTCTTTAACGGCTACTACATGGTCTGTGATAATCCCATCAACATCAGACCCAACAAAGGTTTCAATCGATTTGGCTGTATTCACCGTCCACACGACTACTTTTTTCCCTTTTGATTTTAGAAGTTCTACCTTGTCTGGTGTCGCCTCACGCTCCTCCATGATAAGGTAGTCTCCCAACAGCTGATCAATCTGTCCGACCGCAAAATAATAGAGGTAACCCGACTGAATCTCTGGGTAGGTGGTCTCAATGTATTCGATCAGCTGATAGTCAAGCGATAGGAGGACAGCTTCCTTTTCAATCTTCCTTGCCTTGATGAGGGCAACCATATCATCCACCATCTTCGTATCTGCCGTCTTTCCCTTTAATTCTATAAAGAGACCTATCTTACCTTTGGCCGCCTCGACCACTTCTTCAATCGTCGGTACTGGCTGACTTGCCTTACTTGGTTCAAAATGATTGGTAACCGATAGGGTCTTGACCTCCGCCAAGGTCATTTCTGCAGCTGTTCTCGGATCACCCGCAACCCTTTGAAAATTTCCATCATGATTTAGGACGTAAAAACCATCTTTCGTACGCTGAATGTCAATCTCTGTCCAGGAAACCCCTTCCTTGGCTGCTTCCTCGATACCTTCTATCGTATTTTCCGCCCCCAAATCACCGCCTCCACGGTGCGCAATAATCGCAATCTTCTGTCCCCCTTGGCTAAACATATCCTCGAAAAAGTAGGTGAAAAAGACTGACGATAGGACATTAAAGGCGAGGAGGAGGAGGCCGGCAAGGGCGAGGGTCACCTTACTACGCCACTTGATTGTATGACGCACGTGATCTTCCCAAGCACTGGCTTTTACCGCTAGGCTCAATTCAATCGGATATCCCTCTTTTTTGTTGTAGCGATAAAAAAGAGTTGTCGCATTCAAGACAATAAGCGGCGGTAAGAGAAATGTCGCAAAAGCGACGACCTGTCCTAGAGATAGGAGGATGAAAAAGAGTGAGAAGCGAAGTTCCTGATGATGCTCCGCTAATCGAACAAGAGCAAAGAGCAGCAGGCCAAAGAGGATAGCAGCTGGTATATAGATGGGCGTAAACCATTTGAGTAAGCCGACAATGAAGTCTTTTAAGATCTGCCAACCATATTTTTTGGTCAAGCGAGCAGATTGCTTCACGGCATCAAAGGTCCTACTGCCTCCTATTAACATGTAGTGAAATACAAACATGCAGCGGTAACTGATATAGGTCAAAAGGAGCAAGACAGCACTATAAAGACCTAAGTAAAGAGGGGTATTATAGATGACCGACGTGATAAAGTTCGGAATCTGGAAACCTTTCATCGGCGACACTGTGATACCGATTCCGATTAGGGGAAAAATCAAGGAAATGTAGACCATCACGAGTAGGCCAGCAGGGCTTAGAAACTGCTTGAGCGATTTGATACCGACCCCGATCATATGGCGGGCGGTCATTTCAATTTTCCCTTCATAAATCAAGGCACTCATCACAATGAAGCTATTGATGTCTAGCCCTATTAACAGCACCATTACCACCAAGGTTAGCAGTAAGACCCCCGACTCCATTGACGCTCAGCAAGAAAGAGACAAAGTCTCCGCTTGAAAAGACCGTTCTGCCTGATTGGGCTAGTAGGGAATGCAGGGCAAGCCGATAGATAGGGAAAACAAACAGTGCCAAAAGACCTTTTGTTAGTAGTTGGTATTTGATAAATAGCCAGATTGTTCTCCCTTTGTAGGCCAGAGAACTGGAGGCTTTCATGGTTGACATATAAATCATACTCCTTCGCATAGTGTGTGTCTGATACTCTTTGATACTCATACTCGTCAACTATCGAACTCCGATTAGGAAAGACGACGAGTGAAAAGCTCCAGTGGAAGTTTTCAACCTATTCCCACCTCCCATCTCTGGCTTCGGTCGTCCGTATGTTGAGAAGTGAGTGAGAACCCTTTTGACCTGTCGGATTCTTTCCCACTCCCAGACTATGGTTGAGGTTCGTTGAATATCCTTTTATAACCCTTACAGTTTATCATAAAAGAGTCACCCATTTCAATTATACTCTTTCAAAATCAAAAGGATACCTTGTCAAGAGCCTCGGTGAATTGTAACTGAGTTCGGACTAAGGTCTGTGTGAAAAAGATAATTCTTCCTAGCTTCAAAGGTATGGTATACCTTTGAAGGCGGGAAATAGGAGTTTGCCTTAGCAAACTCTCAGCAACCCTCTGCGTCAGAATTCCTATTTTCACTTAGACCTTTTAACGTCCTCACATCTTAATGTAATTGAGTTCAGCCTACTGTTGATGTTTATTGAGTATAGATAGATTCCTTGTGCTGTTTTGGTTGAGTGCTAGCAACAAAGCGCAGGCACTTCTGATAAGAGGAAAGACGGAATCTTTTGAGTTTTAAAAAGTATTACTCTGCGACCATTTCCCCGAGGAACTACCCTACTGTTTGCTGAATCGCCTGCATGTGCGCATACAGCCCTCCGAGAGCTATCAGTTCCTCGTGATTCCCTCGCTCAACAATCTGTCCCTTGTCCAAGACTAAAATCTGGTCGGCATTTTGAATAGTCGACAGTCTATGGGCGATGATAAAGGTCGTCCGTCCCTCCTTGACCACTTCCATGGCATGCTGGATGATTTCTTCTGTCTCTGTATCAATATGAGAAGTTGCCTCATCCAAAATTAACATCTTGGGATCTGAGTATAGGGTACGGGCAAAGGCAATCAACTGGCGCTCTCCACTTGAAAAGGCAGCCCCCTTTTCAACCACAGGCTCATCGATTCCCTTCTCAAGCCGTCCGAGCAACTCCTTGGCGCCGACCTTTTCCAAAGACTCCACGACTTTTTGGCGATCCATCTCTTCTTCATTCATATTGACATTCGTAGCAATAGTCCCTGTAAATAGATAGGGGTCTTGTAGGACAATCCCCATGTGGCTGCGGACACTTTCACGTGCATAGTCTTTGATTGCTTGTCCGTCAATCCATATACTACCCTGCTGGGGATCATAGAAGCGGTAGAGGAGGTTCATAATAGAGGTCTTGCCTGATCCGGTATGGCCAACAAGGGCGATGGTCTCCCCTTTTCCAACCTCAAAGGAAATGTCCTGCAAAATAGGCTTCCCTTCTTCGTAGGCAAATTGCACACGATCAAAGACGACACGACCGTCTGTCACTAGCAAGCTAGCCTCACTATCGTCCTCAACAGCCTCTTCCAAGAGGGCGATCAAACGCTTTCCAGTCTCCAAGGATCGTAGCATATTGGGAAACTGCTGAACCAGACGTCCCATGGCATCAAATACATCAGCGATATAATTGATATAGACAAAGAGGAGACCTGCGGTCAACTGCCAATGACCTGCTAAAAACTGTTGCCCAATAACCGTCAGAACCAGGGTAATCACCAAGTATTTGACGAACTCTGTCATATTCCAAGTGGCTATGGACTGGGCCCATATCAGACGATTTTCAGCCTCTTTCATCTTGCTAGCCGTCTCTTCAAAGTCTTTCATGATCACTTCTTCCTGACCATAAAGCTGAATGAGACTCGCACCATTCATGGTTTCATTCACTTTGGCATTGATGTCACTTCTAGCATCATAAAAGTCTTTCATGGGTTGGTCGGTCAAGCGTTTGTAAAAGACTTGCAATCCATAAAATACTGGTAATAAGGCTAGTAACACCACTCCCAGCATACCATTCATATAGAAAATAATGCCATAGGTGAAGATGAGACGCACCAAATTATTGAAGATATAGACCAGGGTTGCATAGAACTGATTGCGCAATGTCTCTGTATCATTGACAATCCGTGTAGCAATCTTTCCTGCTGGCTTATCATCAAAATAAGAAATCGGTAAGCGCTGCATGTGATCGTAGGTTCGATTACGCAAATTTTCCGCAATCCGATTGGCACAATGCATCAATATCCGAGTCGAGAGATAAAAGAGGATACCACCGCCGATTATTAAGGCCATATAAGCTAGCAACCCCTGTAGAAAGTCCACTTGTTGCAGGACCAAGCCCTTGCTCAAATCAGTTATGGGTCCATCGATGATTCCTTGTAAGAGAATCGGTGAAAGGCGCACCAAGGTTGAAGCAGCAAGATAAAGGAGGACTCCTAGACCAAACAAGCCTTTGACACGGCGAATTTCTTTTAATAATGTAACAATGACTCTCATGCCTCTTCTCCTTCCTGACTTTGCTGACGTTGGTATTGTTCATAATACCAGCCCTCTTGTGCTAAGAGTTGTGCGGGAGTCCCTTCTTCAACGATAGCGCCATCCTCTAGGACCAAGACCCAATCCGCATGATGTACTGCAGACAGGCGATGCGTCACGATGATGTTGGTCTTACCTCTTCGCTCCCTCTGAATATTTTCAATAATCTGACGCTCTGTTCTCGCATCAACTGCCGAGAGAGAATCATCTAAGATGAGCAGATCGGGATTCCGTAAAAAAGCACGAGCTATGGATATCCGTTGCTTCTGTCCACCTGAAATAGATACCCCTCGCTCTCCGATGATGGTCTCTATTCCTTCTGACATTCTCTCCAAGTCCTTGGTAAAGTCCGCTGTTTCAATAGCGCGAACAATCTCATCCGTCTGACTATCTCGTTTTCCAAGTGCGATATTGTCACGAACGCTTTTTGAAAACAAGACATGTTCCTGAGGTACATACCCAATCTTACCTTCAATAGAATCCCGTTGGAAATTCAGCACCGATTTCCCATTGAGGGTAAAACGACCGCTACCAATCGGATATTGGCGCAGAAACTGGCGAATCAGGGTCGTCTTTCCTGCCCCTGTCTTTCCCACAATTCCGACTGTCTGACCAGCTTTCAAGGTCCAAGAAATCCCCGTTAGGCTATTGCGCTCTGACTGCGGGTAACGAAAAGCATAGTTCTCAAACGCCACCTCATGTAGATCGGATAGCCACTCTGTCCCATCTTCTTCCATGTCATCGCCCGTGTCGATCAACTCCTGCAATTTAGTAAAAGAGGTTTTTCCTGTCTGGTAAACCAAGATAAAGTCCGACAGCATCCAAAACGGTTCCAACAGCGATACCGTATATAGTTGCAAGGCGATGACTTGTCCCAGTGATACCTGACCTCGCTCTAAGAAAATAGCTCCCAGCCATAGAATCGCAACTGTCGCAAGTCCCAACAAAATCGTTGCCAGTGGATTATACAAGGATTGCAGGGCCATAATAGTATCCCCACGACGTGCCAGTTTCCGAGTACGCTCTTGAAATTTGCGCTTCTGCTGTTCCTTCTTACTATAGGCCCTCGTAACACGAATCCCCTCAACGACTTCTAACACCTCATCGTTCAGACTAGCAACCGCTTCTCGATTAGCCGCTACTGCCTGCTCTTGCCGTTGACCAACCACATAAATTGCCACAACCAACAGCAGCATCGGAATCAAAGCTATTAGACTGATCTGCCATGAGATAAAAAACATGGTCGGAATGATAAAGGCAATCATCCCTCCTGCGTAGACAACAATCATGAGACCGTAGCCCACCATGTCCATCAAGCCCTCTACATCCGTTGAAAAGCGCGTCATCACATCACCCGCTCGAAATTTTTCATAGAAGGGAGTCCGCATGACCACTAGCTTGTGAAAGGACTGCTGCTGCATGTCAAACTTAAACTGCACCGATGACTGAAATAGCTTGAGGTGCCAGATGTAAGCTGTAATGTAGGTTAGGATGGTCACTCCTAACAAGAGCAGCATATCCTGTACCAGATTGGTCAAGGTCAGATTCCCTTGACCAATCTTATCCACCAATCCCTGAATAATTCTTGTTGGAATCAACAAGCAGGCATCATAAATTATCAAGGTAATCGCAACGAGCAAGTACAGCCACTTGTGTTGCCCTACATACCGCATAATTAGTTTTATCATTATCTTCTCCTTGCGTTTCTAAAAAAGCATACAAAAAACCCGAGATAGAATAGCTCCATCCCGAGTCCCTAAAATCCACAAAAAGACACTAAGGCCAATACTTAGAAAGGAGTCTATTACAAAAAACATAGCCAGTCATTCCTACATTGTTGTTCATTGTTGCTCTCCTTTCATTTTTATATATACCTATCATTCTAACAGAATCTTTCAGAATGTCAAGGACTACTTGACTTTTTTAGGGAGAAATTGGTCTTACCTACATTCTCAAAGTAAGCTCTAGTCTGTCACCAAAGCTGGACATTAGACTGAGACAAAAAAATAAGGTAGAACTTACTATGGGACAAGTTGGTAACGAACAATGCTGAAGTTGTCTGATACCCAATAAAGAAGCTGCAAGAATGTCCTACAGCAAAATAGACGCTATAATTGGATTAAAAAACACTAAAAACCCTTGATAAACAAGGGTTTTTAGTCCTACTGTATGCTAGTTGCCGGGATTGAACCGGCGACCTCATCCTTACCATGGATGCGCTCTACCGACTGAGCTAAACCAGCAATAACAGTAGTATAGCAGGAAAAAAATGATTTGTCAATCACTCCCGCAGATTTATTTTTCCCTATTTACCTGCGCAAATTCTCAAAGTAAGTTCTAGTCTGTTACCAAAACTGGACATTAGACTAAGACAAAAAATAAGGTAGAACTTACTATGGGACAAGTTGGTAATGAACAATGAAAACACCTATTTTCTTTTGCTTACCATCAGCTATATAAGCAGAGAAAAAGGCGAACTGTAGCCTTTTCATTTGCTTGTCAACTTTGGTTAGCGGATAAGTAATACTCAATAAACATCAAAAGTAGACTAAGATACAAAGGGCGTGTAAAAAGCGACTGAAAATTAGGAAACATGACGAAGAAGTGTAACTTCTAGGAATGTTTATCTATTTTCCGAGCTTTTAGCCCGTGTTCAGTTAAGATGTGAAGCCGTCAAAAAACCGAATGAAAAATATACAATCGAAGCAGGTTGTCTTGCAACCAATGAGATTTATCCCTAAAGGGATTCCCAGCTGTAATCGGCTAAAGCCGAAACAGTTGCCTATCTTTTTTCCGAGCTTTTAGCCCGTGTTCAGTTAAGATGTGAAGCCGTCAAAAAACCGAATGAAAAATGGGAGGCTGCCGCAGTGTTCAATGAACACAAGAAAGCCTGTCTTTTCTCCGAGGTTTTAGGCTGAACTCAATTACACAAGATGTGAGGACGTTAAAAGGTCTAAGTGAAAATAGGAATTCTGACGCAGAGTCTAACAGAGAGTTTGCTGAGGCAAACTCCTATTTCCCGCCTTCAAAGGTATACCATACCTTTGAAGCTAGGAAGAATTATCTTTTTCGCACAGACCTTAGTCCGAACTCAATTACACAAGATGTGAAACCGTTAAAAAACCGAATGAAAAATATACAATCGAAGCAGGTTGTCTTGCAACCAATGAGATTTATCCCTAAAGGGATTCCCAGCTGTAATCGGCTAAAGCCGAAACAGTTGCCTATCTTTTTTCCGAGCTTTTAGCCCGTGTTCAGTTAAGATGTGAAGCCGTCAAAAAACCGAATGAAAAATGGGAGGCTGCCGCAGTGTTCAATGAACACAAGAAAGCCTGTCTTTTCTCCGAGGTTTTAGGCTGAACTCAATTACACAAGATGTGAGGACGTTAAAAGGTCTAAGTGAAAATAGGAATTCTGACGCAGAGTCTAACAGAGAGTTTGCTGAGGCAAACTCCTATTTCCCGCCTTCAAAGGTATACCATACCTTTGAAGCTAGGAAGAATTATCTTTTTCGCACAGACCTTAGTCCGAACTCAATTACACAAGATGTGAAACCGTTAAAAAACCGAATGAAAAATATACAATCGAAGCAGGTTGTCTTGCAACCAATGAGATTTATCCCTAAAGGGATTCCCAGCTGTAATCGGCTAAAGCCGAAACAGTTGCCTATCTTTTTTCCGAGCTTTTAGCCCGTGTTCAATTCGTCAAGATACGAGAGCGTAAAACAACTCCTAGACAAAATAGGAAATATGACGAGTGAAAAGCTCCAGTGGAGGTTTTCAGCCTATTTCCTAGCTTTTCTGCTTTTTGGCTCAAACTTCTATGGTCACTTTCTGATTTTTAGGTGACCAGTTTCAACAGTTCACCGAACTGTTGAAATCCCCTGACTATTTCTATCCCAAAGGGATTCTCATCTGTAATCAGCTAAAGCTGAAACAGCTGCCTATCTTTTTTGCACAGAGTTTAGGGCGTGTTCAGTTAAGATGTGAAGCCGTCAAAAAACCGACTGAAAAATAGGAGGCTGCCGCAGTGTTCGATGAACACAAGAAAGCCTATCTTTTTTCCGAGGTTTTAGGCTGAACTCAGTTACACAAGATGTGAGGACGTTAAAAGGTCTAAGTGAAAATAGGAATTCTGACGCAGAGTCTAAAGACTCTAGGAAGAATTATCTTTTTCGCACAGACCTTAGTCCGAACTCAATTACACAAGATGTGAAGCCGTCAAAAAACCGACTGAAAAATAGGGGGCTGCCGCAGTGTTCAATGAACACAAGAAAGCCTGTCTTTTTTCCGAGGTTTTAGGCTGAACTCAGTTACACAAGATGTGAGGATGTTAAAAGGTCTAAGTGAAAATAGGAATTCTGACGCAGAGTCTAAAGACTCTAGGAAGAATTATCTTTTTCGCACAGACCTTAGTCCGAACTCAGTTACACATAAGATACAAAGCCCGTTACAAACTCAAAGCGAAAATAGGAAATATGACGAGTGAAAAGCTCCAGTGGAGGTTTTCAGCCTATTTCCTAGCTTTTCTGCTTTTTGGCTCAAACTTCTGTGGTCACTTTCGTATTTCTAGGTGACCAGTTTCAACAGTTCACCGAACTGTTGAAATCCCCTGACTATTTCTATCCCAAAGGGATTCTCATCTGTAATCAGCTAAAGCTGAAACAGCTGCCTATCTTTTTTGCACAGAGTTTAGGGCGTGTTCAGTTAAGATGTGAAGCCGTCAAAAAACCGACTGAAAAATAGGAGGCTGCCGCAGTGTTCGATGAACACAAGAAAGCCTATCTTTTTTCCGAGGTTTTAGGCTGAACTCAGTTACACAAGATGTGAGGACGTTAAAAGGTCTAAGTGAAAATAGGAATTCTGACGCAGAGTCTAAAGACTCTAGGAAGAATTATCTTTTTCGCACAGACCTTAGTCCGAACTCAATTACACAAGATGTGAAGCCGTCAAAAAACCGAATGAAAAATAGGGGGCTGCCGCAGTGTTCGATGAACACAAGAAAGCCTGTCTTTTTTCCGAGATTTTAGGCTAAACTCAGTTACACATAAGATACAAAGCCCGTTACAAACTCAAAGCGAAAATAGGAAATCTGACGAAGAGTTGTTAGACTCTAGGAAGATTTGTCTTTTTCGCACAGAGTTTAGGGCGTGTTCAATTCACCGAGACTCTTGACAAGGTATCCTTTTGATTTTTAAAGAGTATAACGCTTAGGCAAGCTACTGGTTCATCTTCTCTCTCCGCCTGTCTGCCACTCTTGATTACGAATGACTTAGCCCGAATGCTCCTACCACTTCCGTCCCATCTGACAGCACGATGGACTCCATATTGTTGAGAAGAAAGCCCTCTGCTGTCTCACTGTAGGTCAAGCGCAGGGTCGCAGTCCCCTGTTCGGTATAGGACTTGCCATCCCGCTTGTCCTTTTCTTCTAAAATCAGTTGGGAATAGTGGACTTGGGCAATGGCTACCTGATGCTCACTATCGATATAGATGGTAGCCTCCTGATAGACGCGGTCCACCACATAGCCCTGATAGGTCTTTTCAAGGGGCTTGTCCTCTTCTGATACTGTAGCGGTATACAAGCCTTCTGTCATAAACGGCTTGTAGCGCTTGCGGTTTTCTCCCAAATCCCTCCGGGTGTAATAGACCACCAAAAAATCCTCCACATCGCTACGCTCCAGCTCCTGTTGGGGAGCTGTTGCTTCTTGTTGCTTGGTCTGGGTCGTGGTCACCTGCTCTTGCTTTGCCTTGGACTGGCTAGACGCCGTCCCATAGCCTAAGGCAAAGACGAGAACCAAGGCAAGAAGCCCTCCCCCTATCTTGATAGCCTTTATCAATCCTTCATTATACATCGTTTGACTTGTCTTCCTTTCTTAGTTTGGTGTGATGAAATAGATGCCTGCTTGAGGAGCGAGAACCCGCCAACTAAAGCTGTAGATTCCACCTGCCGCATTCATCTCGCTCATGAGAAATGTGCCGTCGCTTCCTACTGCCTCACAAAAGCCCACGTGGCCATAGACCGGGTGGCTCCCTCCTACTCCTGCCAGAAAGACTACCGCAGAGCCTGCTCTTGGCTCAGTTGTTATCCGATAGCCTCGCAGTTGACTAGAGGTCACCCAGTTGGTCGCATTGCCTAGGTAAGGGTCAATGGGCTGGCCAATCTGATAGAAGCGGTTATAAACATACCAGGTACAATTCCCCAAGGCATAGGCATTGCCGGGATAGCCCTGCCCCTCCAAAATCGCCTGATCACTCGGTAATCCGTAAGGGAGTTTGTCCTTGTAGGCTGCTGGCACTGTCTGGCTAGCGCTTCCTGTATTGCTTGTTCCCCCCTTCAAGTAGCCTTCCCACTGCCTCGCTGACTGCCTTCTAGCGGCCAACTTATCTCCGGAGTTGCCCTCCCACTTGATGAGAAAGGCTAGGGTCAAGTCATCCGTTGAGGCGTCACTCGTGAGAATATCCCGCACCACCGCCTGGTAATAAGGACTATCCCCATGAAGCATAAAGTCCAGCTGCAGCTCCAAGTCATACCACTTCTTTTGCCTGCTCTTGGCATAATCTAGTAATAGGGTATGCCTCCTAGAGCCATCTGCCGTATCCGTCCACTGGCCCAGACCAAGCCCTCGGTGGAGGATATTGGGATAGCTCCCACGATAGATGGCTGGTCCATTCATGGATAACCAATTCGGATCATCCCAGGAAGAAGGACTAGCACCAATCGGAGGAGGGAGATAGTCCCCTTCTGCCCGTTTGGCGGTGATACTACTTTCGACGTCAAAGTTGCCCAACATAGAAGCGAGACCCGTAAGAGATAGGCTCTTGCCTTCCCGTTGGAGTTCCCTGCTCAGGTAGTTCTTAATCAACTGCACCCTCTGCGCCTTTCCCGCATCCACATCGATGGCGGTGAGGTAGGTATCCTCTAGGTAGCGGACTGACTTGAAATAAAAGCCGGGATTGACATAAAACCAGTCCTCTCGTGGTGCTGGATTCCAGTTGGTCAAGGTCGATTTGGGTGTATAGGACAGCTTCTTTTGATAGGAAATCCGTTGGTCTCCTACGGGGTGGCTTTGCCCAATTTGGGTGCCTGTCTCCACTTCTTGGCCGTCTGTGACTCGGATACTAGTGACCTGATAAAAGGTAAACTTGGCATCGGGTGCCTCAATGGTCACAGCTCTGTCCTTGACGCTGACCCTCCCCCTTAAAGGAGCGTAGAGAGGATGGTTACCTGCTAGGGCAAGCAGGGTGGTATCCGTCTTTTTATCCCTTGTTTGATAGCCAAAGCGCTCCTTGATGTTCAGGGCTTCCTCAGCCTTTGGGTCCTCCTCTAAGTAAAAGGGATTGTCCAGCTCTAGGATCATGGCAAACTTGCCCAACTCCTTGGCTCCTTCCATCAGCTCCTCAAAGGCTGCTTGTTCCTCCTTAGAAAGGCTATACTTGGCCTTTTCCTGACGATAGAGGTCTTGGATGGTCTTGAGTTGGCTAGGATCCTGGTTCAAGTCCTTCCACAAGCCCTCCACATAGGTCCGTCCTGCATGTTGGTCCATAAAGTGGTAGTTGGCGTCTAGCCTGGGGTCTTCATGGATGGTGTCATAGCGGTAGTGGAGGTAGAGAAGCGGGTCCTCCCAGTTGGTAGAGTAGACCACTTTATCTGTTGACTGCTTCCGGTCCAACTGGGTCATGTAGAGATAGGTTTCATTCAAGTCATACTCACTCTGAATGGGAAAGGTCTGTCCCAGAACACCTGCGACAATGAGCAGTAAGAGAAGCACTCCACCAAGCCCCCATAAGCCCCACTTGACGACACCGCTCGGCAGGGCGACTAGCACCCTTTTGGTCAAGAAGCCCCAAGCCTCTCGCTTGGCAACCTTGGTCCTTTGCTTCTTGGGGGAGAACCTCTTCTTTTTAGCTATCTCCTCCCTACTGGATGGAGACAACCAGCGGGATTTGGCGCTGGTGGACAGCCTTGAGGAAACCGCTGATAGACTACGGTTCACCTCATGAAAGAGCCTCCCTCCCTTTCTCACTTCCTGCTTGAGGGTCGGCTCTTCTTCTGGGCTGTCCTCCTGAAGCAGGTTCTCTGCGATCAGTTGCCGGGCTTCAAATCGCACACGCCTCCCCCATCGTGAGGAAAGTCCCCTGCTCTTTGAAAGAGAGGAGAGGGACGCTACTGCTTGAGGCAGAGGCTCCTTGTGCAAGCCCTTCCTTGGTTTTGGCTTTTTCGGGGAAAGAGGTCCTGGTAAAGCTGGTTGATGGAGTCCCCTTCCCACCTGCTTTCGTAGCTTCTCTATTTCTGTTTTCGAGACCTTCTTCAAAAGAGACACCTTGGAGCTGGTTTCCATCTTCTTCCAATTCCGCTGGGACATGGATAGCCGGTTCCGCTGAGAGGAGGAACTCTCAAGTTGTGTCTGGTCTTTCTGAAGCTGGATTGTGTCCTTTTCGTCCATCAGATGCCCTCCTTTCTCCCCGTCAAGCATCGGTCGCAATCAGCTGATAGAGCTTGGAATCCTTAGGGATCGGATTCTCAAAGGGGACAATGATGTCTCCTGCCACTATCAAGCCGGTTCCCTTGTCCTTGGGACGCTCGATATAGCGGGCTTGTTGCTCGGTTAATTTCACAATTTTCTTGGCCTCTGTCAGGGCTAGATTCTCTAGTTTTAAGAGAATCTTAAACTGGCTATTGCCCAGGAGCTTGCGTCCTTGTGGGGAAGCCGTTAGCGTCTCTGGCATCTGGGTAATCCCTGTGGGGACACAGCCATATTTGCGAATCCGCGACCAGAGGTGATTGAAGTAGGTCCCTTGGTATTCTTCCTCAAAGTAGAGCTGTAACTCATCAAAGTAGAACCAAATGGTCTCCCCCTTGGCCCGGGCCTCAACGACCTGGTTCCAGATGAAATCTTGAATGACCAAGAGGGCAAAATGCTTGAGCTGGCCAGACAGGCGCTGGAGGTTGAAGATGATAAAGCGGTTGTCTAGGTTCACAGAGGTCGCCCTTGAAAAAAGGCTATAGCTTCCTAGAGTATAGATTTCTAGCTTCAAGGCCAGCTGCTGGGCGGCGGCTTCTTCCTGTTCCTCTAAGACGCGGTGCCACTCCTTGAGGGTGGGCTTGTCATAGCGCTGATAGGTTTCCTTGGTCACCCGGTCAATCAGAGAGACCGTCTCATCCCCAAACTCGGACAACAGACTGGTAAAGAGGGTGATCAAAAAATTGGACTTATCCCCCTCTAAGTCTCCATCCCCCTCAAGGAGCTGATCCCGATTTGGCAGGTCCATAAGGTTGAAAGAGGTCTCTGTCCCGACTGAAATGTCAATGATTTCTGCCCCAAATTCCTGCCCAATATCCAGGTACTCTGCCTCTGGGTCGATGACAATGACCTTATCCCTCTTGTATTTTAAGAGGGTCGAGATGATTTCATTTTTCGCAACGACCGACTTGCCCGAGCCAGACGCTCCTAGAATCACTCCCCCTGCCGCTAGAAGGTCCTTTTTTCGGTCGATAGAGATGATATTATGGGACACTTGGTGCTGGCCATAGTAGCGGGCATTGGGACTCTTTGAGATACAATCCACCGAGGCAAAGGGAATCTGGGTCGCTAGGTTGGCCGTGGTCATGCTTCTAGGAAAGACCTTCTTGATGCGGACATTCTGTTTCAAGTCGAGGTAGTTCTTGCCAATGGGCAAAAGCGTATTGAGGGCTTCTTCCTGATGGTAGTAGATTTCCCCAAAGCGAACCCCGACCTTGCGCCCTGCTCGCTCAATCCTTTTTTGGTAGAGGGCGAGTTCTTCTGCACTCTCTGCCTGAAAGTGAACCAGAATCAAGCCCCGGAAGATTTTCTGGTCCCGCTCTCGAACCTCCCGTCGCCACTTGCTGGCTTCAGAGAAATCCTCCGAAGCCTGCGTTTCCAAGGACAAATCGAGCGGAACACTACTTTTCTTGGCAGAGCGAATCTGTTCTAAGATGGCTTCCGACTGGCTCCCCTCAATCTCCTCTAGTACCTCTCCTGTATCATAAGCCTGGGCCTGAATGGAGATGGCAAGCTCAATCCCAGCCGAGGTCAATTCCTTCACCAAGTCATCCTCCATGGACTTGGGGTAGTATTTGATGTAGAGGGTTTTGCCTACTTTCTGATTGATCGTGACATCCTGTCGCCCAAATTCCATCAAGTCTGGAGCGATAAAGTCCTTACTGGTCAGACCTGAAATCCGCAGGTCATCATAGGTATAGGACAGGGTTTCCTCCCCATTTAAAATCTCAGAAAAAACAGACAGACGCTCCATCTCTGACAAGGCTCTAAAGGAAACACCGATTGTCTTATAGAGATTCTCCAGTGTGACCCCGGTGTCCTGGAGGGCGAGCTGGGCTTGTTTGCGACTATCTGCCTCCTGAGAAAGGGTGATGTATTTTTGAATTTCAAAGTTGTTGCTTGAAATGCTAAAGCGCTCTGCTATCTGTTGGTTTAACTCCAGGCGGTAGACATCGCCTGCATCATGAGCAGGCTCGTACAAGACCTGCTTTAGGACGTCCTCCTTGACCCTACGATTGAGGATCAAGAGCTGTAGGCTCGCTCCTGCATCGAGGGCATTAAAGGCCTTGGCATGGGCTTCTCCTATCATCAGCTGTTGGTCATACTCAGCCGCAAGATAGGAGGCATCGCCTAGTTGGTAGGTGGTGGAATACCGATCCCCCACAATGTGCATCAGCCCTCCCTGAAACAAACTGGTGTAGGCGAGGGTATTTTGGGTCGTGGGCTTCTTTTGGCGCTTCAAGCGCTCTGCCCTAGCCTCTTCAGACGGGGTCCGTTTCCCTGACTGTTTTTGCTTGAATAAAATCACGTGCGTGATACTCCTTTCTAGTATGGTCTTCCATCTGGTAGAGTCTCCTCTTGATGAGGAGGAAGAAATAAAAGCGCTCGACTAAAGAGAGCTTTTTATCAATCCCCAGACCAAAGATAATGGTGGGGGTGAATAAACACAGGGTGACTACCACAACCAGGAGGTCGGGATACCCAAAGAAAAAGAGGAGGGTGGTCACACTGAGCGTCACCACAGCTCCTATGATGAGCAGTAATCCTCTCTTTGTGAAGTGAAAGAAAACAGGCTTGTCCTCCTTGACAAAGTCATCTAAAAATAGCGAACCTAATCTCTTCATCTGCTTATACCCCCAATAACTGTCTCATTCTGCGCCCTACTCCTACAATGGTCATGATATAGATAACCCCTTGGAAGATAGATAAGAGGGCTACTCCATACTGAATCGATGCAATATCTACTGCTAAAACGAGGAGATTGGTTGAAAAGAGGGCTGCATAGATAAGGCTTACTACTGTCAGCCCGAGGGCAATCAGCACATAGGAGGCAAAATACTTCAAAAAGTGGACGGCAATGGAGCGAAGCGTCTCATTGATCATAGAAGGAAGCAAGACTGGCGCTATGGCCTTGAAGAAATAAAGCTCCAGATACCGTAGGAAGTTGATGAGTGTTGAGATGAGATTGGCCACCAGTGACACCCCTCCTCCAATAAGGCTTAGCACCATCTTCACTGGCCCCTTTACTGTTCCAAGCTCAAAGACATAGGTGTAGTCTTCTGCTTTCACCGCCTTTGAAACGAGATGTACCCCACTATCTAAGAGCCACATCAGCCCATCTAAAATCGGGGCAGAATACTGCATCAGAAACCAACACGCTAGGTACTTGAAGGCTATCTCCAGCCAGAGCTTCATCGGGATTTTCTTGCCCATTGTGCCACCCACCAGCTCATACCATTTCATCATTTCGATCAAGAGGAAGAGCGCAAGGAGGATATTGCCTAGGACCAAAAGTGCCTTGTTTATAGCAAGGACGGACTGGTTGACGACTGGATTGTAGGTCGCTAAACTTTTGGTCAGCTCTGAAACATCTAGTGTCATACTAGCCCTCCTTAAAATGTGATGGCTCGAATAGCGGCCACAATCCCTGCCGCTATTGAGGCAGAAAAGGCCGCGAGGGCAAAGCCATTGATAATCCCTTCTTGGCCTTCGTCTATCTGTTCAGGGCGCTTGTTTTTGCGCCCTGCAAAGAGGTTGTATACGCCAAACAACATCCAAAAGAGGCCTGATACAGCCATCAGCCCTCCCACCAACGTGACAATCTTAACTGCTAGATCCATCTGTCGTCTCTCCTTGTCTTGTTTCTATGTAGTGTAGGGCTTCTGTTAAAGCCCTCCGTTCTTCTTCCTTGAGGGTAATCCCTCGGCTCAATTTCCCATTGGGACTCCATTTGCGGAGATCCCAGACAGCCGGTTTTCCATTATAGGAAATCCGATTCAATTCCTTGGTCCAACCGTTGGAATCGGTCGATAAGACCGCAATGCGTTCCAACACCTGAAAGCTAAAGGATTTCTTGTTTTCCTCTGTCATTGGAACTCCTTTCTAACAAAAAAGAGCAGGCAACTAGGCTCTGCTCTTGTATAAAATAAGTACACTATTGATCAAATTGTGGTGGTTTTTTTATCATTCTGACACAAGATAGTATCATCGCTAACAAAATCAATATACAACCTTCTATTTTCCAATGAAAAAAGAAATGAGATTCAACCCAATTTAGCAGTTGGTCTGACAGTTCCTTGTTCGAGAACATAAATTCAAAAACAACGCTTGTAATACAGACTACCAATATTCCCACAGCCTTCATCACTGTATAGATGATAACAAACTTTATAAATAGCCGTATCGCTTGAAGAATATAAAAAGTAATGTAAGCTGGAATCGCCAAAATATGTAGCCATCTCTTCATCTGACTCTTAGATGGCGAAACTTGTTGGTAGTCCGTATAGCGGTTGCTCGTATTCGTAAAATAGTCAGCATTACTCTCTTTTCTATCGTCTGCTTGTGAAAATGAATGTTCTTGCCTAGATTGGTTCTGTTCTTCCCAATACAGTTCAGCATCATACTGTGAACGACTATCCACATCGCCCAATACTTCATAGGCTGTCACTACCCATTTAAAATACTCTTCCGCATCCTCACTCTTATTTACATCAGGATGGTATTTTTGGGCTAGATATTTATACATTCGCTTAATCGTTTCCTGTGAAGCTGTTCTTGATACTTCCAAAATCTCATAATAATTTCTCATAACCACCACCTGCAAACTATAAAGCTAGAATAGTAATAAGCTCTCAGAAAGGGGTGAGTATCCCAGAGTATTGTTAACATTACTAAGAACTTATTACATAGTTATTCTACCTTATTTTGAACTGCCTTTCAAGGCTTCTTGGATCTTCTTGCGTAAGAAGCCAGTCCTCCATTCTAGGACTAAGCTAAGAAGGAAGCCCCCAAGGAGGGTCACCACTACAGCACGTCCTTCCCCTGTACTTGGTAGGAAGCCTCCCTCAGGAGTCTTGTTCACCCGTTTTTCAGTGATGATCTCCTCTTTCTGGCCGTCCTTGTCTATGATGTGTTGCTTGGCCGTGTTGGTGATATCCGTTCCTGCTGGCACATCTTGCTTGACGGTCGCTGGAATTTCCACTTGATAATAGACCCCTAGGTCAAATTGAGCAGTATCAAGCACCTTGATCTGACCAAGGGGTTTCTTGACCGCATCGATTGGCTCCACCCGAATCTTGCCATCCTTATCTGTAATGGTGAATTGTTGGGTCACCTCTTGACCTGTCGCCTTGTTGTAGACCTTGATAGCTTTCGTATCAATGGTCACATAGCGCTCATCGTAGTCATCTTCGATACTGACCGTTTGAAGCAGGCTCTCCTTGTCAAATGGAGTGGTATCCATCCAGACTTGATAATGGAGGACGGTTCCTGCCTTGACTTCTGTTGTATTGATATTTTCTGCTTCATTGTTATTGGTCTTATCTTCGTAGGGATCCTGATTGGTCTCTTGGTAGCGGTCTGTCAACTCGCTGTCATCATCCAAGAGTTTGGTTCCCTGAATGTCCACACCTGCCTGCTTAAGGACAAACTTATGGGGTTCAACCTGGGTCTTCTTCACCTTGTTCACCCGCTTCTGAGTCGGCTTTTCAACCGTCTTTCCTGGAGTATCTCCGTCTGGCTTATCGCTCTTAGGCTGTCTGTCTGGATTCACCGTTGTCACAAACTGGCTGGCCACATTTTCAATATCGCTTCCAGCTGGAACATCCTCCTTGACCGTCACAGGGACGTCAAACTTATAATAGCGACCAAAGGCAAAGCGCTCAGTATCAATCACCCCATCCTTGAGCAGGTCCTTCTTGCTTTGAATGGTGAGAGTACCGTCCTTATCTGTGATGTCAAAGAGTGTGGTCACGTCCTCTCCCGTCTTGCCATCGTAGCCCTTGATGTCCTTGACAGAGAGGGTGACGTGTTTTGCATCATAGGAGTCCGTCAAGCCTGTCGCTTGGATGAGCTGCTCTGGGGTGAAGTGAGTCGTATCGAGCCAGAGCTGATAAAAGAGCTTATCGCCCCGCTTGACCAGCTTGGTATTGAGGTTTTGGGCCTCGTTATTATCCGTTTTATCCGCATAAGGGTCTTGGTTGGTCTCTGTATACTCATCTGCCAGTTCATCATCGTCATCTAGGAGTTTATCACCTGTGAGGTCAAACTGTGCTTCTGATAAGTCAAACTTCTCTGGTTGGAAGTCGGGTTCTTCAGGAATGAGTTCAGGTGTTGGATTGTCCTTAAAGGTCATCCGAGATAAGGAAATCACTGCATTACTTGAGGTAAGAGTCCCTGCCAACGTTCCAGTCACATTGGCATTCTTTTCCTTCTGGTCATCTGACTGACTAAAGGTTCGGGTCGAAAATGGCTTAGAGCCATCTGCCTGCTTAGAAGCCGTAATAGTATAGAGGTCTGTTTTTTCATCATAGCTCATGTGGATATAGATCGGGTCAATCTTCTCATAACCAGCTGGCGCTTCCACCTCTTCAATCTTCCAGTCCCCATAGAGAAGCTCTGTCGTCGCAAAGCCATCTTCCTCCTCTTTGATGGTCGTAGTAAACTCCACGGCTTCTGCCTTGGTATCACTAAGTGGACTGGCCTTAAAGGTGACATCATTGATACCTGAGTGGCTGCCGTCTCCCTTGCTTTGGGCAATCTTTTGAATGGAAATCTTTGCCTTGATGATTTGTTCGAGGGATTGGGTGCTTGGAGTGACGATGTTCTTGGTCGCATCATCTTTCTTTTCAATGGTAAAGATATGTTTCTTGCCATCAAGGGCATAACCTTCAGGAGCGTTGGTCTCCTTCCAGTAGTAGCTACCTAGGGCGAGGTTGCCCACTGCGACAGTCAAGTCCTTATCATCCACATTCAAGACCACATTGTCTCCATTATCCACTTCTTTTCCGTTGAGAATAGAGGTCTTGACCTTCTCGCCTTTTAAGAGTTTTGCATTTGGGATGTCTGTCCACTTGACCGGAGTATCTTTCTTGTGGCTCGCAGATCCTGTTGTATCTTCTGCATAGTAAAGAGTATACTCCGCATGCTTGAGAACACCTTGACCTTGAGGGTTGGTCGCTGTCTCCCTGTCCCGTTTTTCAAGGGTATTTTCCCCCTTGATTTCATCATTGGTACCAGACACGGTGATTTCAAGTGTCCCATCTTGCTTGAGACTGGCGGTTTGGCTGGTGAAGGTCTTGGCAAACCCAGCGGAAGCCGAGACTTCTTCTACCGTGTAATCCCCCAGCTGCATATTTTCCACCAGGGCCTCTCCCTTGATGTCCGTTGTCACCTCATAGACCTTTCCCGACTGCTTGTTGGTCAGCTTGAAGGTATTTCCCAGAAGGGAATAATGTTGATTCCACAAGTCAAGGGCTGATTCTGTCCCCTTTTTGACAACTTTGACCTTTCCTGTGATTTCATCATTGGTGCCGTTAACTGTCACCAGTTGGTCCTCTTTTCCATTGACAGTGGCTTTGGGCGTTTGGGCGCTGAGGGTAAGCTCTTGGGCTTGGAAGGTCTGATAGAAACCAGTAGAGGACTGGATTTCTTCTACCCTATACCTGCCAAAGGGAATGTCCGTCAAGGTGACCTGTCCCTTATCATCGGTAGTTCCCTCAAAGGTGACTCCGGTCTCCTGATTGGTCAAGCGAAAGACATTGCCCTTCAGTGTGTAGAGACTGTTCCACATGTTGGTCCCAGAAGCTGTCCCTGTCTTTTGAATGGTGACTGAGCCTTTGGAATCTGCCTTGACCTTGAAGCCCATATTACCAAAGAGACCTGTGACGATATCCAAGTGGTCTCTACGACCATCTGTATAGGCATAGCTTACATAATTACTATTAAAATTCTTAAAAGCTACATAAGCTGTCGGTAATAATTGAGTCGAGTCTGCATTCGTAGCAATAGAGGAGTTAGTCACTAGACCACCTTCTGATATGGAAAGATTCGTATCCGGTCCAACAATATAGGCTAATGCCCCCTCTTTACCAAGTGTTGCTCGTTGGCTACCGTCAATATCGGATACTTTGATAGCCATCAGAATCTGTTCATTTGGAATGGCTTGTTTAGTATCTTGACGTACCAATGTGGCAGTATAAGCAGTCCGTTCGATATAGCCTGGATTCCGTCCGGTTCCTCCACTAACTGAACCAGATGAACCACCTTCTGTCGTTCCACCAGAACCGGTGGAGATGCCCCCTCCTGTTGGAACAACAACTCCAACCGTGATGACCGACCCTTGGTTCTTAATAGCCATGGCCACATCCTTATTGGACCAGCCGTCATCCCCATGTTCAACATCTTCATGTGTAAGCATCAAATCAACAGGAATCTTCTCTCCTGTCTCAATATCCGTTACCGTCCCAACATTGGTCACGGCAAGGGATTGACCGGGATTAAGATAAGCACCTGTATCCTCCTTGACAAAGCCGTCCTGTTGGAGGAAATGGCTGATATTGGTGCCAAAGACATTGTGAAGCGTGCCTGTTTGGACACCACCTACTCCCTTAACCTCGGTATTGGCATTCCATTGGATAGTGTCTGCGACATATTTGACGCCGTTTAAGTTCTTGTCCGCTAAGAGAGAGTCCACAAGAGCCTGAAACTCTGGCGAGGACATGTTGGCGGTATTGGCTTGGACAACAGGGACACCGTTTAGCGTCCCAATTTGTCTCCCATGTTCTATCTCGGTGGCTGTGACGACTCCCTGATTCCAGGGAGCTTGTGGGGCAAGGCTAACCATTCCTGCCCCCGTTAAGGCGACCCCTGCACTCATCAGGGCAAGGGTCCGTTTCAATGTCTTCTTCCCGCTCTTCTTGCGATTGCGGTAAGAAGGGGTTTGAGAAAAATTCATCTAATGATCTCCTTTATTTCATTCTAAGTAAAAAGGTAGCTATTGAGCTACCCAACCGTCTATTGATTCCCCGAGGGGGAGCGAGCTGAAATCATATGCCCTCCTTTAGATACCAAAAAAGACAAGTGCTGGACTTGTCTTTTGTATTTATTAATAATCCCATACTCGATTCGGATCGCTCGCTCTCCGTTCTGCCTCATCCGCTTGTTGCTGGATTTGTTCTTGGGTCAGCGCCTGTTGGGGTGCTTGTGGAGATGCAGGAGCAGGGGGTGTATAGGTTTGGGCTGGAGCTTGTGCTTCTCCCCCTGTTTGAGCCGGGGCTTCGTAGACTGGTTGAGCTTCTTGAACCTGTGTCTGGGCTTGTGCCGCCTCCTGTTGAGCTTGCGCTTCTGCGGCTGCCTGAGCGGCCCGGGCTGCTTCTTCTGCCTGAGCTTGTGCTGCTTGTTGGGCTTTGGTATCCATCGCACTCTTAACAAGGTTGATTCGGTGTTGGAGCTTGTCCTTTTGGTCCTTGTTGGTGACCTTGTCTACTGCTGTTTGAGCAGGAGTGACCTTCTCATTCACCTGGTCCTTTTCAAGGGCTGATACTGCCTCTTCTGCCTCTTTAGCCAGTTTTACCTCGGCCTCTTTCTTCGCAAGAGCCGTTTTCACTGTGTCAACTCGCTTCATCAACTTGTCCTTAGTATCGCCGTCTTTTAGCGCGTTGACGGCAGTTTCAGCTGTCGAGACATTCTCTTTCACTGGATTGTCTTCTAGGAGCTTAACTGCCTCCTCCGCTTTCTTGGTAAGTGCTGTCTCCTTGTCTACACTGGAGCTTGAACTGCTCTGTGTTGTGCTTGGAGTAGGAGCTGTTTTCATGCTTGGTCGGGTAAGGAAAAATCCTACTGTCAAAAGCACGAGAGCCAGTCCCGTTCCTGCTAGCATGCGTTGAGTTTTTGTCGTTTGTTTGAGGGTGTCTAGTACTGTCTTTTTCATCATCTCTTCTCACTTTCTCTTTACAGTTATTCTATCATATTTTCCTTGGGAAATATAGGGGTAAGAGAAAATTTTTTGTTTCTCTTACTACCTATAGCTACTTTCTACTGTTTCCTCTGGTAGCCTTTGCCTGTTAGACGCAGTACACTCTTTTTTCCTGTGCCTTCTCGTCTAGCAACCAAGACACCGTTTGATAGAATCGTGCGGATCTGTGAGTACAGACTGGGATAGTCGTACATGACTTCCACCTCTTCTAATGTGCCTGCAATATAACCTTTTTGTGAAATCGTTCCAAAACGTGGGTATAATTTCACGGTTCGTCCATCCACAAGGCGGGCGGTTACTCCACCTTGTCGACCTAAGCTACGTAAGTCAGCAATCGTGACTTCTGTCTCTCTTTTGATTTGATTCATGTTGTTCCTCCTAGTAGCGAATCAAAGGCGCTTCACGCCGTGCTGTGAAAGGACGTATCCTTTCATCGGTATTTTCTCATGCACAGTTTATAGTCTAGGAACTGCGAACTCCTTCAGCTTATGGTCTGTGACCATGCTTTTACGTTAGTGTGACCGGACTAGATATCTCTTTCTAGCTACTTCACCACCCTTTTCTTCTTTTTATCCTTCGTCACGCTCTTAGGGGGGTGGGGCTATTCAGTTGTCAAGGAACGCATACTCGTCAAACATCTCACTCTAATGTTGTTACAACAAGATACAAAGGGCGTGTAAAAAGCGAATGAAAATTAGGAAACATGACGAAGAAGTCAACTGAGAGTTTGCTCTGGCAAACTCCTATTTCCCGCCTTCAAAGGTATACCATACCTTTGAAGCTAGGAGTATTTATTCTCGCTTTCCGATTTCTTGGCTCGGGTAAAACTGATCCACTGGATTAGTTTTATTGTCAGCGAGTTGTAGCTCGAGTTCAATTCACCGAGACTCTTGACAACGCATCCTATTGATTTTTAAAGAGTATAAGATGGAAGATGCTGGACTGTTAAGAAAGGTTCTAAAAGCCTGAGTCTATATGTTTAGAAATGAGGGGAACTCTTTGACTTTCCCCCCTCCCCTACCTTTGGTTTCGTCTGGCTAATCCCTCTGTGCCATAAATACCTGTCCTTATATTTATTCGTAATTCCTTATACTAACGAGTCATATTTGGGTAAAATAAAGTCATTACGTGATTATGTTGATAAAAGGCGCGTCACCCCAGTCCTTCGAGCCTTGAAAAAACAAGGCTTTGCCTTCTACATTCCCTAAAATAAACGAGACATTCATAGTCTCACTTGATTTTCTGGGTAGTTTCATATACACTAAAGATATAGAAATCATACTCAATGAGAATCAAAGGCAGGCTGAGAAACTTCAAGAATTGAACTCAGCTACAATTTGCTAACAAGACGATAGCAATAATCACGGAGGTAACATCATCCAGTGGATAATTTAATCATTGAATTCGTTCAAAGCGCCATATTCAATGCTATTATCCTTTTAATCCTTGAACAGTATGAGCTGGCTTGCAGAAATTCTCGCAGAGCATAAGGAGGTTAACTATGCTAATTGGAATTCCAAAAGAAATCAAAAATAATGAAAACCGTGTGGCTCTGACACCTGCTGGTGTGCAAAGTCTGGTTGCCCAAGGCCATCGAGTCGTAATCGAAAAAGGTGCTGGACTAGGGTCTGGCTTTACAGATGCTGACTATGAAGCACAAGGAGCAAAGATTCTCCCTACAGCTCGAGAAGTTTGGGCCAGTGAATTAGTCGTAAAAGTAAAAGAGCCTTTGGCTGAAGAATATGGCTTCCTCCGTAAAGACTTACTCCTCTTTACCTATCTTCACATGGCAGCAGCACCCGAGTTGGCAGATGCTATGCTGGCAAGCCAGACGACGGGGATCGCTTATGAAACTGTAACAGACAATGGTCAACTCCCACTCCTCACACCGATGAGTGAGGTGGCAGGTCGGATGGCTGTTCAAATCGGTGCCCATTTCCTGACCAAACAAGAAGGAGGGTCTGGGGTCCTTCTAGGCGGGGTTCCCGGGGTCCCTAAAGGAAAAATCACCATTATTGGCGGTGGAGTAGTCGGTACACATGCAGCACGAATCGCTCTGGGACTTGGCGCACAGGTAACTATTCTTGACATCAGTGCAAAGCGTCTCTCGATTTTAGAAGAAGTCTTTGGAAATCAAATCCAAACCCTTATGTCCAATCCTTTCAACATTGAGGCGAGCGTCAAAGAGGCAGATGTCGTCATTGGAGCAGTCCTACTGCCGGGAGCAAAAGCACCAAAATTAGTAACGGAAAACATGGTCAAACAAATGCGTCCAGGATCTGTCATTGTAGATGTGGCCGTCGACCAAGGCGGGGTTGTTGAAACAGCTAACCATGTGACGACCCATGAACAGCCTGTCTACGAAAAGTATGGAGTTCTTCACTATGCTGTTGCCAATATCCCTGGAGCTGTTGCCCGTACTTCTACCATTGCGCTCACTAACGTAACCCTACCCTATATAATTAAACTGGCAAATCAAGGCTTCAAAAAGACCATGTTGGAAGATGCTGGTTTCTGCCAAGGGGTAACAACATATAAAGGCTACATCACCAATCCAGCTGTCGCTGCTGGTCTACAGAAAAGCTATACAAATGTTAAGGAGCTCCTATAAGTAATATTTCCCTTCCTTAATACTAATAAAAAAACAAAGATGGATAATCAAAAAACAGAAATCCATCTTTGTTTTTTTTATAGTCTTTTAGTATTTGCTTCACTAGGTGGGAGACTTGTGGAGGTTAGTGATGAAACGAGGGAACTCGTGCCAATAGCTGCAGGTTGTTTCAACAGTCTAATGGCTGTTGAAGGTTGGAAATCATACTGACGATAGTCAGTAACAATCGTAGAGTACGGCAAAGTGAGTTCCAATAATTCGGGAGACTGAAACAGTTCGGTGAACTGTTTCAGTCTGAGCCTAGAAATTTGAGAGCGAAGTGGGCAAGGTTGGAAATAGGGAAACGGAGTTTCAAACGACCACTTTTTTGATGAAAGGTGGTAGGCTGAAAACCTCCACTGGAGCTTTTCACTCGTCGAAGCAATAGAAGATACACTAATTTTCTAACTGTGTAGACAATATGTGAAGCCCCATTTATCACACCGAGGATTTAGATCCTTTACAAAACAAAAGGATACGTTGTCAACCTTTCACTCGTCAAATTTCCTATTTTGCTGTAGCCCTTGTGAACAGTGTTCACTTATGGATATGGAAGAAACTATCCAGTGGAGAGCTTCTTAGATATTAAGGTACACTTTGAGTTTTTTCGAGCTTTGTATCCTCATCTACTGTTGAGGTTTAAAGAGTATTGGATGGAAGTGCCGAACTCTAAATACAGGTTCTAAGGATGTACTAAATGAAAACTGAACGGCTCTCTACATCCTGTCTTCCAGAACGCGCTTCCCACGCTACTTTTCCTCCTCTACTTCATAGGCCTTGATAATGTCAGCAACAACAGGGTGACGGACCACATCTTTAGCGGAAAAATATACGAAGTCAATCTGAGAAACGTTCTTCAGCTTTTCTGCCGCATCAACCAGCCCTGACCTAACATTACGTGGCAAGTCAATCTGACTACTATCGCCATTGACAATCATCTTGGAATGAAACCCAAGTCGGGTCAAAAACATCTTCATCTGCATAATCGTCGTATTTTGAGCCTCATCCAAGATAACAAAGGCGTTTTCCAAGGTTCGACCACGCATATAAGCCAGGGGAGCAATCTCGATAATCTCACGCTCCATCAATCGCGTCGTTTGCTCCTTACCCAGAATCTGGTATAGGGCATCATAAACGGGACGAAGGTAGGGGTCCACCTTTTCCTTTAAGTCCCCTGGTAGAAATCCTAGACTCTCACCTGCCTCCACCGCAGGGCGCGTCAAGATAATCCGTTTGACCTGTCCGCGCTTGAGAGCCATTACCGCAAGTGTCACTGCCAGAAAGGTTTTTCCTGTCCCTGCTGGCCCAATCCCAAAGACAACATCATGATCCCTGATACTATCCACATACATCTTTTGCCCCAATGTTTTCACACGAATGGGCTTGCCGTAGTGATCCTTGATAATTTCTTCTTCATATAACGCTACAAATTTCTCAATTTCATCATTTTTAGCCATGGAAATAGCCGTCACCACATCAGGTAGCTGAATCGTCAGACCACGGTTAATTAAAACCAGTAAAGACTGGATGATGAGACGGACCAACTCTATATCAGCTGATTCACCAATTACCTGTACTACTTCTGTACGGGCATGAATCACTACTCCCAATTCCTGCTCTAGCAGGCGTAGATGACGTTCATTTGCGCCAAACAAACTCAGCATGTCATCTGGATGAGACAGGCGAATATCGATTGAATGTTCTTGCAATAGCTTGCTCCTTTATCGCTCTTTTTTCCATTATACCAAAAAAATGCCCCTAGGGCATTTAGACTGAAGAAAAAGTCTATTTTCTTCAAAACGCTTATTTTATTATGCTACTTTACTTAGGTAGCACG
This sequence comes from Streptococcus azizii, assembly GCF_001984715.1. Lineage (GTDB taxonomy): Bacteria > Bacillota > Bacilli > Lactobacillales > Streptococcaceae > Streptococcus > Streptococcus azizii. The sequence continues at coordinate 92,703 of NZ_MSPR01000005.1, forward strand.
GACGGCAGCAACTCCCTACGGGATTTCATGCCTAGATTTTGAGACTAAGTCTCAAAATCTCCGAACACCAGAAACAGAACGTTTCTGGTGTTTTTTGCTACGGCGTAAAGTAGCGGTTATGGGCTCGCTTCGCTCGCCTTTTCACGAAGAGCTAAAAGCACTGATACTATCCTTCGATGTTGACATTGACAAATTTTTTCAGAGATACTTTGTCTACAACCTGAAATGCTCCTAGGCATTTTTTCATGAACGAATACTCAATAAAGCAAGCGAAGAGATTCGTTTAGGCTCCTTTCTCTATGCCTTTCCATCTCTACGATTTTAGTCGTTTTCACTGACTCTAGTTGCCCTTGCAAGAGCATTCACCTCAATGGTCCAAATACTCTTCCCAAATGCGATCAAAATCGGACATAGAGAAGGTAAAACTAGCTTTTTCTTCTAAAAAACGACTCACTTCATCAAATTCATCTGACTGCTTAGGAAAGTCTGATTCCGCAAAGACTAGATCTGCTAAGACTGCTACAGCCTCATGGCTTTTCGGATTACGCTGGGTCATCAGCCAACTGTAAAAACTCTTTCTCACAACAGCCTCTCTTACCTTCTGCGCCGACGGCGTGAGCGAAATTCTGTCTGCTCTTCACGTCTTTCACGACGCTTTTTACTCTTTCGAGTCGCCAAAATAAAGGGGAGGGCAATTAGAATCAGGACAACTGGGATGAGAAAAGCATACCAATAGGTAGTCACTAGCTTCTTCCAGCCAGCTGGCGATACTACAGCTGCTGCTGTAGTGCTAGAGGCTTGATCAGCCGTAGCGCTGGAACTTGACTCAACAGTCGTAGTATCTGAAATCAAGGGACTAACAGTTTCCAAGCCATTATTGACCCGCAACTGATTATTTTCAACTGTATAGGTCGGCTCTTGTCCACGTTTCACCGTTGCATAAACATCAGAAGCTAATTGATAGGTTTGACCATTGATTGTCTGCTTACCAGCAGTCAATACCTTTTTATACTCATAGTCTGCATAGGCTTTTTCAAGCAAGGCATTTCCAAATGGATGGCGATAGTATTCTCCATCTTGGTCAGACCAGTCACCAACTCCCATAATCAGGCTAATCAAGCGTTGCTCGCCACGTTTGGCTGTTGCCATGTAGTTAAAGGCACCACGTGGACTAGATCCTGTTTTTAGACCGTCCACCCCCTCTATTCCATATTTAGCGCCTGGAAGTGAGTAGTTATAGGTTTCAAAGGTCTCTTCATAAGGTGTTCCCGCCTTGACGGTTACCACAGGATGCTTTGTATATTCTAAAATACCAGGATAATTTTTCAAAAAATGGTAGGCAAGAATAGATAAGTCTCTGGCTGTCGTCTGATTCGCTGCATCATGATTGTACCTCGTTGGATTGAAGTAACCTTGAAAAGAACCAGCTGCTGCTCCACTCACATTTGACCAATACGTATTGGTCATGCCAAGTTCCTGTGATTTGGCATTCATCATATCCAAAAAAGCATCTGGATCATTGTTTGAAACATAATTCGCCAACATCACAGTAGCTGCATTGGACGATGGGACCACTGTCATGGTAATCAATTCACCAATAGTATAGTTGACACCTGCGACAATCTTATTATTTGAAATTTCATAGATTCCTGCGATTGCTTGGTCAGTAGCAGTTGCTGTGATAACCGTATCTTCAGTAAATGTCCCTCGGCTCATCGCTTCGTAAACCAGGTAGAGGGTCATCATCTTACTCATACTCGCAGGATCACGCACTTCATCAGGATTGTCTTGCCAGACAATATCACCAGTATTTCCATCAATGATAATCGATGACTTCGGACGATTGATTTCTTTGACATCATACCCTGCTGCGCGCGTAATATCCATCAATTCATCTGCCCAAACTGGGACTGACACAGCAGATACAACCAGCACCAAACACCATGCTACAAGTTTCTTCACTCTCCAACTCCTATCTTTCTTAACTACTCCTACAATACATGCAAGCAAACATTAGCCCTAGAGCAACTCTGTCCCCAGTTCATCCTGCTTGATTTTTCCTGCCTTCATCAAACCACCCAAGGCTTTTTTAAACTGACCTTTGGAGATACCGAACGTAGCTCGGATGTCTCCTGGCGAAGAATGGTCATTTAAGGTCATAAATCCACCCCTACTCTCCAAATAAGTCAGAATCATCTGCGCATCGTTTTCTAACATCTCGAAAGAACGTGGTTTAACAGATAAATTCAAGGTCCGATCCACTCGGCGATAACCGATAACCCGCACCTGCAATTCTTCACCAAGACGCGGCTCTGTAAAGCGTTCCGTTGGATGAATAAAGCCCAACATATTCTGGTCTGGTAGATAGACAAAGGTTCCCGTTAATTTCAAGCGATAGACAATAGCCCTAAGGTTTTGATTTTGCATATTATCATAGGCAGGGCCAGCCAAGCCTTGAAAATCTTCCTGAAGGGCAGGCAAAGCCCAAATTCGATCTTTTTTGTCCACATCGTAGCGGACATAGAGCTGGTCACCTTTTTTAGGCCACAATTCTTTCAAATCTGGCAGAAAATCAAGAGACATAACGACCTGCTTATCCGGTAAACCAGTATCCACAAAGACACCTAGGTCACGACGCACCTCAGTCACCTCTCCCCAGCCAAAGCTCGAGCGAGTCGCAGCCACCTCTTTTGTCGTCATGCGAGGTCTTTGCTTCATATCCGTATAGACAAATCCTTTGACAGACTCACCTAGTTTATGGGGTCCCTCTTCTTTTGCAAGAGCAAAGGTCACACCCTCCTTTTGAACAAAGTAAAACTCCTTGTTCTCATCTGTTACCAGACCCTTAATAATGGTTGCTAATAATTGATTCATTTCATTCTTTCTATTGGTATAGCCGTCTAGCCTATACTGAATATCGTTTACTATTTCCCCTAGACAGTGCGGACGGGAGTAAACTTCTTTGGCGCTTCATCCCTCATTGTTGAGCCGCCGTCTCAAACATCCCGTTCCGACAAGCACCTAGTGATAATCTGGACTACCACTAGGCTGGGAAATATCTTCAAAGAGCCTGCTTTGTTCACTACCTATTTTTGTAGATAGCAAGTGATGATAGTCTTTTCGTTATACAGTTAGGCATAGGTGGCACGCCTGGTCTGTTGTTCATACTCTATAACTCTGACGAGGCAATGAAACCACAGGTAGTTACAAGATACAAAGGGCGTCTAAAAAGCGACTGAAAATTAGGAAACATGATGAAGAAACGTTTGAACACCTAATTGACCTCGCTCTTTCGTTTTTAGGCTCAGGTAGAAATAGTCACTCCCCTGACTATCTTCGCTTCTTATTTTCTAGGCTCAGGTAGAAATAGTCACTCCCCTGACTATTTCTATATCCCAAAGGGATTCTCAGCTGTAATTGGCTAAAGCCAAAACAGCTGCCTATCTTTTTCACACAGAGTTTAGGGCGTGTTCAATTAAGATGTGAGGACGTTAAGAAAATGGAAAGAAAAATAGGGAATTGGGGCAGGTGACTCAGGTCAGCAAGCCGATTCATCCACTAAAGGGATTCTCAGCTGTAATTGGCTAAAGCCAAAACAGCTGCCTATCTTTTTTCTAACATTTTTAGTCCGAACTCAGTTACACATAAGATACAAAGCCCGTAAAAAACTCAAAGTGTACCCCTAGGGCATCCGTATCCGTAAGTGAACATTGTTCACAACGGCTACAGCAAAATAGGAAATACGACGAGCGAAAAGCTCCAGGGGAGGTTTTCGGCTTATTTCCTAGCCTTCCATTTTCTTGACTCAAACTTCTGTGGTCACTTTCTTATTTCTAGGTGACCGTTGAAACAGTTCACCGAACCTCTAGGCTCACTTTCTTGTTTCTAGGTGACCGTTGAAACAGTTCACCGAACTGTTTCAATCAGCAAGGTGAGGTAAGGATGTCCGAGTTTGACTTTTGACAAGTATCATCCCATGGCACCAAAAAGGCTAAGGGATTTCTCCCCGCCCTACGAGACCTTAGACTTCTAAGAGTTCTTTTTCTTTCTCCGCAGTCATCTGGTCAATTTTCTTAATAGCATCATCGGTGACTTTTTGAATTTCTTTTTCCAGTGATTTTAACTCATCTTCTGTAATTTCTTTAGCTTTTTCGGCTTTCTTGGCTTCATCCATCGCATCGCGTCGGATATTACGGATAGCCACCTTTGAATTTTCTCCGACCTTCTTCACTTCTTTAGCCAAATTTTTACGGGTTTCCTCTGTCAAAGCCGGAATGACCAAGCGGATCACTGTTCCGTCAGATTGAGGGGTCAAACCAAGGTCAGACGCGTTGAGCGCTCGCTCAATATCTTTCAGGATAGACTTGTCAAATGGCGTAATCAATAGGACGCGGGCTTCTGGGACAGTAATCCCTGCTAATTGATTGAGCGGTGTCGCTGCTCCGTAGTATTCGACTGAGATACGGTCTAGCAAACTGGCATTAGCACGACCAGCACGAATATGGCTAAATTCACGCGCCAAACTTTGATGCGACTGCGCCATACGCTCCTGAGCTTTTGAAATAATTTCCTTTGTCATAAAATCTCCTTTACTTCACTTCTTTGTTATTGGAAACAGTTGTTCCGATTTGCTCTCCAAATACCACACGTTTGATATTTCCAGGCTCATTCATATTAAAGACGACGAGGTCAATATCGTTGTCCATCGATAGGGTAGAAGCTGTTGCATCCATAATCTTCAAGCCACGACTGATGACTTCACGGTGGGTCAACTCATTGAATTTTACCGCATTTGCATCTTTCTTAGGATCAGCATTGTAGACCCCATCTACCCCGTTTTTCGCCATTAAAATCGCATCTGCTTCAATCTCAGCTGCCCGAAGAGCTGCTGTGGTATCCGTTGAAAAGTACGGAGAACCGATACCTGCACCAAAAATCACGATTCTTCCTTTTTCCAAATGGCGCAAAGCCCGTCCACGAATATAAGGCTCTGCGACAGATTGCATCGCAATAGCTGTCTGCACACGCGTATCCACACCCACTTGTTGCAGGGCATCCGCCATCACCAAGGCATTCATGACTGTCCCAAGCATTCCCGTATAATCTGCCTGCACACGGTCCATACCAGCTACTGCTGCAGGCTCTCCACGCCAAAGATTACCACCACCGATTACTAGAGCAATCTGAACACCGGAAGCAGCCACTTCTTGAATTTCCTGAGCCATTTTCTGAACGGTTGGAATATCGATTCCAACACCACGTTCACCAGCCAAGGCTTCTCCGGATAACTTTATCAGAATACGTTCATATTTTGGTTTCATCATCTTACTCCTCTATTCTATCTCTATCATTCTATCATAAAATTTTCATTTTATGTAGTCTCATGGACAGAAAGAAAAAGAAAAATCTCCCGAGAGAGACTTTTCTATGATATATGTAATTTTTTACGTAAACGAGAGGCCCGTGTACCGATCAATTTATCCAACTGGCGGGTCTTCAGAGTTAGATAACCATAGATTAGAACGCCGACGGAGCCAGCCACAACGATATGGATGACACTCGCAGTCCGACCAACTGGAGGAAGCACCCTACTGAGACCAAGCTCCAACATCCAAACAACCACTCCCATCACTAGGGAAACAATTCCTATCATCACGGTATCCTTCTTGATGGCTTCCTTTTGAACCGACACCACCTGCTCGACACGATGATAAATCAAAAGTGTTGTCACCGCTAATCCAACACCTGTTGCCCATAGTGGTCCATAGGCCTGGAAGAGATAAATAAATGGAAGCTGAATAATTGATTTCACTATGATACCGATCAAAAAATATAGGATCGCTTTTTGATTCTCAAAAATCGCTTGAATCACAACACCGAACAAAGCGTAGAGCCCCTGTAAGAAAATAAGGAGTAAATTTACCCTAAATAGGCTGATGGCTGCATTTTCAGCCGCTCCATAAAAGCTCACATAAAGTGGTCGAGCTAACAGGATTGTCCCTAGAATAGCTGGAATGATAAAAATAAAAAGCATCTGCACATTGTCTGTTATCAAGCGAGAGGTTCCTTTCAGGTCCTTTTTTACAAAACTCTCTGTAATCATCGGAATCGCAACACTTCCCAGAGAACTCGTGACCCCAATGATAACCATGGTAATTTTGCTCGGATTTGATAACATATAAGAATATAGGACAAGTAGTTCTTCCTTTGTAAAGTCGGTGATAAACTTCATAACATTTACAAAGGTTATCTGATCGATAAACTGATAAATCTGGAAAGCTGATCCCAAAATAATAATCGGTACAGCCTCTTTTGCCGTTTCCAAGACCAGAGCTTTTATATCAATGGACACAGCCGAATCTGGCTTCTTCATAATACGGCTAATGTAGCCTTCCTTATGCAGGACATAAATCAAGTAACCCACACTCGCAATCATTCCGATGAAAGCTCCGAGAGTCGATTGGATGACCGCTTCCAAATAATCACCGGAACCGAGCTTCATAATATAGAAAGTTCCTGCTAAAATCCAGATAACCCTGACAATCTGTTCGATAATCTGGCTAATGGCATAAGGTTTCAAGTCACTATGGCCTTGGAAAAATCCACGCATGATACTCATGGCTGGAAAGATGAAGATAGGAGGAACCAGGCTATACATGACCGGCGTCAGTTCTTCCCTTGCACCCGATAGCCCTGCCAAGGTCGGAGAGAGAAGGTACATGATCCCTGCAAAGACAACTCCCAAAAAGAGCATAAGTTTAAAAAACTCACGAACCAAATAGTAGGAAACCTCCTCTTTTTCCAACACATTATACTTGGCGATTTGTTTGGCAACCGCAGTTGGAAGTCCTACCGTTGAAATCAGAAGAAAATTTGCATATACTTGATAGCCCATGTTAAACAGGGCATTCGCTTCATTTTTATGGCTGCCTAGCCACACAAACCAAGGGATAACGTAAATAAGCCCCAGGAGGCGACTGATAAAATTTCCAGCTGTCAACCAGGCCATCCCTCTGACCATCGTTTCTTGCTGCCTCGTCTGCTTTGTATTCTCTGCCATTGTATCCACTTTCACCTTTTTACTAGTTTGAGTATCCATTATAAACTTTTCCTTAAAACTTGTAAAACCAAAACATTTGCGCTAAAATGAGAGAATGATGACCAATAAAGAAAATGACTATCAAACAATGCGACATGCCTATCTCATCATTGCCTATGATAAATTTGAGCAACTAGCTTTTCAGTTATCTCTCCTAGATGACCCTCGCAATGATATTTTTATCCATATCGACAAACGAAGTTCCTTCACAGAGGAGGATAAGCAGGCATTGCTATCATCTACGCAGCATTCCAAGGTATATTTTACTCCTCGAATTGCCGTCTACTGGGGACATTTTTCTTTGGTTGAATGTGAACTAATCCTCTATCATACTGCTAGCCAGAAAGGCCCTTATGCCGTATATCATCTTATTTCAGGGGCCGATATGCCCCTACGCTCCCAAGATGCCATCCATGACTTTTTTGCGGATAAATCGGACAAGATTTTTATTACCCGCTATAACCAAGAAGAGGCTAAAGAGTTAAAACTCCACAAATTGGTAGAACATTACCACCTATCTCGTCGGATTAACCCCCGTAATTTGTCCCCTGTTTTGCGGAAAATCTTACGAGCCTATCAGATTCTAGAAAATAAACTCCAAACAGCCCTCAAGGTTGATCGACTGCATGGAAAACGAGAAGAAATGGGGTTCGATGGTTTCTCCGAATGGAAATCAATCAGTCATGACGTCTTAGAAGCTATTCTTACCCACGAAAGTTGGATTCGCAAACAATTCCGCTTCACCTTCTGTTCCGATGAGTATTTCTTTCCAATGACTCTGAAACGAGCCAATTTATTGGATCGTATCTACCATTATGAAGCCGTGAATGATATTCCAGATGAATTCCAAGGCAATCTGCGCTACATCAACTGGTGGGATGGCCATCCGCATGAGTGGACAGACTCTCCAGCAGATATAGCCCAATTAGAAAAGGGGCGTGAACTCGGCCACCTCTTCTCTCGTAAATTCAATGTGGAAAAATACCCCGCTTTAAAAGACTTTATTCTAGAAAAAGTCAACGATTAACCATGTCATACTCCATAAAAAGCACCGCCTGAATAGGCACTGAAGCCGTTAAAAAACCGAATGAAAAATAGGAAATCGAAGTAGGTTTCTTGCAACCAATGAGTCAATCTAGCCTCGCTTTCCTGTTTCTTAGCTCGAACTTTTCTGGTCACTTTCTTATTGCTAGGTGACCGTTGAAACAGTTCTCCGAACTTCTAGCCCGAATTCAGTTACATAAGATTTTCCTCAATCGTTCCATCTTGTTAAATGAAAACCTCCAGTGGAGGTTTTCAGCTTATATCGTAAAGGTTATTGAGTGTTTGCCAAAGTAATGAGGGCTTTGTGTTGGAGGAGGTATCGGCATTTCGTTTCTGTTTTCTACAAGGTCCAATCTAGGTCTGGTCCCACTGGTACGATGCCAGTGGGGTTAATCGTTCTGTGACTACCATAGTAATGCTCTTTGATATGGTCAAAGTTAACTGTTTCAGCGATATTTCTCGTGTGATAGAGACGTTTGGTATAGGCCCACAAGTTGGGATAGCTGGTCAAAGAACGTTGGTTACACTTGAAGTGACCATAGTAGACACTATCAAACCGTACTAGAGTCGTAAAGAGACGAATATCAGCTTCTGTCAGCTGTCCTCCCACCAGATACTCTTGCCGGCTCAGTAACTCCTCTAATTGATCTAAAGCAGTAAAGAGCTTGGTGACTTCCCGCTCGTATACCGATTGTGCTGTCGCAAACCCAGCCTTGTAAACCCCGTTATTGATCGTAGGATAGACAAAGTCATTCATAGCATCAATCTCCGTTCGTAGACCTTCAGGATAATAGTCTTCCGTATTACCTGTAATAGTATTGAAGGCTGAATTGAACATCCGCATAATATCTGCCGACTCGTTCGATACAATCGTCTTGATCTTTTTATCCCAGAGAACTGGAACAGTTACACGACCCGAATAATCTGGTTTTGCAGCCAGATAAACCTGATAAAGAAAGTCACTTCCTAGTTCTGTATCGGGGACAACCCCTTTGGCAGGCTCAAAAGTCCAGCCATTTTCCAGCATGAGAGGGTGAACAACTGATAGAGAGATATGATCCTTCAAGCCTTTCAAGTGTCGCATGATGAGGGTGCGAGAGGCCCAAGGGCAGGCCAGAGAGACATAGAGATGGTAACGACCAGACTCAGCCTTAAAACCACCATCGCCACTTGGTCCAGCAGAACCATCTTCTGTAACCCAATTACGAAACTGTGTAACCGTCCGCACAAATTTTCCACCAGTTGATGTGGTATCGTACCATTGGTCGACCCACTTACCATCTTGTAACAGTCCCATTATCTGCTCCTTTAGTTAGTGTGATAATCATACGCTAACATAAAAATCAGAAAAAGACAAGGACAAAGGAGACGTGCCGCACAACGTATGCAATCGAGTAGGGACTAATCACTAGCCTCTTTCACACCACCGTGCGTGCTAGTCTAGCACACAGCGGTTCCATTAACCGATAACATATCGATCCGTGTCATAATCTAAACAGCTAATCAGTCCTCCTTTTGTGAGGGCTGACTTCTCATTGGTCATTGTTACTAGGATTGTCTCACCAATGAGACCTCACAGGATAAGCCGTACTAAAAAATGCCTTATCAAGCGATAAGACATCTTGTTTTTTACAATGAATTTGGATCAACCTTGATTCCCACCCCTTGGGTAGTAGTGATGGTCAAGCTGGTGATATAAGTACCTTTTGCTGTAGCTGGTTTTGCCTTAACGATTGTATCGTGGAAAGCCTTGAAATTTTCAGTCAACTGTTCTGCACCAAAGGATACTTTACCGATAATCGCTTGTACGATACCTGCCTTATCAGCACGGTAAGTGATTTTTCCGCCTTTAGATTCCTCTACTGCTTTTGCAACATCCATTGTTACTGTACCAGTTTTAGGATTTGGCATCAAGTTACGTGGTCCAAGGACACGTCCAAGACGTCCAACAAGCGCCATCATATCAGGTGTTGCAATGACAACATCGAAGTCTAACCAACCACCGTTGATTTTCGCAACAAGATCATCTTCACCGACAAAGTCTGCTCCAGCAGCTTTTGCTTCTTCAGCTTTTGCCCCACGTGCAAAGACCAATACACGTGATGTTTTCCCAGTTCCGTTTGGCAATACCATTGCACCACGGATTTGTTGATCTGCTTTACGAACATCAATGTTCAAGTTGTAGGCAACTTCTACTGTTGCATCAAATTTTGCAAAGTTCGTTTCCTGTGCAAGAGCCACAGCTTCCTCTACACTGTAAGCCTTTGTGCTGTCGATTTTTTCAAGTGCAGCACGCATTTGTTTGCTTTTTTTAGCCATTTTTATTCTCCTTGTAATGTGGTCATATCGATTTTCATCTCCCACGTCACTCATCAGAAATGATGAAGTCTTGCGGGTTGTGGGCGCTATTGATTAGTCAACAACGGTGAATCCCATAGAACGAGCAGTACCTTCGATCATACGCATTGCAGACTCAAGGTTTGCAGCGTTCAAATCTGGCATTTTAGTTTCAGCAATTTCTTGTACTTGTGCACGAGTAACTGTTGCAACTTTTGTTTTGTTTGGTGTGCCTGAACCTTTTTCAACACCTGCAGCTTTTTTCAACAGAACAGCAGCTGGTGGTGTTTTACAGATGAAATCAAATGATTTATCTTCGTATACTGAGATAACGACAGGAATAATCATACCAGCTTGGTCAGCTGTACGAGCGTTAAATTCCTTGGTGAATCCCATGATATTGATTCCTGCTTGACCAAGTGCTGGTCCGACTGGTGGAGCTGGAGTAGCTTTCCCAGCAGGAATTTGAAGTTTTACAAGTTTTTCGACTTTTTTAGCCATCTTTAAATCCTCCTATTGTGGTTTTTGCGGTAATGATAGATTTTTACCTCCCACAAGTATGTGATTTTCACATACTTCCCTATTATACATTATTTTGATGAAAAATCAAGCTCTACGTTTACTTTCTCTCACTTTTTTTATAAAATAAAGGTATGACATTTTTAAAATTTGCTGCGATTTTACTCCTGCTACTTTCCTTTATCATTTCGATTACCATTATCAGGCTTTTTGGCTTGCAAAAAAAAGGCTGGAACTTCGCTGACATCGCCTTTCCCATCCTTGCTTTTGAATTTTACCTCATTTCAGACAAGGCCTACTACCATAGCTTATTGCCCCATTTGGTCCTAGCCCTCTCCCTCCTTTCATTGGCCATTGTCTATTATTTCTTACGAAAGAGGCGCAGTTTCTCTTATTTACGTTTTTTCAAATTCTTTTGGCGAGCGGGTTTTATTGTGACCTTCTTCCTATATGTGGCCCTCATCATCGCTCTTTTTACGACCTAATACTCTTTAAAAATCAAAAGGATACGTTGTCACCTTGTCTCGGTGAACGCTAGTTCTACCTTCGCCTTCGTTTCCTAGTCTACTTTTGATTTTTATTGAGTATAATACTCAATATAGATAGCAAAAGCGAATCCAGATGGACCTCCGAAAGTAGGCTCACCTGGACTCGCTTTTTTATATAGGATACTGAGATTTTATCCACATCCTCTCCTCACTCATGTATCTCCAATGGCAATCCATCCGGGTCAAAGAAGAAGGCCATTTTTCGTCCATCATAGTCGTCATAGCGCAGTGGTCCATGTGGAATATTGAGTACATCGAACTCCTGCAAGCAACCTTCTACATCTGCGACTTTAAAAGCCAGGTGGCGCAGACCGGTATGTTCTGGCTGTGGCATAGCAGGTCTCAGCGGTGCATCTGGTTTGATAAAAATTTCGAGAACCAAATTTCCTTGGCGAACATTTAAGAGAATATCTTGCTTTTCTGGACGGATATGTTCATCTAGCTGCTCAAATCCGAGCTTATCGACATAAAATTCCTTTGTTTTCTGATAATCACTGCCGATGATGGCAATATGGTGTACCATATCTAAATTCATCATTGCGTCTCTAACACCTTCCTTGGTTTTGTCCCTTCTGCAGGACCAATCACTCCAGCTGCCTCCAACTCTTCCATCAGGCGTGTTGCCCGGTTAAAACCAACCGACAACCGTCGCTGAATCATAGAAGCGCTAGCTTTTTGCGTCTCAACAACGAGGGCCCGTGCCTGTTCAAAGAGCGGGTCGCCACTACTGCCATCGCCTGAGCCAGTTTCAAACTCCCCTTCTGTCACTTCACCAGGATCAAAGGCTTCATCATACTCAGCCTCAGCTTGGTGTTTGATAAAGTTGACAATGACCTCAACATCATCATCCGAAATAAAGGAACCTTGTAAGCGCACAGGATGGTTTTCATCAATGGGTTTAAAGAGCATATCTCCCCGGCCTAATAATTTCTCCGCCCCATTTTCATCTAAAATCGTCCGACTATCTGTCCCACTGGAAACCGCAAAGGCGATCCGAGATGGGACGTTGGCCTTAATGAGACCAGAGATGACATCCACAGACGGACGTTGGGTCGCCAAAATCATGTGAATACCAGCCGCCCTTGCCTTTTGCCCCAGGCGAATGATGGCATCCTCTACTTCCTTGCTAGCAACCATCATCAAGTCTGCCAATTCATCGACAATCACGACAATCAACGGTAGAGGAATCTGTTTCTCTTCTGAGTGGCGATTAAACTCTGTCACTTTTGCATTGTAACCTTCTAGATTGCGCACCCCCAAATGGCTAAACAGTTCATAGCGCTTCTCCATTTCATCCACCACTTTTTGGAGAGCTCGCGCAGCTTTGCGAGGATTGGTAACAACAGGAATCAAGAGATGGGGAATATCATTGTAGACAGATAATTCAACCATTTTAGGATCGATCATCATAAATTTGACCTGGTCTGGTCCAGCCTTCATTAAAATCGAAGCGATGATACCGTTAACCGCAACAGACTTCCCAGAGCCAGTTGAACCTGCCACCAATAAATGGGGCATCCGCGCTAAATCAAAGGAACGCACAGAGCCATTGACGGCCTTGCCAAGCGGAATGTCCAAGAGCTTGGTGGGAGAGGTCTTGGCTTGTTCCCACAATTCTCTAAAGGGTACTGTGGCCACTTCAGAATTTGGTACTTCAATACCGACCAGGGATTTTCCTGGAATCGGTGCTTCAATTCGGACGTCTTTGGCTGCCAGAGCGAGAGCGAGGTCGTCTGCCAGATTGGAAATCCGATTGACCCGCACACCAACTGCAGGCTTCACCTCATACTTGGTCACAGATGGACCGATTTCCGCCCGCTCAACCACAACCTTGATTCCAAAACTTGCAAAAGTCTCTTCCAAGACTTTGATATTTTGGCGGACAATTTTCTTTTCGTTGGTCTGACTCTTGGCCTTGATGGGGGCAAATAGGTCAATGGAGGGCAACTGGTAGGCTCGTTTGGTTTTCAGCTTGAAATCCAGCGCTATGTCCTCTGTCGACTCTTCTTCCAACTCCTCTTGCCCTTCTTCATCATCAGCCAATAAGACCGGAAATTCTTCTTCATCAACACTTCCACGCTCTTCTGTAAGAATTGGAATCTCACGCTCGTTTCCTTCTAGGATTTCTCCTGTATCCACATCAACTATCGAATGTTCACTGAGAGAAACCATGGCTGGCTCTTCCCAACTAGTCGAAGCTGCTGCTACTTCTTCTTTTGCTAAACGTCTTGCTTCTTCCTCCGCTTGACGTTGGGCCTTGGCTGCTGCTTTTTCAGCACGTTTTTCTGACCGAATAGCCGATTGTTCTTGAAACTTTTCTCGCAAAAGGGCTAGACCATCTGCCACATCGTACACAGACCATGGACTCATAAAGAAAAGGCCAAAGAGGATACAAAGGACTCCGATAAAGAAGGTCCCAATCGCTGCAAATAAAAAAGAAACCGGCAGGTACACAGTCCCACCGATGAGACCGCCACCTAAAAACTCCTTCACCCGAAAGGCAGAGAGATCCGCCAAGGCTAGTTGAAAGGTGTGGTGTAGCAAGTCTTTTCCTTTATAGGACAGGTCAAAATAGGCCTGATATTCTAACAACACACCAAAAAATACTAGCCAAAAACCAGAAATGGTCCCTTCGCGTTGCCTTAGTCTCTTTGAAAATAGGATATAGACAAGAAGAGCCCCAATCAATAGATAGGCCACACTTCCAACCAATAGACGAAAAATATTATAGGCCGTCACGCCAAATACTCCCAATCTGCTAGCAGCAAAAAGGAGAAAGATAACTGCCAAAAAGCGGCATAATAGGGATTTTATTTTTTCTTGTTGGGCCAATTCAGCCTTTGTCGGACGTCTAGTCGTACGCCCTTTTTTTGTCGTTTTTTGTTTTGCCATGTTTCCATTATACCATACTTTGCGGGCAGGTCTAGTAAGGGATAACACATAAATCCCCAACAAGCCAAGCCCATTGAGGAATTCTGTTTATTTATCTATTTGGGAGAAGAACATGCGAGTAGGATGGCTATGAAAGGGATGTAGCCTCTGAAACTGTAAAAGTACAACTTCTACTGTACTCATATTATAGCAAACTCTACCCGCTTCCACCAGCTGATATCGTTAATAAATAATCTTCTGATCATCATCCCGCCCATCATCTAGTGGCATCACCCACCAACAGATGAGGTAGGGAATGATACCAATCCCGTAGGCAAAGGCCAGGACTCCCCAAACAACTCGCACCAGTGTCGCATCAACACCGAAGTAGTTAGCAATTCCTGAACAAACACCTGCAATTTTCACATCTTTTCCATCTCGCATCAATCGTTTTTGCATCTCTGGTTCTCCATTTCTACTGTCTCTAATCCCATTATACCACAAGTAGCCCCTTTCCGGGCCAAGTTCTTGAACCAACACTCAAAAGAAGGCCTATTCAGATAAGATCCCCTTTCTCTCTTCAAGGGTAGAAACTACTCTAAAGCCAGTAAAAATAGGCAGGAGTCCCCTTTTACTATTTAAAAAAATCAAAATTTTTTCTTCGGATGACGGTCAATAACCCCAGGATTGGCCGCAAGAGCTGCCCGCCCCTTATCTGTCAATTTATAACCACGTACACTAAAGGTTTGGGATAATTCTTCTTCTGAAAAATACTCCTTCAAAGCTAGATCTAAATCTGCTGCTTTCATTTTAGATAGACCTACAATTCCTTTTTGTTTTAGAATATGTTTCTTCATCGTCGCATTGAGGTGATCCAGCGAATCAAAGGCTCTTTCTACATAAGCATACCCATTTTCTACCAAATCTGCCAAATGCCTAGGGGCATCAATGCCATAGGTGTATTCAAAGTACTTAGGAAAGACCGTTTCAGTTGTAAAGGTATCGAACTGAATCCGCTACAAGAGAATAATATCTCCTGCTAACAGCCCATCTGCCAATAACTCCATATTGCGCTTGGGAACGGGTTTTGCCTCCAATAGCCATGTTGCTACATCACGGTTTGGCGCAATATAGGGCATACAGGCATGGTCTTTATACAATTCCTTGATTTGCTCTTCTACTGTCATCAATGGTAGCTACCTCCCTTATACTCAATAAAAATCAGCAGTAGACTAAGATACAAAGGGCGTTTGACACAAGTTTCACTCGTTTTATTTCCAACCTTCAACAGTCTATTCCTAGACTGTTGAAGCGAGCAAAGCAAAAATAGGAGTTTTGACGAAGAGGGTAGCTGAGAGTTTGCTCTGGCAAACTCCTATTTCCCGCCTTCAAAGGTATACCATACCTTTGAAGCTAGGAAAAACTATCCCAAAGGGATTCTCAGCTGTAATTGGCTAAAGCCAAAACAGCTGCCTATCTTTTTTCCGAGCTTTTAGCCCGTGTTCAGTTCACCGAGGCTCTTGACCCAGTATCCTTTTGATTTTTAAGAGTATGAAAATCTATTCATTAAGCATTCTCTCCTATGCTAGAAAAGGTTGGGCTATCTGGTTTCCCACCTCTCTTCATAGGCTGTAGAATCCTCCTATTATTTCTATTATACACTAGGGGGTAACTATTCACCTAACAGATAGCTTGTCAACTAGCACAAGAAGGACTAGCAATCGCAATCCTTTCATTCGACTTTTGAAAAAGGAAGGGATTCATGCTACAATAAGACTAATCCATAAACAGGAAAGGAATCTTTATGAAAAAACGACTATTATTTGCTCTAGCAGCCAGCCTCCTGCTCTCAGCCTGTGCTACGAATACAAGCAGCTCTTCAACCAGTAGCTCAGCACCTACATCTAGCACAGACACAAGCGCTGCAAGCCAATATGCTAAAGATCTAGCCTATGCCCTTAACAATCCAGACGCGGCCTTCCCTCAGTTGACAGCGGACATTGCAGACAATGAAGCTGCTGTTCTTATCAAAACTACTGCAGGAGACATCAAGTTAAAACTCTTTCCAGAGCAGGCTCCTCTAGCAGTTGAAAATTTCTTAACCCATGCTAAAGAAGGCTACTACAACGGCGTCATCTTCCACCGTGTCATCAAGGATTTTATGATTCAAGGTGGCGACCCCAAAGGAACTGGTACGGGAGGAGAGTCTATTTGGGCTGGTAAAGATAATACCATTGATAGAGGAAGAGGATTTACTAATGAAATTTCAGCCTTTCTCTATAATATTCGTGGTGCTCTATCGATGGCAAATGCTGGTCCCAATACCAACGGTAGCCAGTTCTTTATCAACCAAAATACCAAAAATGCTTCTGGACAGTTAGATTCTAGCAAATATCCCGTCAAAATCAAACAGGCCTATCAGTCGGGTGGAAACCCAAGCCTTGACGGTGACTATACCGTCTTTGGTCAAGTCATTGAAGGCATGGACGTTGTGGACACCATTGCTGCAACTGAGACAGATGAAAAGGATAAACCCAAAACAGACATCAAGATCGAATCCATTGAGATTTTGAAGGATATGAAGCAATAAGAAAAAGCTAGGTTTTCCTAGCCTTAGACTGAAGAAAAAATTTATTTTCTTCAAAACGATTATTTTATTATGATACTTTACTTAGGTAGCACGGACGGCAGCAACTCCCTACGGGATTTCATGCCTAGATTTTGAGCCTGAGTCTCAAAATCTCCGAACACCAGAAACATAACGTTTCTGGTGTTTTTTGCTACGGCGTAAAGTAGCGGTTATGAGCTCGCTTCGCTCGCCTTTTCACGAAGAGATAAGAGCACTGATACTATCCTTCGATATTGACATTGACAAATTTTCTCAGAGATACTTTGTCTACAACCTGAAGCTAGCTTTTCCTAGCTTTTTTGTTCATGGTCTTTAAAAATCAAAAGAATACTTGGGCAACTTTTCCT
The DNA here is from genome assembly GCF_001984715.1 of Streptococcus azizii. Taxonomy (GTDB): domain Bacteria; phylum Bacillota; class Bacilli; order Lactobacillales; family Streptococcaceae; genus Streptococcus; species Streptococcus azizii. The sequence continues at coordinate 110,097 of NZ_MSPR01000005.1, forward strand.
ATTTTGCTGTAGCCGTTGTGAACGATTTTCACTTATGGATAGGGGAGAAACTATCCAGTGGAGAGTTTCTTAGATATTAAGCTACACGTTGAGTTTTTTACGGCTTTGTATCTTGTATAATTGAGTTCGGACTAAGGTCTCAAACATCCCGTAGGCCTCTGTCCTACAGTTCTACCAACCTAGCCAAACACAGCCCCGTCAGGTAGAGAATTGGAGTATGAGTTGATGGGCGAAGAAGATTGTTTTTTAGCTACCCCATTCCTAAAAACATGCAAGAGTAGCGTCACTCTCTCCTACTGCAAGAACTCAATCAGAGCCTGAGCTGAGCGCTTGCCTGCTTCAATGATAAAATTGTCAAAGGTGATATTGGCATCGCCCTGTGCTGTATCACTCATGGCACGAACGATAAGAAAGGGGAGTTTAAGGCTATGTGCCGCTTGAGCAATAGCAGTCCCTTCCATCTCAACGGCTAAAACATCTGGAAAATGAGCCTTAATCGCTACAACCTTATCCTGACCTGCAATAAAACTATCTCCTGTCGCAATCAGTCCAACATGGGCTACGACTGCTTGCTGGTCAAGAACTTCCTGCATCCTAGCAACTAGATTCTCATCTGCTTCAAAATATAAGGGTTGACCGGCCATCTGACCATAGTCATATCCAAAGGCTGTCACATCTACGTCGTGGTATACCAGCTGACGAGCAATGACCACATCCCCAAGGGCAAGACCAGCTGCGACCGCACCTGCCGAACCTGTATTGACGATGATATCCACCTGAAACTGATGGGCTAAAACAGCAACAGACATGGCTGCCATGACCTTCCCAACACCAGATTGAACCAAGACCACCTCATGCTGGCCTAATGTACCTGTGTGATAAGTCCGCCCTAAGACAAGCTGCTCTGCCCCCTGCTCTAAGGCTCCTATCAAGGTCCTTAATTCTTCAGGCATGGCTGCAATAATTCCAAATTTCATCTAAACTCCTTACCAAAAAAAGACTGCAATGAGGAAAAGGATGACAAGAAGTATCACCCAAAAGAGGATTTTATTGACCTTGCTGCGAAATTGCTCTCGCTTAACGGTTTCGATACGGCGACTTTTGATAATCGAAGCATCCACAGGAATCCGATGGGTATAGCCCTCACGATAGCCTGTATAGTCGCTGTCCCACTCCTCCTCTAGCTCCAAGTCATCTACATCCTCAAACTTCCTTTCAGGATCGTAATAGCCAAAACGCTGGGAAGTAGCGCTTTTTCTCCGTCTGGCTTCTTCTAATACTTCATCTGTCAATAAGGCCTTCCTCATGAACCGTCCTACCTTCTCATCAGTTGTAGTTGCTGAATCGCAATGATGGTCTTAGCATCACAAATATCACCACTTGCAATCAAATCAAGAGCTTCTTCTAGACTGACATGATACACTTCAATCATCTCATCGGCATCCATAGGACGCGGATTGTCAACCTTGACCAAATTGGTTGCTACATAAAGACGCAGACGCTCATTGCAAAAACCGATTGCCGAATAAAAATCATACAGGAGTTCCAAGTCACCTGTGTAGCCTGTTTCTTCCTCTAATTCCCTCAGGGCTGCCGCCTTAGGGTCAGCATTTTCCCCAACTTCCAGCTTGCCTGCGGGAATCTCGTAACTCGTCTGTTCAATCGCCTTGCGGTATTGTTTGACCAATATCAATTTCCCATCAGGTGTCACCGCTAAAACGCAGACTGCTCCCTTGTGAAAAATCAACTCCCGCTTAGCCTGTCCTCCTATAGGAAGCGCCACATCATCGACGACTACATCAAAAATATGCCCCTTAAAAATCTCTGTTCGTTTGATGGTCTTTTCTTCAAATTTCATAGTAGCTCCTAGTTATTCTTTGGATAGTGCGGCAAGCGCTTGGCATATTCTTCCTTATTTTCCTGACGACTTCTACCAATCGCAACCGCATCTTGTGGCACATTTTTAGCAATGGTAGAACCAGCCGCTGTCAAGGCATTGTCACCAATTTCAAGCGGGGCAATGAGGGTAGAATTAGACCCGACAAAAACATGATCACCAATCTTGGTAGTGTATTTTTTTTGCCCATCATAATTGACCGTAATCGTTCCAGCACCAACGTTAACGTCACGCCCTATCTCGGCATTTCCGATATAGGTCAAATGACCTGCCTTGGTATTTTCTCCGATACTAGAGGCTTTGACCTCTACAAAATTACCAATGTGAACCTCTTTTGCTAGCTGAGAACCCGGGCGGATATGTGCGTATGGTCCTACGGTCACATCTTCTGCAATACGGGATTCTTCAATCATGGAATGGGTCACTACTACACGCTCACCAATCTCTGAATCAACAATATAGGTCCCATTTGTCAAGATAGTCCCTGCGCCAATCGTGGTCTTACCTTTCAAGGTCACATTTGCCTCAATCTGCACATCGGGTGCAATAGCAACATCGATGTCGATATAGGTCGCTGCTGGATTCACAAAGCTAACACCATTGAGCATGTGGGTCTTCGTAATCCGTCTGCGCATCACTTCTTCAGCTTTCGCAAGAGCTAGGCGGTCATTAACCCCTAAACTTTCATCAAAATCACGAAGGACATAGGCTCCAACTTTTTCTCCTGCTTCACGGAAAATACCAATCACATCGGTGATATAGTATTCTCCTTGGGCATTGTTGGTATTGATGTTTTTAAGTGCCTCAAACAAGCGCTCATTGTCAAAGATATAAGTCCCTGTATTGATCTCCTTGATCTGCTTTTCAAAATCAGACGCATCTTTTTCTTCGACAATCTTCGTCACTTCTGCATGTTGATTCCGCACAATACGACCGTAGCCAAACGGCTGTTCTGTCTCTGCTGTCAAAATGGTTGCCACATTTTTATGATTGATATGAAAGTCTACCAAGTCACGGAGACTCTCACCGGTAATCAAGGGAGTATCACCTGCAATCACCAAGGTTTGACCGCTACAATTTTGAAGTAGAGGCTCCGCCATCATGACCGCATGGCCAGTACCGAGCTGCTCTGACTGGCGGACAAACTCTGTCTGATGGGCGAGAAGAGAGGTAACCATATCTGCCTTATGACCGACGACGGTCACGATTTTTTCAGGTGAAATGGCAGAAACACTCCGAAAAACATGCTCTACCATCGAAATGCCTGCGACCTTGTGTAGGACCTTGGGCAAATCCGATTTCATCCGAGTCCCTTTACCTGCTGCTAAAATAATTGCATAATTTGTCATATCTTCTTTCCAATCTACTATTTTCGCTCCTATTATACCATACTTTCTAATACTCTATAAAAATCAACGTCTAACTAAGCATAAAACCGCAGGTAGTTACAAGATACAAAGGGCGTTAAGCGAGCAAAGCAAAAATAGGAGTTTTGACGAAGAACCTCAAGTTCTAGGAAAAACTATCTTTTTTGTGCAGCTCGTAGCCCATGTTCAATTAGTAAGATACAAAGCCCGTAAAAAACTCAAAGTGAAAAATCGAGTAGGGACTAATTGATAGTCCCTCTCACACCACCGTGCGTGCCGTTCGGCACACGGCGGTTCAACTAAACTTTGGCGAGAACACTTTTTTTGTTCCCACACCTACCTATATATGATTTCGTTCCGCTTGTGCCGTCCTATATTTGTGAGCAGCCTCTTTCAGCATACGTTCTGCGAGTACCGTCATTTCAGACCAGGTGTTAGGGCAGACAAAATCAGTTAGATAGGGTATCATTTAATCGTTCGGTCCTTCGCTCCGTTTCCATTACAGAAACTTCATCACTACTATGACCTCGGCTGACTTCTCATGATTCGTTATTACTACGTCTACTTGACGCTCATGAGACCTCACGGGATAAGTCGTACATCTTTCCTCGTTTACTCTCGTGATTTACGCACATAGATTACGACTACCTTTTTGGACTTTAGAGTGCCTAGCCCCCTCATCCACTATATACGCCTTAATATCACGTTTCTGTTCGTAGAGCCACGATTTCGCTATCCCTTCCTCTCCCCGTTACCTCGCGATAGTCAGGCTTGGGAGTCGCTATTGGGTTCACCGGTAGCAGGTGTCCACAGAGGACTTGCACCTCAGATGTACGACATGCCCGTCGTACTAGGATTGAAACAGTTCAGTGAACTGTTTCAACGGTCACCTAGAAATCAGAAAGTGACCACAGCAGAACGGGGAACTGTTTCAGCTGGTCACCCAAAAATAAAAAAGTGACCACAGAAGCCCGAGCTAGGAAATAGGAAATTTAACGAGCGAAAAGCTCCAATGGAAGTTTTCACTCAGGGAAGTGAGGTAACGACGTCAGAGTTTGACTTTTGACAAGTATTAGGGCAATAAAGCCATGCCCTCGCTGATCCTCCATAAGAATCCTTTCCCAGCATGGCAAGGGGTTCAAGCGATGATCACAAGGGGTAGACTACTTCAAATTCTTCCAAAACGACTTGGCTACTATCTGAGAAAGTAAGACCTGCTTCCTCCAGCCATTGGGTGAAATAGGCTTCATGACTCTGCCTCCAGTAAGCAAGAGACTTATCTCCTTCTCCTTCTTTAAAGGCGTGATCTGCTGACACCTGATTGAAGGGAAGGACCTCCACCTTGGTTGTCATAATTACACAACTAGCCTCTCCTCGACCATTTAAGACCACGCTCCGTTCACCCACTGCGGGCAGAGGCTCATCTGCCAGAGCATATAGGTCATAGGCTGAAGCCGTCGCTGTTTTCTCCCCCTGCTTGACCAAATCTGCCAGTAAATCCGGCTCAGCACCAAACTGCCACGCATCCAGCTCCTCCCCAATCTGAGGATTCACTAGGCGATAGGCTGCCCACATTTCTTCTGCTGTCATCTTTCTTCTCCGCTACTGTAGAAACTGTATTCATAAGTAAGGTACTTTCATTCAGTAAATCATTTTCCAATCATGAAGAGGCATCTCTTTGAAAATGATAAACGATCTGCAAGCAACTATCAAACAAGTGTACCTATAGGTCTTGAGCTACGAATACCTGATTCTAGTTTTTCTATCTATTTTGAAATAGCCTGTCTGCTCTTCTCTTTTGAAACAGGCTCTTTCTCTTACAAACTATCACTTTCATAGCAAGTCTACGACAGGTCTGTTGACCCTCACCTGCTAGAAAGAGAACTTTTCTAAATCTGCCGTCCCTTACCTTCTACTCAATAAAAATCAAAAGTAGACTAAGATACAAAGCCCGTAAAAAACTCAAAGTGAAAATAGGAAATACGACGAAGAAGTAAAGGACGTTTGCTAAGGCAAACTTCTATTTCCCGCCTTCAAAGGTATGCCATACCTTTGAAGCTAGGAGTATTTATTCTCGCTTTCCGATTTCTTGGCTCGGGTAAAACTGATCCACTGGATTAGTTTTATTGTCAGCGAGTTGTAGCTCGAGTTCAATTCACCGAGACTCTTGACCAAGCATCCTTTTGATTTTTAAAGAGCATTCCCTACTTTCTATCAAGATTGGACTTCGCACTCGGTCTTTCTTTTAGCGCTCCATTTAGCCAGCTGACGATGTCTTGCATGACCTCTTCTTTATTCCATTCATTGAGTATTTCATGGCGGGCTTCGGGATACAAGATGAGACTGACCTGAGAACATCCCACCTTCTGTAACAGGTCATAAAAACACTGGACTCCCTTACCACATGCACCCACAGGATCCTCCTGACCTGATAACAAGAGTAGGGGCAATTCTTTTGGAATCCTATCGATCCACTTTACCTGCGCTGCATAATTGGCAAAGGTAAATAAAGACCTATACATGCTCAAGGTGGGTCTAAACTGATGATGGGGATTTGTCACATACTTTTCTACCTCATTTCCATCTCTGGTCAGCCAATCTGCACTGGTTTTTGTAGGTGCAAAGTGCTGATTAAACCTGCCTGTGCTCATAGATTCGACCAGTTTACTGCGGTGGAGGGGACCGTAGAAGCGCGTCAATAGCTTGACCAGGCTGATTCCTGCCCTAGTTTTGAAGAGAGGTTCTTGACCTGTTCCCATGAGAATACTAGCTTTTACACCGTCACCATACTCTGCTAAATATAAGCGAGTAATGTAGGACCCCATAGAATGCCCCATCAAGACAAGGGGAACATCCGGGTAGCGCTTTCGTATTTCCCCTTGTAAACCGTGTACGTCTTCCATCAAGGTATGCCAGTCATCAGGAAACACACCGTACTCTTCTTGTTTGCGAACCGTTTGACCATGTCCCACATGGTCATGGCCGATGACCGCATAGCCCGCTTGATTGAGATAGCGAGCAAACGCATCGTATCGTTCCATCTGCTCCATCATACCATGGACGATTTGAACGATGGCTTTTGGCTCATCCACTGCCCATAATATCGCACAGGTTTGACGTGGCCCGAAGTACCACCTTGTTACTGTTGTCACTTATATTCCTCCACTCCTTTATTTCAAGCTCCAACCACCGTCAATCTTTACGATTTCTCCCTGCATGCTAGCTGCTTTCCCACTCGCCAAAAACAGGCTCACTTCTGCAATTTCTTCTGGCTCTAGCCAACGCTTGATCGGTGTTTCTGCTGCAACCCAGTCCGCTAGCCCGCCCTCTTCAAAATCACTTGCCGTCATCGCTGTTTTGACGGCGCCTGGTGCTAAGCCAAAGACCTGAATCCCTTGATCGGCATAGTCGAGCGCCAGTTGCTTGGTAAAGCCTGCTAGAGCATGTTTACTCGCCGTATAGGCTACTCCGCCACCGCCAGCAAGGAAACTTGCAATCGAACACATATTGATGATAATCCCCGCCTTTTTTTCCAACATCCTTACTAGATAAAAGCGAGTAAGGCGCATAGCTGCAAGCACATTGACTGCTAAGATGTCCTCTATTTCTTCTTCACTGACATCTAGCAGGGGTTTGTAAGCGTCCAATTTGCCAGCCGTATTACAGAGAATATCTACTGCTGGTAACCAGTCAAAAAGAGGCGCCAAACTCCCCCTAAGATCTAATTGCAAAAAATGAAAAGCCGGATATGGCAAAAGATTTTCTTCCCCAGCGACATCTACTCCATACACCTCATAGCCTTGTTCCAAAAAGAGACGAGCCTGAGCATGTCCAATTCCTGAGGATACCCCCGTCACAAGAACTGTCTTAGCCATGAACTTCTACCCAATCTGTTGCTAAGACGTCGCATGGAGTCGGACTCCACATGGAAAACCCTTCTCCCTCACCCGACACATGGATTAAAAAGTAAGGAGTCACTTCAAGTGGAACACCGTTTTGCTCAATCGTATCAAAGAGCTGGACATAGTTTTCAGCCCCACCCCAACCTATCCGAACATATTTCTTCTTGGCCTTCAAGCCTGGTAAAATCTCTTCAAATGTCATACCTTCTCCTTCTCTCACCTATAAATAACTGCAACTAGTCATTGTCCTACTATCCTTTAAACAGAAAATAGATAACTAGTGCCAATTTCTCTTCTCCATTATACCACAGATTCCTATCATCGTAGAGCCCTTGACAAATTCCCTCACAGTCTCATTTCTAACACAAGATGTGAAGCCGTTAAAAAACCGAATGAAAAATAGAAAATCGAAGCAGGTTGTCTTGCAACCAATGAGATTTATCTTTTTTCCGAGGTTTTAGGCTGAACTCAATTACACAAGATGTGAAG
>NZ_MSPR01000006.1 GCF_001984715.1 Streptococcus azizii
GTGAGGAAAACCCAGGCGACCGTCCACCAGTACCGTACGATGAGACCCCGGAAAACCCAAGTGATAACCCACCATTGCCACATATCCCTGGCTACACACCGAAAGATCCAGACGGTAACCCATTGAAACCGGTTGATCCAGATGATCCAAGCAAGGGCTACGTCCCACCTTCTATCATCGATCCGAATGACCCAGGTAAGGATACTCCAGTTCCTTATGAGAAGGATCCAGTACCGGAAGTGAAAAAAGGTAAGGTTGTTGTTCATTACAAGGATACTAAGGGTAATACCATCAAGGATGATTACACAGATACACCAGAGTCTCCAGTCGGTACAGACTACAATACGGGTGAAAACGACAGTGAGAAGCCAACCATCATCGAAAAAGATGGCAAGAAGTACAAGCTCATTCCAGAGCGGACCGAAGGTCAGGAAACTGGTCAGGTAGGGGAAGGTACTACTGAAGTCACCTACGTCTACCGTGAGCTAGGCAGCTACCTACCATATGTTCCGGGTGAGGAAAACCCAGGCGACCGTCCACCAGTACCGTACGATGAGACCCCGGAAAACCCAAGTGATAACCCACCATTGCCACATATCCCTGGCTACACACCGAAAGATCCAGACGGTAACCCATTGAAACCGGTTGATCCAGATGATCCAAGCAAGGGCTACGTCCCACCTTCTATCATCGATCCGAATGACCCAGGTAAGGATACTCCAGTTCCTTATGAGAAGGATCCAGTACCGGAAGTGAAAAAAGGTAAGGTTGTTGTTCATTACAAGGATACTAAGGGTAATACCATCAAGGATGATTACACAGATACACCAGAGTCTCCAGTCGGTACAGACTACAATACGGGTGAAAACGACAGTGAGAAGCCAACCATCATCGAAAAAGATGGCAAGAAGTACAAGCTCATTCCAGAGCGGACCGAAGGTCAGGAAACTGGTCAGGTAGGGGAAGGTACTACTGAAGTCACCTACGTCTACCGTGAGCTAGGCAGCTACCTACCATATGTTCCGGGTGAGGAAAACCCAGGCGACCGTCCACCAGTACCGTACGATGAGACCCCGGAAAACCCAAGTGATAACCCACCATTGCCACATATCCCTGGCTACACACCGAAAGATCCAGACGGTAACCCATTGAAGCCGGTTGATCCAGATGATCCAAGCAAGGGCTATGTCCCACCTTCTATCATCGATCCGAATGACCCAGGTACGGATACTCCAGTTCCTTATGAGAAGGATCCAGTACCGGAAGTCAAGAAGGGTAGCGTCATCGTCCACTATAAGGACACCGAGGGTAATACCATCAAGGATGACTATACAGACACTACTGACTCTCCAGTCGGTACAGACTACAATACGGGTGAAAACGACAGTGAGAAGCCAACCATCATCGAAAAAGATGGCAAGAAGTACAAGCTCATGCCAGAGCGGACTGAAGGTCAGGAAACTGGTCAAGTGGTAGAGGGCAACACAGATGTCACCTACGTCTACCGTGAACTAGGCAGCTACCTGCCATACGTTCCGGGTGAGGAAAACCCAGGCGACCGTCCACCAGTACCGTACGATGAGACCCCGGAAAATCCAAGTGACAACCCGCCATTGCCACATATCCCTGGCTACACACCGAAAGATCCAGACGGTAACCCATTGAAGCCGGTTGATCCAGATGATCCAACGAAGGGCTACGTCCCACCTTCTATCATCGATCCGAATGACCCAGGTAAGGATACTCCTGTTCCTTATGAGAAGGATCCGGTACCGCAACCGACTCCGACTCCAACTCCAATTCCAACCCCAGCTCCAGCACCGACACCAGAACCAAGTTCTCAAGTTATGAAACCAAGTTCTGGTACGCAGGAACTTCCTCAGACTGGTGAAGATTCATCAGTAGCGCTTGCAGCGCTAGGAGGAGCGATGTTGCTGACTGCGGCTGGTTTGACAGCTAAAAAGCGTCGCGAGGAAGAGTAGAGAGAATCTTCGGTCGAGCGATTGAAATCTCGAGGATCTACAAGCCTTGTCCCTGATAGGGGCAAGGCTTTTTATAGAGTATAAGGAATATTAAGGGCGACAGTTGAGGGAGATTATGGTATAATAAGGAAGATTTTATAGTCGTTTAGTTTATCTTTTATTACTTCGTTAACTCACTTTGCCGTACTCTAAGTACAGCCTGCAGCTCGTTGCCTAGTACTAAAAGCAAACTAAAAGACTATACAAAGGAAGTGACAGAATGAATATTCAACAATTACGCTATGTTGTGGCGATTGCAAATAGCGGGACCTTTCGAGAAGCGGCAGAAAAAATGTTTGTGTCGCAGCCGAGCTTATCCATTTCTGTTCGTGATTTGGAAAAAGAGTTGGGATTTAAGATTTTTAGTCGCACCAGTTCAGGCACGTTTTTGACCAGACGAGGAATGGAATTTTATGATAAGGCTCAAAGTTTGGTCAAGGGATTTGATAGCTTTGAACATCTCTACTTGCAGGCAGATGATGGGGAGGTGGAATTTTCGATTTCCAGTCAACACTACGATTTTCTCCCCCCTCTCATCACGGAATTTTCCCAGCAATTCCCGGAATATCCTAAGTTTCGTTTATTTGAATCAACGACCGTCCAGATTTTAGATGAGGTGGCGCAGGGGCATAGTGAGCTAGGGATTATTTATCTAAACAACCGCAATACCAAAGGGATTATGCAAAAACTGGAAAAGCTGCGCTTGGAAGTGGTTGATCTGATCTCTTTTCAGACCCATATCTACCTTCGGAAAGGGCATCCTTTGGCGCAAAAAAAGGAGATTGAACGGGCAGATTTAGCAGGGCTTCCGACCGTTCGCTTTACTCAGGAAAAGGATGAGTACCTCTATTACTCTGAGAATTTCTTTGATACGTCAGATTCATCGGTCACTTTCGATGTGACCGATCGTGCCACTTTAAATGGTATCTTAGAGCGGACAGATGCCTATGCGACAGGCTCTGGTTTCTTGGATAGTGCCAGTGTGCATGGCATCACCGTGATTCCCTTCAAGGAGGGAAGGGGCAATCGCATGGTTTATATTAAGCGGGAAAATAGCGACTTGAGCCAATGTGCCCAAGACTTTATCCACGTGATGGAGGGCTACTTTGCCAAAAAGAAAGGATAGTATGAGAAAAATTGGATTTCCGTTAGGAATAGCAGGACTCATCGTTTTGGATCAATGGGTCAAGGCCTGGACAGTGGCGAATGTTCCCCTACATGGTCAGCAACCCTTTATTCCAAAGCTGGTCAATCTCTATCACCTGCGTAATTATGGGGCGGCCTACTCCATCCTCCAGAATCAGCAGTGGTTCTTTACCATCGTGACGGTGATTGTGATGGTAGCGGCTACGTGGTATTTCATCAAGCACATTCAGGATAGTTTGTGGCTATTAGCTAGCTTATCACTCGTGATTGCAGGTGGACTGGGAAACTTTATCGATCGCATGCGGCTAGGCTATGTTGTCGACATGTTTCAGCTTGATTTTATCGATTTTCCTGTCTTTAATGTCGCTGATATGTGCTTGACGCTAGGAGTTGCAGTCCTGTTTATTTGTATAATGAAAGAAGAAAAAAATGATGGAAGTAACAGTTGAAGCAGGAGGTATTCGCTTAGATAAGGCGCTAGCGGATCTAACCCCCCTATCACGATCGGTGGCCCAGGAGCAGATAAGGGCTGGCCTAGTTCTGGTCAATGGCCAAGTAAAGAAAGCCAAATATACCGTCCGTACAGGAGACTGTATCCAGTACGATATTCCAGCAGTAGTAGAAGTCGACTATATAGCAGAAGCCATTCCGCTTGAAATCGTCTATGAGGATGCAGATGTTGCGGTGGTCAATAAGCCGCAGGGAATGGTGGTACATCCTTCGGCAGGTCATCATTCGGGTACCTTGGTCAATGCCCTTTTGTACCATGTCAAAGATTTGTCTGGTATCAATGGGGCTATGCGACCTGGCATTGTCCACCGGCTGGATAAGGATACCTCTGGCTTATTGATGGTGGCAAAACACGATGAGGCTCACCAGAAACTAGCAGAAGAATTAAAGGCCAAGAAGTCCTTGCGTAAATATGTCGCCATTGTCCATGGCAACCTGCCCAATGACCGTGGCGTGATTGAAGCACCTATCGGACGATGTGAAAAGGATCGCAAGAAGCAGGCAGTGACAGCAAAGGGCAAGGAGGCTCTGACACGCTTTCAGGTGTTGGAGCGCTTCGGTGATTATACCTTGGTAGAATTAACCCTTGAAACAGGTCGGACACATCAGATTCGTGTTCATCTAGCCTATATCGGGCATCCGGTAGCAGGTGATGAAGTCTATGGCCCACGAAAGACCCTGAAAGGGCATGGGCAGTTCTTACATGCTAAGACCCTTGGCTTCACCCACCCACGGACAGGAGAAATCGTCACCTTCACGGCAGAAGAGCCGACTATCTTCCGTGAAACCCTAGAAAAACTGCGAAAAAGCTAGCTTGCTCATTTTTTCCTAACATGGTATACTGGTTAGGTTAATAAAAGAAGAGGAGTTATCATGGAAACCTTACCAAATTGTCCAAAGTGTCAATCAGAATATGTCTATGAGGATGGAGTATTGCTCATCTGTCCAGAATGTGCCTTTGAATGGAATCCTGCCGAAGTAGTAGAGGAAGAGGGAATCGTAGCCCTTGATGCAAACGGTAATCGTTTAGCCGATGGCGACACCGTCACCTTGATCAAAGATTTGAAAGTTAAAGGCGCGCCGAAAGACCTGAAACAAGGTACGCGCGTCAAGAATATCCGAATCGTTGAAGGAGATCACAACATCGATTGTAAGATTGATGGGTTTGGCGCAATGAAATTAAAATCAGAATTTGTGAAGAAAATCTAGTAGGATAGATTGGGAGTAAGGAATCGCATTGGATTCCGCTCCCTCTTCTTATTTTAGGAGGAATACATTGAAGTATCAAAATAAGTTGTTTTACTCGCGTTGCCTGCTGGCTCTGCTGGCTATTATCGGAACAACGCTGGAGATTCTTAAATATGGAGTCGGCATGTTGCTCTATTATACGGTGCAATCCAATCTTCTAGTAGCACTCTTTGCAACCTATATGGTCTATGCCATGTATCGCAAGCAAGACTTACAGCACCGAGGGTTTCTGCGCTTAAAAGCAGCTGTGACGATGTCGATTATGATTACCTGTGTCATCTATCATTTTATGCTAGCCCCTCTTGCGACAGATTTTTGGCGGGTGGAAAACCTGCTCTGCCACTATATCGTCCCCCTCTATTTTCTGCTGGATACCCTGCTTATCGATCAGAAAAAGCAGTACAAATGGTTCGATCCTATCTGGTGGACTGCTCTGCCAGTTGCCTATCTAGCCTTTGCCTTACTCAATGGTCTGGTCATCCAGCTACCGATTCCTGATGCCAAAGATAGCCCGTTTGCTTATTTCTTCTTAAATGTGCCAAAATATGGTTGGGCCTATGTCTTAACCTATGCCACAAAGATTTTCCTTGCCTATCTTTTGGCGGGCTATGGCCTGCTCTTGGTCAAGTCAGTCGCATTCCCAAAGAGAGAGGGAGTCAAGAGACGATTGTGAGGATGTATAGTCGTTTAGTTTATCTTTTATTACTTCGTTAACTCACTTTGCCGTACTCTAAGTACAGCCTGCAGCTCGTTGCCTAGTACTAAAAGCAAACTAAAAGACTATATCAGGAAAAGCAGACACGATTGAAAAGACAGACGAATGTCGTCACTACTACATTGGAGAGTCCGTAGACAACAATCAGAAATTGTGATAGAGTCTGCTGAAATCATAGGAGATTCCCTACTTCTAACATAGGAAGTAGGGTTTTCTTACATCTTTATGTTATAATATGCGAAAATTCTGAAAATTATTTGTATAAAAATACAGACACAGTGAATATTTTATGGTACAATACAGAAATAGACCGAGAAATCATGGTCTGAGACTAAAGAAATAGTTGAGGTAGGATTTTTATGAAAAAGACTAGCAAATTAGCTTCGTTAGCCGCAGTAACACTATTGTCAGCTTCTGTACTAGCAGCCTGTGGCAAGGGGTCGTCATCAGCTGAACAGGCAAATTTGAGCTTTCCAGGTGAAGTGACACATGATGGTTCTGCGATTAAGGGCGGACAATTTAAGTATGCTATTGTGGCAGCTTCATCAGCGACGGGTCTCTTGATTGACGAATTGACAGAGAATACGATTGATTCAACCTTTGGAGCCTTGGTCGATGAGGCAATGTTTGGTTACGACGGTGACCGTAAACTCGATGATTCAGGTCTTGCTAAAGTCGACTTTGATGTAAAGGGCAAGAAGGTCACTGTTAGTCTGACTGGTAAGGACTACAAGTGGTCAGATGGCCAGCCTTTCACGATTGATGACTATATCTTTACGATTGAAAAGATGGCGGACAAGGGCTATACAGGTGTGCGTTTTGATGAAGGATTTAAGAATATCGTGGGGATGGATAAGTTTGTAGCAGGAACTGCAGATAGCATCTCTGGTATTGAAAAAGTAGATGATTATACCGTTATCCTACATGTGAAAGAAATGACTCCTTCTATGCAGTATGCGGGTGGAGATATTCCAGCTTATGTCACACCAAAACATATCTTTAAAGACATTCCAGTAGCCGATTGGGAAAAGAGTGAGTATGCGCGTGCGACACCAAAATTTGTCGGTCTAGGAGCCTTCAAAATCAAAGAAGTGGTCAGCGGTGAGTCGGTCACCTTTGTGCCGAATGAACACTATTTTAACGGGAAGGTGAAGTTGGATAGCCTCAAGATGGATATCGTTTCGCCTGACACGATTGTCTCAGAGATGAAAGCAGGTCACTATGACTATGCAGAAATGCCAACCGATCAGTTGGATAGTTTCAAAGATGCTTCAAATATGACTGTTCTGGGAACCATTGCCTCTGCCTACGAGTATCTATCATTTAATCTAGGGAAATATGACAAGGATACAGGAAAAAATGTCATGGACCCGAATGCTAAAATGAATGATGTCAAATTGCGTCAGGCGATGGGATATGCTCTTGATACCAAGACTGCTGGTGATAAACTGTACAATGGCTTGTACCACCCAGCGACCTCACTCGTTATCTCTTTCTTTGGTGACTTGCATGATGCAGACCTAAAGGGCTATACCTACGATCCGGATAAGTCAAAAGCCTTGCTGGATGAGGCGGGTTACAAGGATGTGGACGGTGATGGCATCCGTGAAGATAAAAATGGCAAGTCATTTAAGATTACCCTAGCGGCACGTAAGCGGACAGAAGCCAATGAAGCCCTCATCCAGCAATATCAGAACTGGTGGAAGGAAGTTGGTCTAAATGTCGAACTCTATACAGGTCGGACCATGGAGTTGAATTCCTTCTATGATACGATTGGGGCAAACGATGCCAACATCGATGCCTACGTAGCGGGTTGGTCAACTGGCTATGATCCAAATCCAGTCGGACTATGGGGACCAGAAGCAAAATTTAACTACTCGCGTTACGTATCAGATGAAAATACCAAATTGCTCGAAGCACTTGGTTCAGAAGAGTCGTTTGATGAAAAGAAAAATCTTGAAAACTACAAGAAGTGGCAGGAAAATGCTGAGAAAGAAGCCTTCGCCATTCCATTGTTTGAATCTGAAAAGTTGGTTGCCGTCAACAAGCGTGTCAAATACTTTGATACCAAGTACGGTTCAGCTTCTCAATCAAAATGGACTAATATTGAGTTGACGGCTGAAACAGGAATAGCAGAGAAATAATCAATGGGAAAAGGATTGGACAAAGCGCCAGTCCCTTTCTTTATTCTAGGAAATGAGTGTATTGATTTTTCCTTCGCTTTTTGTAGCCTTTAAAAATCAAGGAAAATAGGAAAATGGGAAAATAGACGGTTCATTTTGACCTACTATTTGTCTTTTTAGAAAAAATCTGCTATACTGATGAAAATAAATCCTTTAAGGACTGTTCCGTGAAACAGGCAAGGAGTATCAGTTAAAAACAGGTTGGATGAAAGGCTCAATAATGCCTCACTCGTCAACTCTTGAACCCCAACTAATGGTCATTTGGCAGGGGATTCAGAGGTAAGGGAGGGGCTGTGGAGGACGATTCTACCCTTATTTTCTGAAATCTCCTTGTGCCAAGGAGATTTTTTTATGCTATATGGCAAGGAAGGGGTCATCATGAAAACCAAGGAAATAGTCGATGAAATGACGATGAAGCGTGCGATTACGCGGATTACGTATGAGATTATCGAGCGCAATAAAAATTTGGACAATATTGTCCTAGCAGGGATTAAGACGCGCGGAGTCTACATTGCCAAGCGCATCCAAGAACGCTTGCAGCAGTTGGAAGGTATCGAGGTTCCACTTGGAGAACTGGATACCAAGCCCTTCAGAGATGACATGAAAGTAGAAGAAGATACAACGACTATGACAGCTGATGTCAATGACCGCGATGTGATTTTGGTCGATGACGTGCTGTATACAGGTCGCACTATTCGGGCGGCGATTGATAATATTGTCTCTCTCGGTAGACCTGCTCGAGTTAGTCTAGCTGTCTTAGTCGATCGAGGACACCGTGAGTTACCGATTCGGGCGGACTATGTCGGTAAAAATATTCCGACCAGTCGAACGGAAGAAATCATCGTCCACATGGTCGAGTCAGATGGCAAAGATTCTGTTTTGTTGTTAGATACTAATGAGGCGAGATAAGAGGTAGGAGTGAGATGCCAATCATCGATGAAAAAGTGTCACTCCAGCACGTAGTGACCATGGAAAGTCTCTCCACTGAAGAAGTGATGGGATTGATCAAGCGGGGCTTGTCCTTTAAAAGGGGAGAGGCGGTCGCTCTTCCGCAAACTGGCTATGTGTCCAATCTCTTCTTTGAGGATTCAACGCGGACCCATAAGTCATTTGAAATGGCAGAGCTACGCCTCGGTCTGAGCATGATTGATTTTGATGCCAAGACCAGCTCGGTCAACAAGGGGGAAACGCTCTACGATACGATTTTGACCATGAGTGCCTTAGGAGTGGACATCTGTGTCATTCGCCATTCAGAAGTGGAGTATTATCAGGAGTTAATCGATAGTCCAACGATTACGGCTTCCATCGTCAATGGAGGGGACGGTTCGGGGCAGCACCCTAGTCAGTCTCTTTTAGACTTGATGACTATCTATGAAGAGTTTGGTCATTTTGAGGGCTTGAAGATTATGATTGCAGGGGATTTGGCCCACTCACGTGTAGCTAAGTCCAATATGCAGATGTTACAACGCTTGGGAGCCCATCTCTTTTTTGCAGGTCCTAGCGAGTGGTACACAGAAGAATTTGCAGCTTATGGTCAGCATGTCTCTTTGGATGAGATTGTAGAAGAGGCGGATGTCTTGATGTTCCTACGTGTTCAGCATGAGCGTCATGATGGCAATGAAAACTTTTCCAAAGAGGACTATCACCGCCTGCACGGTCTGACACAGGAGCGCTATGAGCGGATGAAAGATACTGCGATTATCATGCATCCAGCTCCAGTCAATCGCGATGTGGAGATTGCAGATGAATTGGTGGAGGCACCAAAATCACGAATTGTCCGACAGATGCAAAATGGTGTCTTTGTCCGTATGGCGATTTTAGAAGCTGTGTTGCACGCAAGAGCCAAGAAGTAGAGACGTTAACAAGCTCCAGAGAGAGCAGACGAGGAGGAAACGATGGCAAGAAGATTGTTAATTTTAGAAGATGGAACGATTTTTGAAGGCGAAGCCTTCGGGTCAGACATCTCGGTGACAGGAGAGATTGTCTTTAATACAGGAATGACGGGCTATCAGGAGTCTATCACCGACCAGTCCTACAATGGGCAAATCCTGACCTTTACCTATCCTTTGGTAGGAAACTATGGAGTAAACCGTGATGACTATGAATCTATTTCCCCGACTTGTAAGGGAGTAGTGGTCCGTGAATGGGCCCGTCGTGCTAGCAACTGGCGCAACCAGCTGACCTTGGATGAATTTTTAAAGGCCAAGAAAATTCCAGGGATTTCAGGAATTGATACGCGGGCGCTGACAAAGATTATCCGCAAGCACGGAACCATGAGAGCAACGCTGGCAGATAAGGGGGATTCGGTGGAACACTTGTCTGATCAGCTGCGGGCTAGCGTGCTACCAACCAATAATATTGCCCAGGTCTCTACCAAGACAGCCTACCCTGCACCAGGGATTGGACGCAATATCGTCTTAGTTGACTTCGGTCTGAAGCACTCCATTTTGCGTGAGCTATCTAAGCGAGACTGCAACATCACCGTAGTGCCGTTTGATACGACAGCTGAGGAAATTTTGAATCTGGCACCAGATGGTGTGATGCTCTCAAATGGCCCAGGGGATCCAGATGATGTACCAGAGGCTCTCGAGATGATTCGTGGTATTCAAGGGAAAATCCCTATTTTTGGCATCTGTATGGGACATCAACTGCTGGCTAAGGCAAATGGTGCCAACACCTACAAGATGAAATTTGGACATCGGGGCTTCAACCATGCGGTTCGAGAAATTGCAACGGGTCGTGTGGACTTTACCTCACAAAATCATGGCTTTGCGGTATCGCGGGAAGATTTACCAGACTGCTTGATGATCACCCATGAAGAGATCAACGACAAATCAGTCGAAGGAGTCCGCCATCGCTACCAACCAGCCTTTTCTGTCCAATTCCACCCAGATGCAGCGCCTGGACCACATGATGCCAGCTATCTATTTGACGATTTCATGGAACTGATCGATGCCTTTCAAGCGGAACAAACACGTTTGTAAGATTTAGAACCGGCATTCACAGTCTACGCTAAGTTCTATAGTGCTTGGCTGTCCATACACTAGCTAGTTATAGGGAAACGTGTTGTTTTGTGATAACTAGCTTCGGAGACTTATTTAATGCTATGCGGAGACATAGCGAATAGAAAGGAGAGAATACACGTTCAAGTAACATTCAGCTCGTTTGTTTATTTGAACACAGGCTAAAAGACTGTAAAAAGGTAGGCAGCTGTTTCGGCTTTAGCCGATTACAGATGAGATTGAAACAGTTCAGTGAACTGTTTCAACTGGTCACCCAGAAATCAGAAAGTGACCACAGGAGAACGGGGAACTGTTTCAACTGCTCACCTAGAAATCAGAAAGTGACCACAGGAGAACGGGGAACTGTTTCAACTGCTCACCTAGAAATCAGAAAGTGACCACAGCAGAACGGGGAACTGTTTCAACTGGTCACCTAGAAATCAGAAAGTGACCACAGCAGAACGGGGAACTGTTTCAACTGCTCACCTAGAAATCAGAAAGTGACCACAGCAGAACGGGGAACTGTTTCAACTGGTCACCCAGAAACACGAAAGTGACCACAGAAGCCCGAACTTATACTCAATAAAAATCAAAAGTAGACTAGGAAACGAAGACGAAGGTAGAACTCTGTTCCATCCTATTTCAAGGGAACAGGCTGAAAACCTCCACTGGAGCTTTTCACTCACCAAGGCAAGTTGACGACGTATCCTTTTGATTTTTAAAGAGTATTAGAAATTAAAATCTGTTGGCTTCTGCATTCATCTCCTATTTTTATACAGATTTCTAAAGGCCTTTTGTATCATATATTATGCCAAAACGTAGTGATATTAAAAAAATTATGGTGATTGGTTCTGGTCCGATTATTATTGGTCAGGCGGCAGAGTTTGACTATGCAGGGACACAGGCCTGCCTTGCTTTGAAGGAAGAAGGCTATAGTGTGGTGCTGGTCAATTCCAATCCAGCGACCATTATGACGGACAAGGAAATCGCAGACAAGGTGTATATCGAGCCGATTACCTTTGAATTTGTGTCCCGGATTTTGCGTAAGGAGCGTCCTGATGCGCTTTTACCTACCTTGGGTGGTCAGACAGGCTTGAACATGGCTATGGAACTGTCTAAAGCAGGACTGTTAGAGGAGCTAGGGGTAGAACTCCTAGGAACGAAACTATCCGCCATCGACCAAGCAGAAGACCGCGATTTATTTAAGCAACTGATGGAGGATTTGGGACAACCCATTCCAGAATCTGAAATAGTCAATACTGTTGAAGAAGCTGTCCGCTTTGCGAGTGGGATTGGGTATCCGGTCATCGTACGTCCCGCCTTTACCCTTGGGGGAACAGGTGGCGGGATGTGTGCCAACGAGGAAGAACTGCGTGAAATCGCAGAGAATGGTTTGAAATTATCCCCAGTAACCCAGTGTTTGATTGAGCGTTCTATCGCTGGATTTAAGGAAATCGAGTACGAAGTTATGCGCGATAGTGCCGACAATGCCCTCGTCGTGTGTAACATGGAAAACTTTGATCCTGTCGGCATTCATACGGGCGATTCGATTGTATTTGCGCCGACACAGACCCTATCGGACATTGAAAATCAGCTCTTGCGGGATGCCAGCTTGAGCATTATTCGAGCGCTCAAGATTGAGGGAGGCTGTAATGTCCAGTTGGCACTAGATCCGCATAGTTTCAAATACTACGTTATAGAGGTTAACCCGCGCGTATCCCGTTCCTCTGCCCTTGCTTCAAAAGCAACGGGCTACCCGATTGCAAAACTAGCAGCCAAGATTGCAGTTGGTCTGACCTTGGATGAAATGATCAATCCCGTAACAGGATCGACCTATGCCATGTTTGAGCCTGCCTTGGACTATGTTGTGGCCAAAATTCCCCGCTTCCCATTTGATAAATTTGAAAAAGGTGAGCGCCGTTTGGGAACGCAGATGAAGGCAACAGGTGAGGTCATGGCGATTGGACGCACGATTGAAGAAAGTCTCTTAAAGGCCTGCCGTTCGCTAGAAATCGGTGTTTACCACAACGAGATGAAAGACTTGGCTGAGGTGACAGATGATGTCCTGATTGAAAAGATTGTAAAAGCCCAGGATGACCGTCTCTTTTACGTATCAGAAGCACTTCGTCGTGGATTTACGGTGGAAGAACTTGCCAATCTGACTAAAATTGATGTCTTTTTCCTCGATAAGTTGCTCCACATCATTGAATTAGAACAAGAAGTGACAGCAAATGTCGGAAATGTAGCCGTCTTAAAGACAGCCAAGCAAAATGGCTTTGCAGATCGTAAGATTGCAGAATTGTGGCAGCAGACTGCAGACCAAGTCCGTCAGTTCCGCTTGGAAAATGGGATTCTTCCAGTCTATAAAATGGTTGATACCTGTGCAGCTGAGTTTGAGAGTGCAACTCCTTATTTCTATTCGACCTACGAGTGGGAAAATGAGTCGATTCGTTCTGAAAGAGAGTCTGTCCTCGTCTTGGGGTCCGGGCCTATTCGGATTGGGCAAGGGGTCGAATTTGACTATGCGACGGTTCACTCCGTGAAAGCCATTCAGGCCGCAGGCTACGAGGCTATTATCATGAACTCAAACCCAGAGACGGTGTCTACGGATTTCTCTGTCTCAGATAAGCTCTATTTTGAACCCTTGACGGTGGAAGATGTCATGAATGTGATAGAGCTAGAGCAACCGATCGGTGTCATTGTCCAATTCGGTGGACAAACAGCTATTAACTTGGCAGAACCTCTGTCAAAAGCAGGAGTCCGAATTATCGGTACCCAAGTGGCAGACTTAGATCGTGCTGAGGATCGTGACTTGTTTGAAAAAGCCCTGAAAGATTTGGGGATTCCCCAGCCACCAGGGCAAACGGCAACCAATGAGGAAGAAGCGATTGAGGCAGCCCATAACATTGGTTTCCCTGTCCTTGTGCGTCCCTCCTACGTTCTCGGTGGACGGGCTATGGAAATCGTTGAAAATGAGACTGACTTGCGCAGTTACATGCGGACGGCTGTAAAGGCAAGCCCAGAGCATCCAGTTCTGGTGGACTCTTACATCGTGGGACGTGAGTGTGAGGTCGATGCCATTTCCGACGGTAAAGATGTCCTTATTCCAGGTATTATGGAGCATATTGAGCGAGCAGGAGTCCATTCAGGAGACTCGATGGCGGTCTATCCTCCCCAGACTCTTTCAGCAGAAATTCAAGCGACCATTGCAGACTACACCAAACGCCTAGCGATTGGACTGAACTGTATCGGGATGATGAACATCCAGTTTGTCATCAAGGATGAAACCGTCTATGTCATTGAGGTGAATCCACGCGCCAGTCGCACAGTACCTTTCTTGTCAAAAGTGACAGACGTTCCAATGGCTCAGGTAGCCACCAAGCTCATTTTAGGTCAGACCCTAGCAGCATTAGGCTACGAGGATGGCCTCTACCAAGAATCAGCCAATGTCCACGTCAAAGCACCAGTCTTTTCCTTTACCAAATTAGCCAAGGTAGATAGTCTCCTAGGACCTGAAATGAAATCGACTGGAGAAGTGATGGGAACAGATAAGACCCTTGAAAAAGCACTTTACAAAGCCTTTGAAGCCAGCCATTTCCACTTGGAGGAGTTTGGAAATGTGGTCTTTACCATTGCAGATGAGACCAAGGAAGAAGCCCTCGGATTGGCGAAGCGCTTTGAAGCGATTGGCTACGGTATTTTTGCGACAGAAGGCACAAGTGAGTTCTTCAAGGCCAATGGGATTGAATCCATTTCGGTCAATAAATTGGGCGAAGATGGGGAAAACGACATTCCGACCCTTGTCCGTAAGGGGCAGGTTCAAGCCATCATCAATACGGTAGGTACCAAACGGGTCGCAGAAGGGGACGGACAAATTATCCGAAGTTCAGCCATTGAAACAGGTACCCCCCTCTTTACAGCCCTTGATACAGCAGACGCCATGCTACAAGTGCTTGAAAGTCGTAGCTTTACAACAAATGCCATTTAGGTTATACTAGAACATGATAAAACAAAGTGAGGTAGGATAAATGAAAGTGACTGTAATGAGTCCGATTGGACAAATGAAGCAAGTGCCTGTCGGCTTTTCCTGGACGGCTCTCCTTTTTGGCTTCTTTGTTCCCTTGTTCCGTCAGGACTGGAAATGGGCCGGCATCATGCTTGGTGTAGGGATAGTATTAGGAGCCTTGAGCAATAGCTTAAACATCCCTTATTCAGTGCTTGGAGTCGGGGTTGTCTGGGGAATGCTCTACAATAAACTCCATATCAAGGAACTTCTTGCAAAGGGATGGACACCAGCGACGGACCTCGATGCTGAGATCATTCGTACGAAAGCCAGCCTATAATGAAAGCTACAAGATGACTTCGCTGGAAGTCGTCTTTTTTGGTGCGATGATAGGTTCTATATCGGAATGGTAAATATAAGCGAACTAAGGTAAATGCCATATTAGACCAGTTACATAAAGCAGGATATGTCCACAAGGTAAAAAAATCCCCTACTATGTATGAGATAGACCAAAAATTATTGAAAGATTTAGCCTAGTATTGCTAGTCTTTTGCCCCTATTCTCTCAGGAGGTCAATCGATAGTTGGTCACTCCCTCTCTTTCTCCGATTCCAGGGTCATGTGCAGATGACTGATTTATGCTATACTAGCACTATGAAATGGATTGTTACAACAAGTCTCGGTATGGATGACAGGGTGGTAGCACGTGCCAAGGCTCTTGCCCAGTCTTTTGGCGTTGCCTATGTGGAGCGCCAAAAACATTCTATCAAAAAACTTCAGGCCCAGTATGGACATATCTTGGTGGTGTATCAGGATAAGATGGTCTTGGAGCAGCTAGGAGGGGAACGTTTCTTTTTTCACCCAGATACAGCCCTCTTACGAATCATATCAGAGCGAGATCCCTTGCTTGAATTGATTGGTAAAGACACCAAAACGATTTGCGATTGTACCATGGGATTAGCCTCAGATAGTATTGTCATGGCAAGTGCAGGCCATCAGGTCACTGCGGTAGAATCTTCGAGTCTTATTGCCCTGATTGTCAGTCAGGGATTGAAAGATTTGGATACAGGAAATAGCAAGCTAAATAGAGCGATGCGGTCGATTGAGGTGGTGGAAATGGATAGTCTATCCTTTTTGCGCCAGCAGCCCAGTCAAGCATTTGATATTCTCTACTTTGATCCCATGTTTTCCGAAGTGATCCGTGAGTCACACAATTTGTCCGGTCTGGCAGGATTAGCCAATGCTAGCCCCTTGACAGAAGAGATGTTGGCAGAAGCTAAGCGGGTGGTAAGGGAAAAAATTATCCTGAAAGCCCACTTTAGAGATGGGATTTTTGAAGAGTTAGGCTTTACCCGCTTGGTCCGCCCCAATCAGAAGTTTCACTATGGGGTATGGCGGAAGGGCTAATGTCTATCACGGTTCTAGACTTGTCTACGGCATCGTTTCCGCGTCTTGCCTGCCTCCAGTACTCCCTGTGGTTTCTTGTCCATTAAAGAAGCTGTATTCACCAGTCAAGTGCGTTTATACAAGATATGGAAGTGCTGGACTGTGAATGCAGGTTCTAATACTCTTAAAAAGTCAAAAGGGAGTAGCTCTACCAGTACCGTCGGAATGTCAGTATCCTTACAAAATACTGACATTTTATTTATTTTGCAAAAAAGAGTATAATAATATAGACAGAAAGGAGATTCATTATGGAATGGATTAAATTAGTCGGAATTGTCATCATCGTTTTAGGCTTTGTCTTAAAATTTGATGCGATTGCGACCGTTGTTGTGGCAGGTCTTGTGACTGCCCTTGTTTCTGGAATGTCACTGGTTGAGTTCCTGACCGTTTTGGGAGAAAATTTCACCTCTCAACGGGTGGTAACGATTTTCTTGTTGACACTTCCTTTGGTTGGCTTGGCGGAAAAATATGGCTTGCGCCATCGTGCCATTCAAATGATGAAGTCTATCAAATCCCTAACAGCAGGTTCTTTTTATAGCCTCTATGTCTTTCTTCGCTTGGTCTGCGGTCTCTTTTCGATTCGCCTGGGAGGTCATCCACAATTTGTCCGTCCTCTGGTTGAACCGATGGGACAGGCAGCAGCGCAAGCTAAATACGGTGACTTATCAGATGATGAAGTTGAAGAGTTGAAAGGGCGGGCGGCAGCCAGTGAGAATTTTGGTAATTTCTTTGGTCAAAATACCTTCGCAGGTGCAGCAGGAATCTTGCTGATCAGTGGAACCTTAGTCTCGTTAGGGTATGAGGATGACAAGGTGGGGCTTGCCTTGACTTCTTTGATTATTGCAGGAGTTGCCTTTGTCGTCGTTCTTATTTCCAACTATGTGTTTGATAAGAAACTACAGAGAAAGCGTCAGAAGTAGGAGGTAGTCATGGAAAAATTTGTACCAATTTTATTAGAAATTGCCTATATCATCATGGGGCTACAATTACTCTATACCGCCTATTGTACTTTTAAAGATGACAGCAATGACGTCCGCATTGGGACGAGTCTCTTTTGGGGAACCTTAGGAGTGATTTTTGTTGCAGGAAGCTACATTCCCTCCCTTGTAACCGGTATTCTAGTCGTTTTTCTTGCTATCCTTACTCTCTTTAAGCAGGTGAAGATTGGACGTTTACCGGCATTTTATGAGGAAAAGGCAGAAGAGGCTTCGCAAAAATTGGGGCTGTCTATCTTCCTTCCCGTCATGACCCTAGCGATTGTTGCCTTTTTAGTAGCAAAATTCTTTCCAAAACTTAGCGCTGTATCCTTGGGAATTGCAGCACTTGTCGCTACGATTGTCATCATCTTGATTACCCGAGCTAAGCCCAACGAATTATTGGCGGAAAATAATCGTATGATTCAGATGACTTCAACCAGCAGTATCCTGCCTCAGTTGTTGGCAGCTCTGGGCGCCATCTTTACCTTAGCAGGTGTAGGGACAGTCATTTCAAACTTTATCAGCAGTTTTGTGCCAGATGGCAACCAATTCTTTGGTGTCGTGGCCTATGTTCTTGGAATGGTGATATTCACAATCATCATGGGGAATGCCTTTGCAGCCTTTACTGTGATTACAGCAGGTGTGGGTGTGCCATTTGTCTTTGCATTAGGAGCAGATCCGATCATTGCGAGTGCCTTTGCGATGACAGCAGGCTACTGTGGGACCTTGTTGACTCCTATGGCAGCGAACTTTAATGCCTTGCCTGCGGCTCTTCTTGACATGAAGGATAAGAACGGCGTTATCAAAGTACAAGCACCCGTTGCCCTGATCATGATTGTAGCCCACATTATTTTAATGTATTTCCTGGCCTTCTAAGGTGATGGAAGGTCAAAAAGAGAAAGGAGTATCCTATGAACATCCTCGTAACAGGTTTTGATCCTTTTGGTGGTGAATCCGTCAATCCAGCCCTAGAGGCTGTGAAACAACTGCCAGCAAGCATTGCTGGTGCCACAGTCAACTGGGTAGAAATCCCAACTGTTTTTGGCAAATCTGCCCAGGTCCTGGAAGAAAAAATCGCCGCATATCAGCCAGATGTTGTGCTTTGTATCGGTCAAGCAGGTGGTCGCTTTGGGCTAACACCAGAACGGGTTGCCATCAATCAGGATGATGCCCGTATTCCAGATAATGATGGCAACCAGCCCATCGATAGTGTGATTCGTAAAGACGGCGAGCCTGCCTACTTTTCAACCCTCCCCATCAAGGCTATGGTTGAAGCCATGAAAGCAGTGGGGCTGCCAGCCTCCGTGTCAAATACTGCTGGTACCTTTGTCTGCAACCACTTGATGTATCAAGTCCTATATTTAGCAGACAAACAATTTCCAGGCTTGAAAGCAGGCTTTATGCACATTCCATTTATGACCGAGCAGGTCGTAGATAAGCCCAACACGGCTTCTATGGGGCTAGCCGACATCGTCAAAGGACTGACAGCAGCGATTGAAGCTATCGTCTCTTACTACGACAAAGAAGATGTTAAGGTAGTTGGTGGAGAGACGCACTAATGCTCTTTAAAAATCAAATTGAGTATAAATCATTGCCAGAGCTGGACAAGAAAAATCCAGAAGGTGTCAAGTTTTTTTCTTGACACCTTCTGAAAATGTGGTATAATAAAGCATGTGATACATAGTTTAGCTATTTCACTGATAAATTATAAAGAAAAGAGATTCATAGAAAATGGCAGTAAAAATTCGTCTAACTCGTATGGGTTCTAAGAAAAAACCTTTCTATCGTATTAACGTAGCAGACTCACGTGCGCCACGTGATGGACGCTTCATTGAAACAGTTGGTACTTACAACCCGCTTGTTACTGAAAACCAAGTAACCTTGAAAGAAGATCGTGTTCTTGCATGGTTGGCAAATGGTGCGCAACCTTCTGACACCGTTCGTAGCCTCCTTTCAAAAGCTGGAGTGATGAAGAAATTCCACGAATCAAAATTCTCAAAATAAAACGAACTGAGAGAGTACACTTATGGACATGATAGAAAATCTGATTATTGCAATTGTGAAACCTTTGATTTCACAGCCAGATAGCTTGACGATAAAAATCGTTGATACACCTGAATTTTTAGAATATCACTTGGACTTAGAGCAGTCTGATATTGGTCGCGTTATCGGCAGAAAAGGACGCACAATTTCTGCGATTCGGACGATTGTTTATTCTGTTCCGACAAGTGACAAAAAAGTTCGTCTTGTCATTGATGAGAAGTAAAAGTAGCGGATTTTCCGCTCTTTTTGTTGTCTTGAGAAAATCGCTCAAACGTGATACAATAGGGCATACTATAGAGTTTTGGAGAGTGTATGGATTACTTTAAAGTTGGAAAAATCGTCAATACCCAAGGACTTCAAGGAGAAATGCGGGTCTTATCTGTGACAGATTTTGCAGAGGAACGATTTAAGAAAGGAAATCACTTGGCCTTGTTTGACCCCAAGGATCAGTTTGTCATGAATGTGGAAATCGCCAGTCACCGCAAGGTGAAAAACTTTGATATTATCAAGTTTAAGGGGATGTACCACATCAATGATATTGAAAAGTACCGTGATTTTACCCTCAAGGTAGCCGAGGAAGATTTGGCAGTGTTAGAGGAGGGGGAATTTTACTACCATGAAATCATTGGTTTAGAGGTCTATGAAGGAGATGAGCTACTAGGAAGGATTAAGGAAATTTTACAGCCAGGAGCCAATGATGTTTGGGTTGTGAAGCGAAAGGGCAAGCGTGATTTGCTCCTCCCCTACATCCCGCCTGTAGTTCTTGAAGTAGATGTGATAAATGGTCGGGTTCAGGTAGAAATCCCAGAAGGATTAGATGATGAAGATTGATATTTTAACCCTCTTTCCAGAAATGTTTGCGCCTTTGGAGCATTCCATTGTCGGAAAGGCTCGGGAAAAGGGCTTATTGGATATTCGCTATCATAATTTTAGGGAATACGCAGAGAAGTCTCGCCATGTGGATGATGAGCCGTATGGAGGTGGGCAAGGCATGTTGTTACGGGCCCAGCCCATCTTTGCTGCCTATGATCAGATTGAAAAGACAGCGCCGCGCGTGATTTTGCTAGATCCTGCTGGCGAGCGGTTCACCCAAGCCTATGCGGAGGAGCTGGCACAGGAGGAGCATCTCATTTTTATCTGTGGTCACTATGAAGGGTACGATGAGCGTATCAAGACCCTGGTGACTGATGAAATTTCCTTAGGTGATTATGTCTTGACAGGTGGGGAGCTGGCAGCGATGACTATGGTAGATGCGACTGTGCGTCTGATTCCAGAGGTGATTGGTAAAGAGGTCAGTCATACAGATGACAGCTTTTCATCTGGTTTGTTGGAGTACCCTCAATACACGCGCCCCTATGACTTTCGTGGTATGCTTGTGCCAGAGGTTCTGATGAGTGGTCATCATGAGAAGATTCGCAAGTGGCGCTTATATGAGAGTTTAAAAAAGACGTACGAACGTAGAGCTGACTTACTGGAAGAGTACGAGTTAACAGCAGAGGAAGCAGAAATGCTGGAAGAAATAAAGCAGACAGTAGCCGGTAAAGTCGGCCTAGATACAGAGTAGTACCCCCCTATCATTGATGATAGGTGTATTAGCCTGCTTTATTCTTTGGTTCACTATGCTGGTCTGGGATGGGACCTTTGAGACGGAGGTTCAAACATGAGGGAGGAAAGTCCAAAGGAGTTTACCCCGTCCACACTGATTAAGGAAGGCAGAACTACAGACTAATACTCAATAAAAATCAAAAGTAGACTAGGAAACGAAGACGAAGGTAGAACTAGCGTTCACCGAGACAAGTTGACAACGTATCCTTTTGATTTTTAAAGAGTATAAAAGACTAGAACATAAGAGAAGTTGGTAGTCATACTTTCAACTTTTTTCTATCCGTTCTTTCTTATCCTAATGAACAGCAAGACAAGGAGGCTTATTGTCGGTGCTGGAAGAGTATCATCTGTCTTTTATCTGTTTTTTTAAGCCTTTTCTTGACATCTCCTTTCGATGTTGGTATATTGTTAACTGATTCAAAACCAGTTAACGATATGACTGGCTATATTTTTTCTTCATATACATAACTGGTTAACTATTTAGAAGGAGTATTGATGAACAGACAGAAAAAGATGATTGGACTTTTCTTGCTCGGCTTGGTATTTGTTTTGGGAATGACAGGGTGCGGTAAGAAGATAGGAAAAACAGGGCAGGGGATGAAGATCGTAACGAGCTTTTATCCTATTTATTCCATGGTCAAGGAAATTGCAGGGGAGGTAAATGATGTTCGTATGATCCAATCTCGCAATGGTATCCATTCCTTTGAGCCATCAGCGAATGATATTGCGGCGATTTATGACGCAGATGTCTTTGTCTACCATTCGAGGACCTTGGAGTCCTGGGCGGGAAGCCTGGTCCCCAACTTGAAGGGGTCCAAGGTCAGGGTGGTGGAAGCCTCGCAGGGGATGACTTTAGATAAGGTAGTAGGATTAGAGGATGTAGAGGTTGGAGAAGGGATAGATGAAAAGACCCTTTACGATCCCCATACCTGGTTAGATCCTGAAAAAGTAGCAGAAGAAGCACAAGTCATTGCTCGAAAATTGGCAGAAGTGGATCCAGCTCATAAGGAAGTCTATCAGAAAAATGCAGACCGGCTGAGCAAGGAAGCCCAGCAC
This sequence comes from Streptococcus azizii, assembly GCF_001984715.1. Taxonomy (GTDB): domain Bacteria; phylum Bacillota; class Bacilli; order Lactobacillales; family Streptococcaceae; genus Streptococcus; species Streptococcus azizii. Next base: position 21,955 of record NZ_MSPR01000006.1, read on the forward strand.
TTGGTTGAGACATATCAGCCACTATTTGAAAAAGCACCGCAAAAAACCTTCGTTACCCAACACACGGCTTTTTCCTATTTGGCTAAACGTTTCGGTTTGAAGCAGCTAGGAATTGCAGGAATTTCACCAGATCAAGAACCCAGTCCGCGGCAACTAGCTGAAATAGAGGAATTTGTCAAACGCTATCAGGTCAAAACCATTTTTGTAGAGAGCAATGCTTCGTCAGCAGTCGCTGAAACCTTGGTGACATCGACCGGTGTTGAACTAAAGACCCTCAATCCTCTGGAGGCAGATCCAGAAAATGAACAATCCTATATGGAAAACTTAGAAAAAAATATAGCCCTACTAGCAAAGGAACTAACAGAATGAAGAAAAAATATATAATTGGCAGTGTCGCTGTAATTGCTCTCAGTTTGTGTAGCTATGAATTAGGCCGGTACCAAGGAGCAACAAAAACAGAAAGCAGGCGAGTGGCCTATGTAGAGGAAGTGACGAACTCTAAGGAACAGACACAGGCGAACGTAGAAGAACTGACCCCAGAGCAGATTAGTGCGAAGGAAAATAATTCGGCAGAGCAAATTGTCATTAAAATTACGGATCAGGGCTATGTCACCTCTCATGGAGATCATTTTCATTATTACAATGGAAAAGTTCCCTACGATGCCATTATTAGTGAAGAGTTACTCATGCTTGATCCAGAGTATCAACTGAAAGACTCCGACATCGTTAATGAAGTAAAAGATGGCTACATTATCAAGGTGAATGGTCACTATTACCTCTATTTAAAAAATAAAGAACATCCAACAAATGTACGGAGTAAGGAGGAAATCGCCCAGCAACGGAACCGCCATAGTCAGGCGAAAACAAAGCGCTTGCTAGAAGAGGAAGGAGCAACTGCCAAACAAGGGGGACGCTATACGACAGATGATGGTTATATCTTTAACCCGCGTGATATTATTGAGGATACGGGTGATGCCTATATTGTACCGCATGGCAATCACTTCCACTATATCCCAAAGAGTGACTTGTCTCCTGATGAATTGCGTGCGGCTCAAACCTATTGGAATGGTCGAAATCAGACGCTTATAGCCTATCCCAATACACCACCAATACCGCAGAATCCCGGTCCTATCCACCAGCTACCTCATGTTTCAGAGCAAGCATCAGCCTCCTCTAACCGTCCTCTTTTGAGTAAGCCAAAACAGCCTGCAAAGCCGATTGTCCAGCCTACACAGTCCTCGGCAGAAGAGGTGATTCGCCTGTTGAAAGAGCTGTATGCTCTTCCACTCAGCCAGCGCTATGTGGAAGAAGATGGACTGGTATTTGATCCAGCACAGCTGACCAATCGGACCGTTTATGGAGTGGTTGTTCCCCATGGAAATCACTATCACTTTATCCCCTATCATAAACTATCAGAACTTGAACAGAAAATTGCGAAAATGATTCCGATTGGAGCTCACTTTCCGGGGCTAACAGCTCCAAAAGGAGGAGAGATTACGCGTACTCCCAAAGAGCCAAAAGTACCTGATAGCACCAAGGCAGATCAATCAGGATCAGCGCAGGCCTCTGATACCATTAGCACCACCCCTTGGAAGGAAGCTGACAGCTCTCGAACTCCGTTATTGTCTCCTAAAAAGGATGTCAGTACAGAAGATAAGGAATTCTATCAGGCTAGCTACCAGTTGATTGAGACTGCAGCCAGCAGTTTAGACCAGCAGAAAGCGAATCGAGCAGCCTATGATACACTCAATCAGTTTATCAGGGAATTAAACGAAGGTGCAAGGAGTAAGGTTGATCTGGCACGGGCTATCCTTGCGCACACCTCGCTCATTCAACATCCCGAAAGGCAAGGAAAGGCCAATGCTCAGATTGTATACACTGCCCAAGAGCTTCAAGTCGCAAGATTAGCAGGGCTCTATACCACATCAGATGGTTATATCTTTGATGCTAAAGATATCACCAGTGATGAGGGAGATGGCTATCTAGCACCGCACATGGATCATAGCCACTATATTCCAAAGACAGACTTGTCAGCACTCGAACAAGAGGAAGCGCGACGTCATGTGACGGAGGCTGGTCTAGGAGAGAAAGAGAAGGAGGTGGCTCCTCCAACAACCGGTGAAAAAGCTATTGATATTTACGAGCGGGTAGAGCCAGCTAAGATTATCCCCGTAGCAGAGATGCCCTACCGTGCAGCCTATGCGGTCGATATGAAAAATGAAAGGATTATTATTCCCCACCATAACCATTACCATAACATCCCCCTTTACTTGTTTGATACAGGACTTTATCAGGCACCAGAAGGGTATACGCTGGAGCAATTTCTAGCGACTGTTAAGTATTATGTCCTACATCCCGAGGATCGTCCAGAATCAGAAGATGGCTACGGTATTTCAAGTGACCATGGCAAATCTAAAGAAGACAGCGATCAGGATGAAGAGGGAAACTATGATCCAGATGCCTATGAACGGGAGCAGCAAAGACTGGCAGATGAGTACGGCATCCCAATGAAGGAGTTCCAAGAAAAATTACTGACAATTTCTGGAAAATACAATCTCTCCATTGAGAATTTTAGCTACCAGCCTGAGCAAAAGACCCTCTCTTTTACAAGAGAATCAGGGCAGACCGTCATCTTCTCCTTGGAGACGATGGCAGAAGTATAGTTATGGAGAAGGTAGGCAAACTGCTAATACTCTTTAAAAATCAAAAGGATACGTTGTCAATCTCCTATTTTTCAATCGCTTTTTATACGCCCTTTGTATCTTGTGTCTTGAGTATAAGCTGTAGAAAAATAGCCAATTCAGAGTGTGACTCTTATCTTGAAACAACTCTTAAAAATACTGATATAGCGGTATTTTTAAGAGTTGTATATTTTTTAGCAAAAGAAAAAGATGGAAGAAGATGAGCCGGAATGGACTTTTTCTTCCATCTGGTTATTGCCCCGCTTCTGGCTATCAGTCTCTCTTTCTGCCACTAGATTGACGGTCATACTCTAGGAAAGTCCCTTCCTATTTGAGATTGATTTTTATAAAATTTATGTTACAATGTTGTATAATCATACACTTTATAGCAATACATTTCTGCTCAATAGAGGGTCTTATCTTTGAAATAGAGAGGATGACTCGCGCGATACCTACAAATCAGTAGCGACCCAAGTGAGTTTTGAAAGCTATTTCCCCGTTGTGGTGAGGGATGAAACTCGCACAGGAGGTCGTCCCGTCCATACTAGGAAAGGGGAGTATGAAAAGATACAAAAATACCATTTAAAAATGGATAAAACTCGATAGACAGCTGTACTGTGAAACCTGACAAGAGTCTGATGTCGTTTGAAGAGCCTTTCCCAGAGTATGCTATCGTGTTTGAAGGAGTGTGGAAAATGATAGAGTTCAGACAAGAGTTAAAAAATTGGAAGCCGTATAAGCTAGAGCGTATTGCTAGCCATGATTTGGGGAATAATGAAAATCGTTTCATTGATTGGACAGATCTGCTAAAGGGACTGGAGGATAGGATTTCAGTCAAGGATCTGCTGTACTATGGCGATAATGGCTATCGAGAAGTGATAGAAAAATATGCTGCTTATGCAGGGGTTGCGACTAAGCAAGTGACAGTTGGGACAGGGTCTGACTTTTTAATCCACATGATTGTGACGACTTTCCTAGAGAAGGGAGATGTCTTTTTGACAGTTGACCCAGACTTTTTCATGTATCAATTTTACAATCAACTGCATGATTCACACTTCAAGACGTTTCCTCTGGACTGGAAAGAGGGCAGTCTCTCCCTATCTGCAGAAAAACTCTTGACCTATGCAGAACAGGTGGAGGCAAAAGTGCTGATGCTATCGAATCCCAACAATCCCTCATCTGTGGCTTTTGACCAGCAAGAGATGGAAAAAATAGTTGAGGGATTTGATGGCTTGGTCGTCATAGATGAAGCCTATATTGAATTTTCAGACAGTCCTAGTTTTGTCAAGTGGATTGAACGCTATGATCATCTTATTGTGTTACGTACCCTTTCAAAAGCCTTCGGTCTAGCAGGCTTGCGCTTGGGCTTTGCCCTGGCCTGCGAGCGCTTGATCTATGAACTAGACAAGGCAATCCCTCCTTTTAGTCTCTCCAATCTAGTTGCTAAAATCGGGTCAATTGCTCTTGACCAGCAAGAAAGGGTAGCAGGAACGATTGAAGAAATCAAGGCGACGAGACAAGACTTTTACGCCTTTTTGACCAGCCTTTCAACCGTTCATGTTCTTCCAAGTCAGAGCAACTTTGTCACCTTTACCTTTGAGGAAGCAGAAGAGTTCTATCACAAGGCTTTGACCCAGGACTTTGACTTTAAATACTATTCAACAGGTATCTTAGCAGGCTATATCCGCATGACCATTGGCCGTCCGGAGGAGATGGAGCGTGTGAAAGAGCTGATGATTGAGACTATAGGAGCCTGATGGGAATAGAGTTCCCTTACCCAGTTGCTAGCCTGCTAGCAACTGTTTTTTTATTGAGTATTCGATTAAATCTTTCCTATTTGCATTATTTTTGAAAGAATTTGATAGAAAATGATTGACAATGAAAGAAAAAGGTGTATAATAAATTTTGTAAACGATTGCAGGAGGTGAGGAATATTCTCAAATCAGAGCGAAAACAAGTCATTTTAGAGACCTTGAATGGGCAGCGCTTTGTCCGCTTAGAGGAACTGGTAGATTTGCTTCAATCGTCTGAGTCAACGATTCGACGTGATTTAGATGAGCTGGAGATGCTAGGGAAACTCCGCCGCGTCCACGGTGGGGCTGAGTGTCTTTTGAAGTTGACGGAAGAAGAATCCATTGTTGAAAAATCTATCAAAAACATTCAAGAAAAACGAGAGGTCGCCCAAAAAGCAGCTACTTTTGTTGAGGATGGAGATGTCATTTTTCTGGATGCTGGAACCACAACTGAGCTGATGATTGATGAGCTGTCTGCGAGTAATTTGACGATTGTCACTAATTCCGTTCACCATGCTGTTAAACTGGTTGAAAAGGGATTTTATACCATCATCATCGGAGGGAAGGTCAAGGAAGCGACAGATGCGTCCATCGGGGCGTTTGCCTTGGAGCAGATTCGTCAGCTACATTTTACCAAGGCTTTTCTTGGCATGAACGGGGTTGATAGTAACGACTATACGACACCAGATGTGGAAGAAGCAGCCATTAAGCGCCTAGTTCTTCAAAATGCGAGCCAGAGTTATGTCTTGGTGGACCCGTCAAAATTGGGGCATATCTCCTTTACAAAAGTGGCAGCACTCAGGCAGGCAGATTTGATTTGCCATCGATCTGACAGCAATCTTATGACAACAATAAAGAAGAAAACGAGGGTTATTGAAGTATGATTTATACGGTTACCTTAAACCCTGCGATTGACTATGTTGTGCGCCTAGAGCGTGTCGAACCAGGTACGGTCAATCGTATGGAAAGTAGCGATACCTTTGCTGGTGGTAAGGGAATCAATGTCAGCCGAATCTTAAAAAGGCTGGGCTATGCCAGTACAGCGACCGGCTTTGTCGGTGGTTTTACGGGTGAATTTATCAAAAAAAGCCTAGAAACTGAAGAAATTGGCACGCAGTTTGTGCAAGTAGACCAAGATACTCGTATCAATGTCAAACTGAAGGCAGACCAAGAGACGGAAATCAACGGTCTAGGTCCAGTGGTGACCGATGAACAGTTGCGGGACCTAGAAACTCTGTTATCAAATGTCCTCGAAGGTGACCTAGTGGTATTTGCAGGCTCAGCCCCAGCTAGCTTGGGCAATCAAGTCTATAATCGCTTGATTCCGCTCGTTAAACAAGCAGGTGCAGAGGTGGTATGTGACTTTGAAGGAGAAACCTTAATCGATTCACTAGCCCATCAGCCCCTGTTAGTGAAGCCTAATAATCATGAGTTAGGAGCGATTTTTGGCGTGACACTGGACACGCGCGAGGACATGGTGCGCTACGCGCAAGAAATTTTAGTAAAAGGTGCTAAGAATGTCATCGTGTCTATGGCAGGAGACGGCGCACTGCTAGTGACCCCAGAGGCAACCTATTTTGCTAAGCCAATCAAGGGAAGCGTAAAAAACTCGGTTGGGGCAGGTGATTCCATGGTCGCCGGCTTTACAGGCGAATATACTAAGTCCCACAATCTCCTTGAAGCATTGAAATGGGGAGTAGCCTGCGGAACGGCAACAGCCTTTTCAGATGACTTAGCTAGTATGGACGCTATTCAGAAAATGTATGAAAAAGTGGAGGTAGAAATCCTATGAAAATTCAAGATGTCTTGAGACAGGACGTGATGTTGCTTGATTTACAAGCAAGGACAAAAGAAGCTGCTATTGATGAAATGATTACCAGTCTTGCTGAACAGGGGCTAATCAGCGATTTTGCAGCCTTTAAAGCGGGTATTATGGCCCGGGAGGCACAGACCACAACAGGTCTAGGAGATGGCATTGCCATGCCCCATAGCAAGAATAGGGCGGTGAAGGAAGCGACCGTTCTCTTTGCTAAATCAAATCAGGGAGTGGATTATGAAAGTTTGGATGGACAGCCGACAGACTTGTTTTTCATGATTGCAGCGCCAGAAGGAGCAAATGATACCCATTTGGCAGCCCTAGCAGAATTATCAAAATACTTGATGAAGCCGGGATTTGCAGATAAACTGCGCCGAGTGACATCGCCAGCCGATGTCATCGCAGTATTTGATAAGGCTGAGGCAGCAGACAAGGCAGCTAGCGAGGCTCCAGCTACACACTCGGCTGTTACTGGAGCTGAAAGAGAGTTTATCGTAGCTGTCACAGCTTGTACGACCGGCATTGCTCATACCTATATGGCAGAAGAAGCGCTCAAAAAACAAGCCGCTGAAATGGGAGTAGACATCAAGGTGGAAACCAATGGTGCGTCAGGTGTTGGCAATAGGCTGACAGCAGAGGATATCAAACGAGCTAAAGGAGTCATTATCGCAGCGGATAAGGCAGTCGAAATGGCACGTTTCGATGGTAAGCCTCTCATCTCTCGTCCTGTTGCAGACGGTATCAAAAAGACCGAGGACTTGCTCAACATAGTATTAAAGGGTGAAGCAAGTATTTATCAGGCAAAAGAAGGAGCTAGTGCGGAAGAGGTAGCAGAGAAGCTGAGCCTTGGGAAAGCCTTCTATAAGCACCTGATGAGTGGGGTATCCCAAATGTTGCCATTTGTCATTGGTGGCGGTATCTTGATTGCCCTGGCCTTTCTGATTGACAATATCTTAGGAGTACCACAGGAACAGTTATCCAGTCTTGGATCCTACAATGAATTGGCGTCCATGTTTATGCAGATTGGTGGCGCAGCCTTCGGCTTCATGTTGCCCTTGCTTGCAGGCTACATCGCCTATTCTATCGCTGAAAAGCCAGGCTTGATTGCAGGATTTGTAGCAGGAGCAGTTGCAAAAGATGGTCTGGCTTATGGAAAAATTCCATTTGGTGCAGCGACTTCTGACATTCCAGCAGCGGTGTCTTCTGGTTTCTTAGGAGCCCTTGTCGGTGGTTTCTTAGCTGGTGCAGTAATCATCGGACTTCGTAAACTGTTGGCACCGTTACCAAAATCTCTGGAAGGGATCAAATCTATCCTCCTCTTACCTCTTTTGGGTGCGATGTTTACTGGATTCTTCATGTTCTTTGTTAACATTCCAATGGCGGCCATCAACACAGGAATGAATGACTTCCTTAGTAGTTTAGAAGGAAGTTCCGCCATCCTTCTAGGCTTGGTTCTAGGTGGCATGATGGCTGTGGATATGGGTGGTCCAGTCAATAAGGCAGCCTATGTTTTTGGTACAGGAACCCTTGCAGCAACTGTTGCAAATGGTGGCTCTGTTGCCATGGCAGCTGTTATGGCAGGTGGTATGGTACCTCCCCTTGCTGTCTTTATCGCCACCCTCTTATTTAAGGACAAATTTACGAAAGAAGAGCGCAATTCAGGCTTGACCAATATTGTCATGGGTCTATCCTTTATCACAGAGGGCGCGATTCCGTTTGGTGCAGCAGACCCGGCGCGTGCTATTCCAAGTTTTGTAGCAGGGTCAGCTCTGACAGGAGCTCTCGTTGGTCTGTCTGGCATCAAGCTAATGGCGCCCCACGGTGGAATTTTCGTCATCGCCCTTACCAGTAGCCCCCTTCTCTATCTTGTCTTTGTCCTTATCGGGTCACTCGTGTCAGGCGTGCTATTCGGAGCTCTCCGGAAGGTAAAATAATCCAGTGGATTGCAACAGTTCCCCGAACTGTTGCAACTGGTCACCTAAAAACAAGAAAGGGACCACTGAAGCCCGAGCCAAGAAATCGGAAAGTGAGGATAAATACTCCTAGCTTCAAAGGTATCCTATACCTTTGAAGGCGGGAAAGAGGAGTTTGCATGGTAACCTTTTGACCGCCGTTTATAAATATGCAAAACCTCTACTAGAGCTTTTCGCTCGTCGTATTTCCTATTCTCACTTTGAGTTCTTTACGATCTTTGTGTCTTGAATGAATTATTTTCTATCAATCAATCGGACAAATCACCCCACCCGTTCATCTCACGGGTGGGGTGATTTCAGATGGAGCCCTCTCCTCTACCTTGCTATTTTAATTTGTAAAGAATATTAAAACATGTCTATATGTCACTTCACTATCTACTATTGGCTCAATATCTTAAATGAACAAGATTTTTTATCTATATTAGTAAAAAATATGGTATACTATTCGTATTACCGTTTTGAGGAGAATGATATGAATGTAATTCGTGATAAAGCGCTGGTCAATCAGTATCACTTTGATGCCCGCAATAGAGAATGGGAAGAAGAAAACGGAGTACCGACCACTCGGCTAACCGTTGATTTTCAGTTGATTGAACGAAATACCCAAGAGAAGAAAACCTCAATCGTTGTCATCTTGCGCTTTATAATTGTCTTGGATTATTTTGTCATTTCAGGGGCCATGAGTCAAGGGGTGCATATTTTAGAACAGCTGGTTCAAGAAGTGGATGAATTTAGTGAGCAAGACAAGCGATTCTTAGCAAGTCCGCTACTAGACATCTTGCAACGCTTAACCTACGAAGTAACAGAAATTGCCTTGGATGCCCCGGGTGTGAATTTGGAGATGTAACATGAAATTAGCCGTGATAACGGATTCGTCTGCGGTTTTACAGGAAGCAGAGAGTCTGACCAATCTATTTGTATTAGATATTCCTGTAACGATTGGGAATACCCCCTACATTGAGGGGAAAAATTTAACTGTAGAAGATTTTTACCAGAAAATGGCAGCAGAAGCAGAGCTACCAAAGACAAGCCAGCCCAGTCTGTCTGAACTGGAAGAGACCCTTAGACACCTACAAGCAGAAGGGTATACGCACGTCATCGGACTCTTCTTATCATCTGGCATTTCGGGTTTCTACCAAAATATCCAGTATCTAAAAGATGAGTTTGAGGGGCTGACGATTGCTTTCCCAGATAGCAAGATTACATCGGCGCCACTTGGTATGATGGTGGAGAATATCATTAAGCGCTCGGCAGCTGGAGCCTCTTTCGAGGAAATATTGGAGAAGCTGGAGCGAGAAATTGAAGGGACAGAAGCCTTTATCATGGTCGATGATCTGGATCATTTGGTCAAGGGAGGCCGTTTGTCCAATGGAGCAGCGCTACTAGGGAATCTACTCAGTATCAAGCCTATCTTGTATTTCACAAAGGAAGGCAAGATTGAGGTATACGAGAAGGTTCGCACAGAGAAAAAGGCGGTGAAGCGACTGTTGGAAATTTTAAAGGAACAGACGCAAGAGGGCGCGTATCAAATTGCAGTGATCCATGCCAATGCACCGCAGAAGGCTGAAGAATTTAAGCAGTTGTTGCAAGAAAATGGTGTGGCCTGGTCCTTGCCGATCGTCTCCTTTGGTTCTGTCATTGGGACGCACTTGGGTGAGGGAGCCATTGCCTTTGGGATTTCACCGATTATTGATGAGGAGTAGTAAATGGCCATTCGCGTGATGATTGCTGGTTTTAAGGGGAGGATGGGGTCTACCGCTCTTGAGATGGTAAAAAATGATGAGGAGCTAGAGCTTGCAGCCCTCTTAGACCCCTTTGCGACTGAAACAGAGATAGATGGCGTGCCTGTCTTTAGGTCAAAAGAAGATATGAGAGGCATTGCAGCAGATGTCTGGGTGGATTTTACAACGCCAGCATTTGCCTATGAAAACACCAAGTTTGCCTTGGAGAATGCGATCGCCCCTGTCGTAGGGACAACTGGTTTTACACCAGAAGAGATTGAAGAATTGAAACAGCTTTCTGCTGATAAAAAAATAGGAGGCCTCATCGCGCCCAACTTTGCTATTGGAGCGATTTTGCTGATGCAATTTGCAGCGCAGGCAGCCAAGTATTTCCCAGATGTAGAAATTATCGAACTCCATCACGACCAGAAAAAAGATGCACCGAGTGGGACAGCTATTAAGACAGCGGAGTTACTGGCTCAAGTTCGAGAAAGTAAGCGTCAAGGACTGGCGACAGAAGAAGAACTCATGCCAGGAGCAAGGGGGGCTGATTTTGATGGTATGCGGATTCACTCTGTCCGTCTCCCTGGTTTGGTCGCCCATCAAGAGGTGATTTTTGGTAGTCAGGGAGAGGGCTTGACCCTTCGCCATGATTCGTATGACCGTAGCTCCTTTATGAGCGGTGTCCAATTAGGAATAAAAGAAGTAGTAAAACGGGAGCAACTCGTTTATGGGTTGGAACAGTTATTATGAGATTACATAAGTTGCCTTCTGAATTTCAGAAGGCTTTACCGATTTTAGAGAAAATAAAAGATGCAGGTTTTGAAGCCTACTTTGTCGGTGGATCGGTTCGTGATGCGCTGTTAGGACGACCGATTCATGATGTTGATATTGCCTCTTCGAGCTATCCAGAAGAGACAAAATCCATCTTTCCACGTACGATTGATGTAGGGATTGAGCATGGGACGGTCTTGGTCTTGGAAGAGCAGGGAGAGTATGAAATTACCACCTTTCGCACAGAAGATGTCTATGTAGACTACAGACGGCCCAGTCAGGTATCCTTTGTCCGTTCCCTAGAGGAGGATTTAAAACGTCGTGATTTTACGGTCAATGCTCTTGCTCTGAATGAAGAGGCGCACATTATCGATCGCTTTGACGGATTAGAGGATTTAAACAATCAGACCCTACGAGCCGTTGGGAATGCTACTGAGCGTTTTAATGAAGACGCTCTGAGGATTATGCGCGGCTTTCGATTCGCAGCAAGTCTTGATTTTTCCATCGAAGCGGCCACATTTGAAGCCATGAAAGAAAACGCTCCTCTTTTGGAAAACATTTCAATCGAGCGGATTTTTATCGAACTTGACAAGTTACTGCTGGCAAAGGGGTGGCGCAAGGGGATGGAGGCCTTGATTGGTTCAGGTGCTTTTGATTATCTGCCTGACATGAAAGGAAGGGCAGACCACTTGAGGGCCTTTCTTGCTTCACTGACAGATGGTTTTGCCTTTCGCACTTCTGAGCAGGCCTGGGCCTTGCTCATGGTGTATTTGGAACCGACCCATCACAAGTCCTTTCTCAAACACTGGAAAACCAGCAACGACTTTCAACGCACAGTCATCAAGTTGGCGGAGATTTACCAGTTACGACAGCAAGGTCCAGTGACCAAGCAGCTGTGTTATCGCTACGGCAAGCACCTGCTGTATCTGATGGAGGAGATCAGACAGGCCCAAGGGCTGGCTGCTGATTTCAAGCAGATTGACGCCATTGATGAGTCCCTCGCCATTCATGATAAGCATGAAATTGTCGTCAAAGGAGGCGAGATGATGGCTAGCTTTGAACTGGTGCCAGGACCCTTTCTTGGACACTTATTAAACGAGGTGGAAGTAGCGATTATCGAGGGAGTTTTGGAGAATAGAAGGGAGTCTATTATGGCCTTTATAAAGGAGAAGATAGAACATGAGTGATTTTATCGTGGACACATTATCCAAGTCGGTAGGAGATAAGACAGTCTTTTCAGCTATTTCCTTTATCATTCATCCCGGTGACCGTATCGGGATTATCGGGGTCAATGGAACCGGAAAAACGACCCTTTTAGATGTTCTCTCAGGTAAGTTAGGTTTTGATGGAGATGTTTCTCCTTTTCGGACTAAAAAAGACTATAAGATGGCCTATTTGACCCAAGAGCCGCATTTTGAAGAAGATAAGACCATTCTGGATACCGTCTTGTCCTCTGACTTACGAGAAATTCAACTAATCCGCCAATACGAACAGCTAGTGGCAGACTATCGGGACGATCACCAAGCAAGATTAGAAACAGTTATGGCGGAGATGGATGCCCTAAATGCTTGGGAAATTGAACACCAGATTAAGACCGTTTTGTCTAAACTGGGTCTGAACGATACAAGGCAGCGCGTGGGAGATTTATCAGGCGGTCTGCGCCGTCGAGTCCAGCTGGCCCAAGTCTTGCTCGGAGATGATGACCTCCTCCTCCTCGATGAACCGACCAATCATCTGGATATTGAGACGATCGAGTGGCTAACCACCTTTTTGAAACAGACCAAAAGAACCGTCTTGTTTATCACCCATGATCGTTATTTTTTAGACAATGTGGCGACACGTATCTTTGAGCTAGATCGTGCGAGTCTGACGGAATACCAAGGAAATTATCAGGACTATGTTCGCTTGAAAGCAGAGCAGGATGAGCGAGAGGCAGCCCTGCGCCATAAAAAAGAACGACTGTATCAGCAGGAACTGGAGTGGATGCGTAGACAGCCTCAGGCTCGTGCGACCAAGCAAGAGGCTCGTATCAATCGTTTCCATGATTTGAAATCGGATCTGGCTGATAAGGTGAAAGACAGCCAGTTGGAAATCAACTTTGAAACCAGCCGTATCGGTAAAAAGGTCATCGAGTTTCAGCAGGTGGACTTTTCCTATCCCGATAAGCCTATTTTGAAGGGATTCGACTTGCTCGTTCAAAATAAGGATCGTATCGGTATTGTCGGAGACAACGGAAAAGGCAAGTCGACCTTGCTCAATCTGATTGCGGGTGACGTGCAGCCAACAGATGGTCAGTTGATTGTAGGAGATACGATTCGGATCGGCTACTTTTCACAGCAAATTCAGGGCCTCGATGAAAATAAGCGGGTCATTCAGTTTTTGCAGGAAGTAGCAGAAGAAGCTGAGACCAGCTCTGGCATGGTCTCCCTTGCAGAACTCTTAGAGCAATTTCTTTTCCCACGCACGACCCATGGGACCTTGATTCAAAAGCTATCCGGTGGGGAAAAGAAACGTCTCTATCTATTGAAGATATTATTGGAGCGTCCCAATGTTCTCTTACTCGATGAGCCGACCAATGATTTAGATATTGCGACCTTGACTGTTTTGGAGCATTTTTTAAAAGGTTTTGCCGGTCCCGTCATCACCGTTAGCCATGATCGCTACTTCCTTGACAAGGTAGCCACGAAGATTCTCGCCTTTGAAGAGGAGGGGCTGCGCATCTTCTTTGGCAACTACACAGACTACTTGGATGAAAAAGCCTTTTTAGCTTCAGCCAAGGAGGGCCTTGCTACAACTAGCAAGGAAAAGCAGGGGAAGGTTCGTGAGAAGCAACAGCGCATGTCTTACTTTGAAAAGCAAGAATGGGCAAGGATTGAAGAGGATATCCTAGGGCTGGAGGAAGAAATCGCTGCTATTGAAGCCGCTATGTTGACTTGTGGAAGTGACTTCACAAAACTCTCGGATTTGCAAAAAGAATTAGATGCGCAAAATGAAGCCCTACTGAACAAATATGAACGCTACGACTACCTAAGTAGCTTGAGCGAAACCTAATCAGATTTAGAAAGAGGAGTCGAGATGAAAATCATAATGGTTGCCTACATGGGAATCTATCTACTCATCACCTTGCTGGCAGCAGCTTATAGCTATCTAAAAACCAAACGCATGAATGGTCTCTGCCTTTGTTTGACCCTATTAGCTAGCGTGTTGCTACTCATCACCTTGGTATGCTACAGCCGTGGCTACCATCCTTTGCAAATGGTGGGATTTGCCCTTGGGTTTACTTTCATCTCAAGCCTCTTTCTCTATAACGGTACGAGGGAGGGAGCGGACTTTCTCTATACCTTTTTGTTCAGTGCAGGGCGCTTTTTGCTCCATTTGCAATTTTTAATTTTTCTATATATTTTTCGGTAAATAGTAGTGAAAACCTTTGCAATGTGGTATAATAAATCCATCATGATTTAATTTTAATAAGGAGTAGCTTATGGCAAAGAAAATTATAGGTATTGACCTTGGCGGCACCTCTGTTAAATTTGCGATTTTGACAGAACAAGGGGACATTCAAGAAAAGTGGTCCATTAAGACCAATATTCTTGATGAAGGTAGCCATATTGTACCAGACATTATCGACAGTATCACGCACCATTTTGAAACGCACCAACTGACAAAGGATGACTTCCTAGGAATCGGAATGGGTTCTCCAGGTGTAGTGGATAGTAAGGCGGGAACGGTTATCGGGGCTTACAACCTCAACTGGAAAACACTCCAGCCAGTCAAGGAACAGATAGAGACCGCGATTGGCCTACCATTTTTCATCGATAATGATGCCAATGTAGCAGCACTGGGAGAGCAGTGGGTTGGCGCTGGAAGTAACAACCCTGATGTTGTCTTTATGACACTTGGAACAGGGGTCGGAGGGGGAGTCATCGCAGATGGCAACCTTATCCATGGCTTTGGTGGTGCTGGTGGTGAACTCGGTCATATCACCGTTGATTTTGAAGACCCAATTACCTGTACCTGCGGGAAAAAGGGATGTTTGGAAACAGTAGCATCCGCAACGGGTATTGTGAACCTAATCCGTCGCTATGCAGATACTTATGCAGGTGATGCCGAGTTGAAAAAACGGATCGATGATGGTCAAGATGTAACCGCTAAGGATGTCTTTGACCTTGCAAAAGCAGGAGACGATCTCGCTCTGATTGTCTACCGTCATTTTTGCCGTTACTTGGGAATCGCCTGTGCCAACATTGCAGCTGTCTTGAACCCTGCCTATATCGTTCTTGGGGGAGGTGTATCAGCAGCTGGGGATTTCTTACTAGACGGTGTGAATGAAGTCTACCTCCAAAACTCCTTCCCTCAAGTGGCTCAGACCACCAAACTAGCCCTAGCGAATTTGGGAAATGATGCGGGTGTCCTTGGTGCCGCGTCCCTGGTCTTGAAATAAGAAGGCTAGCAAGACATAAAGGAAGATTAGGCGGACGATACAGGAGCCGTCATTTGCCCCGCCCTTTAGCCTGACTTCCATAAAGACACTATCATTGCTGGAAAGGTATGGTCTACCGTTGAAGGTTGGAAATGGAAGTTTTCCTTGGCAAACTCTCAGTAACCTTTAAGCAAAGTGAAAAGCTCCAATAAAAGGGAGGCTGTATCAGCTCCCTTTTTAAGTAGGACTGGGATACTGGAAAAAGACAAAAAGATAGAGAAGTGATATACTAGATGCATGACAAAAGCAGATACTATTTTTAAAGAAAATATCCGAAAAATCATGGACGAGGGAGTCTTTTCAGAAAATGCTCGACCTCGCTATAAAGATGGCAATGTCGCCAATTCTAAGTACATTACAGGGATTTTTGCCGAATACGATGTATCAAAGGGAGAATTTCCCATTACGACCCTGCGTCCAATTCCCATCAAGTCAGCCATCAAGGAAGTCTGCTGGATTTACCAAGACCAGACCAATCGCCTTGACGTTTTAAATAACAAGTACGGTGTCACCTACTGGAACGACTGGGAAGTAGGGGATACAGGGACCATTGGTGAGCGCTACGGGGCTATTGTCAAAAAACATCAGATTATCGACACTATTCTCCAGCAGTTAGCAACCAATCCCTGGAACCGTCGTAATATCATCTCCTTGTGGGATTATGAGGCTTTTGAGGAAACAGATGGACTCCTGCCCTGTGCTTTTCAGACCATGTTTGATGTACGACGGGTGGACGGTGAACTCTATCTGGATGCGACTCTTACCCAGCGTAGCAATGACATGCTAGTGGCGCACCATATCAATGCCATGCAGTACGTAGCCCTTCAGATGATGATTGCCAAGCACTTTGGCTGGAAGGTTGGAAAATTCTTTTATTTTGTCAATAATTTGCATATCTATGACAATCAGTTTGAACAGGCAGAAGAACTACTCAAGCGCACTCCGAGTGCTTGTCAGCCACGCTTAATCTTGAATGTACCAGATGGGACTAATTTCTACGCTATCAAACCAGAAGATTTTGAGCTGGTTGATTATCACCCTGTTAAGCCCCAACTGACATTTGACTTAGCGATTTAACAGGCGAGTATGGACCACGAAACATAGTCGATTAAAGGGGGCTAGGCGATGCCTAGTCTCTGCATTTTTGAGCGAATTTTGATAGAATGAAAGTCCAAAGAAAAATGAAAAGGAAGAAGCAATGACACAGAAGATTTCAGCCATTTGGGCACAGGATGAACAAGGTTTGATTGGAAAAGAAGGCGGACTTCCTTGGTCATTGAAGGCAGATTTAGAGCATTTTAAGCAGACGACAACTGGTCATGTTATGGTCATGGGACGTATTACCTTTGAGGGTATGGGAAGGCGGATTCTTCCGAATCGCACCTCCATTATCCTGACCCATGATCGCGACTACCAAGTAGAAGATGAACGTGTAATCGTTTTTTACAGCGTAGAGGAGGTATTGGCCTGGTATCACCAGCAGGATAAGGACCTCTATGTGATTGGGGGCGGACAGATATTTACAGCCTTTGAACCGTATTTAGATGAACTTGTTAAAACAGACATTCATGGTCAGTTTGAGGGAGATACCTATTTTCCTGCAGGCTTTGACTGGTCTGCATTTGAAGAAGTCAGTGCAACGAGCTACGAAAGAGATGTAGAAAATCCAGTTGCGTTCACCATCAGACGATTTGAAAGAAAAGAGAAATAATCATGCAGAAAAGTTTATTTGGCCTCTTTACGGCTATTTTGTGTGGTATCTGTGTGCTTTGCTCCATTCAGGCCTTTCATAAAAAGCGATACGGGCTAGCGCTCCTCTTTCTCTTAAATGCAGTGACCAACTTAGTTAACAGTATTCATGCCTTTTATGGTGTATTATTTTAGATAGGGATAGGAAAGAAAATCATGGCAGTACATCATCCATCAGAGCTTATTTACTGCTCGTTTTGTGGAAAAAATCAAGAAGAAGTAAAGAAAATTATCGCAGGAAATAACGTATTTATCTGTAATGAGTGTGTAGAATTAGCCCAAGAAATTATTCGTGAGGAATTGGCAGAGGAAGTCTTGACAGATTTGGCAGATACCCCTAAGCCACAGGAATTACTGACGATTTTGAACCACTATGTGATCGGCCAAGACCGGGCAAAACGGGCTTTAGCAGTAGCCGTTTACAATCACTACAAACGGATCAATTTTCAGGATAGCCAAGAAGAGACGGATGTTGAATTGCAAAAATCAAATATTCTCATGATTGGCCCAACGGGTTCAGGCAAAACCTTCCTGGCTCAGACCCTAGCCAAGAGTCTAAATGTTCCTTTTGCGATTGCGGATGCGACAGCTTTGACAGAGGCGGGATATGTAGGAGAAGATGTTGAAAATATCCTTTTAAAACTCCTCCAAGCAGCCGATTTTAATGTCGATCGTGCAGAGCGTGGGATTATCTATGTGGATGAGATTGATAAGATTGCTAAAAAAGGGGAGAATGTCTCCATTACGCGCGACGTTTCAGGGGAAGGTGTCCAGCAGGCCCTGCTCAAAATCATAGAGGGAACCATTGCTAGTGTACCACCTCAAGGAGGGCGCAAGCATCCTCAGCAGGAACTGATTCAAGTGGATACGAAAAATATCCTCTTTATCGTCGGAGGTGCCTTTGATGGCATTGAGGAAATTGTCAAACAGCGGATGGGAGAAAAAATCATCGGTTTTGGCCACAACAATCGTGCCATTGATGAGAAAGAATCCTATATGCAGCATATTATCGCAGATGACATTCAAAAATTTGGCATTATCCCAGAGTTGATCGGGCGTTTACCTGTATTTGCAGCCCTTGACCAGTTAACGACAGAGGACCTGATTCGTATATTGACAGAGCCGAAAAATGCTCTTGTCAAGCAGTATCAAACCCTGCTGTCTTACGATGGTGTCGACTTGGAGTTTGACCAAGAAGCGCTTGAAGAAATTGCAAAACGAGCGATAGAGCGGAAAACAGGTGCGCGTGGATTGCGCTCGATTATTGAAGAAACCATGCTGGATGTTATGTTTGAAATACCGAGTCAAGAGGAAGTCAAGCGCGTGCGAATTACCAAGGAGGCCGTCGCAGGTCAGGACCAACCCATCTTAGAGACGGCATAAGGAGAGCAGATGGATATCAATACACACAATGCGACTATTTTATTGAGTGCGGTTTCCAAGGCTCAGTATCCCCAGGATGATTTGCCAGAAATTGCTCTTGCAGGACGTTCAAATGTCGGTAAATCTTCTTTTATCAATACCCTACTGGGGCGGAAAAACCTTGCGAGGACTTCCAGTAAGCCAGGTAAAACCCAGCAATTAAATTTCTACAACATTGACGATAAACTTCGTTTCGTTGATGTGCCTGGTTACGGCTATGCCAAGGTTTCAAAGACGGAGCGGGCTAAATGGGGGAGAATGATAGAAGAATATCTCACCAGTCGTGAAAACCTTCGGGCTGTCGTGAGCTTGGTTGATATGCGGCATGAACCCTCAGCTGACGATGTTCAAATGTATGAGTTTTTGAAATATTATGACATTCCAGTCATCCTAGTTGCAACTAAGGCAGATAAGATTCCTCGCGGCAAGTGGAACAAGCACGAATCTATGATTAAGAAAAGATTGGAGTTTGACCCAGCTGATCAATTTGTTGTCTTTTCATCGGAAACTAGACATGGCTTTGAGCAGGCTTGGGATAGTATTTTGGACCAAATGTAGAAAATGTAGTGAAAGGCTACATTTTTTTGTTGTGAAAATTTACGGCAATACCAGTAGTTTTGATTCTTTGACATCGTTTTCTAAATCGTATAGAATAACAATGGGGGAAGCGTGTGAGGGGAAGGAGGAAAAGAACGGAGACGATACTGGTAATACAGAATCCCTCACTAACAGATGGTCTATGGTATAAATAAGAAGGAGTGTTATTATGATAAAGAAATTTCTTATTTTAGCAAGTTGGGCATTCGTAGCAGTTCTCTTTTCTGCTGGTAATATTGTTCATGCTGCAGAGTATATGACTGAGGCTCAGATAGAGGAAATCACAGAAAATCTGAGTGATGCTCAATATGTTTTACCGACTTCAGATGGTGGAGTAATCATGAATATGGATGGAAGCGATAATTTTCCAGAAATTCAATTAGCATCGTCAGAATATAAACCCATGACAGTTCCAGAATATAAAGAGTTTTTAAAAACATTTGATATCTCTAGAGAGTCTGACTTAAAACCTTCAATAGCATTTAGAGGAGCTTATGTCCCGACCGAGGTACGAACCTTGTATGCTAATCAGTCATATCTATCAAATCCTTTTTCTGCCTCTGGATGGAGGTATGGAGAATTAGTGTTTGTTCCTGCTTGGTTTACAGGAGATTACCTTTATTGGCAGGTTTTTGGAGATTCTGGGCGCGTAGATGATAGAAAAGGTAATTCAACTCCGATTGAACCAGGGCAGACATTGCCGGTTTATAGTAAATCTGGTACTTATTTTAGAACCTATAATCCTGTGAATGGTTCTAAATATCACGTATCGAATCCTGTTTAAGGAGGAGAAGGAATATGAAAATGAAATATATGATTAGATTGGCAGTTTTTGCCACAGTGACGATTCTACTAGGAGTGCTATTGCCACAACAGAGGGCTGTCGCTTCGGAGGAAAGAAAATCTGATAACCGTACGATTCAAATCTATGCTCGTCTGCTAAAAGATGCTAGCGAGGAAGAAGTGAATGACTATTTCCAACATCACGATGATGCAACGCTTATTATCGCCGATAAAAGTGGAGGCTACTTGAGTAGCCTAACCAATGATGTCAACTCTTATTCGGAAGTCCGAGATGAAAATGGAAATCTGCTGGAGCGAGTCTCCTTTGGGGATGAAACAGTAGCGGCTACTATTGCTGAGGTTAAGGAATATCTCCGAGAGCAGCGAGAAAAATAGGGCTAGAAGGGGAAACATCCCTAACCCTGTCGTAGTAGAAGGATGAAAAATGAGTAGGGAGAGGATCCGCACGGGCCCTCTCTTTTTGAGTGCCGCATTTCTTTGAGGAAATCTAGTAAAAAATATTGTAAGTTTTTAGGTAAAATCCTTGCAAATCGAAAGAAAGTATGATAGTATGAGTAAGGTTTGAAAAAACTGACCTAAGACAGTAGGGGAGTTCAACTCATAAGCATCCTACCGAGGCACAAAACGGATAGAAACGTATTTGTACTTTCGTGTCTAGGTTTGGCGCGTTTTTTTATTGAAACAAGCTCGAACCCAAAATAATAACGGAGGTAAAACACTAATGAGTGAAGCTATTATCGCTAAAAAAGCAGAATTAGTTGATCAAGTTGCTGAAAAGATGAAAGCTGCTGCATCTATCGTAGTGGTGGACGCGCGTGGGTTGACTGTTGAGCAAGATACTGTTCTTCGTCGTGATCTTCGTGGAAGCGAAGTTGAGTACAAAGTGATTAAAAACTCAATTTTGCGTCGGGCAGCTGAAAAAGCTGGTCTTGAAGAATTGGCATCAATTTTTGTGGGACCATCTGCGATTGCATTTTCAAATGAAGATGTTATTGCGCCAGCAAAAATCTTGAATGACTTTGCTAAAAATGCGGAAGCTCTTGAAATCAAAGGTGGTGCAATCGAAGGTAAAGTTTCTTCAAAAGAAGAAATCCAAGCTCTTGCGGCATTGCCAAACAGAGAAGGTATGCTTTCTATGCTCTTATCTGTACTTCAAGCGCCAGTTCGCAACGTTGCATACGCTGTCAAAGCTGTTGCAGAAAGCAAAGAAGAAGCTGCTTAAGGCAGCAACAAGTAGCCTAGGGCTACAACTATCTATTATTTATTAACAAACAAAACTATTTGGAGGAAAATACAATGGCATTGAACATTGAAAACATTATTGCTGAAATTAAAGAAGCGTCAATCCTTGAGCTTAATGATCTTGTAAAAGCGATCGAAGAAGAATTTGGTGTGACTGCAGCTGCTCCTGTAGCAGTTGCTGCAGCTGGTGCTGCTGATGCTGCTGCTACTAAAGATTCATTCGACGTTGAGTTGACTGCAGCTGGCGACAAAAAAGTTGGTGTTATCAAGGCTGTACGTGAAATCACTGGTCTTGGTCTTAAAGAAGCAAAAGAATTGGTTGACGGTGCACCTGCAGTCGTTAAAGAAGGCGTTGCAACTGCCGAAGCTGAAGAAATCAAAGCTAAATTGGAAGAAGCTGGAGCTTCAGTTACTCTTAAATAAGAGTAACACCATCATTAGATTGCGGAATCCCTATTTACCAGTCTTTGAGAGCGATAAGCGATTGATAGAAACTGATAAATTGATTTGGTTTCCTGCCAAAAATCCTGCCAAAAATTCTTTGGCAGGATTTTTGTTTTAATAAACTTTCGGGGGTAGACACTAGATTGTCTACCCCATTTTTGCGTTTTGGAGGTAATTATGCAAAAGGAAGAACAGTCATCACGTCATATCGTGAAGAGCCATATCATGACCATCATGGGAGTTGATAATCTAAAAGCAACTCAACTGGTAAATGAAATGGAACAAACAGGTTTAATCCGATTTGATGAATTCGGGAATTTTGGACTTTTAGTCTTGGAGGGACAATCATGAAACGTATTACCGCTAATCAATATCAGACATCAGAGCGTTATTATAAACTCCCTAAAATTTTGTTTGAGAGTGAACGTTATAAGGATATGAAGCTGGAAGTTAAGGTAGCCTACGCGGTTTTAAAAGATCGGTTGGAGTTGTCTTTGAGTAAAGGCTGGATTGATGAGGATGGGGCTATTTATTTGATTTATTCCAATTCAAATCTGATGGCACTATTAGGCTGTTCAAAGTCAAAACTACTCTCTATCAAGAAAACCTTACGTGAATATGGCTTAATTGATGAAGTCCAACAGTCCTCTAGTGAAAGAGGTCGAATGGCAAATAAAATTTACTTGGGGGAATTAGAACATGAACCTACCCCAGTCTTACATACAGACGGGGCTAGTGTTAAAAAAACACTAGGGGAGTCTCAAAGAAAGACGGGGCCGGTCTTATATTCAGCCCCTAGTGAGACTGAAGGAAGTGAGACTAAATATAGTGAAACTGAAGGGAGTGACTTAGTTATGAAGGACGAGGAGGAGAGGCAGCTAGTAGATGAGAAAAAAGAAGAAAACTTTACTTCAAAAGTCGATGGCGTGACCAAGTACGATCGAGACTATATTTGGGGTTTGGTTCATGACCAGTTAAGACAGACAGGTCTATCTCAGTCTGCTAGTGACTATGCCATGATTTATTTTAGTGACCGGTATCAGTATGCATTGGAACAAATGCGATTTGCTCGGTCAGCCGAAGTAATAGCTGAATACGTATTTAATGGTGTGCTGTCGGAGTGGACCAAGCAACTGAGACGACAAGAAGTAAAAGGAGGTGAATAAGATGATTTGGTGGATACTAGGTGGAATCTATCTGATTTCTATCATCATTTTGATTGTTGAAATCATCCGTGCACCAGAAATGGATGATCATATATAAGCAAGAGTTTTACAAGTGTAAGGCTCTTTTTTAGTTGGAAAGAGAGGAAAAATGAAATTTTTAGATTTATTTGCTGGGATAGGCGGTTTTAGGCTAGGGATGGAATCACAGGGTCATAAATGCCTGGGCTTTTGTGAAATTGATAAATTCGCTAGAACATCTTATAAAGCCATGTTTAACACAGAAGGGGAAATAGAATACCATGACATTAAAGAGGTCACAGACCATGACTTTAGACAATTTAGAGGGCAAGTGGACATCATCTGCGGGGGATTTCCTTGCCAAGCATTTTCACTCGCAGGCAGACGATTGGGATTTGAAGATACTCGAGGGACTCTCTTTTTTGAGATTGCTCGAGCGGCCAAACAAATCCAACCACGTTTTCTATTTTTGGAAAACGTCAAAGGCCTACTCAATCACGACGAGGGACGGACGTTCGCCACAATCCTCTCCACGCTGGATGAATTGGGGTATGATGTCGAATGGCAGGTGCTTAACAGCAAGGACTTCCAAGTCCCGCAAAACAGAGAACGGGTCTTTATTATCGGACATTCTAGAAGATACCGTTCCAGATTCATATTTCCTCTCAGAAGAGAAGACAGCCCAGCTCATCTTGAAAGGCTAGGAAATATCAATCCCTCTAAACATGGTTTGAATGGTGAAGTCTATCTGACGAGTGGACTTGCTCCTACACTAACAAGAGGTAAAGGAGAGGGTGCAAAAATCGCCATTCCAGTCTTAACACCAGATAGACTAGAAAAACGCCAACATGGTCGTCGATTTAAGGACAATCAAGACCCTATGTTTACTTTGACCAGTCAAGACAAACACGGAGTTGTTGTCGCAGGAAATCTGCCGACTAGCTTTGACCAGACCGGTAGAGTATTTGACATTTCTGGCTTGTCACCGACCTTGACCACCATGCAAGGTGGAGACAAGGTGCCAAAGATTTTGCTGAGGGAGGAGCTGCCATTTCTGAAAATCAAGGAAGCCACTAAAACAGGGTACGCAAAGGCAACTCTTGGAGACTCTGTCAATCTGGCTTATCCAGACTCAACCAAACGTAGGGGACGTGTGGGAAAGGGAATATCCAATACTCTGACGACTTCAGACAATATGGGAGTAGTAGTTGCTGCTCTGGAATATCGACAGGATAAGTGGTATGAAGTCACAGGCATTGTCTTAGAGGGGAAACTTTATCGCCTGAGAATAAGACGACTGACACCAAGAGAGTGCTTCAGACTTCAAGGCTTTCCTGATTGGGCTTATGAAAGAGCAGAGAGTGTTTCTAGTAAGAGCCAACTATACAAACAGGCCGGCAATAGCGTGACTGTCACAGTTATTGAAGCCATTGCCAGAGAATTTAGAAGAACGGAAGAGGAAGAAAAACATGAACTTACTACATAAGAAAAGTATCCTAGATTGTACTGAATTAGAAGAACGTATTCACCAAGCTGAAACCAATCAGCTATTACAAAAGATACTGTCGCTCCCCAATTTTGATTGTGACTTTGAGGTAACTTTTGAAGATGATTACCACAAAGAGATGAATGATCCCCTATTCTACGAATCCAATCTTCATCAGATTTCGGATTTTATGGAAACTAGGGATATTAAAAATGGTGTAGATACACTATTGACGAAAGACAATCACCTGGCCTTTCGTGCCTTTGGTCAAAATTATACTGCTAGAGGAAAGGATGGCATTTTAACGACTCTAGTGACGGTCAAGTGCTTTGGTGAAGGACGGATGCCCATTGATATGAGTCGCTATTTCTCAACTCCTGAACCAACAGTTGAAAATAGCCTAACCCTATAAGGAGGTGCCTATGCTTGAGGTATATCTAGGAAATAATACCAATACAAATCAAGATTTACTAACCATTTTGACGACCTATGGAGTGGCTTATCGTTGTACAAAAGCATGTGAGGTAAACCGTGAAATCATACTGTCACTCTTTGCCAAAACCACGGATTGTTTTGAGTTGCTGTCGCCACGATTTCTTCGCTTTAAAAGTCAATATTCGATAAGTTTGAATGAGATGATTCAGCTCATTCTCCAAAAGCCAGACCAAAACCTTCGTCTGCCTCTCATTGTCTGTCAGAATCACGTCTATCCAGCTATTGGGCTAGACGAAGTACGTACTTTTCTTCCCAGACAGGTAAAAGAAGAGTTGTTTCAGGCCAGTCTGATGAAACAAGTGACAGGGTAGGTGTGAAGATGAATGAACGATTTTGGGACAATTTAGAAATCATTCTGGCTGAAAAAGACCTCACTTGGGCAGAACTAGCTCGCAAAGTATTCAACGGTCAATATGTTTATCCAAGTGAATTTAATCGCCTCTATCAAAAATTACGGCATTACAAATCTAATCGTCTGATGCCACAAATAAGATGGGTTGAGCGTATTGTTCTAGTCTTAGATATTGATTATGAAGATTTATTTAAGAGGTGACAATGATAAGGATAGTGTTGTTTTATCTAGCCATACAGCTTAACGGTCTTCTGGTGAGTTTATTCCTGAAAGAGTATCTGACAATAGAGGGTATAGTCTTGCTACAATTGGTCCTATTAAGTGTGACTTGCTTAGAGATTGCCCGTCATAAAACTGTTCCATTAAAAATTGTGGGCGTACAAAATCGCCTAAGTTGGTTGCTTCTTGGCTTTGTGGCTATGGTTGCTTTTGCAGTCTTCATCAGTTTCCTATTTCCAGTTCAGACTAGGAATCAAGCAGTATTGGTACAAGTAGGAAAACAGGTTCCTCCTATTATCTTTTTATTGTTTCTGGTCAATGCAAGTATTCTTGAAGAGATTGTTTACAGGCAATTGCTGTGGGAAAAATTGACATTCCCTTTTGAACAAATAGGCGTGACCAGTTTTCTCTTTGTTCTATCCCATGGACCTAATCAATTAGGGAGTTGGCTCATCTATAGCTGTCTTGGCTTGACCTTGGCTGTTGTTCGATTGAAAACTGATTGTATGACGGCAATCGCCTTACATTTACTTTGGAATAGTTTGGCTTATGTCGTAACTTTCTTGTGATACCAAAATCAAGAGTGCTTCCGTATTATGGAAGCACCTTATGTTTGATAGGGAATCGAAAAAAGAGGAGGCCACTATGTCATCTGAACAACAAGAACGTCAAGCGATGCAATACGTAGAAAGAAGTAGTTTATTGACAGTCAGAACCCTCTTAAAACTCTTAGAATGGTCGGCTAGGCAAGCCTTAGCTCAAGATTCAGCTTATAAGATTGGGGTTCAAAAAATGGAAGAACTCCTTCAAAGTCCTTACGCCATTGAAGCGATTGATGTTAGTAAAGACATACTGGATAAGCCAATCGATGTGGAGAAATTTAAGGAGTTGATGGAGTCAGAAAAACTGCCAATCGCAATTAGTTGGCAAAAAGACTATCTCTACTTTTATGCCAAGGATAAGACCTTGCTCGATCATCACTTGGATGAATTGTTGAAGAAACTGATGTCTAATCCAGAGAAGCTAGAAGGTTTAACCTTTGATAAAACCTTGGACCAAGAGATAGAACTGGCCAAAGAGAAAATTAGAGTGACAGAACTTTCGGCAGTAAAAACCAAGGAGGTGACCTTGTAATGTATTCCAGGCAAAAAGCATTTGTCTTTGGACTCTTGGGTCTCGCCTTTGGCTATTTCTGCCATCGTCTAACCCTACTCTAT
The DNA here is from genome assembly GCF_001984715.1 of Streptococcus azizii. Taxonomy (GTDB): domain Bacteria; phylum Bacillota; class Bacilli; order Lactobacillales; family Streptococcaceae; genus Streptococcus; species Streptococcus azizii. The sequence goes on from NZ_MSPR01000006.1 coordinate 48,404, forward strand.
GATAGTTTAACTAATGCCCCACCTATGGAACGTATTGCCTACCTCTTAGGAGAGGGGTTAAATCAGGTTTTCAATCCTTTATGGCTATTTTCCTTTACTCAAAAATCTTTTCTTGCCTTTATCCTTGGGGTTCTAATGATGACGCTAGTCTATCTTTATGTATCGACAGGACAGAAAGTCTATCGGGAAGGGGAAGAATATGGTTCTGCACGATTTGGAACCAGTAAGGAAAAGCGGAACTTTTACAGTAAGAATCCTTTCAATGACACGATTTTGGCTCGTGATGTTCGTCTAACCTTGTTGGAAAAGAAGAAACCCCAGTTTGACCGAAATAAAAATTTGATTGTCATTGGGGGTTCTGGGGCAGGTAAGACCTTTCGCTTTGTGAAACCCAACCTTATCCAACTTAACTGTTCCAATATTGTCGTAGATCCGAAAGACCATTTGGCTGAGAAGACAGGTAAACTCTTTTTAGAAAACGGTTATCAGGTTAAGGTTTTAGACTTGGTTAATATGACCAATTCAGACGGTTTTAATCCCTTTCGTTATGTAGAAACAGAGAATGATTTGAACCGTATGTTAACGGTCTATTTTAATAATACCAAAGGAAATGGTTCTCGCAGTGATCCGTTTTGGGATGAGGCTTCCATGACATTGGTGAGAGCTATTGCCTCTTACTTGGTGGATTTTTACAATCCTCCAGGAAGTTCTAAGCAAGAGCAGGAAGCAAGACGTAAGCGTGGCCGTTATCCAGCCTTTTCTGAGATTGGGAAACTCATCAAACTCTTATCAAAGGGAGACAATCAGGACAAAAGTATACTTGAAGTCCTGTTTGAAGACTATGCTAAGAAATATGGTCATGAGAACTTTACCATGAGAAACTGGGCAGATTTTCAAAACTATAAGGATAAGACCTTGGATTCGGTGATTGCGGTCACAACAGCTAAATTTGCCCTCTTTAATATTCAATCGGTGATTGATTTGACGCAAAGAGACACTATGGATTTGAAAACGTGGGGCACTCAAAAGACCATGGTCTATCTTGTTATTCCAGACAATGATACGACCTTTCGTTTCCTATCTGCTTTATTTTTCTCTACGGTTTTCTCCACTTTGACCAGACAGGCTGATGTTGACTTTAAAGGGCAACTGCCTATTCATGTTAGAAGCTATCTGGATGAGTTTGCGAATGTCGGAGAAATCCCAGACTTCGCTGAACAAACCTCAACAGTCCGCTCTAGGAATATGAGTCTTGTGCCTATTCTCCAAAATATCGCTCAACTCCAAGGACTTTATAAGGAAAAAGAAGCTTGGAAAACCATTTTGGGGAACTGTGACAGCCTCCTCTATCTGGGTGGAAATGACGAAGAAACTTTCAAATTCATGAGTGGTCTATTAGGCAAACAAACCATTGATGTCAGAAATATCAGTCGTTCTTTTGGGCAGACTGGCTCAAGTTCTACCTCTCACCAGAAAATTGCCCGTGACTTGATGACGGCTGATGAAGTCGGTAATATGAAACGAGATGAGTGTCTTGTACGCATTGCAGGAGTGCCAGTATTTAGATCAAAGAAATATTTTCCACTCAAACATAAGAATTGGAAATGGCTTGCGGATAAGGAATCTGATGAACGCTGGTGGCACTATCACATCGATCCCCTAACCGCTGAGGAAGAAGTAGATTTGTCAGGCCATAAAATAAGGGATCTAAGCACAGAAACAAAACTACATTAATAGAAATGAGGAATGATATGAATCAAAAACTAACAGGCTTTGTTTACGGAGTGGACGCCAGCTCCATGTTCTCCCAAGCTATGTCTCTATTACAAAAAGGCTTAATTGCAGTAGGAGCCTTTCTTGTTGTTATGGGCATTATCAACCTTTCGACCAACATTAAAGATGGTGGTCCAGGTGTCCGAAATGCCATTCTAGAAATTGTTGGTGGGGTCATGGTGGGAGCCGCAGGTGCTTTTGTGACACAGATTACTATTTAGAGGAGGTCAGAACATGACATGATGATGAATTTTACGTCACCTTTTGTATTTCTAGCCTCTGAAAAAGTATCTAGCGAAAGCTTTTTTGAAGGGTTCCAAGTTGATTTAGAATCAACGGCCAACTTGGTTAAGTCACTAGCGGACTTTAATCCGACGGTGTGGTCTTACATGACAGCCATTACCAAGGGGATTATGCAGCCCTTGGGAGTAGCTATTCTTGCGGTTGTTCTCGTACTCGAATTTTCAAAAATGGCCAAGAAAATCGCAAACTCAGGTGGTGCGATGACCTTTGAAGCCATAGCACCTATGATTGTCAGCTACATCATGGTCGCGGTCGTGATTACCAATACGACGGTTATTGTGGAAGCCATTATTGCCCTTGCCTCTTATGTTATTGAACAAGTGGCAGGGCTTGTCACAAATGGTGGTACTAATTACGATACCATCTCAGGCATCAAGGGATCTGGAATTGTAGAAAAAATGATTATTGGCTTTTTTGCGATTCTCATTTGGTTGGTACGAATGGCCAGTATCATGGTTGTCAATATCTTGATTACCATTCGCTTTATCCAACTCTATCTGATGATACCTTTTGCCCCTGTTACCATTCCGACCTTCCTTAGTGATGACTGGAGAAGTGTTGGGATTGGCTACCTTAAGAACGTCATGGTCTATGCCGTGCAAGGTATTTTGATTTTTCTAATTGTATCTCTTGTTCCCTTGTTTGAATCGGCTGGAAAGATTGCCGTATCAAATGGAGCTGGAGTAATGGAATCACTCGCCATTATGTTTGGTGGCTTGGTACAGGCCATCTTGTTAATCATTGCCTTAGTTGGCAGTCAACGAACCGCCCGAAGTATTTTGGGGATGTAGGAGGAAGGGAGTCATTATCTCGCCTCCTATTTTTATAGCTTACTTAGATTGGAGAACATTTATGAACACACGTGTCTTTAAGGACATCTCAAAGGTTCAACACAGGGCATGGCTGGGATTTACAACTAGACAGGTTATTTTTGTATTTCCTTCCGTCGCCATAACCATTTTGGTATTGGGCTTGAACCTATTTTACTGGCAATTTGGAGATTGGTTTGTCTATGGTTTTGTTTTTAGCTTTACCATTCCACTCATGTTATTTGGGGTCTATCGCCCTAATGATTTACCATTTGAAACCTACCTCAAGTATCGATTTCATTATGAACTAACAGTACCAGATCGTACATTTACTGGAAGAAAAGGAGATCAACGTGAAAAAATTAAAACACTCAATGAAACCAAAGACCTCTTCAAATGACAAAAAGCAAAAGACGAAAACACAGAAGCAGGAGATCAAACCTTCTACCGTAAATACGTTAGCCTATCAAGGACTTTTTCAAAATGGACTCATGCAGGTCAGTCCAAGTTATTTCTCACAAACCTATCTCTTAGGAGATGTCAATTATCAAACAGTTGGCTTAGATGATAAAGGAGCTATTGTGGAGAAATATTCCGATTTAATCAATTCACTGGATGATCAGACCAATTTCCAACTGACCATTTTCAATCAAAAGGTCAATTTGGAAAAATTCCGTAAGAGTATTCTCTATCCCTTGCAGGAAGATGGGTTTGATGCTTATCGTGATGAATTAAATCGCATGATGAATGCCAACTTAGAGGCGGGCGAGAACAACTTTTCGGCTGTAAAGTTTCTTTCATTTGGCAAGAGCGACCAAACACCAAAACTAGCTTTTCGTTCTCTGTCGCAAATTGGGGAATATTTCAAGAGTGGCTTTTCAGAGATTGATGTGTCTCTTGGTCTGCTTGGTGGAGAGGAGCGAGTGAATGTCCTTGCGGATATGTTGCGAGGTGAAAATCATTTACCGTTCTCTTACAAGGATTTGACCCTCTCAGGTCAATCCACCAAACACTTTATTGCCCCAACCTACCTTTCCTTTAAACACAAGAATCATATTGAATTGGACGATAGATTATTACAGATTGTCTATGTTCGTGATTACGGTATGGAGCTAGGGGATAAATTTATTCGTGACCTCATGCAGTCAGATTTGGAAGTGATGATTAGCCTACATGCTAAAGGCTCTACCAAGTCTGAAACCATGACCAAGCTGCGAACCAAGAAGACCTTGATGGAATCACAAAAGATTGGGGAACAACAAAAGATGGCTCGGACTGGCATCTATTTGGAGAAGGTCGGTCATGTTCTTGAAAACAATATCGATGAAGCAGAAGCTCTTCTTCAAACCATGACCCAAACAGGAGATAAACTGTTTGACACCGTATTTCTAATTGGTGTGCTGGCGGATACTGAAGACCAACTCAAACAATCTCTTGATATTATCAAGCAAGTGGCAGGGTCTAATGATATGATTATCGATAACTTGACCTACATGCAAGAAGCTGCCTTTAATAGTCTCTTGCCATTTGGGAAGAACTATCTTGAAGGTGTCTCTCGGTCTCTATTGACGTCAAATATTGCCGTGAATGCACCTTGGACTTCCGTTGATATTCAGGACAAGGGTGGGAAATTTTATGGCATCAATCAAATCTCAAGTAATATCATCAGTATTGACCGTGGCAAGTTAAATACTCCGTCAGGGTTGATTTTAGGGACTTCTGGAGCTGGCAAAGGGATGGCGACAAAACATGAAATCATCTCTACTAAGCTCAAGGAAGTAGATAGTGATACTGAAATTATTATTGTTGACCCAGAAAATGAGTACAGTATTATCGGTCAAGCCTTTGGTGGGGAGAGTATTGATATTGCCCCAGATTCCACTACCTTCTTAAACGTCCTCGATCTATCCGATGAGAATATGGATGAGGATCCAGTCAAGGTCAAGTCCGAATTTCTCTTATCTTGGATTGGAAAGCTCTTGGACCGCAAGATGGATGGTCGTGAGAAGTCCTTGATTGACCGTGTGACACGACTCACCTATAAGCATTTTGACACACCGTCCTTGGCCGAATGGGTCTTTGTCTTATCTCAACAACCTGAACAGGAAGCTAAGGACTTGGCACTGGATATGGAACTCTATGTGGAAGGGTCGCTGGACATGTTTTCACATCGGACCAATATTAAAACAGACAGTCATTTCCTGATTTACAATGTCAAAAAGTTAGGCGATGAATTAAAACAGATTGCCCTCATGGTTATCTTTGACCAGATTTGGAATCGTGTGGTGAAAAATCAAAAACTAGGGAAGAAGACCTGGATTTACTTTGATGAAATGCAGCTTCTTTTATTGGACAAATATGCCTCTGATTTCTTCTTTAAACTCTGGAGTCGTGTCCGTAAGTATGGGGCGATACCAACTGGCATTACTCAAAATGTGGAGACGCTCCTTCTGGATGCCAATGGTAGACGCATTATCGCTAATAGCGAGTTTATGATTCTATTAAAACAGGCTAAGAGCGATCGCGAAGAATTGGTGCACATGCTTGGACTTTCCAAGGAATTGGAGAAATACTTGGTCAATCCTGAAAAAGGGGCTGGCCTAATCAAGGCCGGTTCCACTGTTGTCCCATTCAAGAATAAGATTCCACAACACACTGAGCTCTTTGATATCATGAGTACGGACCCTGAAAAAATGAGGACATGAGATGAAAGAGGATAAAAAGCTAGTCAAACAAGCCAGACAAAATTTTCGAAGCAACTTAAAATCAGCCCGTATACATTATCGGAAAGAAGTTAGAGCCTTAAAACAGACTGTTCCTAAAATAGGACGATTTCGAAAACCAGCCAAAAATTCTCTTTTTCAGGAAAAGAAAACATTGTTAAAAGAAAATCTACTCAGTAGCCAAAAGGAAGCAGAAGAGAAGTTCCTAAAGGAAATTACCTATGTGTCTCCTAGACTGTTGAAGGTAAAGGAAATCAAGAACTACCGACTTCCGCAAGCTCAAGAGCGTTTGCGGACGGCAAGAAAACATTTGTCAGAAGTGAAACTAAGTGAAAAGTCAAAATCGGTTAATCCCAAGTTTACTTTCCAAAAAGAAGATCCTTCCGTGAAGTCTCGCTTTCAATTTCACCAAGAAAAGTCATTTGATCGACTAAGTGCTGAAAAAGAAGTCAGTTCTGCCAAACGTGAGGTCAAACAACTCAAGAAAGTCCAAAAGTCTAAGAAAAACTCTACCAAAGTCAAAGTTGGATTAGGCTTAGCTGTATCTGAATCGCTTGACCTGGTAGCACAGGATGATGATTTAGATGGGCTAAGAACCTTAAAGGATACTAGCTTGAAAGCCAGACGCTATGGCAGGTTTACCTATCAAGCAGGTAAAGTGGCGGTGAAAAGTGGTCAGACTGGTGTGCGTTTTACAAAGACGAAAGTGGCTCATGGAAAGGAACGATTCCAGAACTTCAAAAAGGGAAAAGGATTCACACGCCAGAAACCTCTTAAACCACAAAGACGCTTCCAAACCTTTTTAAAGCATGCCAAAAAGCACAGTCTAGCAGGAGTTAAGGAGGGTGTCCAAGCCATTAAGGGAAGTCTGACCTTCTTTTCTGCAATTGCGGGAAATCCTTTGACTTGGATTGTCTCAGGCATTCTCTTGATACTCCTTTTGATGATGAGCTTTTTCATGAGTGTCTCAGGTAGCAGTGTCATTCAACAAGATGAGATGGAGTTGACCAAGGCCTATACCCACATGACGTGGGAAGATGCGGAACATACGAGAATCAACGAAAAAGGGATCGCCTACTACACCAAAATTGATGAGGTCATGGTTTACATGAATCATCAATACCAAGACTATAAGCTTGACGATTTCATGGAAACAGGTGGTGCGACTTATAAAGCATTTCTCAGTCAAGTGTGGACAGACTTAAACGGTGGTGATTCTATTAAATCCATGTCTGACTTGTATAAAGAACCTGCTTACAAGCTGTCTGATGAGGACCAGGAAGAACTAAAGGAGTTGACCGAAGAAGGCAACTATTTAGCCCTTCAAGAATTGGACAATCCCTTTCAGGGACAGACTGATGAAGATAGTTTAAGTATGTTATACCGATATGGTTATGAGATCATTGATGAGAAACCAACGCTTCATCACCATATTATCTTAGAAGCCAAAGAAGGCCAAGTTATTGTGGCTCCAATGGATGGCAAGGTATCTCTTGATGGAGAGACCGTTATTCTGACATCTGGTAAGGGAGTGAATAAGACTAAACTAACCTTGTTTGGCATTCATTCAGGTCGAGTGAGTGAAAATCAACAAGTCTTGGCAGGAGACATTATTGGTCAAACCAAAGACGGAACGGGTCTAAAAGTCACCTATCAGAAGGTTGATGATGACACGGATAAATTGGTCTATGTCAATCCTGCCTTTTACTTTCCAAAAGTGAATCAGGTTCAGACCACCATTCTTCCAACTATCGGTCAGTTTGGCGGCGATGAGTTCGAGAGAGCCAAGGCGATTTATAACTATCTCAAAAGTAAAGGTGCGACCAATCAAGCTATCGCAGCCATTTTAGGAAATTGGTCGGTAGAATCTTCCATTAATCCGAAGCGTGCAGAGGGCGACTATCTATCTCCACCTATTGGTGCGACAGACAGTTCGTGGGATGATGAGGGTTGGCTTTCACTTAATGGTCCAACAATATACAATGGACGTTACCCTAATATCCTCAAACGTGGTTTAGGATTAGGCCAGTGGACAGACACTGCAGATGGGTCACGCAGACATACCTTATTGCTAGAATATGCCAAAGGAAAACATCAGAAGTGGTATGATTTGGGGTTACAACTGGACTTCATGTTGCATGGGGATAGTCCTTACTACACAAGTTGGTTGAAAGAGTTCTTTAACAATTCAGGAAGTCCAGCCAGTCTTGCCCAACTCTTTCTGATTTACTGGGAAGGTAACTCAGGAGATAAGCTATTAGAGCGACAAACAAGAGCGACTGAGTGGTTCTATCAAATTGAAAAGGGCTTCAGTCAGCCAAATGGTGGAACGGCACAAAGTGATCCAAAAGCACTTGAAGCTGTCCGAGGAGACCTCTTTGAGAACTCTATTCCAGGAGGTGGTGACGGTATGGGTTATGCTTACGGTCAATGTACGTGGGGAGTCGCAGCCCGTATCAACCAACTGGGGCTGAAACTCAAAGGCCGAAATGGTGAGAAGATTTCAATCATCAGCACCATGGGTAATGGCCAAGACTGGGTGCGTACAGCAGCAAGCCTCGGTGGTGAAACAGGCACGACTCCGAAAGCAGGAGCTATACTCTCCTTTGCGGGTGGAGGCCATGGTACACTAGCAGAATACGGACACGTGGCTTTCGTGGAAAAAGTCTACCCAGATGGCTCCTTCCTTATCTCAGAAACCAACTACAACGGTAATCCAAACTATACCTTCCGAAAATTATCTGGAGTGGATAGTAGCTTGAGTTTTGCTTATACGACGAAGTCATAACCACCCGTGAAAACGGGTGGCTTGTACACCGGCTATAAGCCGTTTCTCTCCAGCGACGTCTAAAGACGTTCGCTGAACTTCGTTCAGGTTAGTGCTATAATTACTTGACTAATGCCCGTAACAACGGGCTTTTATCTCGTTCTAAAACTGCCATCTGAAAATGGATCTTCATACTCTTTGACACTCAATTTATCAAGTGCAATGTCATTTTTCTCCTGCTCGCGAATATATTTCGCAACTATCTTTTCGTTCAGCCCAACGGTACTAACATAGTAGCCTCTAGCCCAAAACTTTCGATTTCCATACTTATATTTCAAATTAGCGTGTTTATCAAATATCATTAGAGCACTTTTACTTTTCAAATATCCCATAAAATCGGAAATCGAAAGTTTTGGGGGTATCAAGACAAGCATATGAACATGGTCTGGCATCATGTGTCCCTCAATGATTTCCACGCCTTTGTATCAACATAGATGACGGAAAATATCAATTAAGTCCTGCCTTATTTTGTAGTAAATGGATTTTCTACGGTACTTAGGTGTGAAAACTATGTGATATTTGCACATCTATTTGGTATGTGATAAACTGTAACTGGTTTTAGCCATTTCTTTTTCCTCCTTTATCTAACCTGAACAATTAGATTATATCAGGAAAAAGAAATGGAAGCTCAAAGCCTTGTCAACCACCAGCTATGCTGGTGGTTTTCTTGTTTTTCTCTACGAGAAAAACTGGCTCGAAGCCATAATAGAAAAAGGATATGCTAACAAAATGTATAAATGTTAGCATATCCTTTTTAATTTTTGGGTTACTATTAATCAGAATTTATAGAAATGAGAACTGCTATGAGACGAATCATCTCATCAAGAACATCTGCAAGGGAAATTCCCTTTGTATAGCTATATTTTTTCGAATAATTTTGCCATTGTTTATTCTGAATAGGGTCAGATTTGAACCTCTCGAGTAGTGCAATAATCTTTTCAAAATCGAGATCTGTTCCGCGATATGAAAATGTTCTCTGACAGGCATTATTCAACTGAATGAAGTCAATGTCTTCTTTCTTTAGTTTTGATAGAATATAAACATCATAAAAATCTTTGCTTCTGCTGTTCAAGAAGTTACGTGAATAGATGGTTTGAAGTTTCTCAGCTAGAATTGTTTCAATTGTATAAGCAATGATTGGAAAATTGTCTTCATCAAAAATAGCTTTATAGTCGTATGTAATCGGCTGAGGAGTTACAACATCACCTGTCGCAATATCCAAATGGATAACTTGTTTAATATTCTCAAGTTGACACAAAATTGTTGCTCGATAGCCACCATAGTCATCACTTTCTTTAATAGCTGTGATGGATTGAATCACAAAAGATATACCCTCTTCTGAATCTGCTAAAATTTCCTTGAGTTGCTGCTCCACAGTATCTTCTGAGAGTGTTATTTGATGGAACAAAAAATCAATATCAACCGTGCTACGAGATTCAACTCCAATAACATTTGACAGTAGGAATCCTCCTTTGAAGATATAGTGATTTGAATAGGTACTCTGACTTAATTTTTTCAAAATCACTTCTAGAAAGTAATAGGTCATCACGGAATTAAAGGTTAATCCAGTATTCTTAGATATTTTATGACAGAGTGCTGTTAGCTTAGCTTTATTCATACTAGGACCTCCAGAGTTTGTTTGACCTTGTCCAAGATGTTCATTTTTGTCGCATATTCATAGAGTTTTGTAAGATTTTTTTTAGGATAGTTTCCGTAAAGTTGAAGTGTTTTGACAAAAAGCTCAGTATCTATTTTTTCTCGATGAATCACAAAATCACAGATAATACGTTCGAAATCATAGACTCTTACCTCGTTTCCCATAGGGGTTTTTACAAGAGTAATTCCTAATTCACTATATTCCTTAGAAACGGAATGAATGTTCAGATTAGCTGGAGGAGTATTAAAACGGTAGCCTCTAGGAATGGTTACGTCAAAATATTGAGGAATTTCATCTGTAAAATGTTGCAGGTAAAGCGCTGAGATATAAGAGAAAACAGCCTTGGGATATCGGTACTGAAAGAAGAAGTATTCGTCGTAGTCTCCATTCTGGGTTAGGAAAATTCCTTTTTCGACGCGGTATATAATTCCTTCTTTTTCTAGTCTTGTCAAATATATTGTTGGAATATTTAGAGCTTTACAATCTTTATAGGTGATAATGCCATTGTGGTTTTCTATAAATTCAAGTAGAATCTCTTTTTTTGACATGCTTACTCCTTTCGATGTTGCTTTTACACTACAATTTTACAACATTCGTAGTGTAAAAGCAACATTTTCTATTCCCTGAACTTATTGTGATAACAAAATCAAGCCTTCTTTTTTATGATGAGGAAAGAGTGACAGTTTGTTGCTATAGAAAAAAGAAAAGAAGGACAATTTATGACCAAAACATGTAATCATCACTTTCTTGTCAATCAGGAAAAAGGCGAGAAACACGTCTTTCGCAAGAGTAAAAAATATCGAACGTTATGTTCGGTTGCCCTTGGAACAATGGTGACCGCTGTTGTTGCTTGGGGAGGAACGGTTGCACATGCTGATGAAGTTACAACATCAGTTGACACCACTATTCAACGAACGGAAAATCCAGCCACGAATTTACCAGAAGCACAGCCAAACCCTGTATCTGAACAAACTGAAAGTTTAGGATCAACTGGTCAATCCAATGGAGCGATTGCTATCACCGTACCACATGATACGGTAACACAAGCAGTTGAAGAAGCAAAGGCTGAAGGTGTTTCTACAGTTGAAGATAGTCCAATGGATTTGGGAAATACAAGCTCTGCGTCAGAGACCAACCAACAAATTTCAAAAGCAGAAGCAGAGGCCCAAAACCAAGTTGAGGTTATCAATGAAGTTACTGAAACCTACAAAGCTGACAAAGCAGCTTATGAGGATGAAAAAGTCCGAATTGAACAAGAAAATAAGGAGCTGACACAGGCCTATGAAGGGGCCAACCAAACTGGGAAAGAGACAAATGCTTGGGTTGATACCAAAGTTAATGACCTAAAATCTCAGTATGCCTATGCTGATGTGACAGTAAACGAACAAGTAGTTTCATCAGGAAACGGGACATCTGTTCTTGACTATACAAACTTTGGCAAGGCTGTTGAAACCATTCAATCTACTAACGAACAAGCTTTAGCGGATTATCTTACAAAGAAAACCAAGGCAGATGATATTGTTGCGAAAAATCAGGTCATTCAAAAAGAAAATGAAGCTGGACTTGCTAAGGCAAAGGCAGATAACGAAGCCATTGAAGAGCGTAATCGGGCAGGTCAAGCAGCTGTAGATGCTGAAAACCGTGCAGGTCAAGCTGCGGTGGATCAAGCTAATCAGGAGAAACAACAATTAGTTTCAAATCGAGCAGCTGAGATTGAAGCCATCACTAAACGTAATCAGGAAAAAGAAGCCGCAGCCAGAAAAGAAAATGAAGCGATTGATGTCTACAATGCCAAAGAAATGGAACGCTATCAACGTGACTTGGCCGAGATTTCAAAAGGTGAAGAAGGTTATATTTCTGAAGCCCTTGCTCAAGCTCTCAATCTCAATAACGGTGAACCCCAAGCACAACATGGGGCCATTACCCGAAATCCTGATCAGATTATTTCAACTGGCGATGCCATGCTTGGGGGCTACTCAAGAATTTTGGATTCAACAGGATTCTTTGTCTATGATAGCTTCAAAACAGGTGAGACCCTAAGCTTTAACTATCAAAATCTTCAACATGCACGATTTGATGGGAAAAAGATTAGTCGTGTGACTTACGATATTACCAACCTTGTATCACCAGCTGGAACCGATGCCGTGAAATTGGTTGTGCCAAATGATCCAACTGAAGGTTTTATCGCCTACCGAAATGACGGAAACGGTGACTGGCGAACGGATAAGATGGAGTTTCGTGTAGTTGCTAAGTATTTTTTGGAAGACGGCTCACAAGTTACCTTCTCCAAAGAAAAACCAGGTGTCTTCACACATTCTTCCCTCAATCATAATGACATTGGTCTAGAATATGTTAAAGATTCATCTGGGAAATTTGTGCCAATTAATGGCTCAACCGTTCAAGTGACTAATGAAGGCTTAGCACGTTCTTTGGGTTCCAACCGTGCAAGTGATTTGAATTTATCTGAGGAATGGGATACCACCTCAAGTCGTTATGCTTATAAAGGAGCTATTGTCTCAACGGTCACATCAGGCAATACCTATACAGTAACCTTTGGCCAAGGCGATATGCCACAGAATGTTGGCTTGTCTTACTGGTTTGCCTTAAACACCCTACCAGTGGCACGTACAGTAACACCTTATAGTCCCAAACCTCATGTAACGGTGGATCTTGAACCCGTTCCAGAACCGATTACGGTAACACCAGATGTCTTTATTCCTAAAACATTTACACCAGAAAAGCCTGTAAACTTCACGCCAAAGCCTTTGGAAGAAGTGGTGCAGCCTAGTCTACCTTTGACCAAGGTAACCTTACCTGTTAAACCTATTCCAAAAGAACTTCCAACGCCACCACAAGTTCCGACTGTCCATTATCATGCGTATCATTTGACGACAACTCCAGAGATTATGAAAGAAGTGGTCAATAGTGACCAAGCTAATCTTCATGAGAAAACTGTCGCGAAAGATTCAACGGTGATTTATCCCTTAACAGTTGATGCCTTATCGTCCAATCGTGCTCAAACGACTAGTCTCATTTTTGAGGACTACTTGCCTGCTGGTTACCTATTTGATAAGGAAACAACACAAAAAGAGAATGGAAACTATGTCCTTAGCTTTGATGAGACTAAGAATTTTGTGACCTTGACCGCAAAGGAAAACTTGTTGCAGGAGGTGAATAAAGATTTAACCAAGGTTTATCAATTGACCGCCCCAAAACTCTATGGTTCTGTTCAAAATGATGGGGCAACCTATTCTAATAGCTACAAACTCCTTTTGAACAAGGGCACAACCAATGCTTATACAGTTACTTCTAATATTGTGACGGTTCGTACACCAGGTGATGTAGAGACAACTACACTTATTACACCTGACAAGAACAATGAAAATGCGGATGGTGTTCTCATTAACGATACGGTCGTAGCTCTTGGTACAACCAACCAATACCGATTGACTTGGGATTTGGACCAGTATAAGGGAGATCGTTCTGCTAAAGAGACAATTGCACGAGGCTTCTTCTTTGTGGACGATTACCCAGAGGAAGTGCTTGATGTGGTGGAAAATGGCACGGCAGTTACTACCCTTGATGGTCAGAAGGTATCTGGCATAACGGTTAAAATTTATGCTTCGTTAAATAATGCCCCTAAAGACCTTCAAGATAAATTAGCTCGTGCTAAGATTGCACCGACTGGTGCCTTTCAAGTCTTTATGCCCGATGACAACCAAGTCTTTTATGACCAGTATGTCAAAACAGGTACATCCCTGGCTCTTTTGACCAAAATGACGGTTAAAGATAGTCTCTATGGTCAAAAAAAGACCTATACAAACAAGGCCTACCAAGTTGATTTCGGCAATGGTGCGACACGTTTCTCTATAAGTGCGTAGCACGAAAAGAGAGGATTCACGATACAGTGAATAACAACTAATAATTCGACAGTTGGAATGAAAGCCGTCATGTTGGCTGAAACAACTGGTTTGATACTCCTGCATGCGTTTGAGTGTAACAGCACTTAAGGGTGTGAAGCCAGGTAAAGTCGGCAGAACTGCTCCTAAGTGAAGTAGCTAATTCATATGGAAAAGGATATGCCGGAACGCCATAAACTATCTATGGTGAGAATGTCTCAAAGAAGAGACTGACGAACTTGCGAATGTACGGGTCTAAACGAAGACGTATCAGAAATGATATAAGGTTGCGACCGCAACGAATGTTACCGATAAGTAAGAGTCGTTACTATGAACGTCGGGATAGCGAACGAGGACGCTATAAATATTCAGGCTCACAGTAAGCACCTAAGGATAGAAATGTAAGGCTAGAATTATTGGAACGTGGAAAGCGAGAAACACTCATATCAAACGACTGTTATCGGGGTGTTGGATATAAGATAAGTTATCGAAATTCCTTAATTCTCGTGAGAGTAGGGGCACAGTACCGATGAAGCGTCTAATACACGTGGAGGGATAGCCCCAAGACTTGCTCTTTGACAATTAAATACTAGAATAAATGAAACTCACAAGGTCGAGTAAGATGATGGGACTAACAGCAGTTAGGAGATGAGCCATCAGTGAGTACACTATTACGATATTATGAATACTATCAGATGCAAGAAACGTTTGATTGGCTTTATCAACGTAGTTTGACCAATCAGACTTTCGGTATCAATCTTTATGATATTATAATTTCTGAGAATAATATCTTACTAGCTTATCGCACTATAAAATCAAATACAGGTTCGAAGACAGCTGGTATAGATAGACAAACTATCCAAGATTTCACCATAAAGAATCAAGATGAATTTATCAAAGAAATCAGACTAACAATGAAGGACTACAAGCCTCAGATGGTTAGACGAGTAGATATTCCCAAACCAAACGGAAAAACGAGACCATTGGGAATACCTACAATGAGAGATAGACTAATTCAACAGATGATAAAGCAGGTTTTGGAACCCATTTGCGAAGCCAAATTTTACAAACATTCCTATGGTTTCCGTCCAAATCGCTCTACTCATCATGCAATAGCTAGATGTCAGTTTCTGATGAATCAGTCAACCTTTCACCATGTAGTTGATATTGATATTCAGGGATTCTTCGATAATGTCAATCATACCAAGCTACTCAAGCAAATGTATACAATCGGTATAAAAGATAAGAGGGTGTTAGCTATTATTGGGAAAATGCTAAAAGCACCAATAGTCTATCAAGGTATTCCCCATAAAGGAACACCCCAAG
Source organism: Streptococcus azizii (assembly GCF_001984715.1). Lineage (GTDB taxonomy): Bacteria > Bacillota > Bacilli > Lactobacillales > Streptococcaceae > Streptococcus > Streptococcus azizii. Next base: position 63,721 of record NZ_MSPR01000006.1, read on the forward strand.
GGGCAATACTCTCCCCCTCTATTATCTAATATTGTACTGAACGATTTAGACCAGTGGATAGCTAGTCAATGGGAGAATTTTCCGACACAGCGTCAATATACAAAATTAAACAAATATCCTGCTTTACAACAAACAAAGCTTAAAGAAATGTATATTGTACGGTATGCAGATGATTTTAAGATATTCACTAAGAACCATAAGACAGCTTGGAAAGTATTTCATGCAGTAGAGGGCTATGTTAAAGTTCACCTCAAGCTGAACATTTCCAAAGAAAAGTCCAAGGTAACGAACTTGAGAAGGAGAAGCTCTGAATTTCTTGGTTTTGAATTAAAGGCTATCAAGAAACATAAGAAATATATAGCCAGAACAACCGTCTCAAGTAAGAATAAAAAGATTATCAGAGAGAAGATAGTCAGACACCTGAAAACAATACAAAGTAGCCCTACATGGCAGAATGTTAGTCTCTATAACAATTATATCTTAGGCGTACATAGATACTATGGTATTGCGACACAGGTCAGTGCTGTTTTCTCTAAATTAGCCTATTCTCTTCTTTATACACAATACAATCATTTGAAGAATATAGGAAAGTATGAGATTCCAAGAAGTCCTCCTGAAGTTTATAGGAAATTTTATAAAAATAAAATGAGGACGTTCAAAATTGGCTCTACATACCTCTATCCATTAGCGGCTGTCAAATGGCGAATGGCTAGAAATTTTACTCAGAAGCTATGTCCCTACACTATTGAGGGACGAAACCTGATATATAAACAGCTAAAGCCAAATGTCGTTACAGAGTTACAAGAACTCCAAAAGTTAACACACGAGACGATGACCTTAGAATTTGGAGATAATCGTTTATCAAAATATTCCATGCAACATGGAAGGTGCCGAATTACAGGACAATTCTTGAAAGCAGGGGACATTCACTGTCATCACATTATCCCTAAATATTTGGGAGGGACAGATAGGTTTGATAATCTAGTTATTATCCATAAGTGGCTACATAAACTAATTCATGCGGTTGAGCCTCAAATGATTGAAAAGTATAAACGACCATTCAATTTGACTGGAAAACAAATTGAAAGAGTAAACTATTATCGTGAAAAATGTAATTTAACTAGTATTTAATGCAAAGAGGAAGTTGGAACGCCGTATGCGGTGAAAGTCGCACGTACGGTGTGGAGCAGGGGAAAAGCTAGAGAATGAACGGATTATTGTTTGCAAGAATAATCGACTTTCAAAAGCTTACCTATTGCTATGCTATGAGACCAAAGAAGTGACTAACACCCTTGTTTCTCCAGAACCTAAGAAACAAAACTTAAACAAAGACAAGGTGGACATCAATGGGAAGCCCATGCTAGTGGGAACTCAAAATTTCTATACTCTCTCATGGGACTTGGACCAATACCGAGGGATTAAAGCAGACAACTCTCAGATTGCACAAGGTTTTTACTTTGTGGATGATTATCCAGAAGAAGCTTTATTGCCAGATGAAACAGCTATTCAGGTTATCACATCTGATGGCAAAACAGTTTCAGGAATCACGGTGAAGTCCTATGCTCAATTATCAGAAGCTCCTAACTCCTTACAAGCAGCCCTTTCTAAACGAAAGATTCAGCCTAAAGGAGCTTTCCAAGTTTTCATTCCTGAAGACCCACAAGCCTTTTATAACTCTTATGTGACCAAGGGGGAGAATATTACTATTGTCACTCCGATGACGGTTTTGGAAACCATGATTAATTCAGGGAAGTCTTATGAAAACGTGGCCTATCAGGTGGATTTTGGACAAGCTTATGAAACCAATACGGTGATCAATTTCGTCCCTAAAGTAACTCCACATAAGTCTAATACCAATCAAGAAGGCATTTCAATTGATGGAAAGACTGTCCTTCCGAATACAGTTAATTATTACAAAATTGTCTTGGATTACAGTCAATACAAGGACATGGTCGTGACGGATGATGTTCTTGTCAAGGGATTTTACATGGTAGACGATTACCCAGAAGAAGCCCTTTCCCTAAATCCTGATGGCATTCAGATTTTAGATAAGGATGGCAATCGTGTATCTGGTATCTCTGTCAACACATACGCTAGTTTATCAGAAGTTCCAAAAATTGTTCAAGATGCCATGGCTCAACGACAGTTTACACCTAAAGGAGCTATTCAAGTCTTAAGCGCTGAGGATCCAAAAGCTTTTTATGAGACCTATGTCAAGACTGGTCAAACCTTAGTTGTCACGCTTCCGATGACGGTTAAAAATGATCTGACCAAAACAGGTGCTCAGTATGAAAATACAGCCTATCAGATTGATTTTGGCTTGGCCTATGTCACGGAAACAGTGGTCAATAATGTTCCCAAATTAGACCCACAAAAGGATGTGGTGGTTGACTTGTCTCATAAAAATAACAGCCTTGATGGGAAAGAAGTGGCCTTGAATCAAATCTTTAACTATCGCTTAGTTGGAGCGATGATTCCAAGCAATCGTGCGACAGAGTTATTTGAATATGGTTTTGAAGATAACTATGTTGAAAAGCATGATGAGTATAATGGTGTTTATCGCAGCTATCTGATGACGGATGTTACCCTCAAAGACGGTTCTGTCTTAAAAGAAGGAACGGAAGTCACGAAATATACTTTGCAACAGGTGGATACAGAAAATGGCCTCGTGTCAATTTCATTTGATAAATCCTTCTTAGAGACTATCTCTGATGATTCAGCCTTTCAGGCAGATGTTTACCTGCAGATGAAACGCATTGCGACTGGTCAGGTGGAGAATACCTATCTCCATACAGTGAATGGCTATGTTATCAGCTCAAATACAGTTGTAACACATACACCTAAACCTGAAGAACCAAGTCCAAATCAACCTACCCCACCTCAACCACCGATTGAGACTATTGAACCGCCTGTTCCAGCAAGCATTTTGCCAAATACAGGGGAACAGGAATCCATTTTGGGCTTGATTGGAGCCGGTATTCTACTTGGTACGGCTTATGGACTGAAGAAAAAGGAGGAGAAGTAGATGAATCCAAAAACCATTTATGAAAAGGATTCGGACCATGATGGTTTGACAGATGCTCAGGAACTGGCTTTAGGAACCAATCCGCAGTCTGTTGACACAGATGGTGATGGTCAAGCTGATTTAGAAGAGCTACAATCTGGACATTCACCACTAGTCCCACTAAAGGAGTTGTACGATGACTTGGAACTTTGACACCATGAAAGAGGCTTTGTCTGAAATGGAGAAGGACGATTACCAAGAGTTTATCAAAGCCTTTCTCTCTTTGGAATTAAGTATTTCTGATAGAACAATCCTCAATCAGGTTTATCAAGATTATATGGATGAAGATGACCTGTCCTTGATTAGTGATGAGCTACGAGTTAAAGTGGATGGTTATCAGGATGAAGCACAGGCGGATATGACTGATATTCTGGAAAAGCTGTACCGAACAGGTGAAGGCTCTAGTTTTATTATGGATCTAATGTCTTCAAACAGTCTTTCGGACACCTTGGAACAGTATGAAGTTTTAGATAGTGACGATTATTCACCACTTAGCCTTGAAACCTTACAGGCCATGATTCAACAGGACTTGGCCATTTCCAGTCAGGATTATTTTGGAGATCTGGTTCACCTTGCCTTGAAAAAAGATTTACTAGACCAGAAAAGTCAATTCTTACAACACTATGTGACAACTGTAATGGAAGCTATTCCGCAAGAAAGAGACCAACGAGCCTTGGTCCTAGATTAACACAAAGGGCTGAGAAACACTCTCAGTCTTTTTAAAATGGGAGGAAAAATGAATCAAGAAGTCTTACTACAAATGATGAGAGCCACCATTCCTCGTGACAGATCCTTGCTTGAGGCGTTTTTATACTACCAAGCAGAACATTTTGATGAGGAGTGGGATAGTCTTATTCGTCATTTTTTAACCAATAGGCAAGAAATAAATAAGTCTGTTCAGGTACTTCACTTTGAGACAGATGTTTCAGCTTTTGTTCGGGCAAGTCCTTATGATACTGCTCATGATCTATTGACCTATACACAAGTATTCGGCCAAACTGGCCTCCAAAAACTTGACAAATTATCGCCGTCTGAAAAAGACTTGGTGATAGAAGTGGCCTTGTTTAATCTGGCCACTCGTTTTCAATTATTAGACTCAAATGGTCACTACCAAACCATATCGCCGGATTCACTCTTACAAAAGAGTAGGGGAGCTAATTTGGTCAATGTTTACCGTGTGGCTAATAATTTAGCGGATCGGATCAGCCGAGATATTGAACAGTTTCTCTTGAATTACGTGCCTGATCTTGAAACAGTTCAAGAAATAGAAGAAACTGTTGATGAGCACAAAAAAAGTGTTCATCAAGCAATATCTTTTCGAGAAGAGGACTCTCTGGTTATTGCTAGTTTGGATGTAGATTTGTCTCAACTAGATGTTCAAACAGGAAAAACAAGTCATCTGCCAGCTTATGAAGAGTTATCTTTACGACGTAAATTTGAGATACTAACCTATTTTGACCAGATTCGAAATGAACGTTACAAAGCCCCAAGTTTTAGACGAGGTAATTTTGACACTGAAATGGAAATGATACCAGTCTATGAAGGAGAAGAGTTACTAACCTATCTAGAGGCTAATGGTAGTCCCTATGAGCTGAAGCGAACGTTGACTACAGTCGAAGAAAAGGAATTAGAAAAAATTGGACAAGCCATTAGGGCAGAAAATCAAGAAAAATTGACTCAAGTGGGGATTGAGCTATCTCAGTTTGACCCAGACCAAATCGGTATTTTATTGGATGCGGTAGGTCGTTTTCGTTTGAAAAATTCGGACCTTGCTTTATTAGGTGGTTATCCAAAAGCTACGGTAACTCAACTAGTCTTTGCGACAGAACTACTCCAAATGGGATTGAGTCATGAAAAAATTGAATTTTTCTTTGGTAGCCAGCTTTCCATTGAAGAGCTGCGACAAATTGCCTACGCCTTTTTACACCAAGAACTTAGCAGAGAAGATGCGGAACAATTTGAAAAAGATAAAGGCAATCAGCCAGATTTAACCCTTAGAGATTGGATAAGCAAGCTAGAGAAAGCTGAGGGAAAAGAAGTAGTTGATGAAGAATTTGCGGAAAACCCACTAGTCCAGAGAGTATTGGACACTTTTCCTCTGGGGTCATTGGTTTCCTATAAGGGACAGGACTTTGAGGTTATGTCGGTCAGCGATGCTCGATTGAACGGTTTGATTCGGATTGAGTTAGTCAATGACTTTTCGGATATCATTGAAGAAAATCCAGTTCTTTATGTGAGAACCTGGGAAGAAGTCAGTCAGGCACTTCATCAGCCAAAGGCAGAACCACAAACAGAGTTAGAAGACGCTGACCAAGAATTAAACCTTTTTTCATTTCTCGAAGAGGAGCCAGTTCAGAGTATTGGACTATTGGAACCAGATGGTTCAGAAAAAGGTCATAACGATACTGATTTTGAAGAATCAGATAATCAAATTCCTGAAGAGGAAGTAGTCGAAACAATTCCAGAGATTCCATTAACGGACTTCTATTTTCCAGAAGATATGACGGACTTTTATCCTAAGACTGCTAGAGATAAGGTTGAGACAAATATTGCGGCAATTCGTTTGGTTAAAACACTTGAAACGGAGCGTCGTCAGGCAAGTACAAGTGAACAAGAACTCCTTGCCAAGTATGTAGGCTGGGGTGGACTTGCCAATGATTTCTTTGATGACTATAATCCAAAATTTTCCAAGGAACGAGAGGAACTGAAAAGCCTAGTCACAGATAAAGAGTATTCGGATATGAAACAGTCCTCTCTGACAGCCTATTACACAGACCCTGCCCTGATCCGTCAGATGTGGGATAAGTTGGAAAGAGATGGCTTTACGGGTGGTAAAATCCTAGATCCTTCCATGGGAACAGGGAATTTCTTTGCGGCTATGCCCAAACAGTTAAGAGAAAAGAGTGAGCTATATGGCGTAGAGCTAGATACCATTACAGGAGCTATTGCCAAACACCTTCATCCCAATAGTCATATTGAAATTAAGGGCTTTGAGATGGTGGCTTTTAACGACAATAGTTTTGATTTGGTGATTTCAAATGTGCCATTTGCCAATATACGAATTGCGGATAACAGGTACGATAAGCCTTATATGATTCATGATTATTTTGTCAAAAAGTCGCTTGATTTAGTCCATGATGGTGGACAAGTAGCGATTATCTCTTCAACAGGAACCATGGATAAGCGAACAGAAAACATCTTACAAGATATTCGTGAGACAACCGAATTTCTTGGTGGGGTTCGACTGCCTGATTCTGCATTTAAGGCCATTGCAGGAACCACTGTAACAACGGATATGTTGTTCTTCCAGAAACACCTGAACAAGGTATATGTGACAGATGATTTAGCTTTTTCAGGTTCCATTCGTTATGAAAAGGATAGTCGCATTTGGCTCAATCCATACTTTGATGGAGAATACAATAGCCAAGTGCTAGGAACCTATGAAGTTAGAAACTATAACGGTGGAACACTTTCTGTTAAGGGGACTAGTGATAACCTCATCGCTAGTGTTCAAACTGCTCTAAATCAAGTAATAGCTCCAAGAGAGATAGATAGAAATGAGGTCATCATTAACCCAAATGTGTTGATCGAACAAGTCATTGATACCTCCATTCCAGCTGAAATGAGGGAGAATCTAGGTCAGTACAGTTTTGGTTATCAGGGTTCTACGGTTTACTATCGAGATAACAAAGGCATTCGAGTGGGGACCAAGACAGAAGAAATCAGTTATTATGTCGATGAAGAGGGCAACTTTAAGGCATGGGACACCAAGCATTCTCAAAAACAGATTGATCGCTTTAATGCCTTAGAAGTGACTGATAGCACAGCTCTGGATGTCTATGTGACCGATGATGCAGCAAAACGTGGTCAGTTTAAGGGATATTATAAAAAGACAGTTTTCTATGAAGCTCCTTTGTCTGAGAAAGAAGTAGCACGAATCAAAGGAATGGTCGATATTCGCAATGCCTACCAAGAAGTTATTGCCATTCAACGCTATTATGATTATGATAAGGAGATTTTTAACCACTTGTTAGGTAAACTCAATCGTACCTATGATAGCTTTGTCAAACGCTATGGGTATTTGAATAGTGCAGTGAACCGCAATCTTTTCGATAGTGATGATAAGTATTCGCTTCTTGCTAGTTTGGAAGATGAACGTCTGGATCCAAGTGGAAAGTCTGTTATCTATACTAAATCTCTTGCCTTTGAGAAGGCCTTAGTGCGTCCTGAAAAAGAGGTTAAAAAGGTACATACTGCCCTTGATGCCTTAAATTCCAGCTTGGCTGACGGACGTGGTGTCGATTTCGTTTATATGATGTCTATCTATCAGGTTGAATCGAAGATGACTTTGATTGAGGAATTAGGCGACCTCATTATGCCTGATCCTGAGAAGTATTTGAATGGGGAATTGACCTATGTTTCTCGCCAAGACTTTCTGTCAGGTGATGTGGTTACCAAGTTAGAAGTGGTGGATCTATTCGTCAAACAAGACAATCAGGACTTTAACTGGTCACATTATGCAGGACTTCTAGAAGCTATCAAACCAGCACGTATTACTTTAGCAGACATTGATTATCGAATCGGTTCACGCTGGATTCCTTTGTCTGTTTACGGAAAATTTGCCCAAGAAACCTTTATGGGGAAAGCCTATGAACTGTCAGACCAAGAAGTAGCAACAGTCTTTGAAGTCAGTCCCATTGACGGGGTTATCACTTACCAATCTAAGTTTGCCTACACCTATTCCAACGCAACGGATAGGAGTCTAGGTGTCCCTGCTTCACGCTATGATAGTGGTCGAAAAATCTTTGAAAATCTTCTGAATTCCAATCAACCAACGATTACAAAACAAGTTGTCGAAGGGGATAAGAAAAAGAATGTAACGGATGTAGAGAAAACAACGGTCCTACGTGCCAAGGAAACACACCTACAAGAACTCTTTCAAGATTTTGTAGCAAAATATCCAGAAGTCCAACAGTTGATTGAAGACACCTATAACAGTCTCTATAATCGTACAGTATCTAAGGTTTATGACGGTAGCCATTTAACCATTGATGGACTTGCTCAGAATATCTCCTTACGCCCTCACCAAAAGAATGCCATTCAACGGATTGTGGAGGAAAAACGAGCCCTCCTAGCTCATGAAGTCGGGTCTGGAAAAACCTTGACTATGCTTGGAGCTGGTTTCAAATTGAAAGAACTCGGAATGGTACATAAGCCTCTCTATGTGGTGCCGTCTAGTCTGACTGCTCAGTTTGGTCAAGAAATTATGAAGTTCTTCCCAACCAAGAAAGTCTATGTGACTACTAAGAAAGACTTTGCCAAAGCCAAACGCAAGCAGTTTGTGTCTCGGATTATTACAGGGGACTATGATGCCATTGTCATTGGGGATTCCCAGTTTGAGAAGATACCGATGAGTCGAGAGAAGCAAGTCACCTATATTAATGACAAACTCGAGCAACTCAGAGAAATCAAGCTAGGAAGTGACAGTGATTATACAGTGAAAGAAGCGGAGCGTTCGATTAAGGGACTAGAACACCAGCTGGAAGAACTCCAAAAGCTGGAGCGAGATACCTTTATCGAATTTGAAAACCTTGGCATTGATTTTCTCTTTGTGGATGAGGCTCATCACTTCAAGAATATCCGTCCAATCACTGGACTTGGGAATGTCGCGGGAATTACCAATACCACTTCAAAAAAGAACGTGGATATGGAGATGAAGGTGAGACAAGTTCAGGCAGAGCATGGAGATAGAAATGTCGTTTTTGCGACAGGAACACCAGTTTCTAACTCTATTAGTGAACTTTTCACCATGATGAATTACATTCAACCTGATGTCTTGGAACGATACCAGGTATCGAATTTTGACTCCTGGGTTGGTGCTTTTGGAAATATCGAAAACTCTATGGAACTAGCCCCGACAGGTGATAAATACCAACCTAAGAAACGGTTCAAGAAATTTGTCAATCTGCCTGAACTTATGCGTATTTACAAGGAAACAGCAGATATTCAGACTTCAGATATGCTTGATTTACCTGTACCTGAAGCTAAGATTATTGCGGTGGAAAGCGAGTTAACGCAAGCTCAGAAATACTATTTAGAAGAACTGGTAGAGCGTTCAGACGCTATCAAGTCAGGTAGTGTTGATCCAAGTAGAGATAATATGTTAAAGATAACCGGGGAAGCTAGAAAACTAGCCATTGATATGCGGTTGATTGACCCTGCTTATACCTTATCAGACAATCAGAAAATCCTTCAAGTCGTTGATAATGTCGAGCGGATTTACCGTGAAGGAGCTGAAGACAAAGCCACTCAGATGATTTTCTCTGATATTGGAACTCCTAAAAGTAAGGAAGAAGGGTTTGATGTCTACAATGAACTCAAAGACCTACTGGTAGATCGAGGGATTCCCAAAGAACAGATTGCTTTTGTGCATGATGCCAATACCGATGAGAAGAAAAATTCCCTATCACGAAAAGTCAATAGTGGAGAAGTACGGATTCTCATGGCTTCTACGGAAAAAGGAGGGACGGGTCTAAACGTGCAATCACGCATGAAAGCTGTCCACCACTTAGATGTTCCATGGCGTCCCTCTGATGTAGGACGGATTTTGCGGACATTCAAAATAAAAAAGAATGTGGAGGTAACAGACAATGGCAAAATCATTATTTGAGGAACTGGGCGGCAAATACGAAAGGCAAGGGGATTATTTGATACCGTGCTTAACTGTACCCGCCGAAGAAGAACAGGCAATAGGCATCTGGGGGCAACGGCATTTAGATTATCTAAAACAGTACCGTAAAGTTACATACACCAATCTTCTTACAAGCGGCAGGCTAAACGCCTACCTTGCCGACATCAACAGACAGGCACAGGAACGCTTTGAAAGGCTCATAGAGGGTATGAAACAGGCACAGGGCATAACGGAACAGCTAAAGGCAGAAAACGCCTTAGAATGGACAGGATGCCTCAATAACATAAGGGCTTGTGCGAGGGAGATTGTGGAAAAGGAAATTATTTTTGCATAAACAGATGATTAGTGGCAGGGGGAAATCCTGCCGCTTTTTCTGCTTTAGTTTGTCAGCTTGACAAATAAAGGGTTAAGGAATATAATTAGATTCAGTATTATACAAGGAGTTAATAAATATGCGGCAAGGTATTCTTAAATAAACTGTCAATTTGATAGTGGGAACAAAAAGTAGCAGTCCCGTTTCACTTTTAATATGGGGCTTAGTTTTTTGTACCCAGTTTAAGAATACTTTTATCATGTAATTTTATATGCCCGAAAACATATAAGTGTTTTGGGGCTATTGGAGTTATTTACCCAGTGATAGGAGTATTTATCACTGGGTATTTTTATGCCCTTTTTTGGGTGTTGATAGGAGGAAAATCACATGAAAATAATTAACTTAGGCATTCTGGCTCACGTTGACGCAGGAAAGACAACATTAACGGAAAGTTTATTGTATACCAGTGGTGCAATTGCAGAACTAGGGAGCGTAGATGAAGGCACAACAAGGACAGATACAATGAATTTGGAGCGTCAAAGGGGAATCACTATCCAGACAGCAGTGACATCTTTTCAGTGGGAGGATGTAAAAGTCAACATTATAGATACGCCAGGCCATATGGATTTTTTGGCGGAAGTATACCGTTCTTTATCCGTATTAGACGGAGCAGTATTATTAGTTTCTGCAAAGGATGGCATACAGGCACAGACCCGTATACTGTTTCATGCACTACAGATAATGAAGATTCCGACAATTTTTTTCATCAATAAAATTGACCAAGAGGGGATTGATTTGCCAATGGTATATCGGGAAATGAAAGCAAAGCTTTCTTCGGAAATTATAGTGAAGCAAAAGGTTGGGCAGCATCCCCATATAAATGTAACGGACAATGACGATATGGAACAGTGGGATGCGGTAATTATGGGAAACGATGAACTATTAGAGAAATATATGTCAGGGAAACCGTTTAAAATGTCAGAACTGGAACAGGAAGAAAACAGGAGATTCCAAAACGGAACGTTATTTCCCGTTTATCACGGAAGCGCTAAAAACAATCTGGGGATTCGGCAGCTTATAGAAGTAATTGCCAGTAAATTTTATTCATCAACGCCTGAAGGTCAATCTGAACTATGCGGGCAGGTTTTTAAGATTGAATATTCAGAGAAAAGGCGGCGTTTTGTTTATGTGCGTATATATAGCGGAACATTGCATTTGAGGGATGTTATTAGAATATCTGAAAAAGAGAAAATAAAAATCACAGAGATGTGTGTTCCGACAAACGGTGAATTATATTCATCCGATACAGCCTGCTCTGGTGATATTGTAATTTTACCAAATGATGTTTTGCAGCTAAACAGTATTTTGGGGAACGAAATACTGTTGCCGCAGAGAAAATTTATTGAAAATCCTCTCCCTATGCTCCAAACAACGATTGCAGTAAAGAAATCTGAACAGCGGGAAATATTGCTTGGGGCACTTACAGAAATTTCAGATGGCGACCCTCTTTTAAAATATTATGTGGATACTACAACGCATGAGATTATACTTTCTTTTTTGAGGAATGTGCAGATGGAAGTCATTTGTGCCATCCTTGAGGAAAAATATCATGTGGAGGCAGAAATAAAAGAGCCTACTGTTATATATATGGAAAGACCGCTTAGAAAAGCAGAATATACCATCCACATAGAAGTCCCGCCAAATCCTTTCTGGGCTTCTGTCGGGTTGTCCATAGAGCCGCTCCCTATTGGAAGCGGAGTGCAGTATGAAAGCAGAGTTTCACTTGGATATTTAAATCAATCGTTCCAAAATGCGGTTATGGAGGGGGTTCTTTATGGCTGCGAGCAGGGGCTGTATGGATGGAAAGTGACAGACTGTAAAATCTGTTTTGAATATGGATTGTATTATAGTCCTGTAAGTACCCCCGCAGACTTTCGGCTGCTTTCCCCTATCGTATTGGAGCAGGCTTTAAAAAAAGCAGGGACAGAACTATTAGAGCCATATCTCCACTTTGAAATTTATGCACCGCAGGAATATCTCTCACGGGCGTATCATGATGCTCCAAGGTATTGTGCAGATATTGTAAGTACTCAGATAAAGAATGACGAGGTCATTCTGAAAGGAGAAATCCCTGCTAGATGTATTCAAGAATACAGGAACGATTTAACTTATTTCACAAATGGGCAGGGAGTCTGCTTGACAGAGTTAAAAGGATACCAGCCAGCTATTGGTAAATTTATTTGCCAACCCCGCCGCCCGAATAGCCGTATAGATAAGGTTCGGCATATGTTCCACAAGTTAGCTTAACAGCTTGCAAAAGTCATATAAAATGAGATTTGAAAGGATTAGAGACTAATTATGATGAAATGCGAATGGATATTGTGTCCTGTTTGTGGGAGCAAAACCCGTAATAAAATTAGGAAGGACACTGTTTTGGAGAATTATCCCCTTTATTGTCCAAAATGCAGACAAGAAAGATTGATTAAAGTTGACAACTTGAAGATAACTGTCATCAAAGAGCCAGACGCTTAAGACGCAGAGCCGATGAAATTGTGGAACAATTCACGAATCATCGGCTCTTTTTGTTTCGTATTTGAAAGAACAAACTCACCAAATAAAAAAAACGATATTCGGGTGGGTTATTTTGTTATACCCTAAATTACCCTCTGAATTTGTTTTTAAATTTGGAGGGATTTTTTTATGTCCTTTTTTCGGGCAGTTATCTATCTGCTCATACGAAGCAAAATTTATCAATACATAGCATATCAGAGAACGGCAGGAAACCAGTTAAAAAAATTTCTGCCAGTGCAACGGTACTTCTCACCTTGAAAGTAGAAGTACAATCTCCATACAATAGAATTACTATTTCCTATAACCGTAAAGGTCACAGAGCCTTTGCGGTTTTTCTTTTGTCGATTTTTGTTGGAAAGTGCCGTAGGGCTGTTTCTGATATGCGGTGTCGTTCTCCGCCTCTCCATCTGGATTTTTTACATTTCAAAAATTCAGATGGGAGGTATTTATGGTGAAATATGCACCAAGAAAGGTATATATCAGAGAAAGTGGCGGCTATGTGGAATTATCCTACACGGAGTTCTGCCGTTGCAGGGAATCCGACCAGACCTATATGGACAAGCTGTTTATCCCCATTCAAGGCTGTCTGCTTGAAGTCGTGAGGGAGCAATACACAGACTTCTACCGTGACAAGGAACGGTGGCGTTATCTGCAAAAATTAGATACAAAGAATAGACTGCTATCTCTCGACGGATTTACGGACAGCGAGGGGAATCCTCTGGACTTTATCACTGATGAAGCGGTGGACATTGCAGAAACCGTTGTCAATGCGGTCATGGTGGACAGGCTGAAAGCCGCCCTGCCTTTGCTGTCGGATAGTGAACAGGAGCTGATACAGGCAATCTTTTTTGACGGACTTTCCGAGCGTGAAGTCGGGGCGAGGTTGGGCATAACCCAGAGCGTTGTAAACAAACGCAAAGCCAGAATCCTAATAAAACTAAGAAAGATAATAGAAAATTAAAATTTAAGGCGTTCAGCCCCCTTGTTTTTTCCTTTGGGAAGATGAGGGGGCTTTTCTCTGCCCTCTCAATCAATTCTGATTGGAGGAAGTAAGAATGGCATACAACCACGGACGGGAGGACAGGAAATGGCGTATCTGGAAAGAAGCGGAGGAAAAGCTGCTGCGTGAGTGCGGCGTTGATGAAGCGACCATTGAGCAGATACGCATGGCGGACAGGGCAGACTTCAATTCCAACAGGCGGTTTTACCGATGGACGAATGACGTTGCGGAATATCTTGAGGACATGGCAGGCAGGGAGCGGCAGGCGGAAGTGGGTACGGTTGCGGAGTTACTGGAAGAGATTGAGAGCGAAAATCTCTATCAAGTATTAGTCACGGTGGACGGGCGTACCTTGAAAATCGTCCTGCTGAAAATGCAGGGGTATTCCACAAAGGAGATTGCCCCGCTTGTGCATTTGACGACTGGTGCCATCTATGCGAGGTTAGACCATCTGCGGAAGAAGCTGCGGAAAATTTTATAGCTTCTAAAACAGCCTGCCATCCTGCGGGCTACTGGGTGAGGGATGGAAATCCCCTCACTCATTTTTTGCAGGAGGACAACAGGATGGCATACAGGGTTAAGGCATACACGCTTCGGGAGGAATCCACGGAAAGCGGCACAAGGTATTTTATCAGCTTTAAGGACGGGCAGGGCAAATCCCACGAGTTGGAAGTGTCGGAACAGTTCTTTATGGAGTTTCGGCAGATGGAGCGCAGGAACAGGAATCTTTTCTAATGGGACGAGCGGCACAGGGAGTTTAACGAGGTATGGGACGAAACCCTTTACAGACGGGCGTTGCGTGTGCCTAAGAGCCTTGATGAACGCATGGTTGAGGAAGAACGGAATGAAACGCTCTATAAGGCGGTTGGGAGCCTTCCAGAGATACAAAGGCGGCGTTTCCTGCTCTACTACGAGTATGAGTTCAATTTTTACCAAATCGCCGCTATGGAGCATTGCACCGCTTCGGCAATACAGAAATCTGTTGCGATTGCAAAGGAGAAAGTAAAGGCGGAAATTGAAGAAATATCTCCAACCGTGACCGACACCGCCCGAAAAAGAAATCTGTTTTTTATTTGTGTGGGATTGGCGGCATTACATACTCTCACTTTTTTCCGTGGGAGTAAATCTATTTTTAAGGAGGTCAACGCCTATGTGCAACGAAAACAAAGACACCGCCCGAAAGGAGGAAAGCCATGCAGAAGTTACAGACAGTCAACGCCGAAACGCTCCTTTATGAACCGCTTGAGAAACCATCCTTTGTGGTGGACAGCCTTATCCCGACAGGCTTATCGCTGTTCTGCGGCTCACAGAAGATAGGCAAAAGCTGGCTCATGCTGAAGCTATGCTTATGCGTGTCGCAGGGAATCCCTTTATGGGATATGCCGACAATGGAGGGCGATGTGCTTTACCTCTGCCTTGAGGACACGTTCTGCCGCATACAGGACAGGTTATTTCGTTTGACGGACGAAGCAAGCGGGCGGCTCCACTTTGCCGTGGCAAGCTGCAAGCTGTCAGACGGTCTTATCGTGCAGCTTGAAGATTATCTGAAAGATTACCCAGACAGCAGGCTCATTGTCATTGATACCTTGCAGAAAGTCCGTACAGCTTCAAAAGACAATGCCTATGCAAGCGACTATGGGGACATCTCCCTCATCAAAGACTTTGCCGACAGGCACTCTCTGGCGGTCATTGTCGTACACCACATCCGAAAGCAGAATGACAGCGACGTGTTCAACAAGGTGTCTGGGACGACAGGATTAACGGGGAGTGCGGACGCTACCTTTGTTCTGGAAAAGGAGAAACGTGCGTCTGACACCGCCAAGCTGTATGTGACGGGCAGGGACACGCCTTATCAGGAATACACGCTGCGTTTCCGTGATTGCCGTTGGGAGCTTGTGGAGCGGAAAACGCAGGAGCAGCTTGCGAAAGAAACGATACCAGATGTCCTTTTTCGGTTGGTGGATTTTATGAGGGATAAGGAAGAATGGATAGGCACGGCAACGGAACTGTTAGCCGCTATGGGGGAAACGGAAACCATACCCACGGTGATTACGAAATGGCTGAATGAATACCGCACCACATTTTTAAGCGAGAACCGTATCTGCTACCAGTACAGCCGCAGGAAAGACGGCAGGCGGATTGCCCTTGCAAGGAGGGCGGGTGACAGCGGTGATGGTGGTGACAGCGATATTAGGATACCCCCCTGTTACTGTCATTGACGCTTAAAGCCATGTAAAGCTGGCGGCTCTGCCCTGCGGGTGACAGCAGTGACGGTGGTGACAGTGATTTTAGGATACCCTGCCGCTGTCATCCCTACGGGAGAACACCCCGTAAACGCAAAATGCAGGCGTGAGATTTACTCGCCCTTTTCGGTCGTGTAAAACCACCCCTGCGGTCAGAAAAATCATTCCGATTTTTCCGACTGCGTTTACAGGGTGTAACACACTACACTTTGCCCTGCAAAGTCGTGTGCCAGACGTTCCCTCTGGACTCCCTTAAGGCAGGGCTGTGCCCTGCTATCCTACGCCTTACGGCTTCGGATAAAAGAATGGCGGCATGACGGTGACGGCTCTTGCGAGGGGGGTATCCCAAAAACACCGTCATCATCGACATGACCGTCATGCAGGGGGTGAGGGTGACAGTTGCGGCAGTCGGCAGGGGGTATCCCAAAACTGCTGTCACCACCGTCACCGCTGTCACCCCAAAGGACGGTCACCCGCCGAAAGAAAGGAGGAATCCGCCTATGCCTTATGCAATCCTGCGTTTCCAGAAACGAAAAGCGGGCGGCGTTGCGGCTTGTGAACGCCACAACGAGCGGAAGAAAGAAGCCTACAAAAGCAACCCAGATATAGATATGGAACGCTCTAAAAACAATTACCATCTCATAGCACCACCAAAGTACACCTACAAGAAAGAGATTAACCGCATGGTAGCCGAAGCGGGGTGCAGGACAAGGAAAGACAGCGTGATGATGGTGGAAACGCTCATCACAGCTTCACCAGAATTTATGAACCAGTTACCGCCCGAAGAACAAAAAGCGTATTTCCAGACGGCTCTTGACTTCATTTCGGAGCGTGTTGGAAAGCAGAATATCCTCTCCGCTGTCGTCCATATGGACGAGAGAACGCCCCATATGCACCTCTGCTTTGTGCCGATTACGCCAGACAATAAGCTGTCAGCGAAAGCTATCTTAGGCAACCAGAAATCATTATCCGAGTGGCAGACCGCCTACCATGAGCGGATGTCCTCACGGTGGAATCAGCTTGAACGGGGGCAGTCCTCAATGGAAACCAAGCGGAAACACGTCCCCACATGGCTCTATAAATTAGGCGGCAGGCTTGATAAACAGTATGAAGAAATCGTGTCTGCCCTATCCGACATCAACGCCTTTAACG
The DNA here is from genome assembly GCF_001984715.1 of Streptococcus azizii. Taxonomy (GTDB): domain Bacteria; phylum Bacillota; class Bacilli; order Lactobacillales; family Streptococcaceae; genus Streptococcus; species Streptococcus azizii. Next base: position 80,755 of record NZ_MSPR01000006.1, read on the forward strand.
CAGGGAAGAAAAGGGATAAAGCGTTAGATTTACTCTCTGCATGGCTGCCAGACGTGGAGAAATTCTCTAAGGAAATCGGGAAACAGCAGGCGTATATCGACAGTTTGAAAGAGAGAATTGGGCAGGAATCAGACTATGCGGGGCGTATGCGTGATGAAAAGTACGAGCAGGAACTAAAGGTGCAGAAAGCGAATCAGAAGATATTTGAATTGCAGAGAACCAACGAGCAGATGGGGCGGCTGCTGTCAAAAATACCGCCCGAAGTGTTGGAAGAATTGCAGAAAAATCATAGAAGCAGAGCGAAAGAAAGGTAGATATGTGAATGAAGAAACAGGATTTTAAGGTGTTAAAGACCAAAGACTTGTACCCGTTCCCCGACAATCCGTTTCATGTGGCAGAAGATGAAACACTGTCAGAGTTAGCGGAAAGCATCAAGGAATTTGGCATTGTCACGCCGATAATCACACGCCCGAAAGAGGACGGGGACGGTTATGAAGTGATTGCAGGACAGCGGCGTGTCCGTGCTTCTGAACTTGCAGGGATAAATACCGTGCCTGCGTTTGTCCTGCCCTTAGACCGTGACCGAGCCATCATCACCCTTGTAGACAGCAATTTGCAGCGTGAGAATATCCTGCCATCGGAGCGGGCGTTTGCTTACAAGATGAAATCCGAAGCCATGAAGCGGCAGGGTTTCCGCACAGACTTAACCTCGTCACAAGTTGTGACGAAGTTGCGGACGGACGACAAGGTGGCACAGGGCTTCGGCGTGGGCAGGATGACCGTGCAGCGTTTTATCCGCCTGACGGAACTGATACCGCCGATTTTGCAGATGGTGGACGAGGGGAAAATCGCCCTCACGCCTGCGGTGGAACTGTCCTTCTTGAAGAAAGACGAGCAGGAAAACCTCTTTGCCACGATGGAGAGCGAAGAAGCAACGCCCTCACTCTCACAGGCACAGCGGATGAAACAGTTAAGCCAGAGCGGGCGGCTTGACATGGATACGATATTTGCGATTATGACGGAGGAAAAGGGCAACCAGAAAGAAACCTTGAAAATCAACACAAGCAAGCTGAAAAAATACTTTCCGAAGAACACAACGCCGAAGCAGATGGAGGAAACCATCATCAAACTTTTGGAGCGTGAGTTGCAGAGGAAACGCAACCGTGACAGCCGCTAATCTTCTTTTTTCGGGAAGTAAATACAGAGAGTTGAGGTATGGAGAATGAGAGAAATCCAGTATGAAATCGTAAAGGAAATCGCAGTATTGTCTACGGGCGACAGTGGCTACACAAAGGAAATCAATCTCATTTCATGGAATGGGAAAGAGCCGAAGTATGACATCCGCAGCTTTTCCCCGAACCGTGAAAAGTGCGGCAAGGGAATCACGCTGAACGCTGATGAAGCGGCGGCACTCCTTAAAGCATTACAGAAAGAATTAAACAGCGAGGATTAATGGTATCTGATTGGCAGGGCGGGGACATTTCCAAACTCTTCCCTGCCCTGTCTGGAAAGGAAGATTTAAGTATGGGCGAGGATAAGAAAGCAGATAAAAAGAGAAAGCGTATCGTGCCAAAAGCACCAGTGCAGATGATAATCAGCCGTGAATATGTCGGCACACAGACCGTTACAGAAGCGTTTGTCCCGATTATCTCCGAGGATATTCGGAAGAAGATTGCCGAGGGCGACACCTTCGACAATGAGGGGCTGTCCGCTTAGAATGTACGCAATGGGACATGAAAACAGATAGGACAGATACGGAGGTTTTACAGTATGGCAGGAATCAAAGAAGAAAAGAAAATCTATTTAGTCGGCATTTATTGCCGCTTATCTAAAGACGATGGTACGGATAACGAGAGTGCGAGCATTGCGACACAGAAATCCATCCTCACGGATTATGTGAAAAAGCAGGGATGGCACATAGCAAAAACGTATGTGGACGATGGTTATTCTGGTACAAATTTCCAAAGACCAAGTTTCCAGAATATGATAAAAGACATTGAAAGCGGTCTGATAAACTGCGTGATTACGAAAGATTTATCCCGTCTGGGGAGAAACTATCTTGATTGTGGGTTATATCTGGAAGTTTTCTTCCCAGAGCATAACGTGAGGTATATAGCGGTCAATGACGGCGTAGATACCTTGAATAAATCTGCTATGGACATCACGCCTTTCCGCAACATTTTAAACGAAATGTATGCCGCTGACATATCTGTTAAGATAAAATCGGCATATCGGGCGAGGTTTCAACAGGGGAAATTCATGGGAACTACCGCCCCTTATGGCTATATCAAAGACCCTGCCGACCACAACCATCTGCTGATAGATGATAAAGTGGCACATGTTGTAAAAGAGATATTCGACCTTGCATTAAAAGGGAATGGAGTTGCCAAAATTTGCAGACATCTTAATAAACAGCATATCCTACGCCCTGCCGCTTATGCGGCGGAGCGTGGCGAAACAGGCTTTGAACGTCATTTTGAGGGGAACGAGGACAAACGCTATATTTGGAGTGGGAACAGCGTGAGGAGCATTTTAAGAAGCCCGATATATGCGGGAAATCTTGTAGGCTACAAACGGATTGCCGCCAATATGAAAAGCAAGAAACGCCCCTCTAAGCTGCCCGAAGAATGGGAAGTGATACCCAATACCCATGAGGGAATAGTCACGCAGGAGGAATTTGATATTGTCCAACAGCTTATTACAAGTCGTAGGCTTCCACAGAACAAGGGAGGATTTGTAAATATTTTTGCAGGCGTTATCAAGTGTGTGGACTGCGGATGTGCTCTGCGGGCAATGAACGTACACAGGAGGAAACGCCCAGAGATTATCGACTGTGTACAGTATTCATGTAATAATTATGCAAGAAACGGAAGAAGCGAGTGTAGTGCCCACAATATAGAAGCAAGGGATTTATTCAATGCCGTTCTTGCCGACATCAACTGTTTTGCGGATATGGCAGTGAATGATGAAAAGGCGGTCAGGGCCATAGAAAAGCGGCTCACGGAAACAGACCAGAGCAGGGCGAAAGCATTAGAGAAAGAACGTAAGAAGCTGAACAAACGCCTTGCGGAACTGGACAGGCTGTTTTCCTCTCTCTACGAGGATAAGGTCATGGAGCGTATTACCGAGCGGAATTTTGAGATGATGTCGGGGAAATACCAGAAAGAGCAGCTTGAAATTGAAGCAAGGCTGAAAGAGGTGACGGAAACTCTTAATGAAAGCTACGAGAAATCACGGGGAATCCGTGACTTCCTCGCCCTTATCCGAAATTATCAAGGCTTAAAAGAACTGGATGCAACAGTTATAAACGCACTCATAGACAAGATACTTGTTTCGGAGCGTGAGAAGATGGCAGACGGAACAGTGAAGCAGGAAATCAAGATTTACTATAAATTCATCGGCTTTGTCGATGAATTACATATCATACCTACAAAACGGTGGGCAGCAATGCCCGCTAAAAATTGTACGGTGTGCGGCGTTGAATATGTCCCGGGCTCTGGTGCATCAAGGTATTGTCCTGCTTGTGCCAAGAAGATACGGAGGGAGAAATCAAACGAGAGCAAACGCAGGAGCAGAGAACAGAAAAGGATAGCATGTATGAACTGTCCGCAAAAAATGACCGACTGAACTACAACAAGTGAGAACAACTAGCAGGAGACAGTCTTCTGCTTTTTTTGATAGGGAGACAAGATGACACGAATTAAAGCAGTAAAACAAAAGGCCATTTTAGATGTAGCTGAAAGTCTGGGTTATTCCTTCAGACGATTATCAGGACACATTTATGAACACCCAGACCATGATTCCTTTCGGATTTTTGCGGATACTAATACTTTCAAATGGTTTTCAAGAGATATACAAGGGGATGTGATTGACTTTGTTCAATTAGTGGCAGGTGTTTCTTTCAAAGAGGCTGTATCCTATCTTGAAACTGGGGATTTTGAACAAGCTAAGGTGATGGAAGAAACTTATCAACCGTTTCAATATTATTTGCATGAAGAACCCTTTCAGCAAGCATGTACTTACTTAAAAGGTGTCCGTGGCCTAAGTAATCAGACTATTAATACCTTTAGCAGACAAGGATTGCTTGCTCAAGCTACTTATCAATCGGAGCCAGTATTAGTGTTAAAAAGCTATGACCATAATGGGATCTTACAGGCCACTAGCCTTCAAGGTCTTGTCAAAAATGAAGAAAGACACAAACGTGGTTATTTGAAGAAAATCATGAAAGGTTCTCATGGCCATGTTGGTATTAGTTTCGATATTGGGAATCCCAAGCGACTCATTTTTTGTGAATCCGTAATCGATATGATGAGTTATTATCAGCTTCACCACAAGCAGCTATCAGATGTTCGTCTGGTGTCAATGGAAGGCTTAAAACTTGCAGTGATTGCTTATCAGACCTTGCGTCTAGCGGCAGAGGAACAAGGGAAATTGGCAATTCTAGATACAGTAAAACCAAGCAGACTTAGCCATTATCTTCAGGCAATACAAGAGACGACAACCTTTTTTCAAACTAATTCAAACGTCATAACATTGGCTGTTGATAACGATGAAGCAGGAAGAGAATTTTGTCAGAAACTGTCAGATAAAGGACTTCCGATTTCTCAGGATTTACCATCATTACAAGGACTTGCAACAAAGGCAGATTGGAATGATATTGTGAAACAACAGAAGGAAATATCCTTAAGTGATTTTATCCAAACAGCCCAAGCACAAGTTAATAAGAATCATCCTCCACCTAAACGAGAGCACGCTTTGGAATTGTGATAACAAAATCAAGCCCACTATCATAATCTAGAGAGTGACAAGGAGGACCCCCTATGAGTGTGATTGAACGTCTGGCTGAAAAAGTAGCTAGGCAAGAAGAAAAGGTCTCACGTGAGACTAAGAAATTGGAAAACTATCGTGACCAACTACAAACTGCAATGTACAGTACCTTTATCAAACGGCAACAATCTAGTCAGTTGTCATTTCATGAAGCACTAGAGCAAGCATTTGGTAAAGAAACTACACTACACCCAGATTACAGAAATGAGGATACAGAATGAGTAAAACATGGAATTTTGATCAGCCACTAGATGACGTGAAACCGACATCGGCCCATGAAGAACGAGCTAAAATCGCAGCACTTTTCCATAAACAGGATGAAAAACCAATTGAAGAAGTAGATTATGTGGCTGCTTTTGAACAGCAACAAAAGGAGTCAGAATCTAAAGATGTACAGACGCCTGAATTAAAAGTTAAACAAAATCAGCCGAAGAAGGTAAATGTAAATATTACAAGTGACTACAAACAGCACTTGGCAGACACTATTGCACAAAACAACAAGGATATTTCCGCCTGTCAGAAGCAAATTGAAGAACTTCATCAATTGATTGATGAAAAGAAAATCCAAAATAAAAAGTTACAGGCTATTTCAGTAGCTATTGATGATTTATAAGTCAGGTAGTCCTATGCGGGCTACCTTTTTACAATGTAAGGAGAAGATAATGAAATTCATTCAAAAGAAAACACAGAATCAGGATCGATTTAAACGACTGATTCATCGACTATCAGAGATGTCAGATACTGAACTAACCAAAGTAGAGAAACTCCTAGATGTGGTTTTTGATCCAGATATCAAGCCTGATAGGAGAGTTGAAATATCTCAAAGCGTTATAACCGCTGAGGAACAAAGTCTTGATAGGTCAATCCAGGAAGCGAAAAATAAACTTAACACGGAACAATTGGAAAAAAACATTGAGAGATTTAGACAAGGTAGGCGAGAGAGCAATAATAACAAATAACAGACCAATTATAGAGAAGTTTTTATCATTCAATTAATAATTCAACAATTGTCGTTTTACATGATATAATGAAGATAAATAACGACGTTAATTTAAGGAGGAACTCATGCCAACTTTACAATCACAGTTTATTAAATTTCACAACACAATTAAGCTAGATGCTGATGATAAAAAGGTTTTAATCGACAAACGTAAAGAGGTTGAAGAAGTAATTAACAATGGTGTTTCAGAATTTGGAAAAAGCTTTTTCAACCAAGGAAGCTACTCAACTTACACAGGTATTTTGCCAACCGATGAAGGAGATTATGACTTAGATAGAGGTTTAAAAATCGATGTTGATAGACATTCGAATTCTCCTAAAGAGGTAAAGAAATTTATTTTTGATGCACTAGTCTCTGAATTTGGTGAAAATAGAGTCAAAGTAAAAAATCCATGTGTGACAGTATCATTTCCTGAAGATAATGTTCACATTGATATAGCGGTGTATTGTACTGAAAATGATAACTATTTTTTAGCCAGAGGAAAACTTAATAGTATTGATGAAAATATTAAATGGGAGGAAGCAGACCCTGTAGAATTAACGAAAAAAATTAATAATGCTATGGAGAACTCAGAAGACAGAAACCAATTTCGGAGAGTAATTCGTTACTTAAAAAGATGGAAAGATCTCAAATTTAAAAATCAAGATAATAGACCGACAGGAATTGGAATTTCAGTTTTTGCTGTCAGTAATTTTTCTGTAAGCAAAAAAGTAGACTATTTATCAGGAAACACTACTTATGATGATATTTCAGCTTTAAGAAATTTAGTAAATACTATGATTAATTCATTTTCGGATACATATGATGTTGATAGAAACTTATTTTATCCGAGATTAGAGGTTTACTTACCGGTTAAGCCATATACTGATGTATATGAAAGGGTATCAAATATACAAATGGAAGCCTTTAAGAATAAATTAGAAAAATTAAGAGACTCACTAGATGAGGCAATAAATTCTACTGATTTAAGTGAGTCTACAAAAGTATTGAGTAAACAGTTTGGTGATGATTTTCCTATTATTGAACAAAAAGAGACAGCAGAAAACTTTGGAACTCGAGCTATAATTAGTGATTATCCAAGTGCTTAGAGGCGTGTATGTTAGAAAAAAAAGAAATATTCCAGATGTACTTTGACGAAATACCTTCAGAGAGCCTGGAATTAGAAGATAAGGAATGCTATTTTTATCAATATAAAAAATTTACCTTAAAAATTATCATTTCTAATGATTTTCCCCATTCACTTCCTGAAATCTATCTTTCAAATTATATGGATTTTAATAAATGGTACAGCCATGTCGGTTCCGAAGGGAAATTGTGTTACATTTCAGAAGATAATTTAATTTGGGACTTTAATAATCCAAGTGGATTATTAAAAGATTGCTGTGAAAAAGTAAAGGAATTACTGGATAGTTGGGATACACCAAAAATGACCGAAGAGCTCAGGAAAGAGTTTCTGTCATATTGGCATATCAGTTGTTTGAAGTCAAAAACAAAATATATAGAGATTCGAAGTTACTTATCCAGGGTCAGTACATTTGAGAAATATGAATTAGTCCTGTCGAATCAGAAATTCCATCTTTTTAATTATGGTTCACAACTCAAAGGGAGTGTTGCGCCACATTCTAAAAAAAGTAGAGATGTTTACATACTTCCACTTAAAGATTCGAATTCTGTGATTCCTCCTAATCCCCTGAATGAACTAACAGAAGCAACGTTTAAGAAAATGATCACAGGAAATCTATCTTCGGGTGTTAGACGGCGCTTCCAAAAGTGGTGTAAAACGAAACGAAAGTCATTCATATTAATTTTATCACTTCCTATATCTGATAATGATTATGTTTTGTTTGGTGCGCTTTTTGAGTCTAGAACTTCCAAATATCCATTTAAAATTGATAATAAGGTACCACAAAAAAATAAAGATAGAAAAAAAATTGGTTCTAAGGCTAAAAAATCAAAAAATGGGAGTTTCAATATTACTCCAGTATATATTACAAGATTCGACAAGGAGTATAGAGTGAGTAGGACATCCCAAGAATATGATTTTCTGAATAAAAGAGTTGTAATTGTTGGACTTGGATCTGTAGGATCATTTGTTGCAAACAATTTATCTAAAATGGGTATAGAGAAACTTCTTTTAATAGATCCTGATTTTTTAACGGTCGATAACATTTCAAGACACTACTTAGGTATGGATAGTATAATAGATAATATTCAAAAAGTAGACGCTTTAGAAGATAGATTGAAAAAAGAAAATCCTGATTTAGAAATTGAATGTGAGGGTATCCGATTTCAAGAAATAGTTCGGAAGAATACAAATTTATTTTATGAATATGATTTTGTTTTTTCTTGTGTCGGAGATACTAAAACTAATTTTGAAATTAATCATTTTTTCAGAAAAATTGGAAAAACGGTATTGTATTGCTGGTTAGATCCATATGGAGTTGGGTATCATAACCTACTAGTTTCTCCGCAAAATAATGGATGCTATATGTGTATGAACTATGAAGATGGGCATCTTGTTAATAATAGAGCCTCTTTTGCAGAGAAAAATCAAATATTTGAAAAGCGTTTAGCTAGCTGTTATTCTTCATTTATTCCTTATAATGTTATTGCGCCTAGTTCTTTGGCAAATAAAGCTATAGAAGTATATTTACAGTACTTGGATGGGGAATTTTCTTCTGAAAACAGACTAGTATCAGAAATTGGTTCAGATAAACAGTTTGGTAAAGAAGGATTTACATATAGTGTTCGATACTACAATTGTTTAAAAAATAGTGATTTATTAAATGTTTCTTTAAGAACAAATATATCTTGTCCAGAGTGTAACGGAGATTATAAAGTTGATATATGTAAATCTGAATAATAAATATCAAATTGTAATACCATCTGATATTTTTAATTCATTACTAGAGTTTAGGCAATTGGGTTTGGAACCAGAAGCGGGTGGTATTTTTGTTGGTAAGAGACTTTTAAATAATTCGATACTTATTATAAATTTTTCAGAACCACAGGATAATGATGTAAGAAGTAGATTTAAATTCTCAAAAACTTCTCCATATCATCAGAAGTTTGCAGATGATTATTTTGGTAAAAGTTCAGGTTTTATAAGTTTAATTGGAGAATGGCATACCCATCCTGAAGATATACCTACTGCGTCTTGTGTTGACATTAACTCATGGGAAAAAATTATCTCAGATAATGATGACAGGTTATTCTTTTTAATAGTTGGACTTCGGGCTGGTAGATTTTACTTTAGGGAATCAAATAAGTGGCAATCCACTCTAATCTATTTTAAGGATGTATAGATACGTATGAATCGAAAAAATAAATTATTTAAGAAATTCTTTTTTTGGTCTCAAAAATTTTATTTACCATTAGTATTAATTTTTATATTTCCAATTCTGATTTGTTATTTGATTGGGAAGAGTTTGACCCTGGTTGAAGTTGAAAAAATATCAAATACCAATTTTTTTACAAGAGCTATTTTTGAAATAATTCCTGATAATTCTACCGCTACTTATATAGTTCTTTATTTATTAATCTCTACTTCATTATTGATGATTTTTAGAAAAAACAATGCTGAACGAACATTTAATGATGGTCATTCTGTATATCTTCATAACTGTTATAAAAGACTGTGGATTGCAGCAAATTTATTAGGTTATCGAAAGTTACAACTTATAGGTGTCTCAATACCAATGCAGTTTGAACTTATTAATAATGGAGTTTTTTCAGAGTTTATCTCTGAATCATCAGTTGTTCAATATGATGAATTTCAAGGAGAAATTATTGTTGAGTATCTAATTGAAAACAAAAAGAATAAAGTTGTAAATTTATTAGTATGTGATACATATGATATTCCTATAGAAAAATTAGCAACTGACTATTTGGAAAATACAACAGTAAAAATTTCATCACAAAGAAATTATAGTGGTAACAGATATAACAATCCTCTATTAGTTAGTACAGTTCGAGAAGAGGTACAGAAAATGGTTAACACCTATAATGAGGTTAATCTATTCATGACAACAAATCCATTAAATACACAAGGAATTGTAGGAAAAGCATTTTTAACATTAGATAGATCAGGTTTTGATAAAGTCTCAGTTATACAGATGGATGAAACAAAAATTTACAAAGCTCCATTTGTAATATACGAAAATTAAATGGATACCAATGGATGAGGATTATAACATTCTTCTTAGCATTCGACTGCATATTATTTCTCTGAGAGCTTCGGCTCTCTTTTTTCTTCCCCTCATTTTTCAAGCTGTGATACCTTTTCCAAATCACCTCTATTATCCTAATACCATTCCTAAGAAAATCAATCCTTGATTTTTCACTGGGGGTTTGGGGGCGAAGCCACCAAGTTATCTTATCGTTAGCTGTCAAAACTGGAAGGTTTTAGTCAGCTGGCGATATGATTTTTAGGATATTGTGGACACAATATCTGAGCTCGCAAAAGCCGAAAAGGGACACCTTGAGGCTTTTCTAGGGCGTACTGACAGTGTGAGGCAGCCTGACATTGTTAGACAAGCAGAATGGAAGGGAAGTGTTAAGATGAGTCAAGACTTAAAGCTAATTCGTAAGCAGTTTCGAGTGACTAAGCAGGAAGAAATATTGCTAAAAGAGATGATGAAAGAGCAAGGTTCGGAGACTTTTTCAGATTTTCTCCGCCAAAACTTGTTACAAAAAGACCGCCAAAAAGACATTTTGGAGACCTGGTCTTCTCTATGGCAGTCTCAAAAATTGGAAGAAATCAGCCGAGACATTCATCAAGTGACTGTCCTTGCGGAGGAATACCAACAAGTCACCTCTGAACATCTACGCATTATTTTGACCTGTGTGCTGGAACTGATGGCAGAAGTTGAGAAGTCTATCCCGCTCAGTCCAGACTTTCGTGAGAAGTATATAGGAGGTCGCTAATGGATTATCGCTACCGCACTAACCTCAAAAAAGTGTTTTTGACAGATAGGGAACTGGCTCAGCTTAATGACTGTATTTCGCAAAGCAGATGTAAAACTTTTTCAGAGTATGCCAGAAAAGTCTTACTTGATCCGAACAGAAATTTTATCATAATTGACACGACCACTTATCAGGATTTGGTCTTTGAGCTGCGGCGGATAGGCAACAACGTCAACCAGATTGCCCGTGTCATTAACCAGACTCATCTGATTTCTATGGAGCAGCTTCAAGGCTTAGGTCAAGGGATGGCAGAGCTGGTATCGGAAGTGGAGAAAGATTTTCAAATCAAGGCTGAACAGCTAAGGGATTTCTATGGTCATCACTAAGCATTATGCCACACATAGTCGAAAGTATCGAAAGAACCTAATTCGCTACATTCTCAACCCAGAAAAGACAGCCCAGCTCAAATTGGTTTCAGATTTTGGCATGAGTAATTACCTGGATTTTCCCAGTTATGAGGAAATGGTCAAGATGTATCAGGCCAATTTTTTGAACAATGACGGCTTGTACGATTCCAGAAATGACAGACAAGAAAAACGCCAACAGAAAATTCATGCCCACCACCTCATTCAATCCTTTTCGCCTGACGATAAGTTAACACCTGAAGAGATCAATCGGATTGGTTATGAGACTGTCAAAGAACTTACTGGCGGAAATTTTCGTTTTATCGTTGCAACCCATATTGACCAGTCACACATTCATAATCACATCTTAATCAATTCTGTTGACCTTCAATCTGATAAAAAGCTCAAGTGGAACTATGCCTTGGAACGAAATCTTCGTATGATTTCAGACCGCATTTCCAAAGAGGCTGGTGCAAAAATTATCACGAATCGCTATTCACATCAGCAGTACGACGTTTATCGCAAGACCAATCATAAGTTTGAACTCAAGCAACGCCTGTATTTTTTGATGGAACAGTCCAAGGATTTTGAGGACTTTTTGAAAAAAGCAGAGCAGCTGCATTTGACTATTGACTTCTCAAGCAAGCATACTACCTTTTTGATGACGGATAGAGATCAGGTCAAACCCATTCGCGGGCGACAGCTTAATCGCAGGGAACCTTATGATGAGAGCTATTTCCGAAAAGCATTTGCCAAGGGTGCCATTGAGCAACGATTACATTTTTTATTGCCTAGAGTGAAAACTTTACAAGAATTATTGGAAATGGCAGAGGAACTTGGACTATTTATTCAACTCAAACAGAAAAATGTGACCTTTACCCTTACGGAAAATGACCAGAAAATTTCTCTAGGACATCAACAAGTGAGCAAGAAAACGCTTTATGATGTCTCTTTCTTCCAAGATTATTTTTCAGAACGGTCAGATACTGACATTGAGCTGAGTGATAATATCAAGGAAGATTTTGAAGTATTTCTCGCAGAGCAAGCGGAGAAGTTATCAACAGTAGAAAGTATCGTCTCAGACTATGAAACGTTCTCCGAAAATCGTAAGGCTGTTCATGAGTTTGAGGTGGAGCTTGCCCCGCATCAGGTTGACAAAGAAGTTGAGGGTGGCATTTTCATCAAGGTAGCCTTTGGTGTGAAAAAAGAGGGCTTGATATTTATTCCCAATTATCAGCTGGATGAGATTGAGAAAGAGGAGGAAAAGAGGTTTAAGATTTTCCTTCGAGAAATCACGTCTTATTTTATCTACAATAAGGAAAGTTCGGATAAGAACCGCTATATGAAAGGGCGTGACTTGATTCGTCAGCTGACACAAGACAACAAAAGCTTGCCTTATCGTAGGCGACCAAATCTAAAAGAGTTACAGGAGAAAATCGCTGAAGTCAATCTCTTGATTGAACTCAATGTTACAAATCGAGCTTATACGGACATTAAAGATGAGTTGGTGGCGGAAATTGCGACGTACGATGTTAGCATGTCAGAACTCAACGAAAAAACCGCCATCTTAAATAAGATAGCAGAAGTCTTAGTCAATCTCAAAAGTCACGATATAGAACGTAGGCGATTGGCACGTTATGAATTTTCCAAACTCAATCTGACAGAGGGTATAACTTTGGAGCAAATTGAACGAGAGATTTTAGAAAATCAAGACCAACTCATTCGGTTATTTGATAACTATGAAGAAGCTGTCAGAAAATTGGAAAATTTTGTGGAGGTCTTGAATAGAACAGGTGTCAGACCAAGGGAAACCCATGATAAAGAATTGGACTAAAAAACACTCGGCTTTTCTGCTGAGTATTAATCATTTATCAGGTTTGGTATGAGAGTATTTAGATTGTCAGGACTATGAACCTCAAAACTTGGGAGTTTCTCTCTATCAGTTGGAGCTTGTCGGTGACGATAGTTAAATAAAACAAGAATAGTGTCTCGAACTTTATCATTTGTTGGGAATTATCCTTGTTTTAAACATAAAATAAGTTTGCTTAAATCAGTAATTGTTTATAAATTTATTTTTTTCTGAAAAAAATCTGAATAATCTTTGTTACTATTTTATTAGTCAAACAGTCTGGACTATTAAAAATTGACTTAGAAAGGAAAATAAATGAATTATACAAAGCCAGTTATAGAAAAAATTTCTACTTTTAAAAATGGTACTGCAGGATTAGTTGTAGGTAGCTTCAGAGATATATTTGGAGGCAGGGCTTTATTTTTAATTAAAATATAATTCTATTACCCAGATATATTTTTAAGTAATGTATTAATTATTGTGGAAACCAAGTGATCCACGGAGTGGAAGTGAAAAATATCCGAAATAAGTTCAATCTTAATCTATTTTCTGATATTTTTCTGAAATTTATATTATAGAATTTAATTAAATCAAGAGATATCTCTTGAAAAATATTTTTCATTTATACCAATGGGTTCTGGCATTAGTATAAATGATAGAAGGAGTTTAAAATGAAATATTGCAAACCAACATTTGAATCAATTGCAACTTTCAAAAAAGACACTAAAGGTCTATGGACTGGTAAGTTTCGTGATGTCTTTGGTGGACGTGCAATTGTAAGAGTTACAATTGAGTTCTAAGCTTAGAACTATGTATTACAACGGTAAATAATTTTGAATAAAGTATTTCGATATTCATCCCAGAACTACGAATATCGAGATGCTTTGTTTTTTATTTTTGAGGTTGTTAATATATATGGTAAATAAGTATTTTTTTGAAACATATTCTGATAAAAAAATAATATTCCTTACTAAAAATTTATATAGAACCGTTTCTGTAAATAAAACAAAAATCTATTGTTTGGAAGGCTATGTCGAAGAAGTATGCTCAATTATAGAACAGAATGATATCAGTAATTTTGAAGAAACAATATCAGTACTTCAGGATCATGTTATAAATGGTTTAATTATTGTTGAAATGGCTGAAAGAACATATATTATTTCTCCTTATTTAGATTCAAGACTATCTTGGTTTGAGAATAATAAGAATATAATTTTTAGCGATTCCTCCGTAGAAATTGCAAAATATTTGAATTTAAAACTCTCTACGAAGCGTTTAGCGAGTCAATTTATTTTTGGACTTCCATATTATCCATTTCAAACAATTAGCCTCTGGGAAGAGCTAGTAAATATAAAACCTTTAAACTATTTAGAAATATCTGAAAAGGGTTGTTTAGAAAAAAGAGTTCCAAGTTATGAAGTAGACACAAAAGATTTTAATAAACTAATAATAAAAATAAAAGAAGAGTTTTTAAATGGCATTCATCATGATTTGAATATGGGAAATGAAGTGTCAAGTGATGTATCAGGAGGTGTTGATTCTGCAACTATTGCTTTTACCTTGAATAAAATGATACCTGACTTCTCTATTTTGCACGCCGAATCAAGTACCGCTGCTAATAGTGATACTAAATGGGCGACATTTATTGCAAAAAATCTTGGTAGGGAGTTGAAAAAGTTTGACTCGATAGAAATAACAGAGAAAAGATTTGCGATCGATGAAAAATATATCAATAATATTATTCCAAGTTCTCCGTTATTGTGGGCGGATTCAGAAGGATATTTGAAATCAGTGATTGGTTACCAGAAAGGTAGAAAATATCCGACTCACTTTCTAGGTATTGGCGGTGATGAATTATTTACACCGATGCCTTCTAATCCCTGGAATATTGTCCGTCAGGAAAAATTAGGTGGACTACTTTATGCTCTGAAATATAGTTTGATAATGAGAAGACCATTTTTTAGTTGCTTATTGGATTTGTTAGATAAGAGAGGATATTTGAAAACCATAACCCAAAATTTAGAAATTGTCTTCAACGAATCTTCTGAACCTATCAAGAGAGAACTGGGATGGGTGGATGGTCTACAAGTACCAAGTTGGCTCAGTGAAAAATCCAAAAAAGAATCGCAAAGTTTTTTAAACTCGTTATTATTTTCCAATTCTGAGCCAATAATCACTGATAGAACAACATTTCAGATAATTCAATCTTTAATATTTCAAAAATCAGTATTGCGACAAATTCAATTAACCACTAATTCCATTTATTGGGCAACACCATTTTTACATAAAAAATTAGTAGAAATTTGTCTTCAAATTCCAGCAAAATATAAAGTTAGTTCAAAACTAACAAAACCGGTATTGCAAAAAGCATTGAAGGGAATCGTACCAATTGAAGTTTTTGACAGGGGGTTTAAAGGCGATTATTCAGATGCCTTATATAGTGGATACAGAGAAGCAGTTCGTAAAAACTTCCACAAGTTAGAACAATTTGAATTGGTAAAAATGGGAATTGTTGATGTTGAAAAGTTAAAATTAGAGCTGTCATTACCAGCGGGAAATCCGAGTAAAATTGATTATTTTGAAAAGTTATGTTCGGTAGAACGTTGGATAAGGCAGATCAAATTGTATATGAAGAATGAATGAGGTTTGTAACTATGTTTAATAAAGGATCTAAAACAAGACTAAAAATAATAAAGCAAGATAATGGTGCAATTGTATTTGACAAAGATCAAGGGATATACTTTCAAACAAATGATGTAGGTGTTAAAATTTTAGAATTACTATCTAAAAATAAAAATGAAGAAGAAATAGTTAGCGCTATATCTGTTGCGTATTCCATTGAAACCGATGTTGCAAAACAAGATGTTAAAGATTTTATACAGTCTCTAAAAAGGGGAGGGATATAGATTATGGATATGCAGCTCAATCAAGAGTCATACTCCTATGTTCAGCTAAAGTACAGATTACTAGCACAAATAGCTCTACTAATCTCTTATCCGCTTACAAAGCTCTCGCCTACAAGAATTGAGTTTTTGATTAATAAGTTAAGTGACTCGAAATTATCTGCCACAGAAAATGAAGCTGTATTAGCGCGTGATGCAATATGTACTGTAAGCCGTAAGTGTAGGAATCAAGATGGATGCGTAAAAAGATCATTAGGAGTAATAATGTTCTTACTTCTTTTCAATAAACGTGCAAGTTGGTGTACTGGATTTGCTATGAACCCCTTTAGATCTCATGCATGGGTGGAAGTAAATGGAAATCCGATTAAAGAGCTAGAAGAAGTATCATCGTATGAAAGAGTAGTGAAAACTCTAGATGATAAAAATGAAGAGCGTAAACATATGATAACTGAAGATATAGAAGAAGTAAACGATACTATGATTAATGTAAAATTCCGTGATTTACTTGCTTTGATAGAAAATAAAAGAAACTATTTTTTAATCGTTTTATGTTTGGGAATACTTACGTCCATTTTAACGTTATTACAACCAGAACTTTTATCTAAAGTAATCTCTCAAAAGGGAGTAAATTTATTCAATAATTCCACTATATATACGCTTATTGCTATTATCGTGGGTTCAACAATTATTTCCAGTTTGCAATATTATTTCTTACAATTAATGGGAGAAAGTGCAGTATTTCAATCAAGAAAAAATTTAATTATTCAATTTCTGAAACTTCCTATTTATAAATATAATGATCTATCCGCAGGAGACCTAATTAGTCGCTTTAGCAGTGATACAAGTAAACTAAGAGCAGGAATCATTCAATCAACCGTTGCTCTAACGAGTGGATTGTTCTTGAGTTTAGGTGCGATATTTACATTATTTCTAAAGGATACTTATCTTGCAATAATTACAATTATTTCCATATCTTTATCATTCCTATTTATTTTATTGATGAGTAGTTTGATTCAAACAGCAAGTTATAAAGCTCATCAGGGCTTGGGGAAAATGACAGCATACTTAAATAGGCTAATCGTAGGAATTCGAACAATTCGATCGACAAATGAAACGAATTCAGAATTATCTAAAATGTTATCTGAGGCACAAGAAGTAAAAAACTTGGGAATTGGAGTTGCAAGAGTGCAATCAATAATGACACCGATATCAAATTTTAGCTTGCAGTTGTGTGGGATAATTATTTTGGGAGTCGGAGGATACCGTGTTTCTACTGGGCAAATGTCTATTGCAAGTCTAACTTCTTTTATGCTATTAATGTATATCGCTATTTCACCAGTAGGACAAATATTTTCATCGGTCACAACTATTTCAGAAGCTTTGGGAGCCTTAGGTAGAATTACTGAAATTATCAATCTTCCAAAAGAAGAAGATAATGATATCATTTTAAATCTAGAAACTAAGTCGGATGGAAGCAAAGCGATTGAATTTGCGAATGTAACTTTTTCATATGATTCTTACAAATTTCAGGATATTCAATCGGATGATAATTATATATTAAAGGATATTACTTTCGAAATAAATAGTGGAGATTACGTCAGTATTGTCGGTCCGTCTGGTGCGGGGAAAAGCACACTTCTTTACCTCATTGAAAGATTCTATGATATTACCAGTGGTAGTATAAAGATATTTGGACAAGATTTCCGAACAATGAGTCGCGAGGCCTTACGTTCTAATATTTCTTATGTTGAGCAAAACTCACCATTAGTAGCTGGTACAATTTTAGAAAATCTAAAAATGGGTAATGCTAATGTAACCTATGATGAATGTTGTGACGCTTTAAAAAAAGTTGGTTTGGAGCATTTGATTCAAAGGGGGGTATCTGGGATTGAAAGTCAAATTGGTGAAGGAGGTTTCAATTTATCAGGAGGAGAAAGACAGAGATTGGCAATGGCAAGAGCAATACTTTCCGATGCAAAGATACTCTTGCTGGATGAGTTAACTTCGAATCTGGATAGTCTTAGTGAGAAGAAAATGAAGGAAGCAATCAAAAGTATGAGAGGTGAGAGAACCATAATAATGGTTGCTCATAGATTATCTACAATTTTAGATTCAGATGAAATCTTTGTTTTGGAACACGGAAGACTTGTAGGAAGTGGGACTCATGTGGAGCTATTGGAATCTGTTCCATTATATAAAGAGTTGGCCAAAGAACAATTTTTAGTATAGGAGTATCGTATTATGACAAATAAGATTGAAATAAGAGATGTTACAAAAACTTATAAAGATGGAGATATATTAAAGAAGGTATCCTTTACAGCTGAAGAGGGGGAAGTTACTGCCTTTTTGGGACCGAATGGTGCCGGAAAAAGTTCGACACTACGAATACTTTTGGGTCTGGATAGGCCATCTTCAGGCACTGCTTTAATAGGAGGTAAGAAATATTGTGATGTTGAACGTCCTCTTTTAACTGTAGGAGCTTCTTTTGATGGTGTAGGGGCTCCCAGTGATCGAACAGTTTTTCAACATTTGAAAATTGCTGCTGCTAGTAATGGAATAGATTTTTCCAGAATATCAGAGGTATTATCCATTACTGATATTGAACATAAAAGATATTCAAAAATAGGAAACCTTTCATTAGGAGAGGGGCAGAGGTTAGGTATTGCAACAGCGCTGTTGGGAAATCCTCAGTACCTGATTTTAGATGAACCTACAAATGGTCTAGATCCTAGTGGAATTAGATGGTTTAGAAATTTTATTAGGGAACAAGCAAGTACTGGTAAGACAGTATTGTTATCTTCACATATACTTTCAGAAGTAGAGGCGGTAACTGATAAGGTTGTTTTTATTAATAAAGGAAGTATCATAGCTTCGGGTACACTTCATAATATAATGAATGGATTTGATAATCTAGAAGATGTTTTCTTTCATTTAACGGGAGGTGACTATGATGAGTAGTATAAAAAGCCATAATACTTTATCAGAGTTATATAAAATTTTTTATAGCAGATCAACCCAAATAGTTTTACCAATTGTTTTTATTCTTCAGCCGTTATTGTCTTATATCAGTTCTAAACAAATTTTAACAGTTGGATTGAATGCAACACCTGAAACAAATAGTAGTTTAGCAGAACCAATACCTCCAGTTGAGTATATTGGTTTTGATGCAATACTATTGGGCTTGTTTGCTATGATAATTTTAGGAGCAATTCTTGGAAGTATGGAATATAAAAATAATTCTTTACGTACCAGCTTGCTATTATGTTCAAATAAGGCTGTATTCTTTGTAATAAAATTTATTGTTACAAGTGTATTTATTTTTGTTGTGTCATTTGTCTCAATCTATTTATCTATTGCAAGTGCACAGTTTGGTTTAGGAAGAGAGGGGTTGAACCCCCTGATACTAAGTAATAATGTGTGGTACTTTATATTATTGGGATCATTGTCGTGGTCGCTACTAACGGTATTATCCTATTCAATTGCTTTTTATTTTAAATCCTCACTTGGATCATTATTATTCTTACTACCACAAGTCTATAATTTAGGTAGTTTTCTTGCTGACAGAATTCAGTTTGCCAAGTATTTACCAGTATCTTTAGGGCAAGATTTAATTGCAACGTCTCCTTTGAAAATCACAACACCAGGACGCAGTGTTTTATTTCTGAGTATTTGGGTACTAGTAATTAGTAGCTTTGCATATTACAAATTTTTGAAGGAAGATGTAGGTAATGTTAGATGAATTCTTTTAGAAGTGAGTATTTAAAGTTCATTTATAATAAATGGCTATTGTTGACTGTACTAGCAACTATAATTTTAGTACCTTTATTTGTTATTTTTTTACATGAAACTCCAAGTTATATAACCGAGGATTATGTTTTAACGCAAATCTTAGAAAGCTTCTATCTTGGACAAGCTGGGATTATTATTATTACAATACTATTTATAGGGCAAGAATTTAACGATTCAACTTTAAGAAGCAGTTTATTAGCTAACCCAATACGATGGAAATTCTTTTTTACAAAATTAATAGTTATATTATCAATATCTGTATTAGTTTGGAGTCTAGTTACCTTCTGTACTATTTTTGTGGTATATATGTTTTATAGTCTATTAATTCCCGTATTTATTTATACCTTTGCAATAAGAATAATGTTGGTATCAATTGGTTTAATAGTAATATGTTTTAGTTTAGTTCTTATAACAAGGAGTATAGTTGTTCCAATGGGGATATCCTTGTCTTTCTTGTTGGGGTTAGGCCAAATGCTTCTGCAATTCAGCGATGCCTTTCTCTACTTCCCGATTATCTCTACCATGAATTCATTTTTTATGACTGAAAATCAACCTTATATACCTTCTACAATAGGTATTGCAATTCAATTTTTATGGGGGACTCTGCTGTTATTTTTCTCTATTTTGCTGTTTAGGAAGAGAATAGTACGATAAAAATTTTGTATTTTGTGATATTATTTAATTATGAAAGAAAAAAAAATATATCAAATATTAGCAATTGATGACGATGAAAGTATTCTTCGTTTGATAAAGAATTCTTTAGAACGCTCAGAGTTTGAAGTGACGACAAGGAAAGAAGTAGGCAACATAGATATTTGTTCGTTTATTGGCTTTGATTTAATTTTATTAGATATTATGATGTCTATTGATGGGTTAGAAATTTGTAAATCCATTCGAGAACAAATCGATGTACCGATAATTTTTGTAACAGCCAAGCAATTGGATAGTGATTTGGCTAGCGGGGTAAAGGCTGGTGCGGACGATTATATAAAAAAACCATTTAGTATTACAGAATTAGTTGCTCGCGTTAGAATGCATATCCAAAGGGAGGAGAGAAATCGTAAAAATAATAAAGAGATATGCACAAAGAAAATGATAATTAATGCTAGTAAGCAAGAAATCTTGATTGAAGAAGAGATCATATCATTGACAAAGCGAGAATTTACAATTTTGTATACTTTAGCAAGCAACCCGAAGAGAGTATATTCCGTAGAGGAACTCTATGAGAGAATATACCCGTCGGAATCAGATGCACAATTTCGTTCTATTGCTGAGTATATTTATCAAATTCGGTTAAAATTAAAACCCTTTTCAATTAATCCAATCAAGACACAGTGGGGAGGTGGATATAGTTGGAACGAAAACTAGATTTTAAGACTTTAGTAAAAAAAACGCAGTGGACGATTGTTAAACAATTTTGTTTGAGTGTGATTGTAGCATATATTTTCCCCATATCGACTATTTCTCTTGACATTCATTCAGAAACTCAGTCAATCGCTAGTGATCTGTTAGGAATATTCTTTAATGTTTTTTCATGGGTTTATATTTGTATATCTTTGATTATTATAGTTTCTGTTAATATTAAGGCCTTGTTGAAACGAGTAAAGCAAGAAATGGAGATTGTCTATCATGGTAGTATGTGGCTGACCTCTGTAGACACATCATCTAAATTAACCATTCTCGAATTCATAGAAACTAACAAACATATTGAACTAATGCAGCAAAGAATAAAAAATATGATTCAGGTAGAGAAAGACCAAAAGGAGGATATTCTCTTTAAAGTTTCAGCGATGGCACATGACTTAAAAACACCTTTGACTGTTATCAAAGGAAACTCGGAATTGTTACAATTTGCACCTTTATCGGGTATTGATGTCCAGTGTCTTAGGGACATTGAGAGAGCAAGCAACCAATTAGATAACTATTTTAATCAGTTGATTAATTACTCTAAAACTTTTTACTCTAATCAGATCTCCTTTCATCAGTATAGTATCAGTAATTTATCAAAAATACTGGAACAAGAGTGTGCATACCTTATTGGAGATAACATAGATTACAAATATGATACTAAGATAGGGCGAGACTGTAATATTGAATTAGATTTAGATTTAATTATCCGTTCAGTATCAAATATTGTCAATAATGCAATAGCTTATGCAGATGATGTTAAAAAGAAAATCAGAGTTATCTTGGAGTTAGAAGATAGTAGTATTTCCTTAAGTATTTGGAATAATGGTTCCAAGTTTTCGGACGATGTTTTAGAAAATTTTGGAAAATTATTTTATCGAGAAGATAGTAGTAGAAATTCACAGTTTGAACATTTTGGAATAGGTTTGGCATTTGTAAAACAAGTAATGAGCCTTCATTCTGGTGATATACAACTGCAAAATAAGGAAAATGGGGCTATGGTTAAATTAATCATTCCGATAAAAAATAGTGACTATACCTGGGCTTGGATATCATAATTTTGAATACTATGAAGTTCAGAAAGTAAGTATATTGATAAAAATTATTTCAAAATCTCAACAATTAGCACTCATACCTGATTTATTCACATTTAAATATATTAGATAGGGTGCTATTAAAATTAAATAAGAGTATTAGATTGCGGAATCCCTATTTACCAGTCTCTGAGAGCGATAAGCGATTGATAGAAACTGATAAATTGATTTGGTTTCCTGCCAAATATCCCACCCCAAATTTGGGGTGGGATTTTTTAAGTACGACGGGCATGCCGTACATCTGAGGTGTAAGTCCTCTGTGGACACCTGCTACCGGTGAACCCAATAGCGACTTCCAAGCCTGTGATGACCGTGAGGTAGCGGATTAAAACAGTCTGGGAATAGATTGTTTTAAGTCTGACGCAAGACACTAAGGACGTCAGAGGAAGGGATAGCGAAATCGTAGTACTACGAACAGAAACGTGATAATATAAGGTATATGTAGCGGATGAGGGGCGGGAAACTAGAACGTCGTAACCTCATATGCTATATGCGTAAATCACGAGAGTAATCAAGTTCGGACTAAGGTCTGTGGTAGGAATAAAACATTAGCGTCCTTCTTCCAATTTGCTAGCTAAACTAACTTTTTTTACATAATTTGAGAAAAAATCTTTCTTAAAATAGGCTGCGTAAATGGTGTTAAGGATAAACAATATGGATTCCTCTGTTGAAAAATTTCCGATTTTCTTAAACTTATCTTCTCTAGTACATAGTATAAAACTTATATCAGCGTATTTTTGTAACAATTCCCCATTTTCACTAGTCAAGGCAATAATATTTACTTTGTTATCTTTTAGGACGGGAAGGTAGCGGAGACTTTCGATACTTAGTGAGTTTCCAGAATAAGAAATGATGATGGCAATATCGTTTTCTTGGAGCGAAGAGCTTGTCAAACCAAATTCTCCAGGGTGACTGACCTCGATTACTTTTCCAATTGTTAGCATTTTTCGCTTAAAAAGGTAAGCCAGATATTCATTAGGACTTAAGCCAAAGAGGACGATTCTCTTGGCTTTTTTTATGATTTCAGTAGCCAAATTAAGAGCATCAGAATCCATTTTATACTCATTTTAAATCAAAAATAGCGGTTGCCCATTCTCTGTGTACAATTGATTTTAGTTGAGAAGTAGACAAGTTTTGAATAACTTCCTGAAGTTTATCAATGACCTCATTTAATGTTCTAAATATCTTATTCTTAAACCCGCGTTTACGGATCTCAGCCCAGACTTGTTCAATTGGATTCATTTCAGGTGTATAAGGTGGGATGAAGGTAAACTCTATATTCTCAGGAATAGTCAATGTCTGAGATTTATGCCAGACGGCATTATCCATGACTAAAATGATGTAGTCATCTGGGTAAGCGGATGATAGCTGGCCTAGAAACTCATTCATCCAGTCGCTATTACACCAGCTTGCTATGATGAAAAATGAGTCGCCTGTATGAGCATCTACAGCCCTATAACAATAGCGATATTCTCGAATATGATGGCTCGGTACGCTGGGCCTATGACCTTTCGGGGACCAGCAGGTACCTAGTTTACTGATAAGACCAAAACCCGCCTCATCTTGATACATAAGGCGGATATTTTGGTAGGATTTTCCATTGATGAAGCGCTTACTCGCTTTCTCCTTGAATAAAGATTTTATTTTTAGACGCTAAAATGGTTTTTGCGTCTGCTTTTTTAGGATGTTGAGGACGAGGACTAACCTTTCGCCAACCATGGCGTTTTAGTAGGGCATAAAATCCTTCTCGAGTCGTTTTACGACCAACTTTTTCTTGATAAGCCTCAAAGAGAGTAGAGACAGTCACAAATTCTCCATTCAAGGCGAAGGGGAGGAAGCTATTTTCCATCCTTCTTTGTTAAGAGATACACAAAATATCGTTTTGTCTATTGTTATTCAACTTGGAAAATGGTAAAATGAATATAATAATATAATAATATTATGAATAATCGTTTTACAAGGAGGTTGTTTATGGCAACATTTTATGTCCCAGCGGTCAACTTGATTGGTCGTGGTTGTGTTAAGGAAATCGGCGCTTATGTGAAGGACTTGGGCTATAAGAAGGCGCTGCTTGTAACGGATGACTTCATTCGTACCAGTGATATTTTGCCAAGAGTAACTAAGCCGCTTGATGAAGCGGGAATCGAATTTGTGGTTTTCAGTCAAGTTGATCCAAACCCTACTTGTAAAAATGTTTATGACGGGTTAGCTATTTTGCAGGAAAATAACTGTGATTTTATTATCTCAGTTGGTGGTGGTTCTCCTCAGGATGCGGCGAGCTGTATTTCCATTATGGCAATAAACGGAGGTAAACCACAGGACTACGAAGGTCTTCATAAGTCAGAGAAAAAAGGTCTGCCTGTAGTAGCCATCAATACAACGGCTGGCACATCAGCAGAAATCACTATTAACTATGTCATTACCGATGAAGAACGGAAAGTCAAAATGGTCATGGTGGATAAAAACAGTTTGGCCCTTATGTCAGTCAATGATCCGGAACTCATGTTATCCAAACCAGCAGCCTTGACTGCAGCAACGGGTATGGATGCCTTGACTCATGCCATTGAGGCCTTGGTGACACCAGGCGCTTATGGAGTGACTAAGAAACTGTCTATGGGTGCCATTGAACTGATTAAGGAATACCTACCTCGTGCTGTTGAGAATGGTCAGGATATCGAAGCGCGTGAAGCCATGGTGCATGCTATCTTCCTTGGCGGTATGAGTTTTAACAATGCAGGTTTGGGATATGTGCATTCCATGGCCCACCAGCTAGGTGCCGTTTATAACCTGCCACATGGTGTTTGCTGCGCTATGATTTTACCAATTATTGAACGGGAAAATGCCAAACGTGTACCAGCAGCCTTCCGTGATGTTGCAAAAGCCTTGGGCTTGGACATTGCAGGCAAGTCAGATGAAGAGTGCGCTGACTATGCCATCGCCCAAATCGAAGAATTATCAGCCAAGGTTGGCATTCCGAAAAAATTGACAGAGCTGGACATCAAAGAAGAAGACTTTGACTTTGAATACCTATCTAAGAACGCCTTGATAGATGCCTGTGCACCAGGCAATCCATTCATGCCAACATTAGAAGAAACGATCAGCTTCTATAAAGAGTTGTTTTAATCCTTATACTCAATAAAAACCAACAGTAGACTAGGAAACGAAGAGAGAACCCTGTTGATTTTTAAAGAGTATTGGACGATATTTAAATGAATCAGACTACCTACACCAGGTTACTTAAACTAGGATGGCAGGTAGTTTTTTTACTGGTAAAATGGGGTTTTCACAATCGTCGAAGTAATAAAAGATAGACTAAACGATTATAGAAGGTCATTTCCTTACTTGGTTACCAGATAAAGCTCAGTCGTTTACTTAGTGGAACTCCTTTTTTTCTACCTTACTTATATTGTACTATTCTGAGTACGAAAAACGATAAAGGAGAAGCTAGATGAGCGCGAATTATTCAAGGCAGGAATATCGTGAGAAATGATACGATGATTAGCGGAGAAAGATACGACTAGAGAAGAGGAATAGGTGTTCAAAAGAAGGCTTATTTTTGTTATAATAGCAAGGAAAAAATTTTTTGAAAGGAATCTTATGTCTGATAAACTTGTTCGTGCCAAGCGCGTGTCTAATTATGAACTCTTTTTTGATTTAGCCTTAGTGCTAGCCATTGGACAGTTGACGTCTGCTATTCATGTCGATCAGATTGGTTGGGAAGAGGTGATTACTTTTGTCCTATCCAATCTTATTCTATCCGTAGTCTGGGTCAATGAAGTCTTTTACTATGAAAAATACGGTGATTCTAGGCGGATAGATATTTTTACAGTGATTGCTCTCATGTTTTTCCTAGGAAATCTGGCCTTGAATTTTAATTATAGTTCAGTAGCTACTAGCCTTGTAGCAGGTAGTCCCAATGTAATGGTCTTTAACAGCCTGCTAATCGCCTCTTACCTAGTCATCATAGTGCAGTATATACTAAAAGGACGCTACATAGGTTTTAATCATGATATAAAAATAAATGTAATCCTTTTGGGAGTCTACAGTCTGTCCCTCCTCCCCTATGCTCTAGGTATTTGGGGAATCAATCACTGGGCCTTGGTCATTTACTCATTGCCAATCCTGTTACCTCGAATTGTTACTCCGATTTTCTATAAGGATCAAGAAATCCGAACGAACTTTCCCCATGCTGTTGAACGGTCTCAACTGATGACGATTTTAACGTTTGGGGAATCAGTGATTGCGATTATCAGTACCTATCCAATTACGGATAATTGGTATCAAGGAGCCCTCATTTTCCTTGGTATGGCACTGATGTTTATGTTTTATATGGGGCAGACCTTTCTCTCTATTGACCATCACCAACAAGCTGATGTCGCCCTGCTATTTTATGCCCACACCTTGATTTTTTTGGGCATCAATTCCTTTACGGTTGGTGTAGAATTTTTAGCTGATTCTCACCACTCTCATACAGGTCTGTATTTCTTCTTGGCAGGAGTAGTTCTCTTTTATATCGGTACTATTATGACCACCGTTTATAACCAAAAACTTTATAGGATAGGAAAAAGACAATATGCTGTTTTAACACTAGGTATGATTAGTTTTATCTTGCTCGCCCTTCTTATTGGTAGTCGGATTCTGGCCTTATCCCTATTACTAATCCTCTTTTTCTGGTTGATTAGTCGTTACAATATGATTGTTAGACGGCGGATACGAGAGCGCAATAACATCCCTCATCCGGATCCAGCTGTAAATAAACGTGATTTTTCCTAGGGGATGTTTATACCCTAGAACAGTCAAAAGAGCAAGGCTAAATACTCCTAGAAGTAGGGAGGGGCTAGAAAGGCACTCAACTTCATCAAACCTGCCTTAACCTATCCAAATAGGTGTTAGGGCAACAGAAAATGTACCATTGGAATGGATGGAATTTTATGAAAAACTACAAAAACTATATTTTTGATTTCTACGGGACTCTGGTTGATATTCGGACGGATGAGCATAAGTGGGAGGTCTGGAATCAGCTAACCCAGCTCTACAATGCTTTTGGTTGCTCTTATCGACCACGTCAGCTGAAGAAAGTCTTTCATCGCTTTGTTAAGGAAGCAGAAGAGACGCTTGCACAGACGGTGGATACTCATCATGTTGAGGTTGACTTGGAAGCTATTTTTATCCGCCTTCTGACGGCTGCTCCTCATAAGATTCAAAGTGAAAATACTCCCAATGATTTAGTAACCTTTGGACAGTTAGTAGCTACCATGTTCCGCCTGCTTTCCCGTGAAAAACTGGAGGCTTACGCCAATACCTTGACGACGTTACAGACCTTGAAAGAAGAGAAGGCTCGTTTATTTATCCTCTCCAATGCCCAACGCGCATTTACTCAGCCAGAAATTGAGGCGACAGGCTGTGCTAGCCTCATGGAAAAAATCTATATTTCTTCGGATGTTCAGATGAAAAAACCAGAACCTGCCTTTTTAGATCTCGTCATGGAAGAAAATGGTCTGTTGCCTGAGGAAACGGTCATGGTTGGTAATGACTTGACAACTGACATCGCCATTGCCCATGAAAGGGGGATTGATGCGGTCTTATTGAATACATTTTTCTATCCTCAAGAGGAGATAGATACTTATCGAAATAAGGGCTGGCATTTTACGGTCATTAAAGACATCTCCGAGCTTCTCTATAGAAACCAATGAAAAACCACGAGCGGAACAGGTTCATTCATACCTGTTCCGTTCGTGGTTTTCAACAGATAACGTACCTACAATGCTTCATAAGTAAACTAGGAAGCTATTGAAGTAGCGTTCTAGTTGAGTATAATACTCTTTAAAAATCAAAAGGATACGTTGTCAACTTGTCTCGGTGAACGCTAGTTCTACCTTCGCCTTCGTTTCCTAGTCTACTTCTGATTTTTATTGAGTATAAGTAGCGAACGAGGGAGCTCTCTTTACCGAAATTTCCCGCTCTAGTGGTATTCTAGACAAGCAGTCTAGAACGGGATTTGTGAGACTGAATCTCAAAAATGGGTGACCAAATCCTAAAGATATTTGCTTTCGTCTGCACAACTTAAAGGAAATTGCAAAAGATATTAAGTATGGACGGAATGTCTACATCTAATCATTCGTATGTTTACAAGGAGTCTATACTTATTCATACTGAACCTCTCCATGTCTTGATTGACCCTAGAGAGGTTTTATTTTTCAAAGATTATCAGTGTAGAAAGTTGAAACTATCTTTCGTCAGCTGTATGGACGATTGTATGGTAGGCAGCAAGAGCACAGGCGCCTCTGGCACCGCGATAAGGGGTAAAGTCTAGAACTTCAACATCAAGATTGTTTTTAGTGGGAATAAAATGAAGTTGCCTGTTGATGCGCTCAATCAATTTATCTTTCAAATCTAGCTGGTTGAGTAATTCACTGTTGATGAATATCTTATGGGCATCGTACAGGATGAGGGTATTCGAGATAGACATGGCTAAAAATTGCAGGCCCGCTTCGATTTTATCCATGATGAAAGAATCACCAAGTTGGTAAGCATGGATAACAATGCTCAAATCTATTTCCTCTGGGGAATTTACTAAACTCTTTAAAACTGTATTGCTAGAGTATGTAAAAAGGAGTTTTGCATTTTCGATGAGCCAGGTGTCAGAAATATAGGTTTGTAGGCAACCGCGTTTGCCACATTCACAAGGTTGCCCTTGAATATCGACGATTGTATGTCCTAGTTCACCAATGTAGTGGTTCTTTTTTACCGCAATGCGTTGGTGATGAAAAAAGGAGGCAAAGATACCTGGTCCAATATGGAGAAATAAAAATTGATCGGGTGATTCTTCAGAATCAAAGAGGTATTCTGCTAACGCCATACATTCGACATTATTTTCTATAACAATAGGGAGCTGGATTTTTTTCTTTATTTCATTTAAATTAAAATGGTTCCAATTTTGATTGTTAGAAACAATAGATTGCTGAAGAGTATCGAAATGACCAGGGATGGAAATTCCCACCCCTGAGCAATGGAGCTCCTCATACTGTAATAGCATTTCTTCGATCAGGGAGATAATCACATGGTTGATATTTTCCAGAGAGTAGTCTCCCATTTTGATATAGTTTGTGGCTAATATCTTACCTACTGTATTGGTAGTTACGACGGCGATACCTTTTACTGTGAATTCAATACCGATTAAATAGGAGCGGTTCTCATTGATACTAAGGACTTTACGGCTACGCCCCGACCCCTTGCGCTCTCTAATCTCATGCCCTGTTTCAAAAATCTTTTGTTGACGGATAAGGTCTGTGACAATATGGGTCACTGTCGCGGGGGCTAGTTTCAACTCTGTTGCGATTTTGGCACGAGATACAATTCTATTGCGATAGATAAATTCCATGACTCGGGCAATATGTTGAAGAATATTTTCAGAGTTTTTTGTAGAAACCTGCATGATTTCCTCCTTTGTATGCACTAACTAGGCAGGGATAGAAAAAGACTATAAAGACATAAGAGAGATACTTATAGCGCTTCCGAAAAGTGGGGATAAATTCTTTCTCTTGACTGTTTCTATTATTGTATCATAGATGGGGTAAAAATGCCCAAGTAGGAAAGGATTTCTTGTAAAAAGTTGGCAACATCTAGTGTCAACCTGCAGAAAGCATTTCGATAGAGAGTTCCTCCAAGATATTTTTTTAATTTTAGTTTATTTTTTTAAATAAAAACTAGACAATAAACCGTTTTCATGGTATTATGTTTTTATAAGTCATAACCACCCGTGAAAACGGGTGGCTTGTACACCGGCTGTAAGCCGTTTCTCTCCAGCGACGTCTAAAGACGTTCGCTGAACTTCGTTCAGGTTAGTGCTATAATTACTTGACTAATGCCCGT
>NZ_MSPR01000007.1 GCF_001984715.1 Streptococcus azizii
TCATAATAGCAAAGTGAAAAACTTTCTTTGTGAACATCCATTCCGATGAAAAGTGTGGTAAAATGAAACATATAAGACCTCCAATTGAGTGTGGTAATTCCTGTTAGAAGTTGATTGTTTTTTTATTCTAGTGTACAGGTAAATCCACGAATTCTCAACTGGGGGTCTTTACATATTGTCTAAACGACTATAATACTCAAAAAGCAGGTCCAAGCCTAAGACCTGCTAACTTTTTTATTTCTATTTCATTCACGCTTCATGCCTTCCGGTACTGATACTGCCCTGCTCTCTCCATTATTCGCTCTTCTCTAACTGATAAGCAAAGCCGATTGATGTTTGTTCAAAGCCATAATGCTCATAGAAACGATGGGCAGCCTGTCTCTTATCTCCTGTACCGCTATTTAAAGCCATCACCTGACAGGCTGTTTCTTTTCCAATGTCTTGAACCCTGTCTAACAAGGCTGTCGCAATCCCTTTTTTACGATGCCTACTGTCTATAACGAGGGCTAAAATACGGATATAGGTACCACTTCGCTCAAAGAAATACATCTTGGCATAGCCAAGCAAGCCAATCACCTGCCCCTTTTCTTCATAGACCAAACATTCATAATCAGGATGAGCCAAAAGATGGGTCAAGCGCTCCCTCAACTCTCCCAGCTGACTAGGGTAGCCCAACTCCACCAACAACTGCTGACAAGATTGGGCATCTTCTTCTTGGTAGCTCCGAATCATCATGTCTCCTTTAAAGCGTCAAATTTAGCTTTCATGGTTGGATTTTTCCTCGTTAGCTTTTTAACTGTAACATCCTCCAACTTATTATTGGCTAAACGCAGTTGATTTTCACTAGTCGTAAGTGCCGCCTTGACTGCCTCCATCCGCTTGATAGCCTTATCAATCTCATCGATTGCCTTTTGGAAGTTCGTGCTAGCAGACTGGTAGTTCTTGGCAAAGGCGTTTTTAAAGGTTTGTAAGTCCTCTTCAAAGTGAGTGATGTCAATATGCTGCTCTCTCACCAGCGCCAATTCCTGCTTGTATTTAAGGGCATTCATCGCTGCATTACGCAAAATTCCGATTAGTTGAATAAAAAACTGGGGACGAACCACGTACATTTTTTCATATTTATGGCTGACATCCACAATCCCTGTATTATAGTAGTCGTTGTCGGACTCTAGCATGGTGACAAGCACAGCATATTCACATTCTTTCTCTCGGCGATCCTTATCCAATTCTTTGAAAAAATCTTCATTCTTATGTTTTTTCACTGTATCATCGGCTTCATTTTTCATCTCAAACATAATGGAAAGAATTTCTACACCATTTTCGTCCACCTCCCGATAGATGTAATCCCCTTTAGAACCACGCTGAGAGACCTGATTATCCTTTTCAAAATAGGCATT
This sequence comes from Streptococcus azizii, assembly GCF_001984715.1. Taxonomy (GTDB): domain Bacteria; phylum Bacillota; class Bacilli; order Lactobacillales; family Streptococcaceae; genus Streptococcus; species Streptococcus azizii. Next base: position 1,398 of record NZ_MSPR01000007.1, read on the forward strand.
CGGAAAGGCTAGATGACGAACCTTGTTAAACTCTGCTTCTGCGTATAGTTCTAGACTCTCTCCAATAGCTTTGGTCGACTGCTGAGCCTTGAAATTTTTGTAAAATTCAACCTGTTCATTGGCTGCTTTTAACTGCAATTCAAACTCCTGCCTGGTCGTTGCAAGAGCCAATTCCTGCTTTTGTTTCTGCATGAGCAACTCTGTCTTAACCGTATCTCGCTCTTTCTCCATAGAGGAAAGAGCTAATGTTAATTCGTGTTCCTTTTCTAAGAGTGCCTTCTCAAGCTGTGCTTCAAGGGCGAGGATTTCCTGCTCCTTCTGTGATAAGGCAGAACGAATTTCCAGTTCTGTTTGGTGCTCTGACTGTTCTAACTTGGCAGTCAATTCAACGATTTCTTTATCCCGCCTTGCTAGTTGTCTTTGCAAATCATTTTTAGCCTTTTCTGCGACTAATTCCGTCTCACGTGCTAAGCGTTCATGCAATTCTTTTTCAAACTCTGCTCCGCGGACCTGAGCCAGTAGCTGGCTATATTCTGTTTCATTGACCTGAAAGGCCACCCCGCAGTGCGGGCATGTTAGCATCTGCATATATCGTCTCCTTGTCCTTCTATCCTTCTTTACCTAGCCTGCACCTCGGCTAGTGCTTACAGGTTCTAATACTCTTTAAAAACCTTCCCTTACTCCAGTCTACAGACCTAGATTTTAAAACATCACCTTACAAGTTACCAAAGGATACCTCTATAGGCCAAAACAGTCGAAATAAAGTAAAGGAGGTACAAAACGATGAATAGCCATTTGAGGCGCACACAGAGGGCTATAAACTCACGGATAAAGGCAGAAGGAATATAGTAAGAAGCGGTTGCGCACCCCAAACCATCTCCAACTAGCCCTATCTTTTTGGCATAAACACTGGTTCTAAAAACATGATAGTCGTTGGTCACAAACAGGAATTGGGGCTGAGGACAAAGACTCTCACCTATTTCTTTTGAAAATAGGAGGTTTTCAAACGTTGTACGTGATTTATCTTCTAAGAGAATAGCACTACTAGGAACAGCCCCTGTTTTTAATAAATAATTTGCAATCGCCTGAGCTTCTGAAATCTTCTCATCTTCGCCTTGTCCCCACTGGCAATCAACCTTGTCTTTGAATTGCCCAATCGTTGGTAGGCTTCTACTGCCTTATCTATTCGTTTTTTTAATAGGGGAGTGACCTCTTCTCCGTTCATCAACCCAGCACCATGAATAATAATAAAGTCATACTGTTTGCGCTTGGGGATAAAGAGATAGAGGTATGAATACAGCATGAAGCCCGCAAAAGCAAATCCAAATAAGAAATAAGTGAAAAAAATGCTGATGACGAAAATGTTCAAGTAGCTATTCCTATAAAATAGTCCGTTTTGATCTGTGAAACGCCAAAAGAGTAGAAGAAAAAAGAGAAGGATAGCAAAGCCCATAGCCAGCGATAATAGATTCGCCTTGGAGTATCCCTCTTTCCTCAATAGAATACAACCATTGTAGACTAGGAAAAATCCGCTAAGAAATAGGATAAGGGGTAGTAATACAAAGCCTGCAGCAAAAACGATATTGTGTACCACCAACCAGTCCAACTGGTAAAATAAATCTGCCAGAGAGAGATAGAGGAAAAAAAGACCGATTATCAATAGTGCAGGATTTAATAAACTACGATTATCCTTCATAAATGAGACAATAAGCAATAAAATAACAATCAGTGTCAACCAATACAGCATAGATACTCCTTAAAATCATCTTCTTGGACTATTATACCATAAACGAGTAAGAAATCTCACTCCCCTTCAAAAAGAAAGGGAGACTCTGACCATCACTTGTCTATCTTCAATGACATTCGTGATTGAACTTCCTATGCCTACCATATAAAAACAAAAGCAACGGCAATCAACCGTTGCTTTTGAAGAGTATAAACTACTTTCCTTTCTTCACTAGATAGACACCAAGTCCGACCAGTAGAACAAGACCAAGGACAATCAGTCCCAGACTGGTCGTGCTATTAGTTGCTGGTAAGATTTTCTTAGTTCCTGCTGATTGACCAGCCTGTGGTTGAGTCGGCTCTCCTACAGGTGGCTGAGTAGCCGGAGGAGTTCCCTTTGGAACATGGCTATTGGTAATCAAGGTACCATCAATCTGTGTGGTGTAGCCTGCTACCGCTTCTTCCTCAACCGTATACTGAATGGCTTTTCCATCCTGGTATTGGTCTAGGTCGTCAAAATGGTAGTTCCAGCCTGTAGCTTCTGAAGCAATCGCCGTTTTCTTGGTATCCACCCCATTCGCAAATAGGTGGACGGTGATACTGCTTGGACGAATCCCATCTTGATTGTTCCCATCGTTCCAGACCTTAGAACCCTTGAGGCTTATCTTCTTAGGTGTGTAGCTGTTGGTAATCGTATAACGACTGCCCTCAGCGATCATCTTGCTTCCATACTCTGCTGGGACAAGCTCCTCTAGGCTATAAGGAATCTCTTGGCCATTTGCGTACTTGGGCAGGTCTTTCGATGCAAAGGTCCACTGTCCCTCTTCATCAGGTGTGACCGTGATGCGATCTACTTCCTGCCCTTGACCATCCTTCACAAGGAGGACGATACTGCTAGGACGCTTGCCATCTTGGTTGTTGGCATCCTCCCAGACCTTGCTTCCAGTGATGCGAATCATCTCAGGAGTCCGTGAATTGGTGATCACTTGACCCTCGACCGTGGCACGGTAGCCCGCCGTTTCTAACAGGGCTAGCGTCGCCTCATCTTCTCGGACAGAGTATTGGATTTCTTGGCCATTTTCAAATTGTGGGAGCTGGGTGAAGCTAGCTGTCCAAGTCTCGTCATCTGTTTGGTCTGCCTTCGTCAGAGTCAGGGTCTTTCCTGCAATGGCGACAGGCTCACTACCAGCTACAGATTTGTAGAGTTGGACAGTGATCGAGCTTGGACGTTTCCCGTCCTGGTCTCCCCTATCTGCCCATTTTTTGGTGACCTGATAGCTGATTTCTTTTGGTGTATAGCTATTGATGATGGTAAAGTCGTGAACGGTGGTCGTATAGTCGTCAACCGCTACTTCTTCTACCGTATACCGAATGACTTGTCCCTTGGCATATTTGGGCTTGTTGGTAAAGGTGGTCATCCAGTTCCCTGTCGCATCTGCTTGAATCGTTTGGCTATCGACCCGCTCTCCATTTGCCAGAAGGTGCACTTGAATCTTGTCCGGACGCTTGCCATCTTGGTTATTGCCATCCTCCCATTTTTTGTGAACCGTAATATCCACCATTTCTGGTGAGTAATGGTTGGTGAGGTTGTAGCCTTCAAGGCTGGTCTGATAGTTTGGCACAGCTTCTTCTGCAATCGTATAAGCAATGGCCTTCCCATCTTGGTACCTTGCTAGATTGGTGAAGCGATAGGTCCAGTTATCGGTAGCAGTCACGGTCTGACTGGCCACCTTTTGCCCATTGGCAAGCAGGTGGACGGTGATAGAGTCTGGACGTTTCCCATCTTGGTTGTCCGCATCATCCCAGGTCTTGCTTCCCGTCACTTCCGTTACTTCAGGACTATAGGTGTTGGTCAAGTTATAGCCCTCTACTGTTTTTGTATAGCCTGCTGGAAGCTCTTCATCTACGCTATAGGTGATGGCTTGACCATTTTCAAACTGAGGAAGATTGGTAAAGGAGTACTTCCAATCCTCCTTAGCGGAGGTTTCCGTTCTAGCTGCTTCTGTTGTCTGACCTGCTACTGTTTTGAGAAGTTTGACAACCAGCTTCTCTGGACGTTTCCCATCTTGGTTGTCATTATCAGCCCAGGTCTTAGTACCAGAAACCTCTGTTACGGCAGGCGTATAGCTATTGGTCAGGTTATAGCCTTCTACTGTTTTTGTATAGCCTGCTGGCAGCTCTTCATCTATGCTATAGGTGATGGCTTGACCATTTTCAAACTGAGGAAGATTGGCAAAGGAATACTTCCAATCCTCTTTGGCGGAGATTTCCATTCTAGCTACTTCTGTTGTCTGACCGCCTACTGTCTTGAGAAGTTTGACAACCAGCTTCTCTGGGCGCTTGCCGTCTTGGTTGTCATTATCAACCCAAGTCTTGGTACCAGAAACCTCTGTTACGGCAGGCATGTAGGTATTAGTGAGGGTAAATCCTGTTGTCATGTCACCTGCTACCTTAGATTGATAACCATCTGGGACATCTACCTCTTTCAACGAATAGGTAATTTCTACCCCCTGATCATCATATTTGTTTAAATTTTCAAAACTGCCTGTCCATTTATTCTCTGCATTGAGGGTAAGGTTTTTTCCTGCGACTTCTTGACCGTTGGCAAGTAGTTGAACCGTAATAGAATCTGGGCGCTTTCCATCTTGGTTATTAGCATCTTCCCATACTTTAGTGACGGGAATGGATACTTTTTCTTTCTTATTTTTAATGGTCCGAATGACCCCATCCTTTCCGACCGTCACTTCAATCGGCGTTTTATCCAACATATAGCCCTTGGGAGCCTTGATTTCGACGATGGTAAATTTCCCCTTAGCTACTTCATCAGCTGTGTACACTTTAGACTGGGCAACACCGTCTTTCTCAATTTTAACGATTTCTTTCTGACCACTTGGTGAAGTGATTTCAAACTCTGCCCCATTCAGCAAGGACGCTGTTTCGGCATCCTGTTTGTAAAGGGTGATACGGTAACCTGTGTCTAATTGGATGGACCCGCCTGTTGTAATTTTAGTAGAGCGTGTCACACGATGAACCGTTCTTTGATTCTCCGTGCTAATAGTCACATCTGTCTCCCCACCTTTCATAGACAATTCATTGATGACGTTTGTACCATTAGCAGGTGAGGTTGTCGCATAATAGACGTTATAAGCGGCAGGTCGCCCGTTTTCTGCCATTCTCGAAGCAGTATTCAACAATTTTAAGGTATAGCTGGTATAGGCACTATTATATTCGATGGTGTAATCTTTTCCTTCTTCAAGTAACTTTTGGCCCGTCAAATTCAAACTAGAATTAAAATGCCCTGCATAAACCTTGACCTTTTCAGGAATAAACTGCATCGGTGCAGAATCTTCAGGAATCACATCTTTTAGGGAGATGGAGTCGTAACTGGACTGATTTGTATTGACCCGTAGGTACCAGTTATGGATATAGTCCCCACTTTTTCCTAGTGTCTGAGAACTCCAAGACTCTTTGCTCATCACTCCACCATTTTTTACAAAATTTTCTTTTTTGATTCCTTCTGTATAATCAGGTGTCGTCCGTTCTTTGACCGAAATAGAGTGACTAATGTTTTTGCTGGTTTCTGTAGATGGATAGGTGATGGTTTTGCCACTCACGACCTCGTCTACTTTGAAGTCTGTATAAAAAGTTCCCTTGACTCCTTGAATCTGGCTACCACCCTTCTTTTTGAGATATTCCTGCAAGTCCTTGAGGGTGACCTTCACCGTCCCACCATTTCCGGCTCCGTTTGAGGTTACAGTAACTGTTCCGACAGCCACATCTGTCCCGCTATCTTTCAAGTCAAAACTCGTATCGCTAACAGTTATTGGTGCAGGTATGGTGAATGTAAAATAATCACCATCTACTAAATTCCCATCATACTTTGAGAGATCAAAAATTGATTCAAATCGATACGTCACCCCTTTTATTAACTGATAAGAACCTGAACTATCTGTAGTAAGATGACTCCCATTACTGACGTCCCACAAGTTGATATCTGTTAATACATTTTGGAGTTCTTTTGCTTGAACAGTCGTCGCACTTGCTCCAATGCCTAATAAGGTGACCATTATAGCTAGAAACATGACTAACCATTTCTTAAGCTGGTTCATTTTTTCCTCTTTTCTACACATTATTTATGTTTGTTATATGATTTCTTTTTTCTTTTCGTAAATCAGAATGTCGCCAGTAACGTCGGCTACAGATACTGCTACAAAATACCGTTCGCTTATCAAGAACACCTTTTTTCGTCACCACTCGGCGCCCACATTTTTTACAGGTAAACGTCCGGCTCTCATAAAAATTGATTCGTTTTTCTGCGAGCATTTTACCTCCCTTTAGCTGATAGCCCCTTTCTGGTTGTTATAGTCTTTTCATTTACTTCTAGTGTCTACTCCTAATCATTTAAGAGAGGATTGAAAGTTGGAAATGAGAAATCGACATTTTTTCAGACATTGAAGTAATAAAAGAGACGCAGCTATCTCAACTTTAGTCAATGACAACTGTAGCTACCTTTAGGTATAAACTGACTGTCTATAAAAGCCTAAAAACTTCCAGAGTTGTAAAATATATCCCCACCACCCCAACCCTCATACACTAGCCCTGATCACGAATCCATGTACATACCAGACTACGAACTGTTTGTCCTGCATCCTTTTTCTCCCTTCTTTATATTCTCGCACTAACAGCTCTAGTTTCCTTCTATCTCCAGATAAATATGCAAAGCATCCCATGTATAGCCATAGGGCTTGCAACTACTATAAACATGTCAATATTTATAGTGGTTCATGTTCAGCACATTAGAGACACGACTGTTAGTTATAAGGTTTGACTTGTAGTCAAACCTTTGATATACGTAGTATATCAAACACCCATTAAATTTATGTACATTATCAAATTGAGGTGTAGAAAAATGATTGCTCACACATTTGTACAGCACATTGTCCTAAGAAGGTGATAGACAAAGACTTGAACTGTTACTCATACTCTTTAAAAATCAAAAGGATACGTCGTCAAGAGTCTCGAGGACGAGTGAAAAAACAGGACAATGGACTTGGACTCGCTGCCCGGTTTTTGGGCGAGGGAAAAAACAGTCCACTGGACCTTGGACTAGCTTTCCTGTTTTTGGGCGAGGGAAAAAACAGTCCACTGGACCTTGGACTAGCTTTCCTGTTTTTGGGCGAGGGAAAAAACAGTCCACTGAACCTTGGACTAGCTTTCCTGTTTTTGGGCGAGGGAAAAAACAGTCCACTGGACCTTGGACTAGCTTTCCTGTTTTTGGGCGAGGGAAAAAACAGTCCACTGGACTTGGACTCGCTGCCCGGTTTTTGGGCGAGTGAAAAAACAGTCCACTGGACTTGGACTCGCTGCCCGGTTTTTGGGCGAGTGAAAAAACAGTCCACTGGACTGTTTTTTTATGCTATACTATCCTATAGGAATACTAGAGGAGGAATCTATGATAAAATTACTTGCCCTTGATATGGACGGGACGTTACTGAATAGTCAGAAACAGCTGACAGAGACACAGATCAAAGCGATTCACCAGGCTGTTGAAAGTGGTGTCAAGCTAGTCCTTTGCACCGGTCGGATGTTGACAGGAGTTAAGCCCTATTTTAACCAACTGGGTCTCGAAACAGAAAATGAGTATGTCATTGTCAATAACGGGTGTTCAACTCATCAAACAAGCGACTGGAAACTCATCGACTGGGCTGAGCTATCGCCAGAACAAATTCAGTACCTTGCAACGTTCTTGCCAGAGACTAGCCTGCAACTAACCTTATTCGATGAAAATCACTACTATGTCTTGGACGATGAACCCAATCAATATTCACGAGCAGATGCCGAGCTTGTCAACGTTGAGCCTACTATCTTAAGCATGGAAAATGCAACTGACCAAAGCCGTCATCTTTTCCAAGCCATGTTCGTCGGAACACAAGAGGCTACGGATGATTTTGAAAACAAGCACCGAGTAAGACTTAGCAAAGACTTCGATGTTGTCCGCTCTCAAGATGTACTGCTTGAAATCTTACCAAGCGGTACGAATAAGGCTTCCGCCTTAAAAAAATTATCAGAACAACTACAGATTTTACCAGAGGAAATTATGGCTATTGGAGATGCTAACAATGATATTGAAATGCTTGAATTTGCAGGTCTCAGCATCGCAATGGGGAATGCCAGCAAGCTGATTAAATCTTTAGCAGATGATATCACCGATACAAATGATCAAGACGGTGTAGCCAAAGCCATCTACAAACATATTATCCATAAACCTTAAAAGGAGGAAACATGAAATACCCAAATCTTTTAGAGCGCTTCCTTATCTACGTGAAGGAAAACACACGTTCAGACGAAAAGTCTACCACCACACCTAGTACCCAGAATCAGGTAGCATTTGCCCAAAATATCCTACTTCCTGAAATGAAACGCATCGGGCTTCAAGATGTCCACTACCTGCCAAACGGATTTGCGGTCGGAACACTGCCCGCTAATGACCCAAGTCTGACTCGCAAGATTGGCTTTATTGCCCACATGGATACGGCTGACTTCAACGCTGAAGGTGTCAGCCCACAGATTATTGAAAACTACGATGGCCAACCGATTGCCCTCGGCAGTTCTGGTTTTGAATTACATCCGAAAGATTTTCCACAACTGAATCATTACCATGGTCAAACCTTGATTACGACAGACGGAACGACCTTGCTTGGTTCTGACGATAAGTCAGGTATCGCTGAAATTATGACAGCTATCGAATACCTCGTTGCTCATCCTGAACTCAAACATTGTGAAATCCGAGTCGGCTTTGGTCCTGATGAAGAGATTGGAGTCGGTGCAGATAAGTTTGATGTGGAAGATTTTGACGTAGACTTTGCCTATACGATGGACGGAGGACCTCTTGGTGAACTCCAGTATGAAACATTTAGCGCTGCTGCTGCTAAAATTGACTTTATCGGACGCAATGTTCACCCAGGTTCTGCCAAGAATCAAATGATCAATGCCTTCCAACTAGCGATTGATTTCCACAACGCCCTTCCAGAAACGGACCGTCCCGAAAAAACAGATGGGTATCAAGGTTTCTTCCATCTGATGGATATGGCAGGAAGTGTGGATCAGGCCTATAGCTCCTACATCATTCGTGACTTTGAGGAAGCTGATTTCCAAGCCCGCAAGCAGCTGATGTTAGATATCGCAGCAAAGATGAACCAAGAGTTTGATACACCAAGGATTATCGTCAATCTTCACGATCAGTATTATAATATGAAGAAAATTATCGAAAAAGATATGACCCCTATTACCATTGCAAAAAGTGTCATGGAAAACCTTGGGATTACGCCAATTATCGAACCAGTCCGTGGTGGGACAGACGGTTCTAAAATCTCCTTCATGGGAATTCCTACGCCCAATATCTTTGCAGGTGGCGAAAATATGCACGGGCGCTTTGAATTTGTCAGCCTTGAAACCATGGAATCCGCTGTCGACGTTATTCTAGGGATTGTTAGCCATCCATAAGCAGCTAGCATGACACATCAGACATTATTACTTTGAGTGGCTGAATAAAATGCGAGCGACAATCCGTTTTACCCGAGTAAAGAAATGAAAAGCTAGTTTCGTCTTCATTTAGTATCAGATTTTTTCAACTTGCAACCAATAGTAGCCAAATGTAAACAAGACTTTCTTGAGGAATGCCCTTCCTCTTGCTAAACTCTACTCAGGAGGTGACACCATGTTACTAAATGAAAAAATTCGTCTCATTCGGAGTATCCATCACTTATCACAGGAAGAATTTGCTGAAATATTTGCTGTCAGTCGCCAATCTATCTCTAAATGGGAAAAGGGTAGCTCGATTCCTGATCTGCAATCTCTTATCAAAATTGCCGACTTTGCAGCTATCAGCTTGGATCAGCTGGTCAGAGAAGAAAATGACTTCCCGCCCCTGCAAACGACAAAGCCACCAGCAGCTGAAAACAAAAGCCTATCCATCCCTCATTTTTCTATCCAAAACTATCTCGGGAAAGTCTGCGATGTATCCTTAAATAGCATGTGGTATTCCGTTCTACGAAATATCAAAATCATCGGTTGCTATCAGGAGATGGTTTGCTTTGAAAAGAATCAGCGCTATGGCTACTTCAACCTCAATCGCTGTACCAGTATCCTCATCAAAAAAGAAGAAGCCTACACAGCCCACCATCACATTTCCCTCGGAAAATGCAAGGCCTATACTAATATTGACCGTTTCTGGGGTGGTCACCACTACCTCTTTAGTCAAGTGGTAGCTGTAGATGAGACTGGTATCAAACTTCAAACAGGGACCTTCACTACTAAGATTGACTTTAGCCATTTGGTCATTCTGATGATGAAATAGTTTTTCCAAGCACTGATTCCAGTGCTTGTTTTTGGATGACCTGTTGCAACAGTTCACAGAGCTTCTATGGTCACTTGCTAGTTTTTAGGTGACCAGTTGCAACAGTTCACAGAATTTCTATGGTCACTTTCTAGTTTTTAGGTGACCTGTTGCAACAGTTCACAGAATTTCTAGGGTCACTTTCTGGTTTTTAGGTGACCAGTTAAATCAGTTCAACGAGCTTCTGTGGTTACTTGCTAATTTTTGGATAATCAGTTGAATCAGTTCACAGAACTTCTATGGTCACTTGCGCATTTTTAAATAATCAGTTGCAACAGTTCACAGAATTTCTATGGTCACTTTCTAGTTTTTAGGTGACCAGTTGAATCAGTTCACAGAACTTCTATGGTCACTTTCTGGTTTTTAGGTGACCAGTTGCAACAGTTCACAGAACTGTTGCAATCCCCTGACTATTTCTATCCTTGAAAATTCTTCCTCCTTCTGCTACAATATAGCGAAAAGGGGAGGATTATGAATCAACAAGCATACAATTTAAAACTGGCCGAGCGTGGTGCTATCTTATCCATTATCGCCTATGTCGTCTTATCGGGTATAAAGCTGGCTACAGGCTCCCTCTTTCACTCGGATGCTCTAACAGCAGATGCCTTTAACAATATTTCAGACATTATCAGCAACATTGCAGTATTGATTGGGCTGAGGATGGCGCAAAAACCTGCAGACACTGACCATAAATTCGGTCACTGGAAGATGGAGGACCTAGCGAGCCTCATTACCTCATTCATCATGTTTGTCGTTGGATTTCAGGTTCTTCATAGTACCATCCAAAAACTCTTCAGTAAGGAAGTCGTTGAGATTGATATGATGGGAGCAACCATCGGAATCCTCTCTGCCTTTGTCATGTTTGTCGTCTATCTCTACAATAAACGTCTAGCAAAAAAGGTTCGTTCCAAGGCCTTAGAGGCAACTGCAAAGGACAATCTCTCTGATGCGATGACCTCAATCGGAACATCCATCGCTGTCTTTGCTGCTGCCTTTCAATTTCCAATTATTGATAAAATCGCAGCCATTATCATCACCTTCTTCATCTTAAAAACAGCCTATGATATTTTTATGGAAAGTTTCTTCACCCTATCAGATGGCTTTGACGAAGAACTGCTCCACAAGTACGAAACAGACATCCTGACCTTACCCAAGATTAGCGCTGTCAAGTCCCAGCGTGGTAGGACCTACGGAGCCAATATCTACCTTGATATTGTCCTTGAAATGAATCCCGACCTATCTGTCTATGAAAGTCATGAGGTGACAGAGCAAGTCGAGCAACTCCTTATTGGAAAGCATGGAGTCTTTGATGTTGATATCCATGTTGAGCCAGCCGCAATCCCTCACGATGAAATGTATGAACATGTCTTTGATAAACTCTACCGTCTTGAAGCTGAAATCCAAGCCCACGAAAAGGGCTACCAAGAGTTAATTGAGGAGAATTACCTACTGATTGATGAAAATGGGCAGTATCTAAACAAGGAACAGATGTTGCAATCTCATCCCGTGCAGTCCACCTATTTGACAAATTTTAAAATGGTCTCTGTCAGCCAGAAATCAAAACTTGTCACTTTTGAAATGGGAGATAAGATGCACACCTCTCTCTGGCGCCGCCACGAAGTATGGCGGGTCGTCTTTCATCAGATAACACCAAAAAAGCTGGGCTAGTCATTATCCACTAGCCACAGCTTTTTCTGTCTGGAAATCGAGCTTGGGTGCAATACTGTATATTTGCCAAACTCTAATATCGTTACATAATATAGACATTCGGTTTATACCTAGCGTCAAAAGTATAGTATGTCTTTGAAGGAGAAACTAGGAGTTTACCTTATACTCAATAAAAATCAAAAGTAGACTAGGAAACGAAGGCGAAGGTAGAACTAGCGTTCACCGAGACAAGGTGACAACGTATCCTTTTGATTTTTAAAGAGTATTAGCAAATATCCCTTACTTCTTCGGCATATTTCCTTTGAAATAAGAGGAAACTATTGAGAAAAGTCGTGACTTTTCTCAATAGTTCCAATTAGAGTATTATTTCTCTTCAATCGCTGCGATAAGTTCCGCAACAAGGACCTGATCACTCACACCTGTTACCTTTTCTATGACACTAGCGAGCGGTTCTTGAGCCTGCATCTCTTGTAATTCAACCGATTGAGCATCTGTTTCATCCTCATACTCAAAAATATAATGCACCGTTTGGAGGAGAGCATCGTAGGATAAACCACGCTCCCGTAATTCACGGATTGGACGGATAAAGCGTTCATCATAACCCAGTTTTCTAATAGGTGTACGGGCTACACGGGCCACATCATCAACAATAAATGGATTTTCAAATCGGCTAATGATAATGTTATGATAGTCTTTCAGTGCTTCTTCCTCAAAGCCCCATTTAGCCATAAGAAGGCTACGAATTTCAGCCAAGACCGCTTCCACTTTGGTCTTAACTATTGGCATTTTAAGAGCTTCTAAAATGGTCTGCGCTCCAAAGTATGCCCCCGTATAGGCTGATGTGGCATGACCTGAGTTGACCGAGAATAATTTCCGTTCGATAAAGGGTTCAAGATCAGCTTCATAATGGACTTTTGCCAGCTTCAACTCAGGATTTTTCATGGCCTGACTTTCCACGACCCACTCATTGAAAGGCTCTACCACAACAAACAGAGGATCCTCATGACTTTGAGCAGGGACAATACGATCTACTGCAGCATTAGGAAAACCGATATGTGCTTCTGCAAAGGCAGTTCCTGCTTCAGACAAGTGTTTTTTCACTTCTTCATGGAGGAAGCTAGAACCACCAATCATGTTTTCGCAGGCCAAAATATCGAGTGCCTGCTGATTGTCTGCTTGCTGACGTGCCTCAATCCCTTGTGCTATTAGGCTTGCAATAAAGGGTAGGATATTCGGTCCAATAGCTGTGGTCACCAAATCTGCCTCAGCAATCGCCGCCACGACTTCCTCGGGATGGGTACTGTTGTTAATCCCTCGCACACCTGATATGATGATGTGGCGCTGTCCTTCCTCTGCAATCTCGATCTCATAGCTACCACGCTCATTCAGCGCATCAATAATCTGCGCGTTCACATCAACAAAGGTAATCTCAAAGCCATTTTCAAATAAAATTTCACCGATAAAACCTCGACCGATATTTCCTGCACCAAAGTGGACTGCTTTTTTCATCTTCCTACCTTCCTCCCTATTCAACACTATTTAAAAGAGCGATTACTTCTTCTTTTGAGGTGGCATCCGCCAGTTTGACCACATTGTCTACGTCTGCGCAAAAGATGGAGATTTTCTGAATAATGTCCAAATGCTCATCGCCAAGACCGGCAATTCCAAAAAGGACCGTCGCAATTTTCGGATCAGCCTCTGTTCCAAAATTCACCCCAGCTGGGACTTGAACAAGACTTATCCCTGATGAAAGAACCTCTTTTTTAGCTGCCTCTGTCCCATGAGGAATAGCAATAAAGTTCCCCATATAGACGGATAATTCCTCATTGCGTTCAATCATCGCCTGGATATAGGCTTCCGTGACATGGCCTGCATCTACTAATTGACGACCGCAAAAGCGGATCGCTTCTTCTTTTGTCGCAAATGCTTGCTTTAATTGAATCAATTCTTGTTGAAGTTTCATGTTAATTCTCCCATTGTTTCATTTTTTCATTGAAGATTGTATTCAGGAGCTGGTAGATAATCTCCTGATTTCCTGTACGATAAATTTCTGTATAGAGATTGTTTTCAATAATCGATTGGCTGATGGCTGTCATCAGTTCACGAACTTCTTCCTGCTCGCCTAGCTTGGTCAACATGACCAAGATCCGCTGAACGGTTTCAGGTTGATTGTTCATTGACAAGGCTGTGACTGGCTGATGCAGGGCGACGATTTGAAATTGACTCTGGCTCACCTGGCTAGATTGGGTATGAATCAGCGCTAAATTGGTATTCGGAATGGCGAGCGGACTCATCTCAAAGCGTGAAATCAACTTTTTTGCCAAATAATGCTTATCCTTCACAAAGGAAAGTTGCTCAACAATCTGAAGCACGGTTTCTTCAAAGGTAGCCCGATTCTCTAAATGATAGAGTGAAAAATGCTCTAATAATTGGCTGCTCCCTTTCAAATAAGCCTGTAAGTCGTAATGCTTAGCCACCACGATATCCTCACGGACCGCCACTGTCCGATGCTCCTGAATCGCCTGCAGTCGTTCCTGTAGTTCCAAAATTTCCTTGGTATTGGGAAAGGTCGAAATGACATCAATGTCCATCTGCGGAATCGGCTTAGTCGCAAGGCAATAATCATACTGCTCAAGGTTTAGTTGGGCAAGTTGAGTGGTGCTTTGCACGTCCATCCATCCGACAAAAGGTGCAACACTTTTTATCTTAGACACAAGGACACTGGTCGGCAAAGGACGCTCATCTGTCACTAGCAGCATCCGAATCGGATAAATATCCGGACTGCGCCTAAGACTGGAAGCAAAGTGGAGCGTCACCAATTCATATTCGTATTCATTATGGATATAGCTCGGGAAAAGATCCCGCATGACTAGGCTCACAAGACTGTGCAAAAATGGATTTTTCTGGGTTGCCAGATAGGCCACATTCGTCGTTGTCCGATCTGGAAAAAGAACTGGTACTGCCAAACTCAAGCGAATATGGTGAAAGAGCAAGGGAAAGAGTATCTTATCTTTCACAAAGTCAATCTTGGTAAAGCGTGAAATGCTATCAACTAATTGGGAAATACTGTAATAAAAGCCAGTATCAAAACTCTCGCTAAACAAGGGGACTTCTTGTCGCTTGATAATGACCTCATCTAAAACCATCGCAAAGTAGATGATTTCTTGAATATTGTAAAATTGCTTGCTTTCCTTGGCTAAATCTGTAAAGACTTTTTGTGCAAAGTCCAGGGCTGCTTTAGAGACATTGACCTGTTGGGTCAACTCTCCTTGATTGTCTGCCAGCCCCAGCAACATCATCAAAAATTCCTTGAGCTTGGGATCTATCTCTCCCAGTACAGTTTGATAGCGCTCAAAAACCCTGCGTGCCTGTCGCATCTTGTCGACCTGTAAAATCGGAAAATCATTATAGTTATCCGACCAAAAATCTTGGATTGAAATGGCATTGGCCAATAAGATAGCTAACAAGCGTCGCTTTTGACTGTTTGAACTTTCTACGCGGTAACCCCGTTGGCGTATCAGCTGTAAGCCAAAGACGGTAAGACAGCGCTCTATTTCTGCAATATCCTGAATGATGGTAACATTTGACACTAAAAAGCGCTCTTGAAATTGCTCATTGGTCACCACTTCTTGACTGGTTAGTAATTGGTAAGTCATCAAGGTCTGACGTTGACTTGGAGTATAGACCGTCTCTGCCTGATAGTCACCCAAGGCAGAAAAATTACCCGACAGGTAGTATTTCTTACCATCCTTAATCAGTTGAATATTTTCTTTGGAAAGGCTCTCAGTCAAGTCTGATAAGGTTCGGTAGACTGTCCGTGACGAGACCTGGAGAATGCCTGTCATTTCCTTTAAGGAAAGCTTTCCTACTTGGAGGAAAGCTTTCATCAGTTGTTCTTCTCGTTTGGTTAGTAACATACTTTCATTATACTATAGTTGCTGTAAATTGTCTGTTGATTTTTGACGAGTATGAGATGACCCTTCCTTACTGGAGGATTCTTGCCACTATCCTATCATATTGCGGCGTTGTCACAAGACTATCAACAACGACAAACTTCGCATGCGGTGCGTTTGCTTGGATTATCTCCTGCTGATTAGGAGTTAGCACTATCAAACTGGTCTGTGCATCGTACTCAGATAGACTTTCATAAGGTAGGCTAATAACGGGTAGCTTGATTCCCTTATTTTTAAAGACTGCATTCAAGGTAGCTTGCCCCATTGTTGCTGATCCTTGAGCCTCTCCGTATGCAAAAATGACGGTTTCTAAATCCTGCAAATCTGGTATCCTATCCTCACTTGCCTCTACTTGATCTACAGGCTCTGTATCTACTTGACTCGTCAACTGAGCGATGATTTCATCATATTTTGGTGAGGTGAGGAAATTATCTACTGCTACATGGATAGCACGAGGGGTGCGTTGTGCTGCACGATTAGCCAGTTCCTCCTGCGTGATAATGAGCGTATGATCTGTATCTTGAAGATTGGCGATTGCTTTATTTGTCACCGGAATATTCAAGCCTGCTTTTTTGACCTTGTCACGGAGTAAGGAGGCTCCCATAGCAGAACTTCCCATACCTGCATCACAAGCAAAGATGATTTGGTGGACATTCTCTAGTGTTACCTCCCTTGACACAGCTCCCTGCACCTGACCTTTTGCAACAGCTTTTGCAGCTTTCGTAACTGCTTGTGCAGATTCAAGAGAAGCCCCTTCTGATTTGTCGGCCTTCAAGATAATGGAGGCGACAAGGAAGGAAGCGACTGCTCCTGCCAGTACCCCGCCCCAAACAGCCAAAAGATTGGCAAAATAATTTCCTTCTTTCGGTACAAGACCAGTAATCGCAATGATTGATCCTGGTGAAGAAGCCCCTACAAGCCCTGCATTCAAGAGTTGGAAGGTAAAGGTTCCAGAAACACCGCCTGCAATCGCAGCTAGAAAGAGGGCTGGTTTCATCATCACGTATGGGAAGTAGATTTCATGGATACCTCCGAAGAAGTGGATAATCATCGCCCCCCATGAAGAAGATTTGGCAGAACCCTTGCCAAATAGAGCGTAGGCAAATAGGATTCCTAAACCAGGTCCAGGGTTTGCTTCCAAGAGGAAGAGGACCGATTTTCCGACTTTTAATACCTGCTCTGTTCCCAGCGGGGTAAAAATACCGTGGTTCAGTGCATTGTTCAAGAACAAGACTTTTGCTGGCTCAATGATGATGTTCGCAAGCGGTAAGAGCTTCATATCTACAATCGCCTGCACCCCATCTCCGATGGCGCTTGTCATGCTTGATACAAGGGGACCTACCACCTTAAAGCTAATCAACATAAACGCAAATCCGATGAGACCAGCAGAGAAGTTATTGACTAACATTTCAAATCCTGGGCGAATCTTGTCTTGGAAGGCTTGGTCAAATTTCTTGATAATCCAAGCTCCAAATGGACCAACGAGCATGGCACCGATAAACATTGGGACCTCTGAACCCGCTATAACCCCCATGGTCAAGATAGCTCCGACAACACCACCGCGTTGCCCGTAGACATTGTAACCGCCTGTGTAGCCGATTAAGAGTGGCAATAAATAGGTAATCATCGGGCTAACAATGGTTGCAAAGGTTTCATTTGGTAGCCACCCTGTCTCAATAAAGAGTGAGGTTAAGACCCCCCAGGCAATAAATGCCCCGATATTGGGCATGACCATATTGGATAAGGTTGTTCCCAGTTTTTGAATCCGAACTTTTAATGAAGACTGTTCCATCTTTCTCCTCCTACATTTTTCTACTCTTATTATACAAGCTCTCCCGGCAGAAAAAAACTCAAATCTTGGCACAAAAATTTTGACAAAAGAGAAATAGAAGAAAAAAGACGAGGAACACTCTCGCCTTTTAGTTATTATTTACCTTTGATGACATCCGTTGCGACATCTTCTCCAAACCATTTATCTGAGATTTTTTGGAAGCTACCATCTGCATACAATTCTTTAAAAGCTGCATTGATCTTGTCGACCAAGGTCGTATCTGCCTTGCGAGCACCTACTCCAAAGGCTTCTTTTTCAAATCCTGCATCGATAATGTTGTAGTCGCTGATCAATCCCTCTTGTTGCAAGTAATAATTGGCATAGACACGGTCGATCAAGAGTCCATCAATGCGGTCATTTTTCAAATCAATCAAGGCTTCATTAAAGGTGGCATACTGGGTTGCTTCATTGTTTTTTACAAGGTCTTTTAAGATAGTTGGCTGTGATTCAAAATTTGTATAACCAGATGAACCAGCTTGGGCGCCGAGTACCTTGTCCTTCATGCCTGAGCTATTTGTAATATTGGAGGATTTTTTGGTGACCAGTACTTGGAGATTCTCCATATAATTATCTGTGAACAGGACTTTTTCACGGCGTTCAGCTGTCGCTGAATAGCCATTCCAAATCAAATCAATGTTCCCATTGTTTAATTCTGTCTCCTTCAAATCCCAGTCAATCGGTTGCCACTCAATAGCAAGACCATACTTGTCAAAGACAGCTTTTGCTAACTCAATATCAAAGCCTGTATACTGACCATTCTTTTCTTCAAATCCCATTGGGACAAAAGTTTTGTCAAATCCAATGGTAATTTTTTTACTTTCTTCATAGCGAGACCAGTTGTCTTTTTTAGTGACAGAGTCTCCTGTCCCACACGCTGCAAGAGCAAAACTTGCAACCATCCCTACTAGACCGATAACGATTGATTTCATTTTCATAATGATATTTCCCTTTCACTGATACACATGTTAATGTTTAGGCTCAATCTTGATAATCTCATCGGCAATATGTTCAGCAAACTGCATATCATGAGTGACGACAATTTGCGTAATACCAGTTCTACGATTTTCAAGAATGAGATGCTCCACTTCTTTTCGTAACTCAGGGTCAAGTGCTGAGGTTGGCTCATCATAGCCAATGATCTCAGGGTCAATCATCATAGCTCGCGCTAAGGCAACACGCTGCTTTTGCCCACCTGATAAAGAGTAGGGATAAGCAGCTGCATGACCAGCCAGACCGAGAGTTTCCAGTAATTGACGGGCTTTGCCTTCCGCCACTACACGAGACATATTCTGCGTTTTGATGGGCGACAAGATTAGATTTTCCAACACTGACAGGTGTGGAAACAACTGGAAATCTTGGAAAACAAAGCCCAACAAATGTCGTTTTCCTAACTCTTCTAAGGGAAGTTCCTCTCCATTATAAATCAACTGACCAGAATCAATACTCTCAAGGCCTGCGAGCATCCGTAGTAGGGTCGTTTTCCCACCGCCAGATTGTCCAACGATAGCCAGGATTTTCCCCTCGGGAATCACGAGGTCATAGTTGGAAAAAATCTGCTTATTACCAAAACGTTTGGAAAGATTGCGTACTTCTAACATAAGACCTCCTATTTATAATAATCAAATTTTTTCTCAATCCGCTTGGCCATCAGGGTCACCAGGCCAATCATTACCAAATATAAGGCACCTGCGATAAACATAGGGGCTAGACTAACATCACGATTGGCAGCTGTCCGACTCGCCAAGAGCAAGTCATTGACCCCCAAGGCATAAATCAAAGAGGTATCCTTGACTAAGGTTGTCACCTCATTAAAGACACTTGGGAGGACGATTTTCACCACCTGAGGCAGGACAATATAACGAATCGTCTGGACTGGAGTAAATTTCAGTACTTTGGCTGCCTCATACTGACCGGAAGGAATCGCCTCAATGCCCCCACGAAAGATTTCAGAGAAATAGGCGGCATAGTTCAAGGTAAAGGTGAGGATGACCGCAGGCATCCGATCAAAGGTAAGGCCCACGCTCGGCAAGACATAATAAACAAAAATCAACTGGAGCAACAAGGGAGTGCCACGCATAATCAACACATAAAGATTCAAAAACCAGAGCAAGGGCTTAAATGGAATTTTCATCAAAAAGGCAACCAAGGCTCCCAATGGAAGAGATAGGAGCAAAACCAGTACAAAGACCTGAAACGATACATAGGCGCCATTTAACAAGCTCGGTAAAATTTCCACAACGTATCCCATAATCTCCTCCAAAATAGTAATTAAACCTTAGTATAACAGAAATTTCTGAAAATTAAAAGACCTTTTCTGCATTTTTATAAGAAGAGCCAGCATAGTAATGCTAATACTCTGCAAAAAGCACACTCGGCAACGAGACTATTGAGACTATTGAGTCTAGGCTAGCCTGTGCTTCGCTTTCCTAGCACTCTATTTTATATATACAAAAATCCCTGTAGCAAGACTACAGGGCAGATAAATTCACAAATCTAGCAGATTATCTAAGGAATAGCAACCAGAGGTCTATACACTTTACTCCACCGTAACAGCCTTGGCCAAGTTCCGTGGTTTATCGACATCTAATCCACGTTGAAGAGAAGCATAGTAGGCAATCAACTGGGTTGGAATGACCATTGAAATGCTTGAAAGGAATGGATGAACCTTGTTAACCACGATATCATCTTCTTCACGCTCCAAGCCTTCTTCAACAACCGTCAAGATATGGGCACCACGAGACACGACTTCTGCAATATTTCCACGCGTATGAGCCGCAACTTTCTCGCTAGCTGACATCAAAGCAATAACTGGGGTACCCTCTTCAATCAAGGAAATGGTGCCGTGTTTTAACTCACCAGCTGCAAATCCCTCACATTGGATATAGGAAATTTCTTTTAATTTCAATGCAGCTTCAATCGTTACATAGTAGTCATTTCCACGACCGATATAAAAGGCATTGCGGGTTGTTGCAAGCAACTTCTCCACCTTTTCAGCAATCATATCCTTCTCAGACAAGGTTGCTTCGATCGATTGTGCCACAATAGATAATTCATGCACCAAGTCAAACTCACGCGCTTCCTGCTTACCGTTTGCTTCTCCGACTGCTTTTGATAGAAAGGCAAGGGCTGCAACCTGTGCTGTATAGGCCTTGGTAGAAGCAACTGCAATTTCAGGTCCTGCGTGAAGAAGCATCGTATGGGTGGCTTCACGTGAAAGGGTGGAGCCTGGAACATTCGTAATCGTTAAACTTGGAATCCCCATTTCATTGGCTTTTACCAATACTTGACGGCTATCTGCAGTTTCTCCTGACTGGGTCAATAAGATAAAAAGTGGCTTCTTGCTCAACAGTGGCATGTGATAGCCCCACTCAGAAGCCACCCCTAATTCGACTGGTGTATCTGTCAGGGCCTCGATCATATTTTTAGAGGCATATCCTGCATTGTAAGAGGTACCTGCTGCAAGGATATAGATACGATCTGCTTCCTGAACAGCTTGGACAATCGCAGGATCAACCGTCATCTGACCATCCTCATCAGAATAGGCCTTGATCAACTTACGCATCACCGTTGGTTGCTCATCAATCTCTTTCAACATATAGAAGGGATAGGTGCCCTTACCGATGTCTGATAGATCCAATTCTGCTGTATAGCTACTGCGCTTGATCGGGCGACCATCATAGTCCATTACTTCCACTGCGTCTTTGGTCACGATGACCAACTCTTTATCATGGATTTCCATATATTCACTGGTCTCACGAATCATGGCCATGGCATCTGAACAGACCATATTATAGCCCTCTCCAAGACCGATTAGAAGTGGCGATTTGTTCTTCGCCACGTAGATTGTATCTGGATTGACAGTATCAATCAGGGCAAAGGCATAAGAACCTTGAATAATGTGAAGGGCTTTCTTAAATGCTTCAAGCACCTCTAAGCCTTCTTCTTCAACAAATTTACCAATTAGGTGAACCACAATCTCTGTATCTGTCTGTCCCTTGAAGGTATGGCCTGCCAGATAGGCATTTTTCATTTCAAGATAGTTTTCAATCACCCCATTGTGGACAAGAACGAAACGACCTGTCTGTGATGTATGAGGGTGGGCATTGTCTTCCGTTGGTTTTCCGTGAGTGGCCCAACGAGTATGTCCGATTCCGATTGTCCCTTCCACAGACTCTCCGACCTTGAGCGACAAATCGGCAATGCGGCCAACAGATTTAACCAAGTGACCTGTTTGTCCACCTGTAACAAAAATTCCGGCTGAATCATAGCCACGATATTCTAATTTTTCAAGTCCTTGAATTAAAATATCTGTTGCATTTGTATTTCCAACAACACCAACGATTCCACACATATTGTTTACCATCCATTTCTAACTAAAGGGTTTTATAAATTGGTATAGTCATATCTTTTCCAAACAAAACCAATAAAAATAGTATATAGAAAAGATTTCTATTTGTCAAACGTAAAATTGGTCTAGTCTGATTCATAAAAAGACCATCAAAAAAACTAACCCTACTTCTGGGTTAGTCCGATGTCTACAAAGCCAAATTCACTGATAGGGCTGACACGAAAGGTCAAGCGACCGATGACTTGCTGAGAGGAAATCAAGCCGAGTGTCCGACTATCTTCAAGATTCGTCCGAATATCATTTAAAATCCAATAATTCTTTTTCTCAAGCTGGGGAACGATGATATCCTCTGTGTAGTAATCTTGGTGATTCGCTGATTTACTGAGATAGGTTTCTTCGACAATTTCATTATTACGATACAAGACATCGTCCATATAGGTCACACTATCCCCACCTTTGGCGATGACGCGACCGACATGCTCTGTCCCGTCTACCTGATATAAAACAAAGTCGCCATATTCGAGTTCCTTGCCTTTCACAGCAATGATGACATCATTTTCTTTGAGATAATGATTCGCCATTTGCTTGGTTATAGTGACAGGTTCAAAGACCCAGATACGCAGTGCAATGACACCTACTGCTAGCAATACCAGTATAATCATACGATGAATCAGTTCTCTTTTTACCATAATTCTCTCCCTTCCTCTCTTATTAGTATAGCATATTTTTCTCGAAAATTACCCAAGACTTTTTCCCATGATGGCTGCATAGACGGTATCAGCTACAAGCTGATTGCCCAGTAGGTTTAAATGTAGCCCGTCGCTGTAGTAGTCTAGCCGTCCCTCCGTCAGCGGGTATAAGTTAATCCACTCCACCCCTTTATCCTCAGCGATGCTGGGAATTATTTCCTGCAATTCAGTACGGATAATATCGTTGTTCAGTCCAAAACGACTGGTCGGTACATAAGGAGGAACTAAGAGATAGATGTCTGGCTGGCTAGGCATGTGTCGGTACCGATCTACCAACTCTCCATACTCCTGCATAAATCGCTCCTTATCCCAATACAAGGGACGACTATCATTGCTTCCAATCATGATGATGACGATAGCTGCTTCACTTTCAAGCGATAGCTGGCCATTTTTTTCCTGTAAATAAGGATAGTCCGAGCTTGACTGCAAGGAACGACCACTCAGACCAAAATTCGACACCTGATAATGAGACCCGAGCTTTTCAGCTAGGATACTGGGATAAGCCTCATGCTCTCGATTTTCTAGTCCATAACCATAGGTCAAACTATCACCAACTGTCGCCACCTTGATAGCACCACTTCCAATCGTCATGACTTCTGGATACATTACATCTGACATATTTTCTCCTTTTTTCTATTCTAACATTTTCAAAAAAATAAAGAAACCCTATTGACTTTATGCTATACTAGGAGCATGAAAGCAAAAGAGATTATCATTATAGGGGGAGGAATTGTTGGCTCTACTGCTGCTTTTTACCTCTCTCAACATCCAGACATACATGTCACACTTATCGATGAAGGGACAGGTAGTGCAACGAGAGCGGCAGCTGGTATCATCTGTCCTTGGCTCTCTCAACGCCGCAACCAAATCTGGTATCACTTGGTTGATAAGGGAGCTGCCTTTTATCCAGACATGATGCAAGACTTACAAAAAGCAGGCATTACCCAACTTCCCTATCAGCAAACAGGAACCATGGTCTTTAAAAAGCAAGACAGCCTGCTAAGCAAATTAGCAAGTCTTGCTCAAGAAAGACGAGAGCGGTCTCCTATGATTGGACACCTTGAGGTCTTAAAGGGGCAAGAAGTAACGAAACGAATCCCCCCTCTTGTCACAGACCAAGGTGCTGTCCTCACATATGGTGGTGGACGAGTTGACGGTGGACAACTCTTAGATCAGCTACAGGAGCTATTTCAACAGCAAGGAGGATGCTTTATCCAAGGAAAAGCCCAACTCTTGCCTAACAAGCAGATTCAAGTAGAGTCCAACAGGTACGACTATGACGAGGTAATCTTAGCAGCAGGTGCTTGGCTACCAGACCTCCTTGCTCCCTTGGGCTACGAGGTTGATATACGGCCACAGAAAGGGCAACTACTAGCCCTAGATACGGACTTTATTACTGATGATTGGCCGGGCTGTATGCTTCATGGAGAGATAGATATTCTGCCATTTGAAGATGGAAAAATCATCATTGGGGCCAGCCATGAAAATGATCAGGGCTATGATTTATCGCTTGATTGGGAAAAAATCCTGCAGATGAAAGCCACTGCTACTTCTTTTCTCCCTGACTTACAAGAATATGAAATCAGTCATACCCGTGTGGGGACTCGAGCCTATACGTCAGACTTTTTACCTTTCTACGGACGACTAGCAGACCAACCTTCTATTTTAGTAGCAAGTGGTCTGGGTTCTTCTGGTCTCACCTGCGGTCCTTTTATCGGCTGGCAACTGGCACAGCTCATCTTATCACACCCCTTTGCATTTGATGCGACACCCTATGCACCCAATCCCTACATCCGATTCCAGCAAGGGCGGGACAGCTCATGCTCTTCAAACTAGAGCAAATGTCGCCTTGTTATACTCAATAAAAATCAAAAGTAGACTAGGAAACGAAGACGAAGGTAGAACTAGCGTTCACCGAGACAAGTTGACAACGTATCCTTTTGATTTTTAAAGAGTATTAGATGTTCGTTCTACCTTCATTTCCTATCCTATTGTTGATTTTTAGTGACTATAGAACACTATACTAGAAAAATAGAGAAAAATGAACAAAGATTGAGATTTTCTTTTCACATCATCAATCTTTGTTCATTTTTATGCTACTGTTAGCCTATTGGCTAGTCTTGATTGACCAATAACATGGACTTAATCACCTTACGATCTGCCATATCTTGGTAGGCTTGATTAACATCTTCCAAAGGATAGGTCTGCGTAAAGACACGTCCCGGATTGATGTCTCCATCAAGTACAGCCTTCAATAAGACTTGCTTGTTATAAGTGGTCACTGAAGCTGAGCCACCTGCAACAGAGATATTCTGGGCAAAGGTAGAACCAAGGGGACGACTGTTGTAATGTGGCACCCCAACAAAACCAACACGCCCGCCATTGTGAAGTACGCCGAGTGCTTGTTCGATGGCTGCCTCGGTCCCCACACATTCAAGTGCTGCGTCTGCTCCGCCACCCAAGATTTCACGAACCTTAGCAATGCCTTCCTCACCACGTTCTGCTACGACAGCAGTCGCACCTGATTCCAAGGCCATGGCCTGTCGATCGGCATGGCGACTCATTAAGACAATCTGAGAAGCCCCCATCATTTTAGCTGCAATCACCGCACATTGCCCAACTGCACCATCACCGATAACGACCACCTTATCTCCACGCTGAACGTTTGCCACACGTGCCGCATGGTAGCCTGTCGGCATAACATCTGCCAAGGCCAAGAGTGATTTGAGCATACCTTCTGAATAGTCAGAGGGTTGCCCTGGAACCTTGATTAAAGCCCAATTTCCATAGTGGAAGCGTAGATACTCAGACTGGAAACCACCACCCCAGTTAGTCGGTGCTGGATGATTATCACAGGTGCCATCAAATCCTGCACGACAAGCATCACAATGTCCACAACCATGCGTAAAAGGAACGATGACAAAATCTCCTGGCTTGACCGTGGTTATCTCACTTCCTACTTCTTCGACGATTCCCAGAGCCTCATGTCCTGAGTTGATGGAGTGGGCTGCACGATCATCTCCATGCGAATAAGACCAAAGGTCCGATCCACAAACACAGGCGCGGACAATCTTGATAATAACATCATCCTTTTCTTGGAGGTGGGGTTTCTCAACCTCACCAATAATCATCGAACCAGCTTTTTCAAAAATTGCTGTTTTCATCCTCTTTCCTCACTTTCTTTACTGGAATATATCTAGTATAGCACTTGGAGTTGACTCCAAGTCAAGCTATTTATAAAAATTTTGCTCCCTCTTCTTTTTGACAAGTATATAGGCCAATGCACAGGCAAGTATCATCAGACTAGCACTAATATAAAAAGGTGTGATAAAAGTTTCAATCTGGAGTTTTTCCAACAATTTCGTTAGTAGGACTGGCGTTAGGACAACACCAATATTTCCTCCTGTAATCGCTAGGCTCGTCACAAAATGGACCTGTTCCTTAGGGAATTGATTAGAAATATAGGAAAAGTTGTAGGACATGATACCAACAAAACTCATCCCTACCAACATGCTAGCCAGTGTAAAAAGGAGTTGGTTGAAAGGAAGGGTAAAAAGAAAGTTCCCGAGTCCCATTGCGATGAAACCAACAAAGAGGCTTGTATCTCCTAACTTCTTCAACATTGAACCAAAGAAACAACCTGTGACAATCCCACTAAGGGCCAATAGGGTGAGCAACTGACTGGATAGGGTTGTTGGAAGACCGTTCCGAGTGACAAGGAGACTAGGAATTTTAATAGTCGCTCCGATGTAGGAGATTCCGACTAAAAACGTTAGGACCATCACCAAACCTACTTGGGGATTCCATACAAGAGTATCCTTTACCGTCACCTGATTCTGCTTCGTTTCAGGAACATTCAGATAAAAGAGGGTAAGAACTGGGAAGGCCAATAGATAGACTAAGAAGGTATAATTGACTCCCACCAGCAAGGCATAGCCCGCTACAAAGGTGGTCAAGGCTTTCCCGATATTTAGAAAAGCTGTTCGCAACCCTATCATCTTGGCTCGCATGTCTCCCTCGTAAAAGTCACTAATCAGACTAATCGAAAGGGAATTATAGAGTCCAATCCCCACTCCCAATAGTAACCGACAGATGAAAACGAGGGGAAAGGAGGTTAAAAAGGTTGGAAAAACGCCAAATACACCAATCAGACTCAAGCCGATTAAAACTGTCCGCTTGGTGCCGACCCAAGAAACAAACAGATTACTGAATAAAACCGTAAGGGTAATCATCATGGCTGGTACTGTCACCAAGCTCTCAACGGAGGCAAGACCGATACTTGCATCCTTAGCATGGTAATAGTGATACAGTTTTGGAATGGCTGGGGCAATCGCCAAATGGGACATTAAAAAGATAGAAATCAGCAAGATTGAAAACCGAGTCATCTCTTTATTTTTCATAAATTCTCCTTTAATACTCTATCAAAATCAACATCTTAATAGGCAAGGAAACCGAAGGGAATTGAAACACTTGAATACTGTCCCAAGTTGGACATCAGAAATTTTTCTCAATCCTCCCATCTTGTTTGAAAGAAACGGGATGAAATGATTGAGAAAAGTTACGACTTTTCGTATTTCAACTACTTTCTTCCTCGTTTCCTAGTCTACTGTTGATTTTCATAGGAAGTACCGTTTTTGATCCTAGCAACTACTGCATCAGAAAAGCCATCGTGGTTTCCACTAGGCTTTTACTAGGTTTTATTTTACAGTACGTACACGCATTGTATTTGTAGAACCAGCGACACCAACTGGCACACCTGCTACGATAACGATGTTGTCACCAGATTGAACAAGACCTGCTTTGATTGCTTCGCGCTCTGCCAATTCAAACATGTCATCTGTAGAAGCTGGTTTATCCGTCACAACTGGGATAACCCCCCAGTTAATCATCAATGATTTTTGAACTTCTTCTGTAAAGGTTACAGCCAAGATGTCTGCATCTGGACGGTACTTAGAGATGGAGCGTGCTGAGAATCCAGTTTCCGTTACCGTTACCACTAATTTGATATTCATTGAATGACAAGCGTCACGAACAGCTGATGCGATAACTTCTGTCTTGCTTGTACGTTTAAAACTTTCTGCGTCTAAACGACCATATTCGTTTAAGAGAGTTTGCGCATTTTTGGCAATAGTCGCCATCGTACGAACGGATTCAACTGGGTATTTACCATTCGCTGATTCACCTGACAGCATGGTAGCATCTGTCCCATCAATAACAGCATTGAATACATCTGATACCTCTGAGCGAGTCGCACGTGGTTTTTCAGTCATTGTTTCCAGCATGTTTGTTGCTGTAATGACTGCTTTACCTGCTGCATTTACCTTAGTGATAATCATTTTTTGGTAAACTGGAACCATTTCAAATGGTACCTCAATCCCCATATCACCACGGGCAATCATGATACCATCTGCTGCATCGATGATTTCATCAATGTTATCAATACCTTGTTGGTTTTCGATTTTCGCAAACAATTTCACATGACCATTGCCAGTTTCTTCACAGATAGCACGTACTTCTTCTACGTCTTTTGCCGTACGAACGAATGAAATCGCAATGAAGTTCAAGCCTTGCTCAAGACCAAAACGGATATCTGCATTGTCACGGTCAGCAAGTGCTGGGAAAGGAATTTTAGTGTACGGAATATTGACACCTTTTTGTTTCGCAATGACACCGTCATTTTCAACTGTTACCTCAAACTCACGTTTTTCATCGTCTTTGGCAAAGACACGAAGTCCCAGCTTTCCATCATCAACAAGGATTTGCTTGCCAACTTCAACATCATCATAGATGTCAAGAGCCCCTGCAACATTCAAGGCAATCACTTCACGAGTTGACTTGATTCCTTGTTTTGTAGCAACACGAAGAGTTTCACCAGTTGTATACTCATATTCTTTTGCGTCATCTTCAAACAATTCTGTACGGATTTCAGGACCCTTGGTGTCAAGTAAGAAACCAACTTTTTGACCAGCGATTTCTTCTGCACGACGCACTGTTGCCATACGTTCTCCCTGCTCTTGGTGATCACCATGTGAGAAGTTAAAACGGAATACATTTGCCCCTTCTTTGATCAATTCAGCGATTTTCTGAGCAGATGCTTCAACATCTAGTTTTTCTCCCCAGTATCCATCTTCACCAAATTTTTTACCACCACGGATTTCAACCGCAGGACCCAATGTAGCAACAAGTTTTACGCGTTTATTCATGATTTGTTTTTTCTCCTTTTTTGCAACCAGTTTATACGAACCGTTATAGATATTTAGTAACGAGACAAGCTCCGAGCCAGTCCTGCTAACTTAGCATCCCCTCTATGTGGGTTGTTGACGATAATCTTACCATCTTCTCCTAGACAAAATAGAGCATTCTCTTCTTTGCTACCGAGAATTGGATGGGCAACAAGTTCATCTTTATGGACACCGACAGCAAGACCACCACAACCTTCTTTCAGAAGCTCAACAGCATAAGCTCCCAAACGTGAAGCTAGAACACGGTCTCGGACGGTTGGACGACCTCCACGTTGGATATGACCGAGTTCAATCGCCCGAAGGTCGCTCGTGTCGCCAGCTTCTTTTAATTTTTTCGCAAAATCATGAGCGGACATGACACCCTCAGCAAGCATGACAATATTGTGGTTCTTCCCTTTTTCGTATCCCTTTTGAATGCTTGCAACGACGTCTTCAATCTTAAAGTCTTCTTCTGGAACGATGATCTCATCAGCACCGATAGCAATCCCTGTCCAAAGAGCAATGTCTCCTGCATGACGCCCCATTACTTCTACGACGAATGTACGGTGGTGGCTCATCGCTGTATCACGAATTTTATCAACCGCATCCATCACCGTCATACATGCCGTATCAAAACCGATTGTGAAGTCTGTACCTGGAATATCATTGTCGATGGTACCTGGTACACCGATCGCTGGAAAACCATGCTCTGTCAAGCGCATCGCACCGTGGTAAGAACCATCGCCACCGATTACTACGACGCCTTCAATACCGTGTTTTTTTAATTGCTCAATCCCTTTTAACTGACCTTCTAATTGAGCAAACTCTGGGTAGCGGGCAGAATACAGCATCGTACCACCAGTACCCAAAATTCCACTGACACCTTCTTTTGTGAGCGGGAAGATGTCTCCAGCTACCATTCCAGCGTAACCATAGTTAATCCCGAAGACTTCCATTCCTTCTGAAATTGCTTTCCGAACAACCGCACGCACGGCAGCGTTCATACCAGGGGCATCACCGCCACTAGTCAAAACAGCAATACGTTTCATTTAACTAATGCTCCTTTTTTCATTTTTAACTGTACCATTATATCACATTTAACCGCTTCATGCTTGACTTTTTGCTATTTTTTACCGAAAAACCGTTTTCATTGAAAATTTCTGTAAGCGAGTTTGCAAGTGGGGAGATTTTTCAACAAATATCCGTTCTAATTGCACCGTCTGGTTGCTATCTTGATAGTGTAATATGACCGGAATTGCCCCTGGATACTCACTCAAAATTCTAGCAACCTGCTGGTCATTCTCTCGGTTTTCCAGCAAGATCCAACATTTCTCCGTACTGGGTTGCTCTAGCCTATCCAACACCATCTGCAGCCGTCCCTCCCGTTCTTGCATCTTACCTGTCAGATAAAAAATCTCTCCTTCTGCCAAGAGGGGCTGGTAGCGCTGGTAGATTTCTGGAAACAGGGTCACATCAAGTTTTTTCTTGGTATCGCTCACTTGGACAAAAGCCATCTGCTGTCCTGTTTTCTTGGTTCTAATCACACGAATCGTCTGAATCTGCCCTAAAATAGTCGCAACACTCCCAGCTACCAATTCAGAAAATGCAGTGTGGGGCTTACTCGTGGACTGGGCTAAGGAGACCAAGGGATGGGGACTGATGCCGACCCCGATGATGGCTTGCTCTAGCCTAAATTTTTCACTATCGCTATAGTCTTCTACTTCAATCCAACTATAGGTTTCTTCTGAAAAAAGGTTTCCAAAGGTATCAGCAAAGACAAAGAGATGATCTAGATTTTGTAAAACTTTCTTTCGATTGGGTTCAAAAATATCAAACAAACCGAGTTCAATCAAGGGTTTCAAAGTCTCTTGCTTTTTAAATTGAGAAGGCAAGCGCAGGATGAAATCCTCCACACTCTTAAAGGGTCGCTCTTCAATCATCCAAAAGGCCAAGTCCTTGGGGAGGCCCTTGATATTTTTTAAGCCCATAAAAATCTTCTTCTCGTCAAACTTATCATGGTAAGGAACGTTATTGACGGTTAGCGGTGCCACCTGAAAATCGAATTGTAGGGCATCGGATATATAATCACTGCTTGAATAATTCAGCATAATGTCAAAAAAGACATCCGGATAATGGGCCTTAAAATAGGCGAGTTGAAAGGCGAGAGCCGAATAAGCATAGGCATGACTGCGATTGAAACCATAACCGGCAAATTTTGCCATCATACCAAAGATGGCTTTTGCCTTATCTTCATCATGCCCATTTTGAAGAGCTCCTGCCAGAAAATCGGCTTCCATCCCCTGCATCTCCGCCTTATTTTTTTTGGACATAGCACGGCGCAAGAGGTCGGCTTTCCCCAGTGTAAATCCTGCGAAGCGCTGCGCAATTTGCATGACCTGCTCCTGATAGAGCATAATGCCATAAGTCGGTTGTAAAATCGCTGCAATCGAATCGTCTAGTAAATCAACCGCTTCTTGACCGTGCTTGCGTTTGACAAAATTATCGGAATAATCACTCGCTCCAGGACGGTTCAGACTGGTGGTCGCCACAATTTCTTCAAAACGACTAGGTTGAACGCGCTTCAGTAAGTGAATCGCCCCTGGTTGCTCAAATTGGAAAATCCCCTTGGTTTGTCCCTTGGCAAAAAGAGCCAAGGTCTTTTTATCTTCCAAATCAATCGCTGCAATCACAATTTTTTGACGATATTTTTCCTCAACAGCTGCCGCCATTTTCTGTACGAAGGTCAGATTACGTAGTCCGAGAAAGTCCATTTTTAAAAGACCGTTAGCTTCAACTGCATGAGCATCATACTGGGTAATCAGCATATCTTCCCCTGCCTTTAAGGGGATGGTATCTGTCAGTTCCTGATCGCTCATGACAACTCCTGCTGCATGGATAGAGGTCTGTCGTGGCTGTCCCTCAATCTGACAGGAAATGGCATAGGCTTTTTGATATTCAATTTTACTATTGATGATCTGACGAAAAGAAGCATTTCGCTCATAGGCTGTTCCCAACGTATCGCGAAAAGAAATCTTCTTCGTGATGGCACTAACTTCGTACTCTGGTGTTCCATAGCGCTTCAAGACATCTCGCAAGGCCTGCTTGGCTCCAAAGGTCGAATAGGTCACAATCTGTGCTGCGTGAAACGTCCCATAGCGCTCTCGTACATAGCGGATAAAATCCCCACGGTGAATGTCTGGAATATCAATATCAATATCAGGCATGCTATAGCGCTCAACATTTAAAAAACGCTCAAAGAGTAAGTCATGCTTGACTGGATCGATTCCTGTAATGTAAAGGGCATAGGCAACGAGACTTCCCACTGCAGAACCACGCCCCATACCCATATAGTAGCCCTGGCTACGACCGAAGCGCAACAAGTCCCAAACGATTAAAAAATAGTCATCAAAGCCCATTTGATGAATGACCGCTAATTCCCGCTCCAAACGTTCCTGATAAGCTGGGTCCGTCAATTTCCTACTCCGAAGCCCCTCTTCTGCCTTTTCACGTAATTCTTCCACCGCCAAGCGTTTGCGATTAAAGCGAGGTAATTTCAACTCTTTATCTAGTTCGTAGGAAATGCCAGAGACCAAGTGCTCCAACTCCTGAAGAGCTTCTGGAAAACGCTGCTTAAAAATGCCCATCAGACTTTCTGGACTTAGCAGGGCCTGGTTATGGATAATGTGTGACACTTGGTTGAGGGGGACGTTTTCTTGAATCGCATGGAGAACCTGCAAAACTTCGACTTGACCTTCTTCAAAGTACCTGACTGTATGTAAGGGAATCAGGGGACGACTGGTCTTCAATGCTGGCGTTGTCGCGCATACTCCGATGTAAAAATCAATCCCTACATCACAGTCCTCAATCCCATCAAAATAGGGAATAATGACTGCAATACCTGCTAGATATGGGCGGATACTCTCAAATTCTCTTTGCCCCATCATCCTTGCCGTTGAGATTTTTAGGAGATTTTGATACCCTTCTGTATCTCTTGCAACGAACTGAAATAGTAAGGTTTCATCCGGTGAAATAGATAACTCCATCTCACAGCCAATAATCGGCTGAATACCTGCTTTCTCACAAGCCTCCATAAAAGAATAGGCTGCATAGAGATTATCGCGATCCATGATGCCTAGATGTGTATAGCCCATGTCCTTAGCACGCGCGACATAGCGCTCGATGGTCATCATACTATCCATGAAACTATAGACGGTTTTAGTATCTAATTGTGCTAGCATATATCACCTCATTTTCCTTCTATCATTCCCTGTTGTTATCATCTTTTATCCTACATTTCATACCTTCTGTCATTCCTCTCAGGCAGCGGGGACGCAAGCACTCCTTTGGAGTGCTTAGACTGAAGAAAAAGTTTATTTTCTTCAAAACGATTATTTTATTATGATACTTTACTTAGGTAGCACGGACGGCAGCAACTCCCTACGGGATTTCATGCCTAGATTTTGAGCCTAAGTCTCAAAATCTCCGAACACCAGAAACATAACGTTTCTGGTGTTTTTTGCTACGGCGTAAAGTAGCGGTTATGAGCTCGCTTCGCTCGCCTTTTCACGAAGAGATAAGAGCACTGATACTATCCTTCGATATTGACATTGACAAATTTTCTCAGAGATACTTTGTCTACAACCTGAGCACTCCTTTGGAGTTTTATCCCTCACTTGTGAGTCTCTGCCTTATACTCAATAAAAATCAAAATTAGTAAGATACAAAGCCCGTAAAAAACTCAAAGTGAAAATAGGAAATCCGACGAGTGAAAAGTTGAGGAAGTATCCTGTTGATTTTTAAAGAGTATGAAAACTAAAGTACTATATCATCTACTATTATACACCAAAAATACTGGCCTTGCTACTGCTGACTTTTAAGAACTTACAGACGGTATGGAGCAGGGCAGAATCAGACTGCTGAAACAACCTAGTTTCTGCAAATTCCTTATGTTATAATCATACTTTCCTTGAATCGACCCAATATCCTTTGCTTTGCAAAGAGTCTGAATAGATTTTTTATCCTGCAATACGAAAATAATACTTGCAATCTTCAAATAAAAGTTGTATTATATATATAAGACAAAGATACAGGATGGAGGCTAAGATTTGCCATCTCACACCATCTATTGAAAGGAGCTATCATGGCTTGGAAATTCGATAATAACTTCCCCATCTATATTCAGATTGCCAATACCATTAAGCTGAAAATTGTGACGCATCAGCTCAATTCTGGAGACAAACTGCCGACTGTGCGTGAGTTAGCAGAAATCGCTGGTGTCAATCCCAATACTGTCCAGCGCGCCCTGTCCGATCTTGAAAGTGAAGGCTTTGTTTACTCGGTCCGCACGACAGGACGTTTCGTAACAGACGATCTTGAACTCATTCAACAGACCCGTATCAGTCTAGCTAAAGATAAGTTGGAGAACTTTGTGACCAGTATGTTAAATCTGGGATTTGAGCAAGAGGAACTCATTCAGCAATTAGAACACTATCTAAAAGGAGAATAAGGATATGGAAAAGAATGTTACACTCGTTGACATCCAGCAAGTATCAAAATCATACGGTGGATTGATCGCCTTAAACAATATCAACCTCAAACTATCTGCTGGAAAAATCATTGGCCTACTAGGACCAAATGGTTCTGGTAAGACTACCTTGATTAAATTGCTCAATGGTCTGCTCCAGCCGGAATACGGTCAGATTTTAATCAATGGTCATCGGCCATCTTTAGAAACGAAACAAATCGTGTCCTATTTACCAGATACGACTTATCTAGATGAACACATACGAATCATTGAAGCTATTGAATTATTCAAAGACTTTTACGCTGATTTTGACGAGGCGCGTGCTCTCCACCTCCTCCAAGATCTCAACATCGATCTCAATAGCCGTATCAAACATCTATCAAAAGGAAATAAAGAAAAGATACAGTTGATTTTGGTCATGAGTCGACAGGCCCTCCTCTATGTCCTTGACGAACCGATCGGCGGAGTGGACCCTGCCGCCCGAGACTATATCTTGCAGACAATTATCAACAACTATTCCCCTACCTCTTCTGTACTGATTTCGACCCACTTGATTTCAGATGTCGAACAGATTCTTGATGAAGTCATCTTCCTCCAATATGGTAGTGTTGTGCGCCACAGTGATGTCGATGATTTGCGGATTGAAAGCGGAGAATCCATTGACGAACTTTTCCGCCGTGAGTTTAAGGCTTAATAAAGGAGATGTTTATGTTTGGAAAATTATTAAAATATGAATTTAAAGCTGTCGGAAAATGGTATTTGGGACTCTATGCCGCAGCTATCTCACTCTCTGTCATCATTGGGTTCTGGCTACAAGACTTCACTACACGTCCAGCTTCTTCACTAACTGGAGTAACTTCAGCCAGCACTGTTGAAGGTGTCCTATTGATTGCAATCCTTAGTAGCTTTGCAATCATTCTTGTAGGTCTCCTCCTCTCCACCCTCTTTCTCATTGTCAACCGTTTCAGAAAGAATGTCTACGGTCGTCAGGGCTACTTGACAATGACTCTTCCAGTTACCAACCACCAGATTATTCTCAGTAAATTAACGGCTGGCTTTATCTGGAGTCTCTTATCTAGTATTGCTACGATCATCTGTCTCCTTATCATCTTCTCCATCACCATCGCTCCAGTCATGAATGAAGTAACAGGAGAGATGCTACAAGAAATGAGTAAGGCTTTCCAACAGCTAGCAGAAACAAACCTTATTTTTTACTATGCAGTAGGACTCATCGCAGACACTGTAAATTCTATTCTCTTAATTTACTTTGCTATTTCACTCGGTCAGCTATTCAAAGACCACCGTACCTTACTCGCTATTGTATTCTATTTTGCCATCAATTTTGCACAAGGTATCTTCAGCTTCATAATCCTCTTATCTATGGGAGGGGATGCTTACACACCTTTAAATACATATAGTCTCTTTACTATCAGCCTATCCATCCTCCTCTCCATCGGCTACTACTTCGGTACCTACTACATCATGAGCAATAGATTGAATCTTCAATAGTAACAAAACATCTCTGAAACAATTAGGTTTCAGAGATGTTTTCGTCATAAATCCCGTTCTAGACAATCACATAATGATTGTCTGGAGTACCACTAGGGAGAGAAATAGCGTTACTACACAATAAAAGTTCCCTTCGTTCGCTACCTATTTTGTCGGTATCGACTGATTCGTACATCCACTTTATACTCAATAAAAATCAAAAGTAAACTAAGATACAAAGGGCGTTAAGCGAGCTAAGCAAAAATAGGAGTTTTGACGCAGAACTTCAAGTT
Organism: Streptococcus azizii; assembly: GCF_001984715.1. Taxonomy (GTDB): domain Bacteria; phylum Bacillota; class Bacilli; order Lactobacillales; family Streptococcaceae; genus Streptococcus; species Streptococcus azizii. Next base: position 37,593 of record NZ_MSPR01000007.1, read on the forward strand.
CTAGGAAAAACTATCCCAAAGGGATTCTCAGCTGTAATCAGCTAAAGCCGAAACAGCTGCCTATCTTTTTTGCACAGCTCGTAGCCCGTGTTCAGTTACACAAGATACAAAGTGCGTTTGACACGAGTTGCACTCGTTCTATTTCCAACCTTCAACAGTCTATCCCTAGACTGGTTGACACGAGTTGCACTCGTTTTATTTCCAACCTTCAACAGTCTATCCCTAGACTGCTTGACACGAGTTCCACTCGTTTTATTTCCAACCTTCAACAGTCTATCCCTAGACTGTTGAAGCGAGCAAAGCGAAAATAGGATTGAAACAGTTCGGGGAACTGTTTCAACGGTCACCTAAAAACAAGAAAGTGACCACAGAAGCCTGAGCTAGGAAATAGAAAATTTGACGAAGAAACGTTTGAACACCTAATTAACCTCGCTCTTTCGTTTTTAGGCTCAGTAACAAATTCCCTCACTTTTTAATTTCTAGGTTCGGGCTAAAATAATCCACTGGATTATTTTACTCCCCTGACTATTTCTATCTTTTTTCTCACATTTTTAGTCCGAACTCAATTCCATAAGATGTGAGGACATTAGAAGGTCTAAGTGAAAATAGGAATTCTGACGCAGAGGGTTGCTGAGAGTTTGCTAAGGCAAACTTCTATTTCCCGCCTTCAAAGGTATACCATACCTTTGAAGCTAGGAAGAACTATCTTTTTCACACAGACCTTAGTCCGAACTCAATTCCATAAGATACAAAGCCCGTTAAGAACTCAAAGCGAAAATAGGAAATCTGACGAGTGAAAACCTCCACTGGAGCTTTTCACTCACCGAGGTGAGTTGACGAAGTATCCTTTTGATTTTTAAAGAGTATTAAAAACCAAAGACTGGATTAGCTTCATCTCTCGTCTTGCACAATTCTCAGTAGTGAAAGCTCATCTAGCCTTACTTTTTCTGTGAGTAGCAGAAGGGATTATTCACTCTTTTTATTTTTCCTAAGGAAGGCCATACCCGATATAAGAGACAGGAGACCCAGATAGAGAGAAGTTATTGACCGCTCCTCACCTGCTTTAGGCAAGACTTTCCGATTCTTCCCACTTGCAGAGTTTGATTCCTCTTGCTGGCTTGATGCATCACCTGCCTTTGGAGCTGTTGAACTGCTGGAAGTCTGAGGAGGACTGACTGGTGGTGTTTGCTGAGTACCTGTCTTAGGAGTAAGGGTAACAGGAACGACCAAGGCATCCGTACTCTTATCAGGATAGGTCACAAGAATAGGTATTTCATATTCACCTGCCTTCGTTGGCAATTCTGTATCTGGAGCAAGGCTGACACTTCCTTGACCCACATCTGTTACTGCACCTAAAATATCAGATTCGCTTAGCTCTCCTTCTGGCTTAGTGACGCGCGAAACAGTCGGGCTAGTTTTATCAGCGTCTGTCTCTGGCGCTGGTTGTGGCTCACTTGGGCTATCAACCTCTTTGTAAACATAGGTCACAATTAAGGTTGTATTCCCTTTCACGACACCGCTCGTAGGTGCCGATGTTACCAAATGTCCCCTGTCATCCACCTCGCCCACCGTGTAGTGGCCTGCTGCTGCCAAAGTATAGGTCTTTTTATCATATCCGACGATGGTCTGCAACTTATGTTCTGATTGCTCAGCATCGTAGGCAGTCCCTACTGCGGCATTATAATGAACGAGGGCATTGTCCTTTAGAATACGATCGTTGACATCTTTGTACTTAATAATCACCGACCCCTTTATCTCTCCACCTATTTGTGGGATAACCTCTTCTTTTGCAATCCGTAGAACAGTGGCCGTCAACGGAGCAAGGGTCACCTCATCTTCTGTCACTCTTACACCGTCAGGTGCTTGAATCGCCTCTGTACCTGCCGTTTGACCATCGACTAATACCTTTGCATTCTTTAAAGATTGACCTGCCTTAAACCTACGTTCCTTAGTATCTGCATTGACAAAGACTAGATAAACATCATCGTTACTTGCAAGCACTTGATAACCAAGAACCAAATCATCATGTTCAACACCATCTTGACCAGGTGTTGTGAGCAATCTGACACGCTTTTCTACCTCTTCCTTAGAGGACAATTTGAAAGCGTCGGTAGACTTACGAAGAGCGATCAGCCCCGCCGTATACGCACGGCTCTTTGCATGTTCGGGATGAGTAAGACTGTCTGTTGCCTTACTCCAGTCAAAATGATTGACCGCATCGCTCGAATCATAGGAATCATGGATAAAATAAGGATACTCAAACGGGCTACCGTCTTCATTGGTCAAAAGGTGAGACTTGTTTGGCACCTTATCGTCTGAGACAGGGGTGCGATAGTCGGGATGGCGGAATTGCTTCGTTCGACCATACTCCTGTCCCGAATGGATGAAGGGAGTTCCTTGAGAGGTCAAAATCATCAGATTACCTAAGCGCAGACGACGATGGATTTCCGCTTCATTTTCTGGCTTAGCAGGATCTTTTTTAATGGATTGAGCAATAATATCTGCTAATGGTAAATTATCATGAGCTGCGATGTACTGGATGACATCGCCTGGATCATCTGCTTCAAAGTTCGTCGGTTGCGCCTTGATATTGCGAAAGACTTTGTCGATACTCTGCTTTCCATTTGTAATAAAGGCTGGAGTACCTTCATTAGGATAACCCGATTTTAGCGTATTTCTAATATCGTCTGAAAATACAGCAGCAGAATTGGTAGACTTCATCCAAGACTGGTCAGCAGGTTGAACAGGCTTGTTTTCATCACCTGAATAGGTCGCCCAGCCTTCTCCCAGCATCACGAGATTCGGATTGAGCTTTCTCGCTTCATCATAGGCTGTTTGAATGGTTTCTGCATCATGATCTCCCATTAAGTCAAAGCGGAAGCCATCCACCTTATATTCCTCTGTCAAATACTTAATCGAATCGACCAAGACACGACGACTCATGTGGTGAGTCGTTCCCAAGCGACCACCGCCATAGCTAGTCCGAGGCGTACCGTCTGCATCCATAAAGTGATAATAATTCGGTTCTAGGTCCTCGAATATATCGGTTTTAGCTGTGTGGTTATACACAACATCTAAAATAACCCCCATCCCTCGCTTATGAATTTCATGGACAAGTTCCTTAAATTCTTCTATGCGGGCATTCGGATTGCTTGGATCCGTCGCATACATACCTGTTAGAGAGAAATAGTTCTGCGGGTCATAGCCCCAGTTATAATTGCTATTGCTAGAAGCGTAGTCGTCCATCCGCTCCCCATTTTTTAGTTCATTGACATAGTAATAACTCAAAACAGGTAGCAACTGAATATGGGTCACACCCAATTCTTTTAGATAATCCAACTTCTCTACAAAGGCTGAAAATGTTCCAAATTGAGACTTCAAGTCACCTGCAATCGCCTTATCGGAGGTAAAATCACGAACATGAGCCTCATATATCACAGCGTCTTTTCGATCTTTAAAGCCAGGAATAGTGGCATAATCCAAGTCTTTTGGTCCTACTTCGGATGGATTGACAAAGGCTGCCTTGGCAACCTTATAGGATGGGTCAGTCATTGCTAAATCGCTATTCCAAGCTGCTAGTGATTTCGCATAAGGATCCAGTGTTAATACAGACTGATCTCCCCGTTTGATTTCATAGTGGTAATAATAGCCACGGTAATCCGTGATGCCTAAACCGCTACTAGACGACAGGTCTGCATGCCAGCTTCCCTTGTCCCCTCTGTTCATGGCTACCTTACCTATAACCTTACTTTGATCCTTTTTATCATAGACTACTACTGACACCTCGTCTGCACTTGGTGACCATAAGGTAACGGCCACTTTTTGACCATTTTCGGTCACACGCGCTCCCAGCTCACCATCATACTGATACAAGTGATCTTTCAGTTGCCAATTCATACCTGTCGTAAATTGCTCGCTTCCATATCTCACTGTGTAGGGAGCTTGATTGCCACCGAAGTCCCCTTGGATTAGAATTTTTTTCGCATCTTTATCTAGGACAATGTCCTTTATTTCAACTGCCTGATTGTCCTTGTTTTTCACCTGCAAATTCTGTAAAATCTCCTCTTTTGTCACATTTTCTAAAGTGGTAAAGGTCGCTTCAATTTCCGTTAAACTAATCTGCTGTGCTCCCTTCATTCGGACATCATTGATAAAATAAGGATTCGTATAAATCATTGGGTCCGCATCTCGCAAAAAAATCTGACGATACTTTTTCAAGTCTGTAAACTTATAATCGTTGGGCTGAATTTTCACATCATCCCCTGATTTGCTTTCGTCTAGCAGCAGGAAGCCAATGGTTTTAGCTAGATCAGTCAACTTCACATCAAGGTAAGCACCAAATTTGCCTTGTTTTTCAAAATCAAGACCATCTGGCCAGTTGGTCGTAGGGCTTTCAACATCTCCCCATAACCACAAGGACTTACGATCGTAGTTGTTATCCGAACGCAGATAATTGATACGCACCATGCCTTCCGCGATAGGTTCATAAAGATAGGTATTATACTCTTCATCTAGCCAGATTTCATTCATCTGGGGACTAATCAAATCAACTGTTTTATCTCCCGTTAGATTTTGTCCCGATGTATTATTGATTAAAAAACTGATTTTTTCGCGCTTGGCTGTAGAAAGCGGAACATCAAGATAATAGCCATAATGATCCGCTTTCGCTGCTGAAAAGTTCGTTGCCCCCATTGGCCAGCTACCATTTTGAGCAGAAGGCTTTTCCACATCATCCCAAGTCCATAGGCCAAGGCTAGCAAGGTCATCTGAAGGAAGTTTCTTGAAATGCAGACGGATAAAGCCAGCTTTTATCTCGTCCTTTTCCTCTACAGGCGCTGCACGAAAAGCAGGAGCAGAGCTTACTTCTTCAGACTGTCCGTCTCCATCGTCTGAGCCTAGCTGGTCATTAGAAGCACTTCCTTTATCAACTGTCTCCTCCTTCTCTACCGCATTTTCTACAGGATCAGGAGACTCTGCCTGTAAGATTGGGGTACCTACGTCTGGTTCTTCTGCTTGAACAACCTGACTTCCCAAAGCACAAAAACTAGCCGATAACAGTATCGAAGCAGTTCCACATTTGAGGGTGCGCAATCCAAAATGCTGTCGCTCCCTGCCAATCGTTTCCTTTTTCATTCAGAAACCTCCTAAAATTCGATATTGATGCAAACGTTTGCTCCACCTATCTAGTATATCCTCAATACAATAAATTGTAAAGGCTTTCATTGAATTTGTAGATATTTTTTACATTAAGATACAAAGGGCGGTTAACACGAGGTGAACTCATTTTATTTCCAACCTTCAACAGGCTATCCCTAGACTGTTGAAGCAACTCTTAGAAAAAATAGACAATCGAAGTGGGTGGTCTTGCAACCAATGAGATTGGACTTTTTTCAGTGAGTTGTAGCTCGAGTTTATTTAAGATGTGAGGACGTTAAGAAAATGTAAAGAAAAATAAGGAATCAGAACAGATGAATCCGCAAATGCTAACCTCGCTGTATAAGTTTTAGGTTCGGGCTTATGTGGTCACTTTCTTCTTTTTGGGTGACCAGTTGCAACAGTTCACCGAACTTCATGGTCACTCTCTAGTTTCTAGGTGACCAGTTGCAACAGTTCACCGAACTGTTGCAATCCCCTGACTAGCTTCGCTTCCTAGTTTCTATCTCGTCAGACAAGCTGGAACAGAGTTTTACCCTTGCCTTCGTTGCCTATTCAGATTTCGATGTCTATAGAATCCAGCAAAGCAAACTTACCCTCATCACCGCAAGCGCTAAGATGAAGGCAAGCCCAGTACACCATAGCTATAGACTCATTGGAGAATATAAAAAACCAAGAGTAGCAATACTCCTGGCTTAGGTCATTTGTGATAGGCTATTTCCAACTGCTTCAACAGCTTTTCTTTTTCTGCTTCTGTTGAAAAACTAGCTCGTATAGCATTCTGGTTGAAGCGATAGAAATCTTCCTTACTGGTTCCAAAATATTGGGCAAACAAGCTGTATTCCTTGGTCAGAGTCGTATCTGATACTGTACGGTTATCCGTATTGATAGTGATATTAGCTCCTAAATCATAGAGAACTTGATAGGGGAAATCTGCCAAACTTGAAGCAGCACCCGTCTGTAGATTACTGGTCAGACACATCTCAACCGTTGCACCTGCTTTTATAACATCTTCGATCACCTCGTGGTCCTTCAAAAGAGCTGTTCCGTGACCGATACGCGAGATTCCTAACTGCACAGCATGGGCTACATTAGCAACACAACCACATTCTCCTGCGTGGAAGGTCATCGGCAAGCCCAGACTCTGTGTTTCTTCGATAGCCTTTGTTAGTAGCTTTGTCGGATAATCAGCTTCATTTCCTGCAAAATCAAATCCAACCAAGCCCTTATGAGCTAGACTGACAACTTCTTGAAAAATGGCCTGCGTTTGTTCGGGATCACTTTGCTTCAAGCCACAAACCAGCACCTTAGCAAGCGTACCAAACTCCGCTTCTGCCTGCTGGATTCCTTCTAGGACTGCTTCCACTGTCTCAAGCGCCGTAAGACCTTGATCTGTAGACAATTCTGGAGCAAAGCGGATTTCCATATACAAAACATTTTCCCTCGCTGCCTGAGCGACTACATCATAGGCCGCAAATCTGAGTGCCTCCTTGGTCTGCAACAAGGGGCGGATAAAATCAAACACTGTCAGATAGTCCAATAGAGACTTTGTCCGAGTAGGTGCTGTAATCAGATTGCGCAAATCCTCATCACGATTGGGGAGGGATATGTGAGCCATCTCAGCCAACTGTCGAATGGTATTCAAGGATAAGGAGCCATCTAAATGGCAATGTAGTTCAGCCTTTGCTAACTGATGAAGCATTTCTTCCTGCATATATCACCTCTTCGTTCGTGTATTGTTAGTATCACCATTTGGTTTGCCTTTTATTACTTCGACGATTGAAACGCGCCAGTGGAGGTTTCCAGCCTGCCACCTTTCATTAAAAAAGTGGTAATTTGAAACTCCCTTCCCTTATTTCCAACCTTCAACAGTCATTGACATGAGTTACCTCGTTTCATCTCCAACAGACTAGGAGCTAGTACTAAAAGTCTCTATCATCTCAGTGACAAGATAAAACGACTCCTACATGATAGCTTCATATACAAAAAAACTCCTCGTGGGAGTTTTTCCTAACGGAAGACATGGGATTCGAACCCACGCACGCTGTTACACGCCTACCGCGTTTCCAACACGGCCTCTTAAGCCTCTTGAGTAATCTTCCATCTGAACTACCGTCCATTATATCATAAATTTGTCCTCTTGACAAATATGGAGCCGGTGGGAGTCGAACCCACGTCCAAACATCTGCTAACTTATTCGTCTACAACCATAGGTTATGTCTTAATTTAACTGATATACGACACATAACTCAAGTCCTATACAAGCGATTCAGTACATCTCTTTTAGAATTTACTGACACAATTCTAACGTAGCTTGCTCAATTAAGACCAAATAGCAAACACAAGCAATCTGCTACTAGTCACGCAGGCAGGTTATTAAGCTGCTAATGCGTAAGAATTTGTATTTTTTGCAGTTATATTTAACTGGCGTTTTACATCCGCTAGATGGGTTGCAGAACAAGCCTCATAATGCCTGTCGAATCCGTAACGACCCCTCATTGTAGTACCGTATCAGTATATCAAATTAGAAAAAAAATAGCAATAGATTTTTGTTTTCTAATTTCAGAATTGGATTGTTTTATGGTAAAATAATGATATGTATAAATTTTGGCAAAAAACCTTTCAAGTACTCAGTATTCTCACGCTCATTGCCAGCGTCTTTCTCGTTTTCTGGCTCTATAAGATTGGCATTTTAAACGATCAAAATGTCTTTGCCGATACGATTAAAAGCCATGGAGCATTCGGTAGCTTGACTTATCTATTCATCCAGATTATTCAAGTGGTCTTTCCCATTATCCCTGGAGGTGTGACGACCGTTGTTGGCTTTCTCGTTTTTGGGCATTGGTGGGGCTTTGTCGTCAACTATGTTGGAATCTCAATCGGGAGTATCATCCTCTTTTGGTTGGCACGAAAATATGGAAAGGCCTTCTGTCTCCTCTTTATGACGGAAGAAACTTTCTACAAGTACGAGAGTAAGATTGACAATAAAAAAAGCTATGAAATTTTCTTTATCCTCTGCATGCTGTCGCCTGTCTCCCCTGCTGATATTGTGGTCATGATTACTGGATTGACCAGCATGAGTTACCGCAAATTCACAACCATTATCCTTTTATGTCGCCCAGTTTCCATCGTTGCTTACAGCTTCTTTTGGATTTATGGTGGACAGTGGCTACAGCAATTTATCAAATAAGAGCCTAGAAAATAAGAAAAGATACAAAGCCCGTAAAAAACTCAAAGCGAAAATAGGAAATATGACGAGTGAAAAGCTCCAGTGGAGGTTTTCGGCATATTTCATAAAGGTAGCTGAGAGGTTACCAAAGCAAACTCCTCTTTCCCGCCTTCAAAGGTATACCATACCTTTGAAGCTAGGAGTATTTATCCCAAAGGGATTCTCAGCTGTAATCAGCTAAAGCTGAAACAGCTGCCTATCTTTTTCGCACAGAGTTTAGGGCGTGTTCAATTAAGATGTGAGGACGTTAAGAAAATGTAAAGAAAAATAGGGAATCGGAGCAGGTGACTCAGGTCAGCAAGCCGATTCATCTTTTTTCTCACATTTTTAGTCCGAACTCAGTTACATAAGATACAAAGCCCGTGAAAAACTCTAAGCGAAAATAGGAATTCTGACAAGTGAAAAGCTCCAGTGGAGGTTTTCAGCTCATTTCCTAGCTTTCCTGCTTCTTGGCTCAAACTTCTGTGGTCACTTTCGTGTTTCTAGGTGACCAGTTGAAACAGTTCACCGTTCTGCTATGGTCACTTTCGTGTTTCTAGGTGACCAGTTGAAACAGTTCACCGTTCTGCTATGGTCACTTTCTGATTTTTGGGTGACCAGTTGAAACAGTTCACCGTTCTGCTATGGTCACTTTCTGATTTTTGGGTGACCAGTTGAAACAGTTCACTGAACTGTTTCAATCTCAGCTGTAATCAGCTAAATTTGTATCAGTCTACCAAAAAACTTCGTTAGAACAACTATCTAACGAAGTTTTTTTACTTAATACCTAGGGCTATGCGCGCATAGCGACTCATTTTTTGTACGGTCCAGGCTGGCGACCAAACCAGACGAACATCTACTTCTGTCACTTCTGGAATCGTAGCCAATACATCATGGATTTGATCAGTAATCAAATCAGCTAAAGGGCATCCCATGGTCGTTAAGGTCATATCAATTTCTGTTTTTCCATCTAGAAAACGAATTTCATAAATCAATCCAAGATTGATAATATCAATTCCTAATTCAGGATCAATGACTTCCTCCAAGGCATGGAAAATCCGTTCCTGAATTTCATTTACTTGTTCTTCTGTATAAGCCATTGACATCTGTCTCCTACTACTTTGGTGTGATACAAGGTTATTCCTGTATAAAAAAGGCCGACTCATTAGCTCGCTTTCAAATCAAAGCGTGTGCTGATACCACCTAGTTTACGATTTACAGGTGCTAGCAACTGACTACCTATTTCTCTCTTATGAATGTTCAAAGAGCTCCCCAAGCTAGCCTCTGTCTCGTTGCTTGCGGGGCGTTAAAACGGTTCGCTGAACCTGGCTCGCTTTCCTATTTTCATGCGAGCGTTAAAACAGTTCACTGAACCTTGCCCACTTTCTTATTTGCAAGCGAGCGTTAAAACAGTTCACTGAACCTGGTCGCTTTCCCATTTTCATGCGAGCCTTAAAACGGTTCGCTGAACCTGGCTCGCTTTCCTATTTTCATGCGAGCGTTAAAACGGTTCCCCGAACCTGGCTCGCTTTCCTATTTTCATGCGAGCGTTAAAACGGTTCCCCGAACCTGGCTCGCTTTCCTATTTTCATGCGAGCGTTAAAACGGTTCCCTGAACCCTGCTCGCTTTCCTATTTTCATGCGAGCGTTAAAACGGTTCACTGAACCGTTTTAATCCTCAATAAAGTCGCGCAAGGGTTTGCTTCTGCTTGGGTGGCGGAGCTTGCGAAGGGCTTTGGCTTCGATTTGACGGATGCGTTCGCGGGTAACATTAAAGACTTTCCCAACATCTTCTAGGGTTCGCATTTTCCCATCATCAAGTCCAAACCGGAGTCTAAGGACATTTTCCTCACGGTCTGTTAGGGTGTCTAGCACCTCATCTAGTTGTTCACGTAAGACAACCCGTGTGGTATAATCCACTGGATTTTCAATCACTTCATCCTCGATAAAGTCACCTAGGTGACTGTCATCTTCTTCCCCGATTGGTGTTTCGAGAGAAACAGGCTCCTGAGCAATCTTCAAAATTTCACGAACCTTGTCTGGTGTCATATCCATGCGTTCAGCAATCTGCTCTGGCGTTGGATCCTGACCTAACTCCTGGAGCAAATTACGCTGTTCGCGAACCAATTTATTGATTGTTTCGACCATGTGAACCGGAATCCGGATAGTACGAGCCTGATCGGCGATTGCACGGGTGATAGCTTGGCGAATCCACCATGTCGCATAGGTTGAAAACTTGAACCCTTTGGAATAATCAAACTTGTCAACAGCCTTCATCAATCCCATATTTCCTTCTTGGATCAAATCCAAAAACTGCATGCCTCGACCGACATAGCGCTTTGCAATCGAAACAACCAAACGAAGATTGGCTTCCGCAAGCCGTTGCTTCGCTTCTGGATCACCAGCTTCTACCGCAAGGGCCAATTCTTGCTCTTCTTCATTGGTCAAGAGAGGCACAACTCCAATCTCTTTCAAGTACATCCGCACAGGGTCATTGACCTTGGCTGAATTACTACCAAGCAACTCTTCATCCGTCAATTCAGGTTCTTCTTCTACTTGCAAGACACGTGCGCTTGGATTACCCTCTTTATCGACAATGGCAATCCCTGCATCTTGAATCCGTTGCAAGAGGTCGTCAATACCATCTGCATCAAGGGTAAACGGAATGACTAATTGATCGTTGATTGCATCATCTGTTGCAGCCCCTTCTTTTTTATGGTTACGAATAAAATCCGCAACTTGGACATCAAAAGTAGTCACTTCTTGTTTTTTATCTTTTTTTGCTACCATAGTTACTCCATGTTTCTTTTGTGTGCAATGAGTTGTGCCAATTCATCCAATGCCGCTTCGGTATTCCCATTGTGAACTTGTTCCCGAATGACACGTGATTTTTGCTGATTTTCTCGCTTCAGCTGTTCCTGCTGTCGCCGTCTCTCTAGCTCTTCTAGCTCGCTATCACCTACCTCCTCGGGCAATTTTTCTTCCAAGACCTGATACCAAGCCCGCTGCACCTCGTCTGTCTGCTGGGCCAAATCATACGCCGTTACTTCCCCATGCTCCTTTAATAGGTCAAACAAGACCTGCAATTCTGGTGTGAGAAAGAAAAAGTCCGCTTTCAATCGGTAATCATTCAGGATATAAGGGTGGGTTATCATCCGATTGAGCAAGTGGTTTTCTGTCCGAATCAAACGTGATAAGCGCGATTTTTGCGGTAATTCAATCACCGGCTGTCGCCACATCTCCTTTTGACCTTGTGCGACATGGCTACGCTGTGCTCGTTCATGCAAACGCAGATGATTGACCGCTGCCTCTACTTGACCATAATCAAAGTCCGGCAGTAAATCTGCCACCTTATAAATATAAGAATTTTGAGCAGTGATAGACTTGTTTTTAGCAATAATCGGTGCAATTTGATCAACAAAATCAATTTGCATCTGTAAATTATCAAGGTTGGCAGGCTTTAGATACTGAATCAAAAATTCTACATCACTAATCCGATTACTGGTCAAGACCTGATAGAGCTTTTCCTTGGAATGCCTTGCTAAAAATTCATCTGGATCTAAGTTATCTGGCAGACTGACAATCTCTACTTGAAAGCCCTGCAATTCATCCAAGGCTTTTGCTGTCGCTGCCTGTCCCGCCGCATCTCCATCGTAGGTCAAGATTACCTTCTTACAAAATTTTGCTAGATGCTTGACATGTTCTCCAGTCAATGCTGTCCCCATTGAGGCAACCGCATTATCAATACCAACACGATGAGCCGCAATAACATCCATAAAACCTTCCATGAGATAGACTTCACGACTCTTTTTCATAGTTGCCTTGGCTTGATCTAAATGGTAGAGCTCATAACTTTTATTAAAAATCGCAGTGCTTCTGCTATTCTTGTACTTGGCCAGCTGTTTATTGTCACTATCACGCTGCAACCAAATACGACCAGAAAAGGCCACGATCCGCCCATGCTCATCCGTCAAAGGAAACATGATTCGTGCCTGAAAGGCATCGTAGATTAGGTTATTATCCGCAGGGTTAAATAGCCCTGAGGCAAGTAGATCCTGTTCCTCAAACTTAGTAGATAAGTGCCGATAGAGGTAATTTTGCTCCTGTGGAGCTAGGCCAATTTGAAAATGCTTAATCACCTCATCTGTCAAGCCACGATGATACAAGTAATTTCGAGCTTCTTCGCCCATTTTAGTTGTCATCAAGAGGGCATGGTAAAATTTTCCAGCTTCCGTATGAATGTCAAAGAGAATCTGGTGGGGATGAACCCTAGAGGCTTGTGCTGCTACTCTTTGCTGCTCTAACTGGATGCCTGCCTTCTCAGCTACTATCTGAACACTATCTGTAAAAGAGATGCCACGGTATTCTTCAATAAATTTAAACACATCCCCCGACTTCCCACAACCAAAGCAATGGAAAAACTGTTTGTCTTCAACTACGTTAAAAGACGGAGTTTTTTCCCCATGAAAAGGACAGAGGCCTAAAAAATTACGTCCTGCCTTGGTTAGAGAGATGACTTCACCAATCACATCGACAATGTTGACTGCCTGCTTAATCTCATTGATTTTTTCTTTTGAAATCATGTGGCACCTCCTTTCAATGCAGAATATCAGCTATTATAACATGTTCTATTTTATACTAAAAATGTAAAATTGTAAAATTTCTAAGCTAGGATACTTGTAAAAAAAATCTTTTCAGCATATAATAAGAATAATTATTTTTTATGAAAGGACATATTTAGGATATGTTAAAAGATTTAAAAGCATTTTTGCTTCGCGGTAACGTTGTTGACATGGCAGTCGGTGTCATCATTGCTGGTGCCTTCGGTGCTATTGTCCAATCACTCGTGCAAGATGTCATCACTCCCCTCTTCTTGACGCCTGCCTTGAAAGCTGCTGGCGCAGAAAAGATTGCTGAGCTTCGCTGGAACGGTGTTGCCTATGGTAACTTCTTGAGTGCTATCATCAACTTTGTGATTGTAGGGACAGTTCTCTTCTTTATCGTAAAGGCAATGGAAAAAGCACAGAACCTTAAGAAAAAAGAGGTAGAAGCTACTGAAGAGGCTCCTGCTGGTCCAAGTCAGGAAGAATTATTGGCTGAGATTCGCGATTTATTAAAAAACAAATCATAAGGCAGCAGGCAAGTGGACTTGTCTTAAGACTGAAGAAACAATCCAATTTGGAAGTTTCCTCGGTCTTTTTTTGTGTAGTCGTTTCGTTTGCCTTTATACTCAATAAAAATCAACAGTAGACTAGCTTTCACAATTAAGAATTGTGAAAGGTGGTAGGTTGAAAACCTCCACTGGAGCTTTTCACTCGTCAGAATTCCTATTTTCACTTAGACCTTTTAACGTCCTCATATCTTGTGTAATTGAGTTCAGCCTAAAACCTTGGAAAAAAGATAGGCTTTCTTGTGTTCATCGAACACTGCGGCAGCCTCCTATTTTTCATTCGGTTTTTTAACGGCTTCACATCTTAAATGAACACGCCCCTAAGCTCCGTGCGAAAAAGAAGTTGGATTCTTCCAACTTCCCTCTAACCTCTTATTTTGCATACCCATTCGGGTTCTTTGATTGCCAATTCCATGTATCTCGGCACATATCTTCAATAGTTTTTTCTGTTTTCCAGTTAAGCTCAGTAAGCGCCTTGTCCGCATTCGCAAAACAGGTTGCCACATCGCCAGGACGACGATCCACAATCTTATATGGTATCGGAACCCCATTAACTTTTTCAAAGGTGTGTATTAACTCTAGTACACTGGTTCCTTGTCCTGACCCTAGGTTATAGGTGTAGACTCCTGAACCATCTGCAAGTTTCTCCAAAGCTCTGATATGACCAAGGGCCAAATCAACTACATGGATATAATCACGAACGCCTGTTCCGTCTACTGTATCATAGTCATTGCCAAATACACTCAATTCGGGACGTTTACCAACGGCTACCTGAGCAATAAACGGCATTAGATTATTCGGAATCCCTGAAGGGTCCTCGCCGATTAAACCAGATTCGTGGGCCCCAATCGGATTGAAATAGCGAAGAAGGGCGATACTCCATTCAGCATCTGCTACTTCAACATCTCGGAGAATCTGCTCCAACATGACCTTGGTATAGCCATAGGGATTGGTCGCACTCGTAGGCATCGTTTCTACTAAAGGAGAAGGATTATGAAGCCCGTAGACAGTCGCACTAGAACTAAAGACAATTTTTTTCACACCAAATTCAGCCATGACTTCCACAAGGGATAGAGTCGTCATGATGTTGTTTTCATAATACATCACTGGTTTTTCAACAGACTCACCAACTGCCTTGTAGCCAGCAAAATGAATAGCGGCATCAATCTTTTCTTTTTCAAACACAGCACGAAGGCCATCTTTATCTGCCACGTCCAACTCATAGAAGGCTGGAGATTTCCCGGTTATTTCCTTGATTCTATCTAAGACCAATAAACTTGCATTAGATAAATTATCAACAATGACTACTTCTTTTCCTAGCTTTAACAATTCGACTACGGTATGACTACCGATATAGCCTGCGCCACCTGTTACTAAAATACTCATGAAAAACTCCTTAATCTAAATATGAGCTAGACAGAAAAAACAGCTTGACAGCTGTTTTTCAAATGTTAGAATTTTTTACGCTTACGAGCTGCTTCTGATTTGCGTTTACGTTTTACAGATGGTTTTTCATAGAATTCGCGTTTGCGTGTTTCTTGAAGTGTACCAGCTTTGGTAACCGCACGTTTGAAACGACGAAGAGCATCATCAAGTGATTCGTTCTTGCGTACAACTGTTTTTGACATTATTTTCACTCCCCTCAATTTCAAAGTCTATGTTATTATACTGCTATATAGCAATTTTGTCAAGATTTTTCTAGAAAAAGTTTGTGGTATTTACCGTATTTACTCACCGAGACTCGACAACGTATCCTTTTGATTTTTAAAGAGTATCAGTCTATTTTCTTATACTTACTCGGATGGCGCCAGTAGCGTCTCGAGCAGAGAGTGCTACAAAAGCAGAGTCTCCTGTCAAAAGCACCCTCTATTGTGGTCACTATCTGGTGACACTGCTTACAACTAAATGTTCTGCTTTTGTAATAATCAATGGACGGTCGTTCTTTCATATATACTCCTTTCCGAACATCATGATTGATAGTGATTTCTAAACGATAGACAGACGATACCAAGGACGAACATTCCTGCAAGTAGCCCTACTTTCTTACTACTTTCTCCTGTTGCAGGGAGTTGTCGCTCTGATAGCTGGTCTTGATCTTGCGGGTAATCTGGGAATAAGAGGGTATTTTTTGAATCATTTGAAACTTGCTTTTCCGTGCCTATCTCTATAACATGATAAACTACAGGAAAAGCTGCTGGCGATCTGACTTCCGTTCGATTGCTCTCTTCATCAATAGGATTGGTCAGTTCATCTGCGGGGATTGGAGTAAGGTCTTTTTCAGGAGCTTTGATTTGTTCGCTACCAGCACTATTCCCCGGTGTCTCTTTATGAGGAAGGGATGCACCTACTGGTTGCGTCTTGGTTACTCCCCTAACATCTAAATCAATGTCCTTTACATCTCTCTCCGTAACCTTATCAAGCGTCGTGGGAGAGGGTACGGGGCTTACTTCTGTCTGATTCGTCCCTTTGTCAGCGGGATTTTCCAGCTCATCTGTTGGGGTTGGAGTAGCTTCCTTGGCGGATACTTTGATTGCATCCATATCCTGATTGTCTCCCTCTACCTCATTATGAGCAGTAGAACTATCCAACATGTCTATCGTTGGCTCTACTGATGGTGCTAGATTTGATGTTTCTTCATCTCCCTGCCCTTTCTCTGATTGTGCTTTTACAGTGACTGGGATAGTCAAGATACGGCTGGTCTTATTCTTAAAGGTCACTTTTAACCTTGCTTTAAAATTCCCCACTAGCTCACTACTGACCGCTTCAACTATTTCAATCATGCTATCTTCTGGTAAGTTTTGAATAGTCTCTTCTAGCGTGATGAAATCCCCTTGATATACCTCTTTAGCTACAATATTCTCAGGTGGAATAGTTGGAATCTCCTCAATCAACAGAGCTGTTTTTACTGTATCTCCTAAACTAGCTGAGACTTCCTTTTTCTGCACCAACAGTTGTTCCAGCGGAATGCTATCTTCTGACTGATCCGCATAGATAACAACCAGTCCTTCCTTGGGTCTAATCTGGTAGCGAACACTATCGGGGAGATAGCCTTTGTTTATTTCAGTCATGGATTCAATCAAAGTGGCTTCTTCCTCTGGGGAGATAGCGGTTGGATCGGTGACTTCCATTTTATCACTAGGTATTTTGGGAGTGTATTGTTCGGCTTCCATAAGAGGAGGTGCGCTCACTACAAGAGGAATATCAACGTCCCTTGTACTCTGATCGGAAAACATGAGGCGGATTTTTCCAATATAGTTTCCAGGTTTCGTTAAATCGATGGTTGTATAATCAGTGATGTCTTCTATTGACGCATCATCTGGTACTCCACTAATATTATCCGTAAAATCAACGGTAGTACCTGCGATAATTTCCTCAGAAGTCACGATAAAATCTGCATAAACCTGACCATCCGTCACTCTTTCATTGAAATGCAAATCCGTGAGCACAGCTTCCTTATAGCCCACTTCATGCATCCTTGTTCGCCTTCCAACTGAAAATTCTGGTAGGTGATTGATCAACTCTTCAAAATAAGTTCTAGAACCGTGGCCATTTGACGAGGAGCCAACACTTATCGCCCCTTCAAAGGTTCCTACCATTCTGATGGTTCTGTCATTATCGACGATATAATGCGTCGCTTTCCCTTGCTTCATTAGCTCATTTCCTTCCTCAGCCAATGAATTTAACCAGCTGTTAAATAAGTTCCCTTTAATTTTAGGTGCATTAAAAGTATAGGCCTTTTTATACCAAGTATATCCTCTTTTACTTGCTTCAATCAACCCACGTTGAGCTAAGTAGCCACCTAAGGAGTGACCCGTAACATAAAGATTATGAATACTAGGATCCCCGTCGTATCGTTGCAACAGTCTTTCCAAAACACCAGCTTGTCCCGGGTTTGCTCCTACAAAGATAGATAGATCATCGTCTACATCTCGCGCCCCTTTTGTTCCCCTTATTCCTAGTACCTGCACTGCTCCATCTTCTAAATATGGATAAGGACTGCTCGTTTCAAATAAGACTGCATCAAACCCTTCCTCTAAGTGATAAATCTCTCTAACCTTCCAAAAATGCGAAAGTTCATTATGCATCATGGAATACTCCAATCGATTATCATACAATTCCGTCAATTCGCTCCGTTCATCTAACACCTTATTGATGTAAGCATCCTCTCGATATACTAATTCCATAAACATCGTCATATCTCTTGTGGTGACATTCCACACAAGGGGCTGGTCATCGTCTTTATCGGATAAGCCATCGCCATCTGTATCATAAAGTAATGGATGACTGTTATATGCATAGTATTGTTTATTGTCTTTCAGATAGGTATGTATCTCCTCTGCATTTATGAGTCCATCCCCGTCGTCATCACTATCTGGAGATAGTATTTTTCCTCTATATAAAAGAGAATCAACCCTTCCATCCTCTAAACGTATTTTCCCTTCTGAAATCAGCCTTGCAGTCTCCACTGTTAATGGTAACTGGGGGTATTCTTGTGCAGATACAGGCTGTCCTAGAAAGAAGGTAGTTGTTATCAGCCCACACAGTGAGAGAAATAATACTCTTTGAAAATCAACATGAGTCGTTATCAACTTGACTGGATGAATACTAGTTCTCTCTTTACCTACGAGGAGGATAGATTCACTATTCTTATGTCTCCACCTTTCATATTTTTCAATGATGAGCGCTAGGCTATTTTCAATTTTCCTTGAGTATAAGCACTTTTGCTGTTCCATTTCTTCCTCCATTAAAACAACAAGGGAGCTTCCTTGCAATCACTCCCTCATTGTTCTCATCTAACATTAGCCTTTACTTCGCTTTTGAATAGTATCGCGTGCTTTTTTTACTAGAGCAAAAAACACACCTATACCAGCTAACAATATTCCTACTACTCCCAATAGACTCAGTCGAGTACCTGTTTGTGGTAATTTCCGTACCCTACCTAGCATCTGATTAAGGGAATTAGATGCTCCTGATCCATCAACTTTTGATTGGTTTCGGGAATTGTTCTTATCCGCATCACTACGGGGGTCGACAACCGTCACTGTGACGGAGATTTCATCAGTCGAGCCATCTGGGTAGGTTACAACAACTATAGCAGACTTGTCACCAACGGTGCTGGTATCTACTGGAGTTTTATAGCTTACCTGACTGCCTGATGGGACTTGAACGAGGGAACGGGCTACGTCTGGAGTATCACCTAGATTCACCTCTTGATTCTGTCCTTGCGGGTCATTCTTATCCGCATCACTACGGGGGTCTACGACCGTCACCGTGACAGGAATTTCATCAGTTGAGCCATCTGGATAGGTTACAACAACAATCGTATCCTTAGTGCCAACGGTGCTGGTATCTACTGGAGTTTTATAGCTTACTTGACTGCCTGATGGGACTTGAACGAGGGAACGGGCTGCGTCTGGAGTATCACCTAGATTTACCTCTTGGTTCTGTCCTTGCGGATTGTTCTTATCTGCATCGCTACGGGTGTCGACAACTGTCACTGTGACGGGAATTTCATCAGTTGAGCCATCTGGGTAGGTCACGACAACAACTGCAGGCTTGTCGCCAACGGTGCTAGTATCCACTGGAATTTTATAGCTTACCTGACTGCCTGATGGGACACTATCTAAGGAGTTCGCAGGAGTCGGAACTTCGCCAACAGTGACTGTCTGCGGACGACCTTGCGGGTCATTCTTATCCGCATCACTACGTGGGTCAACAACCGTCACTGTGACTGGGATTTCATCACTCGAGCCATCTGGGTAGGTCACGACAACAACCGTATCCTTAGTGCCAGCAGTGCTAGTATCTACTGGAGTTTTATAGCTTACCTGACTACCTGCTGGAACTTGAACGAGGGAACGGGCTGCGTCTGGAGTATCACCTAGATTCACCTCTTGATTTTGTCCTTGCGGATTGTTCCTATCCGCATCATTGCGTGGGTCGACAACCGTTACTGTAACGGGAATTTCATCAGTTGAGCCATCTGGGTAGGTCACGACAACAACTGCAGGCTTGTCGCCAACGGTGCTGGTATCTACTGGGGTCTTATAACTTACTTGGCTGCCTGATGGGACACTATCTAGGGAGTTCGCAGGGATGGGAGCTTCGCCAACAGTGACTGTCTGCGGACGACCTTGCGGGTCGTTCTTATCCGCATCACTACGGGGGTCAACAACTGTCACTGTGACAGGGATTTCATCAGTTGAGCCGTCTGGGTAGGTCACGACAACAACTGTAGGCTTGTCGCCAACGGTGCTAGTATCCACTGGAGTTTTATAGCTTACCTGACTGCCTGATGGGACACTATCTAGGGAGTTCGCAGGGATGGGAGCTTCGCCAACAGTGACTGTCTGCGGACGACCTTGTGGCTCATTCCTATCCGCATCACTACGTGGGTCGACAACTGTCACTGTGACTGGGATTTCATCAGTTGAGCCATCTGGATAGGTTACAACAACAATCGTATCCTTAGTGCCAGCAGTGCTAGTATCCACTGGAGTTTTATAGCTTACCTGACTTCCTGCTGGAACTTGAACAAGGGAGTTAGTAGCCTCTGGAGTATCCCCTAGATTCACCTCTTGATTCTGTCCTTGCGGGTCATTCTTATCCGCATCACTACGGGGGTCGACAACCGTCACTGTGACGGGAAGTTCATCACTCGAGCCATCTGGGTAGGTCACGACAACAACTGCAGGCTTGTCGCCAACAGTGCTGCTATCCACTGGAGTTTTATAGCTTACTTGACTTCCTGCTGGAACTTGAACGAGGGAACGGGCTACATCTGGAGTATCACCTAGATTCACCTCTTGGTTCTGTCCTTGCGGATTGTTCTTATCCGCATCACTACGTGGGTCTACGACCGTCACCGTGACAGGAATTTCATCAGTTGAGCCATCTGGATAGGTTACGACAACAATCGTATCCTTAGTGCCAGCGGTGCTAGTATCCACTGGAGTTTTATAGCTTACCTGACTTCCTGATGGAACTTGAACGAGGGAACGGGCTGCGTCTGGAGTATCACCAATATTCACCTCTTGGTTCTGTCCTTGCGGATTGTTCCTATCCGCTTCACTGCGGGGGGCGACAACTGTCACTGTGACAGGAATTTCATCAGTTGAGCCATCTGGGTAGGTCACAATGACAACTGCAGGCTTGTCGCCAACGGCGCTGGTATCTACTGGGGTCTTATAGGAGACCTGACTACCTGTTGGGACTTGAACGAGGGAGTTGGTAGCCTCTGGAGTATCCCCTAGATTCACCTCTTGATTTTGTCCTTTCGGATTGTTCTTATCCGCATCACTGCGGGGGTCAACAACTGTCACTGTGACAGAGATTTCATCAGTTGAACCATCTGGGTAGGTTACAACGACAACTGTAGACTTGTCGCCAACGGTGCTAGTATCTACTGGAGTTTTATAGCTTACCTGACTACCTGCTGGAACTTGAACGAGGGAACGGGCTGCGTCTGGAGTGTCACCTAGATTCACTTCTTGATTCTGACCTTGCGGGTTATTCCTATCCGCATCACTACGGGGGTCAACAACCGTCACTGTGACGGGGATTTCATCAATCGAGCCATCTGGGTAGGTCACGACAACAACTGCAGGCTTGTCGCCAGCGGTGCTGGTATCGACTGGGGTCTTATAGGAGACCTGACTGCCTGATGGGACACTATCTAGGGAGTTCGCAGGAGTCGGAACTTCGCCAACAGTGACTGTCTGCGGACGACCTTGCGGGTCGTTCCTATCCGCATCACTACGTGGGTCAACAACTGTCACTGTAACAGGGAGTTCATCAGTCGAGCCATCTGGGTAGGTCACGACAACTATAGCAGGCTTGTCGCCAACAGCGCTGGTATCTACTGGAATCTTATAGGAGACCTGACTTCCTGCTGGAACACTATCTAGGGAGTTCGCAGGGATGGGAGCTTCGCCAACAGTGACTGTCTGCGGACGACCTTGTGGGTCATTCTTATCCGCATCACTGCGGGGGTCAACAACTGTCACTGTAACAGGGAGTTCATCACTAGAGCCATCTAGGTAGGTCACGACAACAACTGCAGGCTTGTCGCCAACGGTGCTAGTATCCACTGGAGTCTTATAGGAGACCTGACTTCCTGCTGGAACACTATCTAGGGAGTTCGCAGGAGTCGGAACTTCGTCAACAGTGACTGTCTGCGGACGACCTTGCGGGTCGTTCTTATCCGCATCACTGCGGGGGTCAACAACTGTCACTGTAACGGGAATTTCATCACTAGAGCCATCTGGGTAGGTCACGACAACAACTGCAGGCTTATCGCCAGCGGTGCTGGTATCCACTGGAGTCTTATAACTTACTTGGCTACCTGCTGGAATTTGAACAAGGGAGTTAGTAGCCTCTGGAGTATCACCTAGATTCACCTCTTGATTTTGACCTTGCGGGTCGTTCTTATCCGCATCACTGCGGGGGTCGACAACTGTCACTGTGACTGGGAGTTCATCAGTTGAGCCATCTGGGTAGGTCACGACAACTATAGCAGGCTTGTCACCAACGGTGCTGGTATCTACTGGAGTTTTATAGCTTACTTGACTGCCTGCTGGAACTTGAACGAGGGAACGGGCTACGTCTGGAGTATCACCTAGATTCACCTCTTGATTCTGTCCTTGCGGGTCATTCTTATCCGCATCGTTGCGTGGGTCAACAACTGTCACTGTGACGGAGATTTCATCAGTCGAGCCATCTGGATAGGTCACGACAACTATAGCAGGCTTGTCACCAACGGTGCTGGTATCCACTGGAGTTTTATAGCTTACTTGACTTCCTACTGGGACACTATCTAGGGAGTTAGCGGGGGTTGGAGCTTCGCCAACAGTGACTGTCTGCGGACGACCTTGCGGATCGTTCCTATCCGCATCATTGCGGGGGTCAACAACCGTCACTGTGACTGGGATTTCATCAGTTGAGCCGTCTGGGTAGGTCACGACAACAACTGCAGGCTTATCGCCAATGGTGCTGGTATCTACTGGAGTTTTATAGCTTACCTGACTGCCTGATGGAACACTATCTAGGGAGTTAGCAGGGGTTGGAGCTTCGCCAACAGTGACTGTCTGCGGACGACCTTGCGGGTCATTCTTATCCGCATCCGTATATGAAGTATCAATAATAGCAATCTTACTAAAATTATATATTCCTGTGCCATTTGGTTTCGTAGCAGCAGTTCCTGTCGCTTCTCGGGAGGTTGCACCGACCGTTATCCAAACCTTATCTGTAAAGTCTACATCCTGTCTGAAATCCTGTCCCCACTTCATATAGTTACCAAATTGACTGGCGACATTGGGCGTACCTGCTCCTAGATAGGTAACTTCATTGGGTAGTATCCTTGTATCAAATTCGTAGATACGAGTGGCATCCTGTATGGTTGCTGACTGCATAAAATCTTCCAAAAAATACTTGGAATAATAAATATATTTTTCAATATTATACCGAGAACTGGCTTCACGGTCTGGACCAGTGACTCCGAGACGGTAACCTCCTGCCCATTCTGTCGTAGGATAGCCTTTTTCTCCAAAAATAGTAAACTCACGCGTCGTTCCATCTGGGAATCTCACCTCTTTTGGAGTACCTGCATAAATTTTTCTTGATCTGGTCTCCATGCTATCAAAGTCACTTGGATAGGTAGTTAAGGTAGTTGTTGAATTGGAAACCCTCCAATTCTCAGGTTTCCCCAACCCCCGTGAGGTACCGATGAGGTAATAAGGACGATAAAAATCTCTCATGACCCCCTTATACTCACCACTATTGGTACCTTTAATAATTACTTTCCAGTGTATGCTCGTTTTATCCTCGTTTAGGGTTCCCTTGATACGAATCAATTCGTCTGCATAATTGGCATTTCCTCCAGGTTTTGCAGACCAGCCAAATTTGCTAGCTGTTCCTTCGGTATAGAAAGGATCAGCTATTGCAGCCCTCCAGCCAAGCGGACCAATCTGTGAGTAACCACTCTCTGAAATCACCACCGCATCACTACCATCCTCAAAGTTATCTGGCTTCCACTCGGATATAGGTGAAGCTGACTCTGAACTTCGAGTAAGGGTAGCATGCTCTGGTTCAACTCTTGATTCAGCCTGTGCATTTATAATACTTCCAAAAATAATTGTAGCCCCAATGATACAAGAAACGAGCCTTGTACCAATCTTTTTCAAACCATATCTGAGTTCTACTTTTTCATCTTTTAAAAGAGGCTTTCGTTTTCCTCTATCACTATACTTCATTTCCGTACTCCTTTCACATCATATCGTTAATTGTCGCAAGGCTTGTAATCCTTAGAATAACATCACCCTTGCTAGTTTACATGCTTAACATTTCATTCTTACTTTCCTTTTGTCCTCCTTTTACTTTGCCACTATAACATTTATGCTCTTAATTTGATTAAATCACTACTCACCTCTCTTTCACAACCGACTCACAGCCTATACTCAGCAATCTTTTTTCATTCTGAAAAATATGACTAGCTCCACTTTCGGTCGACACTGTTCATTCCTCTAACCATATCTAACGTCAAGAGGAGTTAGGCTCAATTACATATAGACTATTAGTTATAAGGTTTGACTATAAGTCAAACCTTTGATATACACAGTATATCAAGACCATTTTTATATGTGTTTACTTTTAAAATAGCAAAACCATCAGATACTTGTCCAGAATCAAGCAATCCCCTTTAATACTCTTTAAAAATCAAAAGGATACTTCATCCACTACCTTCGGTTTCCTTGCCTATTCAGAGATCAATTTTTTTTGAGTATGAGTGAAATGTTTGAAGGGTGGGGAAAATAAAAAGAACCGATTTCTCGATTCTCTATCTGATATACATTATAGTGTTCGTTAAGATAATTGGAAAAGACTAGCCTAGGACATAGATGAGCCTTTCAGCCACAAACGCTTGTCACTTACCTAGAAGGATTTCTCAGCACTTATCCTATTTTTCTTAAAATGGCAGGCAAACACCATTCCAATACACAGGCTCTCATATAGGGCAAAAAAGAGCAGGAAACAATGGAGGAAAAATTCTGCCGGCAAAATATAGATAACTGGATCCGTGTGGGGATTAAATAGCCAACTACTATCGCCAACAAACAGGACTTGGTGAAAGAGGGTGAAAAAGCGCTCAAAGCCTACGACCACTCCAAACCCACCAATCAAGATTGGCAAAACCGCTGCTGCTACAAAGACAGTTTGATACAAGTTACCATACCCTTTTCTTACAATCCTTCTCCAAAAATATAGAAAGCCTAGCAAACTTATCAGAAAAATAGCCTGAGCAAGATGAAAAAGCCACTTGACTTGCTGAAAATGGTGTAGACCACTTGCCGATGAGGGGAAACTAGCCATGGATAGCTCTTGCACCCAAGGTAGGGTCAAATAACGCAGGAGGATGTTAAAGTTATATCCAATCTCTCTAGCTTCCATATAGACTACATCCTCTAGTCGCAACCATTGGATTTCTAAAGGATAGAGCATCCAAATCAGGTAAATAGTCGCGAGCAAGGCGGCTGACAGGATAAAAAGGAGGCTGGCCACTAGGGAACATTTAATTTTCATCAAAACTCCATTCATCTAGGCTACTCAATATATGGGTGGGCGCTACTGGAAGCCCTTCTACCTCTTCTGGCCTGGTAAATCCTGTCAAGACCAGAAGAGTAGGAAAACCATTATCAATCCCAGCCCGAATATCGGTCAAATAATTATCACCAACCATCAGGGTCTTACTCCGCTCAGTCCCTAAAATAGCAAGGGCATTATCCATAATAATCGCTTGAGGTTTACCAATAAAAGTCGCTTTCACCCGCGTCGCTCTTTCAAGCAAAGCAATCAGCGAGCCTGCCCCTGGTAACAAGCCACGCTCAGTTGGAATATTCAAATCGGGATTGGTACCGATAAAAACTGCCCCCTTTTGGATTGCTAAAGTGGCAATCGTCAATTTCTCATAGGTCAAATCAGTATCTAGTCCAACCACGACATAAGCAGGATTGTCGCACTCTTCCACATAACCTGCTTCAAAAATGGCAGATTTGAGTCCTTCTTCGCCAATCACATAGGCGGTCTTTGCTCTTCCGACCTGATTCATATAATCAACCGTTGCAAGACTGGCAGTATAAATGGTAGACAGTGGTGTCTCAATAGCAAACTGCTCCCGTAACATGGTCTGAACTGCTTCTGGTCGGCGAGTCGTATTATTGGTGACAAATAGATATGGGAGTTTTCGTTCTTGTAAGCTGTGAACAAATCGCTCGCCAGCTGGAATACGGTCTTTCCCCCTGTAAATAGTTCCATCTAAATCAATCAAATAGCCTGTATAGGTCATCTATCCTTATCTCCTCATTCAAATCGTGTCTCCCAATGCTCAGCCTGATAGGCTTCAAAGCAAAGGGCTATCTGCTCTACTGTATTTTTCCCCAAGGAAAGGGTAGGTAGGTCACCCAAGGAAAAATAAGCACTCGTAAGAGTTTCTGAATTAGCTTGAAACTGCCCGCCGAGCGAGCGACATAGGTAAAATACCTTGGTCACATGGTGCGCCGAGCGACTAGGATTGCTTTTCATCTTATCCAAAACCGCTACCAGCCTCACGACTTCGACGTCAAGTCCTGCCTCTTCACGTACCTCTTTGACCGTATTTTCCATAGTAGACTGATCCACATCACACCAGCCTCCCGGCAAGGACCACAAGCCGTCATTTTCCTGAACGAGAAGAATTTTCTGTCCTTCTATGATAGCTGCTCTCGTATCCAGCTTTGGGGTTTGATAACCGGATTCATTGCAAAATAAGGCCTCTACTTGCGCCAAAGGCAAGCCCGAAGGCTCAACGAGCATTTCGGCTGCTATTTGACGAATTTCTTCAAAGCGTTCGATGTCGTAGACATCCTTACTATAGGCAAGACCTGCCTGTGCCAAGGCCTGCAGTCGGACTGCCCACTTGAGCCAATTAGTTTCCCTTGTCATCTTGTCTCTTCCATTTCATCATTCCTTGAGCATGGAGCTGGCCGCTAGACCAAATCTCATGCAGACTACTCTCTTCTTCTTGCACAACCCTGGTCGTCACCGAGGCCTCTGGTCCTATTTCCTTAACGTACTTAATCTGGAAATAAGTAAGGCGGTGGCTGGTAAGAAATTCATAGCCTAAACTCTCGTACATCCATTCAAGATATTTACTATTATTGACATGCCCATTGAGGTCAATATCCCAATAGCCCACTTTTCGTTCCTGCTCAATAGCTTGCTCCAGACTCCTATACTTTGAAGCACGCGCTACTTTTTTAACCTTTTCAGCTTGATAGGGAGCAATCAATTCTTCTGGAACTGGTGTGACCCTCCTTGTCTCAAAATCAATCAAAACAAAGTAGGCTAAAATCTTGATGAGCAAGTCTCCTTCCTCGTCATAAATGCAAAAGATTCGATAGCAAAAAAACTTATTATAAGAAATCGCCTCTGTCTCAATCGTAATCGTTTCCTGATAACGTGGTAAACGGGTGATGGCCACTTCATAATCTGTCACAACCCAAACGAGACCATACTGCTCAAAGATTTCCTTATCCCCACGCCCTAAAAGCTCCGATTGACGACCAGACAAGGCCAGACAGTAGGCTAAAAAGCTAGGAATTTTTAACTCTTGCTGAACATCTACCATGTCAAATGGCAGCGTCATCTTCTCCTGATAGCGTAATCCCATTAGGACTCCTCCTCTATGATGAAGCGTTCTGCGACCGTATCTCCAAGAAAAAGGCCTTTTTGGGTCATGCGGATAAAGCCATCTTCTTCCTGAATGAGACCTTCAGCCGTCAAGTCTGCTACCACCTGACCATAGCATGTCGCAAAAGACGTTTCAAATTTTGCTTCAAAACGAGCAATGGAAACCCCGGCTTTCTTCCGCAAGCCTAGAAACATCTCTTCTTCCATCTGCTCTCCCTGCGATAAATGCTCTTCATGAAGTCTCGCATGACCTTTTTCCCGAATGGATTTTAGATAGTGCTGAATGGGACCTCGATTACGATAGCGCATCCCTCCCAGATAGCCCGAAGCTCCTGCTCCCAGTCCAAAATATTCTGCATTATCCCAATACATGAGATTGTGCCTGCTTTCAAAACCCGGCTTGGTGAAATTAGAAATCTCATAATGCTCAAAGCCATTTTTTTTCAACTCTTGCAGGATATATTCGAACATGTCCGACTCAAGGTCTTCACTCGGTAGGTGTAAATTCCCACGGCGTTGCCGATTCATAAAGACGGTATGCTTCTCCAAAATCAGGCTATAGAGGCTCAGGTGAGGAATATCAAGCTCCAAGGCACGCGCCACATTATCCTTCACCTGTTCCATCGTCTGTCCAGGCAGGGCATAGATCAAATCGATTGAAATATTATAAAAACCCGCAGCCTTTAGAGCATTGATTGTCTCATAAATCTGGCTTTGGTTGTGGGAACGCCCGATTTTCTTGAGCATGCGATCATCAAAGGTCTGCACACCGAGGGAGACTCGGTTACACTTAGAACGTCGTAAGACAGCAATCTTGTCTTCTGTCAAATCCCCTGGATTAGCCTCAATAGTAAACTCTTCTATTTGAGATAAATCAAGTAAGCGTTCGAGATTGGTCAGTAGGTAGTTCAGTTGTTCTGCTGATAGGGCTGAAGGTGTCCCACCACCAATATAGAGTGTTTTTAAAGGAGGCAGGTCATAGAACCGCACCTCCTCCATCAGAGCTGCCAAATACTCATCGACGGGTTGATTCTTGATAAATACCTTTGAAAAATCACAATAGTAGCAAATCTGAGTACAAAAAGGAATATGGACATAGGCTGAAGTAGGTCTTTTTATCATGAAGATATTATACCACAGACTCCCTTTTTCGTCAGAAAGCGAGACATACGAAAAAAGAGAGTGAGAACAATGCTCCCAATCTCTCATTTCTTTATTTTTCCAAGTGCCAAATATCTTGGTTGTACTGCTCGATCGTGCGGTCACTTGAGAAAAAGCCTGCTTTTGCAATGTTGACAATCACCTTTTCTAACCATGCATCGCGATCCTCGTAGTCTGCCAGCATCCGCTCCTTAGTCTCAATGTATTCTTCCAAGTCAAGAAGGGTCATAAAGTGGTCATTATGCTTGAGATTATCTTGTAGCCTCCACAAGCGCTCATCGATTCCGCCAGCCTGACGAATGAGGTCACTGGTGATAAAGTCAATCAAGGGACGGATGGCTTCCTTCTCATAGAAGCTATATGGATGGTAACTACCGTGGACGTAGTGATCAATAACCGTCTGGCTATCCTGACCAAAGATATAGATATTCTCATCACCGACCAATTCATGAATTTCCACGTTCGCTCCGTCATCTGTACCAATCGTTAAGGCACCATTGAGCATAAATTTCATATTTCCTGTACCAGATGCCTCTTTAGAAGCAAGGGAAATTTGCTCTGAAATATCCGCTGCTGGAATAATGAAACTCGCTTCCGTGACATTATAATTTTCAATCATCACCAGTTGCAAGTGCGGGCTGACATCAGGATCGTGCTGAATCACCTGTGACAAGACCAAAATCAAATGGATAATATCTTGAGCAATGGTGTATGCTGGGGCTGCCTTTCCACCGAAGAAAACAGTCAATGGACGGGCTGGAATATTACCTGCCTTGATATCCAAATACTTATGAATCACATACAAGACATTCATCTGTTGACGCTTGTATTCATGCAGCCGTTTAATCTGGACATCAAAAATCGAGTTCGGATTCACTTCAACACCTTGTGTTTTCGCAAGATGACGTTGCAATTTCCGCTTGTTATGGTGTTTAATCTTTTCTAATTCCTGTTTGAGGGCATCGTCATCTTTGTAGGCAAGTAAGCCTTCCAAAGCCTCGGCTTGACGGTGGTAATCATGGCCAAGCAAGTTATCCAAGTGGTGCGCCAATCGAGGATTGGCGTGCATGAGCCAGCGACGGAAGGTGATACCGTTGGTCTTATTGTTGAACTTATCAGGATACAGTTCATAAAAGGCTTTGAGTTCTGACGACTTCAAAATCTCCGTATGGAGAGCGGCAACTCCATTGATGGAATAACCATAGTGAATATCCATATGTGCCATGTGGACACGGCCGTGTTCATCAATGATGTTGACGGCTGGATTGTCCTCAACTGCCTTAGCACGACGGTCTAATTCTTCAATAAACGGAACCAAATGCGGTACAACCTTATTCAAGAAGTCAAGTGGCCATTTTTCCAAGGCTTCAGACAGGATGGTATGGTTTGTGTAGGCTGTCATATTCTTGACAATCTCGACTGCCTCATCAAAGGAAATACCACGAAGTTCTAGGAGGCGAATCAATTCTGGGATGACAAGGGAAGGATGGGTATCATTGATTTGCACAACAGCATAGTCTGCCAAATCATGGAGATTAGAACCCTTGGCTACTGCCTCGTCAATCAATAATTGCGCTGCATTTGATACCATGAAATACTGTTGGAAAATCCGTAGAATTTTTCCCTGATCCGTCGAGTCATCTGGGTAGAGAAAGAGGGTCAAATTACGGAAAATGTCATCCATATCAAAGTCGATTCCATCGTCAATGATATTGTCATCAACAGATGCTAAATCAAACAGCCGCAGACGATTTTTCCTCTCGGTCTTATAGCCTGGCACATCAATATCGTAGAGCTTTGATGTCAGTGTAAAATGCGCAAATGGCACTTGATAGGAAATGGGAGATTCTGTCAACCAGGAACGTGGTGTTATCCACTCATTCGGCACAGCTGACTGTTGATGGTACTCAAACAACTGACGAAAAAGTCCAAAATGATAGTTGAGACCGACACCGTCTCCATTCAATCCAAGACTAGCAATCGAATCAAGGAAGCAGGCCGCCAATCGACCTAGACCACCATTTCCAAGTGAGGGTTCCATTTCCACTTCTTCAATGGCAATCAAATCCTTTCCAACCTCTGCCAGCTGACGCTTCACTTCATCATACAGGCCCAAGTTGATAAGATTGTTGGACAAGAGTTTTCCAATCAAAAATTCAGCCGAAATATAATAGACCTTCTTCTTTTGATCGTTGGTACATTTAGCCTCACTGCGCTGCTTGGTAAAAGCGAGTAAGGCATAGTATAACTCCTGATCCGAGCAATCTTCGATACGCTTTGCGTACATCGTTTGCACAAAATTTTGTAGATTCATCATCATTCTGTTTACTCCTCTATTTTCAATTTTAGATAGAAATACATATGCAAGTTTTCCGTATTTTTTGGAAACGCTTTCCAATATATTGTACTATATTTTATAAAAAAAGGCAAGGACTCCATCAAAAAAAGATATAAAAATGTTCACCTTATCCTCAATCCTTTATAGCAGAGCCAACTATCCTAGCGTAATCTATGGCTCGCTTCCTAGTGTGTGTTTGATGTTCATTAGGAGAGTATAAGATGTATCCTTTTGATTTTTAAAGAGTATAAGAATCCGTATTCATAAGCAAAGCACTGATTGTGAATGCAGGTTCTAAGACTATCTACAAAAATACAAGTACCCGAGAAGCGCTAACTCGGGTACTTGTTTAGGGCTATAGAGCAGTCACCAGCTCCTACTCCTCTCTTTTTTTGTAGGAAGAAAATAAGGTCAGCAAAGCGATTTGCAAGCCTAGTAAGAAGATGGTGCTTGATGAGCTATCACCAGTCGCAGGCAGAACCTTGCGAGAACTGTCTGTTTGAGCTGGAGTTTGTCTTACTGCAACATCTGGCTCATTCTGAACGGACATACTCGTCTGACCAGACTGACCAGTTAGACTGGTAGAGCCTGTCTGTCCATGAGATATTCCTGCTATTTTATCCTTATCTAACCTATCAGCTTGATGATAGACAAGGGCATAGACACTAAAGTGATTCGTAGTAAACTCAACTGTGTTACCAGTCTGGGTAAACGGCATATTTTCCAACTGATTATCAGTATTGATATGGTAGAGTGCTTCTACCTCTCTTCTAGCTGGTACACGAACCAGTACCGCACCTCTTGGCTGTTGCTCTTTACCATCCTTATCAATGAGAAGAACATCAAAGGCATCATACTCACGATCATTTAGGACTTGACTATCTGTCCTACGAACGATCAGCCGCTCAACACCCTCTAGGATAGTTGCTTTAGCAATAATAGACAATCCAGTTGCGCTGTCTCTTAGGATACGCATATCAGTAGGAGCTGGATCAGGTGTCGGACTTGGAGTAGATGGTTCACTCGGAACAGTCGGATTACTTGGGGTGGACGGTTCACTCGGAACAGTTGGCCCACTTGGGGTGGACGGTTCACTCGGAACAGTCGGGTCACTTGGGGTGGACGGCTCGCTTGGAACAGCAGGCTCATCATCTGGAACCTGACTTTCATCGAGTGCAAAGAGTCGAATATCCCGTAGGGTCATCATTTTATTATTGACATCAGATGGTCGGGTTCGTGCCTCAAGAATGGTTACAACCACCCTGTCTACCTTGGCTAAGGCTGCTAATTCATGACGGGCTGTTCCCTCATCAAATGGTGTTTCTAGTACATCTGATTCATGAACCTGCTCATCACCTAAATAGGTAGTCACCTTATACTTAGTCACTGTACCATTACCCGGTGTCCGTTTATCTATCTCAAGCGACGTTAGGTAGAAGGAAGCTCCATCTTGGCGCTTGAAAGTAATATCCTGCGGCAGAGTGATGTCTGCTGGTAGTCGTCCATCAACGTGATTCGGTTCCCAATCCCACTTGAGTTCTGTCAAACTGTTTGGATTATCATCATTGAGGTTTGAAAGACCATTGCCGACTTGATACACACCATCATTTCCAGTGACAACAAGCTCACTGGCAGGGATACGATTTTCCAAAACTTCTGGAGTATCCGGCTCAGGATTTTGACTTTCATGCAGGATAGGACTAGACTCACTGACACGATTGCTACCTGTTAAAAGAGCCTGTTCAAAAGTCAAGACGACATCAGTTGCACGCTTCGCACGAAGACGAATGCTTGCAATCGCCTTATCTCCATGGATAGTCGGGTTATCACGGCGGTTGCTAAGGAGGACAAAGGCCTCAATAGACTTGTCACCATGTGTCCGAACTGTTGAGAAGTTCTGCATGGTGGATACATCTGGAGCAACCACTACCTGACCAACGACCTCATACAGTTCCTTATCGATCGGTAAGGCTGCCGTAATCGCTTCGATATTAGCCAAGCCTTTACCAGTCAAACTCACAGTAAATTCTTCACCAGCGCCTACACGGTCTCGATCGCTACTCCATACCAGACGACCTCCGACTGGACCACTGATCTTATCACCTTCTCCAAGCTGGCTAGTCACATAATAGATGTCGTAGGCATCGATTACGTTGTTTTTGTTCAAATCTGCAACTTCTACGTAACCCTCAAAGTCATTATCCTTGTTCCGACGTAGGCCTGCATAATTGATCAGTGAGGTAATATCATTACTGTCAATAGTCCCATCAGCAGTTACATCTCCGACTACACGGGCTTTTGTGCCATCTTTCTTGAAAACGAAAAGTTCTTGACCAGATACAAAGGTATTTGCCGCTTCAGCTGAATTGCCTGCTGTCGCCGTCACATTAAGCCGAACATAGCGTGCGGTCACACCTGCTGGGAATTCGTAGGTCTTTTCCGTCGCATCTGCCGCCCAATGAACTGTCCTATTTTCAGCAGTAAACCAATGTACTCCATCCTCGCTATACAAGATTTCTCCAGCCGTAATAATACCATTTAGGCCGCCGTCTGAACGTGGAACATAGACAAGTTTATCTAGTTCATAGGCTGCCTGCAGGTCAAGGGTCAAGAGTTCTGGCACAGACTTGGCATCCCACTTAGAATGATACTGACTATCCACATTCTTATCTACTAAGTGGTGATGTGGTGTGCTAGCTTGAGCTGCTTGATTACTATGGAGGCGGATATTATCAATAGCATTTACTAGAGGATTTTCCTTGGTAGCTGATTCCAGCAACTCCGACCACGGAGTCGTGTGACTATTCGCCACCACTGCTCGAATACGGTATCCATGATGACTAGCAAATGGCAAATCTCTGTGTTCAAAACGGTTGCCACTGATATTGCTATAGCGTACGCCATCTACTTCTAATTCATAGCTAGTAGCCCCCTCAACCTCTTGCCAAGAGAGAAAGACGGTCGTTGCTGTATTAGCCTCATCATTAGCCGATAGCACTGGCGCTTGCCCTGCTTCACGACTCAGGATAGATTGAGCTTTTTGATCCATGACAAATCCGTCCAGCTCTAAGCTGACCGTATGAGCTGTCACATCCATGACGGCAGATTTGACACGCAAGACAGGATTCTTCGTGATAGCTTGGCCATAGTATGCCCCACCCTCTGTTGAGAATTGGTTAAGATTTGGTCGAGCATCATAGTAGTAGACATTGCTACCTGCCTTAAAAGCCTCTAGACTATCCACACGGGTCAACTCGACTGCCTGGCCATCTACGAGCAGGCGAATACTGCTTGGCTCACTGGATACATTAACATTGAATTGACTAGCCTTTTCTCTGACAAAGCCTTCGTAATGGCTATCCGTACGATTGATAGTGAGGGTCACACGCTGGCCTTCCTGCACACTGGTAATCAAGGTCTTGGCAACCTTGCCGAGCTTGTAGCTTTCTGTTATACCATCGTCTTCGACAAGGGTAAAATCAGTCCTACCATGCGGATAGAAATCAACCTGACGTAGGGTATGGTCAATCTCTTTGTAATTATTATTAGCAGCTGTGACTGGAATAATCGCACCATTGCGGATAAAGACTGGCAACTTCCAGATTGGGGCATTGAAGTTATTGAGCATTTGCCCACCTTCATAAATTTCCCCCGTAAAGAAGTCGATCCACTGCTCACCAGCTGGAAGGTAGATCTTGTTGCGAATGTCATTGCCATCTGCATCGCTTTGGACTTGCTCATAGATAGGAGCCACGAGGATATTCTTTCCATACATATATTGATATTGAACATCCTTGGTATAGTTAATCGCCTCATTTGGGAATTGCAAGAACATCGCCTGAATAATCGGATGACCATCTGCCGCCTCATGCATGATGCTGTATGAGTATGGGACTAGCATGGACTTCCACTTGAGGTAGGAACGATTGATATCTGTCGTCGTACGATCAAAAGCATATGGATTTTTCGGATTCCAGCCCCAGCCATCCATGTTGAGTTGCATACCTGTAAAGGTCTTCCACTGGTAATCACGGGTGTTAATGACCTTATTGCCACCACCGAAGATGCCGTCCATATCAGAAGAGATGTTAGGATTTCCTGAAAGGCCGGTACCGATGTAGGTAGGGATATGGAAGCGGATATATTCCCACTCACCACCTACTTGGTCACCTGACCAGATACCACCATAGCGTTGGGTACCGCCCCAACCATCTAAGGTAATGATAAACGGACGGGCATTGTTTCCTTGAGTAGTCATAATATGAGCAGCATCTGCGATACCATTGAGACCAAAGGAATATCCTGGACCCACCCAAGCCACATCTGTCTTGAGGATACGGACCAGTGCCTCGCGCACCTCATTTGGCAAATCACGTTGTAGAAGTGCTGCTACCCCCTCTTTTGGATGGAGGTCTGACTGAGTCCATAGACCGGACTCAACACCGTGCTGACGGGCATATTCACTGAATTCTTTCAGATTCTGGATATTGCCTTCAAGGGTACTTGTCTGACCATAGCCTGCACCGTAGCCATCATTTGATAATATCCATCCTAATGGCATATCATTTCGCTTATACCGATCGATAACAGCTGTCGCTGTGAATGGGTAGTTGGCGTCTCCCGGACGACCGTTCAAGGACTCACGGATTCCCTCACGGTCTCCTAGGTGTTGTGGCTGGTATTCTTTGTAATATTTGCCAACTTCTTCAAAAAAGACTGCTCCTGGTGTTCCTGCTGGAACCTCTACCCAGTAATCACGATTGTAGGCATTGAGGTGACCTTCATAAAGCGAGAAGATTGGTAAGACTTGTGGTGCGCCTGTCAGCTCATAGTAGTCTTTCAAGAGGTCGATAGGTTTACTATTAACAAAGTAATAAGCATCAAACATCGAATCATTATGAACCGTACTCACTGTATGTTCGTCACCTTGCTCAAAGTCATAGCGTCCCGGACGGAAGGTGTGACGAAGAACTCCGTAACCATCTGTGGTCCAGTAGAATGGATTTGGAGAAGCAACACCTCCATCTACCCAGTTATTCTCATTGACGATATTGATACTGTTGCCCTTATGGGTAAAGCGACCATTTTGTGTACCGCCACCAAAATACTGACTATTTTCACCAGCTTTTAGAGTCTGCTTGGTCTGTGCTGTCGTCATCTCAAGAGGACTCGCTTCGGACAGGACAACCTTGCGACGGCGTTTATCGTAAATTTCCAAGGTACTATGTGCCTTGCTAAGGCGGAGTTCCACTGCTCCTGTATCAATTAGGTAATGGCTATCTGTATCACGAAGGGCAGGCACCGTCCCTCTTGCGTAGTCAGATAGGCGTTTGACGACGATTTCAGCTGGACGAGCTTCTGGCCAAGCCAAGGTAGGAGAGTCGCTAAAGTTTTCCCCTTGAGGTACGATTTGATAGCGAACCACATGATCGTTATGGATAGAAATCTTACCACGTTGACCAGTTGCATAGGTCACGTCAAATATACGAGGATCTGTTTCATTGACAGCTATCGCTGTGATAGCTCCTAGATGGCTGTCTTTACGGCTGTATTCTGGTTCAGTAAACGTCGTTTCTTGACGGCGTTCCAAGCCATCAATAGCCGAGCGAATAGCAGCGACCAGACGTCCTACATCTTCTGCATTGACCGTATCAGAATTGAGAGCTCCCTCAGCCTCTCCTGTCAGATTGAGCAAGGCACCTGCCGTGGCATCTGTATAGTAAGACGAGAGCTCATTGTGGGCTTTTGCCTCCACAAGACTATCGCGGAGCGGTTGAAGGATATCATACTTGCCGAAAATAAATTCTGCTGCAGAACCAAAGCCACCGACTCCCTCTAGAATATCCATTTTGAGATAACGGGCTGAGGTCGCTCCAAAGTTGACAGTCTTGTCTGAGCTACTGCTATCAAAAGTACCAGCTGTCAACTCAGTCCAGTCGTCAGCCTCAGCTAGCTTATAAGAGAGCTTGTAACGAGTGATATTACCATTCCTACCAATCTGACGGGGTACATAGAGCATGTGGTCAATGGTTTGTGCTTCTTTCATATCAATGGTAATCGTTGCTGGCAACTCTTTTTTACTTGGATTCCACTGGGTATGCCAGATTGTATCGCGGTTACCATCAAAGGCAGAGGCAATCGGATCTCCTCCATCTTCGTTGTTGGCAGTTACTGCCCAGTTGCTGCTATCTAGCTGCTCTGCGCTAGTTTGTACATCTTGACGGACGATAAAGCGATCTATCAGCCCTTGCATCGCATGACTGCGACTACCGATATACTCGACGGGAAGTATCAGACTAGCAAGTTTATTTGCTTCACCTGATGGGGTACTTCTTGCAACAGAGGTGTTTCTTGGAGTGCGGCTCAAGGTATGAACAAGTTGCCCATTTACCAAAAGATCTGCTTCTCCCTCACGACCGACGAAAGTCAATTCCACCCATTCTCCTTTTGGCAGGGTATAATCAAAGGAATGGTCATAACCTTCTGTTGAGAATCCGACCTTACCTGTTTCTTTTTGTACCAACTTGATGGCTGAAGTACCTGATTCTGAAAGAATTTGCTCACCTGTTGCAGTGACATCTAGCTTGACACGAACGGTTAAGCTATTGCCAACACCAACTTTTGTCAGAGGTGTCTTAATGTGGCTGACCCCACCATTGAGACGAAGAGCATAGCCCCTACCTTCTGGTTCATAGCTAGCATTCACGAGATTACTTGCATCATAGTTGTTCCCAGATACGTCATCGAGTGTTTCTGTATCAAATTTATAGTCGAGGACAACACCAGTCGCACTATCCACTCGATGATAAGGATTATAGTTAACAGGGTCTCCTACTGCTGACTCAACTTTCTTGAGATCAGCGTAACTTCCCATATCTCGATTTCCCCACATCTTGGCAGCAAGAGCTGGGAGAGCCGCATCAAAGCGACGATAAACATCGTGTTCGAGTATCCCATTTGCTTGTTTGTCAATCTTGTCATTCCAGACAGCAAAGGCTGCACCTGAGACTTGTTTGTCACCGACAGGCAGTCGTGTCCCTCCAAAATTATTGACCTCCCAATGATTATAGAGGCGTTCTGAGTTAAGGTAGTCATAGTAATAGCCTGCGGCTGGAACAATATAAAGGTCTCCATCAATCGTATTGATGAGCTTATAGCCTTGGTCATACATGGCTTTTGGATTGGCCCATCCAGCATTCCAGACGTTAAGCTCCGTACCTTCTACTTGAACAGGAGTACTGCCTGCCTTCGCTGTCAAACTTCCCCAGAAACGAGGCGTCTTCCCCTTACTGATAGCATACTTGAGCAAATCGTCAGTAAACTTACGGAAGCCTTCATTGTTGCCTTCAAATTCATCGACTCCGATATGGATGGTGTCAGTATCTGCAAAGACTGAGTCAGCACCACCGTCGATGTACTCGTTCCAGACCGACTTGATAAATTCTAAGGAATCAGGATTTGATACTTCCAGATGGTCCACCCAGCGGCGAACCGTATGGTCCGTCATAGTCAGATCCGGACGAACCTTTGTGAAAGCAAGGGCATGCGCTGGTGCATCAAATTCAGGGACTATTTTAATACCACGCTTCTTCGCAAAAGAAATCAATTCCTTAAATTCTGCCTTGGTATAGAATAGGTCTTTGGCTGTCAAATCTGCCTTATTGAGACCCTTGTTGCCACCCTCTCGGATATCTGATTCCAGACGAAAGGCTGAGTAAGCTCCCTGGGGCTTATCTGTATTTTGATACTCCTCTACTTGTATATAGTTATCATTTAAGTGAATATGAAAATCATTATACTTGTACCATGCTAATTTCTTAATCATATCTTTTAAGGTACTAAGTTGGAAGGGCTTACGGGCTACATCAAGAACGAATCCCCGTGTTTCAAATTTAGGATAATCGCGTGCAATACCACGGTCAATACTGCTCGGGTTTTGTTTGAGGACTTGGAGCAAGGTTTGCGTTGACCAAAACGTACCGACGGCATCTTGTGCCTCTACCTTAACAGTATCTGCAATCGTCATCAAATAACCTTCACGCTTGAGACCTCGGTCATTGTCATTTAGCTCGAAATAGAAGTCTCCTGTTTTTGCATCAGTCCCGTAGACAATCGAAATCTGATGCCCTGTGATGGCTTCATAGTCCTCCTTAAAACTTTCAACTACATGGTTCAAGTTCTCCCGATCTTTGGGATTGACCACGATACGAGCTGTTGATCCAACTTGGAAAACGCCAGTATGCCCCTTCCACTCAGCAATACCTGGCAGAACATTGAGCTTGGCATTATCCTCTTCCGTCACCTGATACTTCCCACGTACCAAAATCCTTCGCTCAGGACCGACAAAAGTCTCATCACCTCTTGTCAATCTGTAGTTGAAGGTCACTGTCGTATCGACAATCGGCTGGTAGACCGTCAAGTCGTGATCAATAATCTGCTCAAAATCAGCACCGACAAATGCTACGGTGACACCTGCAGGAGCGACTGGCAAGGTCCAGCGACCGATTGTCCCGTCAATTTCAGCAGGGACTTCCAAGGCACTCTCAATAGCAGCTAAGGAAACCTTTTCTACTACATGGATCGGTTGACGATACACCTCTAGTTCGTAGACAGAAACATTTCCCCAAGAAATAGGGTCAGTCGCCCCCTTTACATTCCCTTCATGCTGGAAACTATCGACCATTAAACGGACATAACGCGCTTCTTGTGGACTAGCTAAGGTAATGATGTCATCATGCTCTGGACGACTGTTAAAACTGGCTCCATCTGTCCAAGTTGTACCATCTTGTGAAGTCTGAATTTTATAAGCTGTAGCGTTATTGCGCTCCCACCGTATGATGACAGATGAGACTGTTTGGCTTGTGCCAAGGTCAACTTGCAGAGTCTTGGGAGTATCAGAAACAGCACTTGC
The DNA here is from genome assembly GCF_001984715.1 of Streptococcus azizii. GTDB lineage: Bacteria > Bacillota > Bacilli > Lactobacillales > Streptococcaceae > Streptococcus > Streptococcus azizii. The sequence goes on from NZ_MSPR01000007.1 coordinate 77,257, forward strand.
CCAGCGCGAGCTATCATTCCCATCTACCGCCTTGTCTGCTCCTAGAGAAGCCGCCTCTCTATCACTTGCTGTAGCTGGTTTTTGATAGGCCAGATTCTGGATTTTTTCCTTCCCCAATACTTGGAACTCATAGAGAGAAACAGACGACCAGTTCAAAGCTCCACCATCAAATTGATCGACCACCAGACGGGCATAGCGAGCATTGACAGCTGCGTCTAGGACAATACTGCTCTTGAGAGGTAGATATTCCTCACTACGAATACTCTTAACGATTGTGAAATCTTGCCCGTTCTGTGAGGTTTCAACACGGAAACCTTTGATGTTTTGGCGTTCCCACTCAACAGCAAAAGCCTCGATGGCACGTTCTCTTAAGAGGTCAACAGTCAAGTGTTGGGCATTGGTCGTATAATCTGTTGCCCACCGTGAGTGATTTGACTTAGTAACTTCTTCACGATTAACGATTCCATCGATGGCCTTGGAGGCATCAAAGCTGGTTCCTGATTCTACATTTGAGGCAGTAGCTGTTCCCTCAACTGCAAAGTTAATATAGTGTGTATTTTTAGCAGCTTCTGGTACTTCTGCTACAGTCCTTTCAGCTACGCTATTATCTTCTAGGCTTCGCTTGCTAATTCTTCTAGGTTGATTCTCACTGTTCTCAGCTGGAGTTTCAACAGGTGTAGCTGTCTCCTCTACTGGGGCGTCATTGGCAACGCTTACATTTTCTGGCTGATTTTCTTCAGTGACCCCTTCATTCACGACAGGTTCTGAAAGTTCTGTTTCAGCAGGTCTTTCTGCATCAGGGAATGCGCTTACATTTTCTGCCACGTCAGACACTGCTGCCTCATTCCCCTGCTCTATCTCTTGCCTATGGACAGCTTCTGCCGTTACCTGAGGTTCTTTCTGCTCCTCAGCAAAAACCCTACCTTGACCTAAAAAAGATAGGGCTAAGAAAGTCCCTACTAGAACTGCAGCTGCACCGATATGGGTCTTCCGGATGGAATACCGCTGGCGACGGTCAACGACATGCGGTTGTTCTTTCTTCATCAAACTTCTCCTTTTAATATGTTGATATAGTGTTTATATGTTAAGTATACTATATACTCTTCTTCTTGTAAATACAAAAAATGGCACATTTTCGTCTTTTATGCCATTTCGTATAGATTTCTGCAACATATGATATAATAATAAGCCAAAAACAAATGATCGATTGCTGAATTTTTCAAGTCAACGATGAACATTTGTTTTTGGCCTATTGAATAGTAATGATTGCACTTTCTAATAGCCTATACTCTACAACAATCAAACTCTGATTAGGAATGAAACCGCAGGTAGTTGAAATAGTTGATAACTATTTTAGGGGAACAGGCTGAAAACCTCTACTGGAGCTTTTCACTCAGCAAGGTGAAGTAACGACGTCAGACTTTGATTGTTGACGGGTATTACCATTACCCTTCTCCCATACCAGCAGGCATTCTCTAGTAGTAAGAGAATGCCGCCAGTATCATCACATATTAAGCATTCGAGAGACATATAGCTTATAGTCCAGCTACAGTGAGCTATGCTCCAACTAATCGATAGCAGTGATAACATTTCCTAATCTGTTGATTGAAAAGAGCTGTCCTTTACTCTTCCTCTTTCTTTTTACCAGCAACCGATAAGACACTCAGTAAAGCTAGAATTCCGCCTAACATAGTGAGCGATGACACGTTAGTATCTCCAGTCTTTGGCAAGGTTCTCAATGCTACATCCTTAGATGCTCTTTGAGCAGCTACTGGATTGATCAGAGCAATAGCCTTGAGACCTTTTTCTAGCTCACTGTTGACCCCTGTAAGATTCTTAGCTTGATCAATGGCTTGTTTTGCAGCGCTAGCAAGGGTATCAACCTGTGCTTTAGCGGCTGCTTTTTCTTCATCTGTTAAATCAGTGCGGGCATCAATAGCTGCTTTCTTGGCAGCTGCTGCTTCGTCAATAGCTCTCTTAGCTTCGGTCTTAGCAGTAGCGGCTGGGTTCACCGCACGGATAGTATCTACACCACTGGTCTTAGCGGTCTCTACATCTGCATTAGTAGTTGCCGCATCAATGGCATCCTTAGCGGTTTGTGCCTTAGTGTCCACATCTGCTTTAGCGGTTTGCTTTTCTTCGTCCGTTAAATCGGTGCGAGAGTCAATCTCTGCCTTCTTGGCAGTCGCCGCTTCGTCAATAGCTTTCTTAGCGTCCGTCTTAGCGGTCGCAGGTGGATTCACTGCTGTGATAACATCTACGCCAGCTGTCTTGGCTGTAGCTACGCCATCGTTGGTCGTAGCTGCGTCAATGGCGTCCTTAGCGGTTTGTGCCTTGGTATCCACATCTGATTTAGCGGATTCTTTCTCCTCAGATGTTAGGTCAGGACGAGAGTCAATCTCTGCCTTCTTGGCAGTCGCTGCGGTTTCAATAGCTTCCTTAGCTTCCGTCTTAGCAGTAGCGGCTGGGTTCACTGCTGTGATAGTAGATACCCCACTGGTCTTAGCAGTATCTACATCTGTATTAGTAGTTGCCGCATCAATGGTGTCCTTAGCGGATTGTGCCTTAGTATCCACATCTGATTTGGCAGCTTCCTTCTCCTCAGATGTTAGGTCAGGACGAGACTCAATCTCTGCCTTCTTAGCAGTTGCCGCTTCATCAATAGCTTTCTTAGCATCCGTCTTAGCTGTCGCAGGTGGATTCACTGCTGTGATAGCGTCTACACCAGCTGTCTTGACTGTAGCTACGCCATCATTGGTGGTTGCCGCATCAACGGCATCTTTTGCTTTTTGAACTTCGGAATCTACCAAGTCCTTAGCGGATTGCTTTTCTTCATCCGTTAAATCGGTGCGAGAGTCAATAGCTTCCTTCTTGGCAGTGGCTGCTTCGTCAATAGCTTTCTTAGCGTCCGTCTTAGCAGTAGCGTCTGGATTCACTGCTGTGATAGTGGATACCCCACTGGTCTTAGCTGTAGCTACGCCATCGTTGGTAGTTGCCGCATCAATGGTGTCCTTAGCGGTTTGTGCCTTGGTATCCACATCTGATTTGGCAGCTTCCTTCTCCTCAGATGTCAAGTCAGAGCGTCCATCTATCTCGGTTTTCTTAGTAGCCGCTGCGTCATCAATAGCTTTTTTAGCTTCTGTCTTAGCAGTAGCAGCTGGGTTCACTGCACGGATAGTATCTACACCACTGGTCTTAGCGGTCTCTACATCTACATTAGTAGTTGCCGCATCAATGGCGTCCTTAGCGGTTTGTGCCTTAGTGTCCACATCTGCTTTAGCGGATTGCTTTTCTTCGTCCGTTAAATCGGTGCGAGAGTCAATCTCTGCCTTCTTGGCAGTGGCTGCTTCGTCAATAGCCTTCTTAGCTTCGGTCTTAGCTGTCGCAGGTGGATTCACTGCTGTGATAACATCTACGCCAGCTGTCTTGGCTGTAGTTACGCCATCATTGGTGGTTGCCGCATCGATGGCATCCTTAGCGGTTTGTGCCTTGGTATCCACATCTGATTTGGCAGCTTCCTTCTCCTCAGATGTCAAGTCAGAGCGGCCATCTATCTCGGATTTCTTAGCAGCTGCTGCTTCATCAATGGCTTTCTTAGCGTCCGTCTTAGCAGTAGCGGCTGGGTTCACTGCTCGGATAGTATCTACACCACTGGTCTTGGCAGTCTCTACCCCATCATTGGTGGTTGCCGCATCAATAGCGTCCTTAGCGGTTTGTGCCTTAGTATCCACATCTGATTTGGCAGCTTCCTTCTCCTCAGATGTTAGGTCAGGACGAGAGTCAAGCTCTGCTTTCTTGGTAGTCGCTGCTTCATCAATAGCTTTCTTAGCGTCCGTCTTAGCTGTCGCAGGTGGATTCACTGCTGTGATAGCGTCTACACCAGCTGTCTTGGCTGTAGCTACGCCATCATTGGTGGTTGCCGCATCAACGGCATCTTTTGCTTTTTGAACTTCGGAATCTACCAAGTCCTTAGCAGATTGCTTTTCTTCGTCCGTTAAATCGGTACGAGAGTCAATCTCTGCCTTCTTTGTAGCCGCTGCTTCATCAATAGCTTTCTTGGCTTCCGTCTTAGCGGTCGCAGGTGGATTCACTGCTGTGATAGCCTCTACACCAGCTGTCTTGGCGGTCGCTACGCCATCATTGGCGGTAGCTGCATCAATGGCGTCTTTAGCGGTTTGTGCCTTGGTATCCACATCTGATTTGGCAGCTTCCTTCTCCTCAAATGTTAGGTCAGAACGACCATCTATCTCTGCCTTCTTGGTAGCCGCCGCTTCATCAATGGCTTTCTTAGCTTCGGTCTTAGCGGTCGCAGGTGGGTTCACTGCTGTGATAACATCTACACCAGCTGTCTTGGCTGTAGCTACACCATCATTGGTGGTGGCTGCGTCAATGGCGTCCTTGGCGGATTGTGCCTTGGTATCCACATCTGATTTAGCGGATTGCTTTTCTTCGTCCGTTAAATCGGTGCGAGAGTCAATCTCTGCCTTCTTGGCAGTCGCCGCTTCGTCAATAGCTTTCTTGGCTTCTGTCTTAGCGGTCGCAGGTGGATTCACTGCTGTGATAACATCTACACCACTGGTCTTGGCAGTCTCTACACCATCATTGGTGGTTGCCGCATCAATAGCGTCCTTAGCGGACTGTGCCTTGGTATCCACATCTGATTTGGCAGCTTCCTTCTCCTCAGATGTTAGGTCAGAACGACCAGCTATCTCTGCCTTCTTGGCAGTCGCTGCAGCTTCAATGGCGTCCTTAGCTTCGGTCTTAGCGGTCGCAGATGGATTCACTGCTGTGATAACATCTACACCAGCTGTCTTGGCTGTGGATACACCATCGTTAGTGGTGGCTGCGTCAATGGCATCTTTTGCTTTTTGAACTTCGGAATCTACCAAGTCCTTAGCGGTTTGCTTTTCTTCGTCCGTTAAATCGGTGCGAGAGTCAATCTCTGCCTTCTTAGCAGTAGCTGCTGCGTCAATAGCTTTCTTGGCTTCGGTCTTAGCTGTAGCGGCTGGGTTCACTGCTGTGATAGTGGATACCCCACTAGCCTTAGCAGCCTCTACATCTGTATTAGTAGTCGCAGCATCAATAGCGTCCTTAGCGGTTTGTGCCTTGGTATCCACATCTGATTTAGCGATTGCCTTTTCCTCTGCTGTCAAGTCCGAACGTCCATCTATCTCTGCCTTCTTGGCAGTAGCTGCTGCGTCAATAACTTGCTTGGCTTCGGTCTTAGCTGTAGCAGGTGGATTCACGCTTGTGATGGTTGCTACTCCACTAGTCTTAGCTGTCTCTACCCCATCATTGGTGGTTGCAGCATCAATAGCATCCTTAGCAGTTTGTGCCTTAGTATCCACATCTGCTTTAGCAGCTTCCTTCTCCTCTGCTGTCAAGTCAGGACGAGAGTCAATCTCTGCCTTCTTGGCAGTCGCCGCTTCGTCAATAGCTTTCTTGGCTTCTGTCTTAGCGGTCGCAGGTGGATTCACTGCTGTGATAACATCTACACCACTGGTCTTGGCTGTGGATACACCATCGTTAGTGGTGGCTGCGTCAATGGCATCTTTTGCTTTTTGAACTTCAGAATCTACCAAGTCCTTAGCGGATTGCTTTTCTTCGTCCGTTAAATCGGTGCGAGAGTCAATCTCTACCTTCTTGGCAGTCGCCGCTTCGTCAATAGCTTTCTTAGCGTCCGTCTTAGCGGTCGCAGGTGGATTCACTGCATGGATAGTATCTACACCACTGGTCTTGGCTGTAGTTACGCCATCATTGGTGGTTGCCGCATCAATAGCGTCCTTAGCGGTTTGTGCCTTGGTATCCACATCTGATTTGGCAGTTTGCTTTTCTTCGTCCGTTAAATCAGTGCGAGAGTCAATAGCTTCCTTCTTGGCAGTGGCTGCTTCATCAATAGCTTTCTTAGCGTCCGTCTTAGCTGTCGCAGGTGGATTCACTGCTGTGATAACATCTACACCAGCTGTCTTGGCTGTAGTTACGCCATCGTTAGTGGTAGCCGCGTCAATGGCGTCCTTAGCGGTTTGTGCCTTAGTATCCACATCTGATTTGGCAGCTTCCTTCTCCTCAGATGTTAGGTCAGAACGTCCATCTATCTCGGATTTCTTGGTAGTCGCTGCGGCTTCAATGGCTTCCTTAGCTTCTGTCTTAGCGGTCGCAGGTGGATTCACTGCTGTGATAACATCTACACCAGCTGTCTTGGCTGTAGTTACGCCATCATTGGTGGTTGCCGCATCAACGGCATCTTTTGCTTTTTGAACTTCGGAATCTACCAAGTCCTTAGCGGATTGCTTTTCTTCGTCCGTTAAATCGGTGCGAGAATCAATCTCTGCCTTCTTGGTAGTGGCTGCGTCGTCAATAGCTCTCTTAGCGTCCATCTTAGCAGTCGCAGGTGGATTCACTGCTATGATAACATCTACGCCAGCTGTCTTGGCTGTAGTTACGCCATCATTGGTGGTTGCCGCATCAACGGCATCTTTTGCTTTTTGAACTTCGGAATCTACCAAGTCCTTAGCGGATTGCTTTTCTTCGTCCGTTAAATCGGTGCGAGAATCAATCTCGGATTTCTTAGCAGTAGCTGCTGCTTCAATATCGGACTTAGCTGTGTTCTTGGTAGTAGCGGCTGGGTTCACTGCTGTAATAGTGGATACCCCACTGGTCTTAGCAGTCTCTACATCTATATTAGTAGTTGCTGCATCAACGGCGTCCTTAGCAGTTTGTGCCTTAGTATCCACATCTGATTTAGCGGATTCTTTCTCCTCTGCTGTCAAGTCAGAGCGTCCATCTATCTCGGTTTTCTTGGCAGTCGCCGCTTCATCAATAGCTTTCTTGGCTTCGGTCTTAGTAGTCGCAGGTGGATTCACGCTTGTGATGGTTGCTATTCCACTTGTCTTAGCAGTTTCTACGCCATCATTGGTAGTTGCCGCATCAACGGCATCCTTAGCTGCTTGTGCCTTGGTATCCACGTCTGATTTGGCAGCTGCTTTCTCCTCTGCTGTCAAGTCAGAGCGTCCATCTATCTCTGCCTTCTTGGCAGTAGCTGCTTCATCAATAGCTTTCTTAGCGTCTGTCTTAGCGGTCGCAGGTGGATTCACTGCTGTGATAACATCTATACCAGCTGTCTTGGCTGTAGCTACTCCATCATTGGTCGTAGCTGCATCAACGGCGTCCTTAGCGGTTTGTGCCTTGGCATCCACATCTGATTTGGCAGCTTCCTTCTCCTCAGATGTTAGGTCAGGACGAGAATCAATCTCGGATTTCTTGGCAGTCGCTGCTTCGTCAATAGCTTGCTTAGCTTCTGTCTTAGCGGTCGCAGGTGGATTCACTGCTGTGATAACATCTACACCAGCTGTCTTGGCTGTGGATACACCATCATTGGTGGTTGCCGCATCAATGGTGTCCTTAGCGGTTTGTGCCTTGGTATCCACATCTGATTTGGCAGCTTCCTTCTCCTCAGATGTCAAGTCAGAGCGGCCATCTATCTCGGATTTCTTAGCAGCTGCTGCGTCATCAATAGCTTTCTTAGCTTCTGTCTTGGCTGTAGCATCTGGATTCACTGCTGTGATAACATCTACACCAGCTGTCTTGGCGGTCGCTACGCCATCATTGGTGGTTGCCACATCGACGGCAGCCTTAGCAGTTTGTGCCTTAGTGTCCACATCTGATTTAGCGGTTGCCTTTTCCTCTGCTGTCAAGTCCGAACGTCCATCTATCTCTGCCTTCTTGGCAGTGGCTGCTTCGTCAATAGCTTTCTTAGCTTCGGTCTTAGCGGTCGCAGGTGGATTCACTGCTGTGATAACATCTACACCAGCAGACTTGGCTGTAGCTACGCCATCATTGGTAGTTGCCGCATCAATGGCGTCCTTAGCGGTTTGAGCCTTAATATCCACATCTGATTTAGCGGATTGCTTTTCTTCGTCCGTTAAATCAGTGCGAGAGTCAATAGCTGCTTTCTTGGCAGTCGCTGCTTCGTCAATAGCTTTCTTAGCTTCGGTCTTAGCGATCGCAGGTGGGTTCACATTAGTGATGGTAGCTACTCCACTGGTCTTAGCTGTAGCTACCCCATCGTTAGTGGTGGCTGCATCAACAGCAGCCTTAGCAGTTTGTGCCTTAGTGTCTACGTCTGATTTAGCAGCTTCCTTCTCCTCAGATGTTAGGTCAGGACGAGACTCAATCTCTGCCTTCTTGGCAGTAGCTGCTTCGTCAATAGCTTTCTTGGCTTCTGTCTTGGCAGTAGCGTTTGGGGTCACTGCACGGATAGTATCTACACCACTAGTCTTAGCTGTCTCTACATCTGTATTAGTAATTGCCGCATCAACGGAGTCCTTAGCGGTTTGTGCCTTAGTGTCCACATCTGATTTGGCAGCTTCCTTCTCCTCAGATGTTAGGTCAGAACGTCCATCTATCTCGGATTTCTTGGCAGTAGCTGCGGCTTCAATGGCTTGCTTAGCTTCGGTCTTAGCGGTCGCAGGTGGATTCACTGCACGGATAGTATCTACACCACTGGTCTTAGCTGTCTCTACATCTGTATTAGTAGTTGCAGCATCAATGGCGTTCTTAGCAGTTTGAGCCTTAGCATCTACATCTGATTTGGCAGTTTGCTTTTCTTCGTCCGTTAAATCAGTGCGAGAGTCAATAGCTTCCTTCTTGGCAGTTGCCGCTTCATCAATAGCTTTCTTGGCTTCGGTCTTAGCGGTCGCAGGTGGATTCACGCTTGTGATGGTAGCTACACCGCTGGTCTTAGCAGTCTCTACGCCATCGTTGGTCGTAGCTGCATCAATGGTATCTTTTGCTTTTTGAACTTCGGAATCTACCAAGTCTTTAGCGGATTGCTTTTCTTCGTCCGTTAAATCAGTGCGAGAGTCAATAGCTTCCTTCTTGGCAGTCGCTGCGGCTTCAATGGCTTCCTTAGCTTCTGTCTTAGCGGTCGCAGATGGATTGACTGCTGTGATAGTGGATACCCCGCTGGTCTTAGCAGTCTCTACCCCATCATTGGTGGTTGCCGCATCAATGGCGTCCTTAGCAGTTTGTGCCTTAGTATCCACATCTGATTTGGCAGCTTCCTTCTCCTCAGATGTTAGGTCAGAACGTCCATCTATCTCGGATTTCTTGGCAGTCGCTGCGGCTTCAATGGCTTCCTTAGCTTCGGTCTTAGCAGTAGCGGCTGGGTTCACTGCACGGATAGTATCTACACCAGCTGTCTTGGCTGTGAATACACTATCGTTAGTAGTTGCTGCATCAACGGCGTCCTTAGCAGTTTGAGCCTTAGCATCTACATCTGCTTTGGCAGTTTGCTTTTCTTCGTCCGTTAAATCAGTGCGAGAATCAATAGCTTCCTTCTTGGCAGTCGCTGCGGCTTCAATAGCTTTCTTGGCTTCTGTCTTGGCTGTAGCGTCTGGGTTCACTGCTGTGATAGTAGATACCCCACTGGTCTTAGCGGTCTCTACATCTGTATTAGTAGTTGCTGCATCAACGGCGTCCTTAGCAGTTTGAGCCTTAGCATCTACATCTGCTTTGGCAGTTTGCTTTTCTTCGTCCGTTAAATCAGTGCGAGAATCAATAGCTTCCTTCTTGGCAGTCGCTGCGGCTTCAATGGCTTCCTTAGCTTCCGTCTTAGCAGTAGCGCCTGGATTCACTGCACGGATAGTATCTACTCCACTGGTCTTAGCTGTCTCTACATCTGCATTAGTAGTCGCAGCATCAACAGCAGCCTTAGCAGTTTGTGCCTTAGTATCCACATCTGATTTAGCGGATTCTTTCTCCTCAGATGTTAGATCAGAGCGTCCATCTATCTCGGTTTTCTTAGCAGTTGCCGCTTCATCAATAGCTTTCTTGGCTTCTGTCTTGGCTGTAGCGTCTGGATTCACTGCACGGATAGTATCTACACTACTGGTCTTAGCAGTCTCTACATCTGTATTAGTAGTCGCAGCATCAACAGCGTCTTTAGCCGTTTTTGCCTTAGTATCTACGTCTGATTTAGCAGTCGCCTTTTCCTCTGCTGTCAAGTCTGAACGTCCATCTATCTCGGACTTTTTGGCAGTTGCCGCTTCATCAATAGCTTTCTTAGCTTCTGTCTTAGCAGTAGCGTCTGGGTTCACTGCACGGATAGTATCTACACCAGCTGTCTTGGCTGTGAATACACTATCGTTAGTAGTTGCTGCATCAACGGCGTCCTTAGCAGTTTGTGCCTTAGTATCCACATCTGATTTGGCAGCTTCCTTCTCCTCAGATGTCAAGTCAGAGCGTCCATCTATCTCGGACTTCTTGGCAGTAGCTGCGGCTTCAATGGCTTGCTTAGCTTCGGTCTTAGCGGTCGCAGGTGGATTCACTGCACGGATAGTATCTACACCACTGGTCTTAGCTGTCTCTACATCTGTATTAGTAGTCGCAGCATCAACAGCATCTTTAGCAGTTTGTGCCTTAGTATCCACATCTGATTTGGCAGCTTCCTTCTCCTCAGATGTTAAGTCAGAACGACCATCTATCTCGGATTTCTTGGCAGTCGCTGCGGCTTCAATGGCTTCCTTAGCTTCGGTCTTAGCTGTCACAGGTGGATTGACTGCTGTGATAGTGGATACCCCGCTGGTCTTAGCAGTCTCTACATCTGTATTAGTAGTTGCCGCATCAATAGCATCCTTAGCAGTTTGTGCCTTGGTATCCACATCTGATTTAGCGGATTGCTTTTCTTCTGCCGTTAAATCAGTGCGAGAGTCAATTTCTGCTTTCTTGGCAGTCGCTGCGGCTTCAATAGCTTCCTTAGCTTCCGTCTTAGCAGTAGCATCTGGGTTTACTGCTGTGATAGCATCTACACCAGCAGACTTAGCATTCTCTACCCCGTCATTGGTGGTAGCTGCATCAATGGCATCTTTTGCCTTTTGAACTTCAGAATCCACTAAATCTTTAGCAGATTGCTTCTCTTCGGCAGTGAGGTCACTACGTGCATCAATAGCATTCTTCTTATCCTCTGCTGCCCTATCAAGAGCTGATTTCGCATGGTCCTTGGCTCCATTAACCTCACCGTTTAGAGCCATCTTGGCAGCTTCGATTGCCTGGATAGCCTGTTCGATTTCAGCTTGTTCTGAATTAGGATTCTCTAAAACTGCCTGTCCTGCTTGAAGAGCCGCATCATAAGCCGCTTTCTTATCTAAATCAGCCTTCTCATAATGAGGGGTTGGCTTAACGGTATTTTGTTCATCAATCTTAATAACGAGTTGGCTCTTGTCCACAACTGTGAGTGTGAAGGTCTGAGCGTCTGATCTATTTCCAGTAGTATCTTCTGCTACAACTGTAACAGTATAGGTTCCCGAAGGAGCAGTAATCCTTCCTGTAATCCGCCCTTGACTATCAGCAGTCAGACCAGCTGGCAAGCCATTGACCGTAACAGCCTTAACTCCGATATTATCTGTTACTTGCGGAGTAATGGTAACCGAACTATTTTTTTCAACCAAACGGTTATCCAGCGTAGCAATGGTCGGTTTCGTTTCATCAGGTCTTACAGTTGCCCGATAGCTCCCTGTTGCCTGCGTCCCATTTACATCCCTGCGAACTACCTGAAGTTCTGTTCCAAGGCCTACAAAAGTCGTTTCTGGAGTAAAGGTCACTCGACCATCTGCAGCAAGAGTATAGGTCCCTTCCCCTACGATTGTCTTACTCCTTGTCCCGTCCGCAAATGTTGCAGGCTGACTATCATCCATTGGTACAGAGACATCTCCCGGGGTGAAAGGGACTACCTCTGACTGGACTCTCCCTTGCTCATCGGTTGTCGTCACTACCCCACCGCTTGGGGTAACAGCTCTTACTGTTGGAGTATAGGTTGCCGTAGCTGTCCTCAAAACTGGGTTTCCTGTCTTATCCACTCCCACACTAATGGTTAACTGAACTTGAATCGGTCTTGCTGTCCCTACAAAGCCTTTTTCAGGAGTAAAGGTCACTTGCCCTGTCATTCCATCAACCGAGTACACACCTTGTCCACTAACAGTTATAGGAGCCGTAACAGGTGTGTTACTTCCTAATGCTAATAGTTTTACGGGATAGGTGGCGTTTGGAGTAACTCTTGCTTGATCCAGTGTTTTTTGGAAAACAATCTCTACGCTTTGAGCCTGTCCTTGTAAACCATTGGTCTCCTTATTAGAAGTTGTGAGATCAGGAATCAGCACCTCTGGGATATAAACAGCATCCATAGTCTGTCCACTAACAGTATTGATGTTCGCAAGTCCTGAACGAGGCTCTGCTGTCCAACCTGTGTCAGCTCCATTCTCATCCCAGGCCCTAACAACTACTCCAGTAGCCACCCCAACAAAGTCTGCTTCTGGGGTAAAGGTAATTACCCCACTTTGTGGATTTAAGCGATAGGTACCTTGTCCTGCAACAGTCAGTGTTGCCTCTTCAGACACCTGACCATTGACGACAAACTTATAGGGTCTGCTGGCATCCAAATGATTGTCCGCATTCACATTGTAAGAACGTTTCCCATAGGCTGTAAAGGTTACAGTAGTGGATTGTTGCTCACCTTTCTGACCTCGCGTTTCTTTCTTGCTTCCTCTCGGTGGGATGGTTTGCTGAATTTGAAAATCTTCCACCTCTCCAGAATAGGCTACTCCAGTAGGTTTTTCTACATCTTCACGATCAAGTGCAATCCGTACACGACCTCCAAGAAGCATCTTGCTAACATCTACATTTTGAGGAATGCCTTGGAAAGTAAATATAACCTTTTGGTTATTACCTGTCACTTGGACAATGTCTGAAGACTCCGCAGCACCATCAAAACGACCGTCTCCGTCAAAGTCGATAAAAGCTCTTGCATAGGCAGTGGCACTACCATTCTTACTTGCTAAAACGGTTAATTTATAGGTAGAATCCCCGGCTTTTTGAAGAGGGTAGTTGCCATTTGTACTGATACCGTTCTTATCAACAATTTCTCCAGCTCCTAATAGTTGACGAGTTCCTTCGTCGGCATTATCCGTTCGGTCATCCCCCTCCCAAGCTACAACGGTTGATTGATTACTTGCTATATCGACATCTGGTCTCGTAGTACCGAGATAGGGTTGTTGAAGATTGTTTGCTACACCTGTTGAGATTGTATGGCGAGCTGTCCCGTAAGAAGCTGGTGCATCACCAGTATCGAAGATGACAAAGCCGATCATGGCTCCTTGCTTCCCTCTCGAATTGAAGTAGACACCAATATTTCTAGCATCTCGTGTCAAGACGACCGGCACAGAGTTTACATGATTAGCTGCCTGAATAGGACCAAATACCCTAGTTCCTAAACCGTCAGCATAGGTCACACCATTTCTGGTCACTTTCTGCTGGGTTTCCGCTGTCACCTGGGTATTGAGCCACCCTTCATCAATCTTGGTACTTCCATTTACTGTATAAGTTGCACTACTTGGAGCATACCACGGATTATCAATAGGCTTATAAGAGCTCGTTGTTCTGGGACCAGATAATTCCGTCAACAGTTCAAAGGGTTGCCCGTCCGTTGTATATAGTTCTAAGTCATGCTCAGATGGCTCTTCCCCAGTCATTAAGACAACGTTAGCAGGAACCTCTCTACCATTTAAGTTTGCCTTAACGGAAAACTCAACTCCTACATTATCTCCATTATTTTGAGATTGAATCACTGTTTTGCCACCAGTATCCAAGCCTGCATTTTTTGCTGATGAATAGACAGCATCTTGAGCAGCTAATATAATAGAAGCTGGTGCATTGCTAGTATTATTCTTATTGATGGCATTGGCATCATAATTCTTCCCACCACGCTGACGATAAATCTCTGTCGCATTAAAGGGACGGAGCTTGGTAACTTCAAGGGTAATAGTATAACCTGGTACAATTTCTTTGACAAAGCGTGTGCCAACCCGCAAGGTGTTATTAGGTCCAACGTTTGTCAAGGCTTTCGTATCATTAAAATCCAAAAAGATAATCTGATTTTTCAAGCGTTCGACACTCGTCCCGACATACTGCCTATAATTTTGACTAGGGTCGGCATTCGTTGCTGGCGTTGCATTTCTAAAAGCAGACCTTCTGACACGACGTCGCCTTTCCTGTAGTTCATTTGGTACTATTTGTGGCGTTATTGGGGCTTCTATTTTTTCTGTAGCGATAGCCTCTCTTGCTTCCCTACCTTCCTCTACCGTTGGCCCTTTTCCTTGATTCTCCTTAGCCTCTGCAGTGGCAGCGATACCTGCTTGGGAGCTGGAGCTACTCTCTGCCTCGTCCTTGTTTTGGACTGCTGGAGTTTCTGATGCAGGTTGGACGATTGCAGGAGACGAAACCGTCTTTTCTGCTTGCATCACTACCTGTTCAGCCACTAACATTAACTGCATACCAGTCGGTAACATAACGGTCACATGACCATTATCCGCTACTGTCACGATAGAATCTGCTGGTAGACTAGGGTTACTTCTTCTAACTTCTGTCTCAACTTGACTCTTTTCCTCAGCTGTCAATTTTGTAAGTTCGCCAACAGCTATCTTATGAGATAGTTCCAGTCGAGAAACCGAAGCGCTTTCATCATCAACCGACACAGGAACTGGACTGGCAGAATCCTCAGTAGGAGTTTCTACTGGAGGGACAGTAGCATCTGTCTTGTTTTCCGTCTTTTCTGCTGTATCCCCGGACTCTTCTGTTGCCTGTATCCTACTTTCTTCCGTAGCACCTGTTTCAAGAGCTGAACTTACTTCCGTCTCCCCTACCATATCAGCCTGAACAGTTTGCCCAGATTGAAGTGTTAGGAAAGCCAAGACCCCTAGCAAGACCGATACAGTTCCAATATTATACTTACGGATACCAAATCGAAACCGTGTTAATTGTTTAAAAAAGGACTCCATTCTATTATCAACCTCCTTTATATTTTATATATATCTTACGACTTCCATTCATTTCCGTTTGCTTCCTAAAACTCTCATCAGAATAAATGAAAACATAGGCAGATTCATACACAATCGCCAACTTCTATTAAAGCAGATTTATCGTGTAAAGTAAAGTATTTCTTCCTATTTATGCCACAATCATTCAACCTTTTATATTCTTACATTTTTAGAGTGATTTACCTGTCTTAATATACCCCCTTATCTCCAAAAAGTTGTCAAATTTTCCTGTAATCTATGAAAACCTATTCACATCCGCCCAAATTTCTCCTCGCTATATCTATCCCCTTAGGAAATCAGACAGCAAACTAAACATACTATAAAAAATCGTCTATACTTGATTTTCCTAGCCTATAAGAATCAATGTCCTCAGCAAACAAATTTGCACCCCTAAGGGGTGCAAATCACTTGGTGCCTATTTTGAAATCAGGGTCTCTAATCCCACTTTCATCATATCGGTAAAAGTAGTTTGACGTTCTTCTGCTGTCGTATCCTCATCTGGGTTAACCAAACTATCTGAAATAGTCATGATTCCAAGTGCCTCTACACCGTGTTGGGCTGCTAGGTAGTAAAGGGCTGCAGCTTCCATTTCAACAGCATGCACTCCCATCGTTCCTAATGCCACATTTTGCTCATAAAAGTTGGAGTAAAAGACATCTGTTGACAAGACAGATCCTACATGCGTTGTCATTCCCAAATCCTTAGCGATGTGGTAGGCCTTATCCAACAAGTTGAAACTAGCAATCTGCGGGAAATCATACATCGGCCAATCGTTACGGATGATGTTTGAGTTAGTCGCTGCTGCTTGTGCTAGGACCAAATCCCGAACATGCACATCAGGATTGAGCGAACCTGCAGTGCCTACACGAATCAAGCGTTTCACACCATAGTCCACAATCAATTCGCGAGCATAAATAGAGATGGACGGCATCCCCATGCCCGTTCCCATAACACTGACACGTTCCCCTCTATAGGTTCCTGTGTAGCCATACATTCCACGAATTTCATTGAACAGTACCGCATCTTCTAAAAAGTGTTCCGCAATGAATGTTGCCCGCAAAGGGTCCCCTGGTAATAAAATCTTGTCAGCAATCTCGCCAACCTTTGCTCCAATATGAATTGACATCCTTTTCTCCCCTTATAATCCTGCTAAAATTGCCTTGATTAATCCCTTGAAATCTTCTTTAATGCGCGTTGTCACTTCAACCACTTCTTCATGATTTAGTGAGCTTTGGAAACCTGCTGCATAGTTGGTAATGGCTGAAATCCCCAAGACCTTCATGCCGGAATGTACTGCCACAATAACCTCTGGCACCGTTGACATACCAACCGCAGAAGCTCCCATCGTTTGGTAGGCTCTAATTTCTGCTGGTGTTTCATAGGTTGGACCTGATACGCCCAGATAAACTCCCTCTTCTATCGTGACACCGATGCTATCTGCAATCTCTTTTGCCTTTGCACGGTAGTCTTTACTATAGGCATCTGACATATCCGGAAAACGTGGACCAAATGAATCCAAATTTTCCCCAATCAACGGATTGGTCCCAATCATGTTAATATGGTCACTAATCATCATAAGTGTCCCAGGACCATAGCTGATACCACCCGCTGCATTCGTGACAATGATGCTCTGGCAACCGAGTGCCTTCATCACACGAACGGGGAAGGTGACAACTTCCATTGGATTTCCCTCATAGTAGTGAAAACGCCCCTGAAGAGCTAAGACTTTCTTACCAGCCAGATCTCCATAGACCAATTTTCCAGCATGCCCTACAACAGTCGATTGACCCCAATTTGGAATGTTTGCATAGTCAATGACAAGGGCATTTTCCACTTCATCTGCTAATTCACCCAAACCTGATCCTAAAATCAACCCAAATTCCGGCGCCACAAGACCTTTTGCCTCTAAAAAACTCTTGGTTTCTTGAATTTTTTCCATCAATGACATTTTACTTCTGTTCTCCTCATTTTATATACTTTCTTCCACTTACGAATCTTGGTCCGAAAAGTGGTAAAGGGTGCAACGGTATTGATATGAATCCATTTCCAAACAGGCCACTTGCTCGGCGTTGAACTGGCCCACTTTCTGATCCCAGAATGAAACAAGTCCTCATCTGTATAATGATTCACCTGCTGGACCACGCCATCCACCTGCTCTTGAAACTGTGCGATTAGTTCCTCCAAGGATAAATCCGCAACATCTTCATAGAAGCTCTGATACAGGCCTCCAAGCTGATTCCATTTAAAATATGGGTGAGGGGTCACTACCTCAAGTCCAGCCGCTTCATCGCGTTCCCAACTTTGCAATAGTTTCAACCATCCTAATTGATAGGCTAGCATCTGGGCTGGGCTACGATCCACTTCATCAAGGAGGAGGTCCTTGTCTTTCTCCGAAATAGTCGAAAATTCCCCAATAAAGAGTCCTGCTTTCCTTTGAATCTCTGCTATTAGCGCTGATTTTGATTCATATTCTTTCATCTTATACTAACCTTTCTAGGAAACTGTCTCCAATCTGGCTCTTTTCAACACCAAAGTTATCAGCAATGGTTGCTGAAATATCTGCGAAGTGTCCAAGGGGAAGAGTCCCTGCACCTGTTAGCGACTTTCCAAAGATGAGCAATGGCACATACTCACGGGTATGGTCTGTTCCGACATAGGTTGGATCATTTCCATGATCTGCTGTAATCATGAGGAGGTCATCCTCACGAAGATTCATGATAATTTCTGGCAGACGTGCATCAAATTCTTCCAAGCAAGCACGGTAGCCGTCCGTGTCGCGACGGTGTCCGTAGACTGCATCAAAATCTACTAGGTTAGTGAAAGATAAGCCTTCAGTAAAATTCTCATCTTGTAAGACCTTGATAAGAGTGTCGACACCGTGATTGTTCGACTGGTTGTGTCCCATATCATGAGAAATTCCTGCGCCATTAAAGATATCATTGATTTTTCCAACACCATAGGTAGCGATTCCTGCCGCTTTCAAGTTGTCCAGCACGGTTGGAGCAAATGGAGAAACGGCATAATCGTGACGATTGGCCGTCCGCAAGAAATGACCCGGTGTCCCCACATAGGGACGTGCGATGATGCGCCCCAATAAAGATGGGCGTTCGAGGGTAATCGAACGGGCGTACTCACAAATCTTATACAACTCTTCTAGCGGAATGATTTCTTCATGCGCTGCAATTTGAAGGACAGGGTCTGCAGATGTGTAGACAATCAGCTCACCTGTTTCCATTTGACGGGGACCAAAATCATCGATAACAGCTGTTCCAGAATAAGGTTTATTGGCCTCACGGATAATTTTGCGACCTGAAAATGCTTCGATTTTCTGGAGAAGCTCTTCGGGGAAACCATCCCAGAAAGTATCAAAGGGATCTGTGATATTGAGACCCATAAGTTCCCAGTGACCTGTCATGGTATCTTTTCCGCGCGAGACCTCTTCTAATTTTGTGACATAGCCCGTTGGGCTTGCTTCAGCTACGACGGTTTGTAGCGGTCTCTCCCGTTCAATATTTCCCAGCCCTATTTTGGCCATATTTGGCACGGCTAAGCCTGTCGTTTCTGAAATATGCCCCAGAGTATCTGAGCTTGTATCTGGCTCACCGG
Organism: Streptococcus azizii; assembly: GCF_001984715.1. Classification (GTDB taxonomy): domain Bacteria; phylum Bacillota; class Bacilli; order Lactobacillales; family Streptococcaceae; genus Streptococcus; species Streptococcus azizii. The sequence goes on from NZ_MSPR01000007.1 coordinate 95,730, forward strand.
CATTGAAAAATCGATCTGCATCAGGTGCTGCACCAATCCCTACAGAATCTAGTACAATGACGTGCATGCGGTTAAATCTTGCCATCTCGTTCTCCTTTACATGAATGATTACTTCCATTATAACACAAAAACGCTTTCCTAGTCATTTCTAGGCAAAGCGCACTTGATAAACACTTATTCAGACTGATACTCTCTAAAAATCAACATCTGAATAGGCAGAAAAACCGAAGGTAGGGCTGACCTTGGGCAGGTGAGTCTATTACTCAATAAAAATCAAAAATAGACTAAGATACAAAGGGCGTTTACACGAGTTTCTCTCGCTCTATTTCCAACCTTCAACAGTCTATTCCCAGACTGTTGAAGCGAGCAAAGCGAAAATAGGAGGTTTGACGCAGAACCTCAAGTTCTGTGAAAAAACTATCTTTTTTGCACAGCTCGTAGCCCGTGTTCAATTACGTAAAACTTTTCTCAATAGTTCCATCCTATTTCAAGGGAACAGGCTGAAAACCTCCAGTGGAGGTTTTCAGCCTATTCATTAAAGACAGTCAATAAGTGTATTTATCTTCGCTTCTTAGTTTTTAAACTCAGTAACAAATTCCCTCACTTTTTAATTTCTAAGTTCGAACTTCTGTGGTCACTTTCGTGTTTCTGGGTGACCAGTTGAAACAGTTCACTGAACTGTTTCAATCTCATCTGTAATTGGCTAAAGCCGAAACATCTGCCTATCTTTTTTCTCACATTTTTAGTCCGAACTCAGTTCAATTCACCGAGACTCTTGACGACGTATCCTTTTAATTTTTAAAGAGTATAAGAACAGCAGAATTTGATTTTGACAAATATTACCGTTTCTCAAGGATGCGTGGTCCGTCCGGATAGCCAACGATAACCGTTGATACCAACTGGATAAACAGGCCATGCTCTACCACTCCCACTGTATGGTCTAATTCATTGGCAAGAGAAACTGCATCAGGAATGTTTCTTAAATCTAAATCAATGATGTAATTTTTCATATCCGTCACATGCTTCTCCCCATCTTTCATACGAAAACTTGGACGATAGCCTTTTTCTTCAAACTTTCTACATAGTCTCTCTGCCCCATATTGAACGACTTCGACTGGTAATTTAAAAGCACCTAAGGTCTCCACAACCTTCGAGTCATCGACAATCCAAATACAATCCTTACTGCTGACTGCCACGATCTTTTCCATGAGCAAGGCAGCACCTCCGCCCTTAATCCCATTAAAGGCTGCATCTACCTCATCAGCACCATCCACAGTAAGATCCACATAAGGCACTTCGTCAATAGATTTCAAGGGAATCCCTAGAGAGGCTGCATGCTCTGAAGTCGCATGAGAAGTTGTTACCCCAATAATCGACAGTCCTTCTTCTTGGACACGACGCCCCAGCTCCTGCACAAAGTAGTAGGCGGTTGATCCTGTACCAAGACCAACAATCATCCCATCTGTGACAAATTCAGCAGCCTTTACACCTACTTGCTCTTTCAAATTTACCATGACCGTACTCCTTTTAAAACGTTTTCCATTACAGTATATCATTTTACAATCCGTATTGGAAATGAAAGTTTTATCAAGATACGAGGGCGTAAAGCAACTCCTGAACAAAATAGGAAATACGACGAAGAAACTGAAGTTTCTAGGAGTATTTATCTTTTTGTCAGCGAGTTGTAGCCTGAGTTCAATTACATCAAGATACGAGAGCGTTTGACACGAGTTTCACTCGTTCTATTTCCAACCTTCAACAGTCTGTTCCTAGACTGTTGAAGCAACTCCTAGACAAAATAGGAAATGTGACGAGTGAAAAGCTCCAGTGGAGGTTTTCAGCCTATTCATTAAAGACAGTAAATAAGTGTATTTATCTTCGCTTCTTAGTTTTTAAACTCAGTAACAAATTCCCTCACTTTTTAATTGCTAAGTTCGAGCTTCTGTGGTCACTTTCGTGTTTCTGGGTGACCAGTTGAAACAGTTCCCCGAACTGTTTCAATCTCATCTGTCATTGGCTAAAGCCAAAACAGCTGCCTACCCCCTTAAAGGGATTCTCAGCTGTAATTGGCTAAAGCCAAAACAGCTGCCTATCTATTTTCCGAGGTTTTAGGCTGAACTCAATTACACAAAATACAAAGCCCGTGAAAACTCAAAGCGAAATTGGGAAATCTGACGAGTGAAAAAGAGGTTCGCTGAACCTAGACTCGCTCTCTGATTTCCAGGCTCGTGAAAAAGAGGTTCGCTGAACCTCTTTTTCTTTCTTGACTATTTATCTCCCAAATTAACACTTGGAACGGTGGTTGCAGCATCTGATGTCGCTTGGAATAAGTCTACTTTTTCATAACCGAAGATTCCTGCATAAATACTTGTTGGGAAGCGTTTAATCTTCTTATTGTAGGAGGTCGCAACGGTGTTGTAGTCCTTACGAGCAACTAAGAGACGATTTTCTGTTCCTTCTAACTCTGTAATCAAGTCAGATACCTGCTGGTTGGAATTGAGTTGCGGATAATTTTCTGTTAGGACTAGGAGCCTAGAAACCGCTGAATCCAACGCACTTTGTCCTTCCTTATACTCGGATGACCCTTGCTTGCTGGAGCCGATCTTTGCCCGCGCATCAGCAATAGCGGTAAAAACTTCTGTCTCGTGTTCCATAGCGCCTTTGACAGAAGCCACGACATTGGGAATCAAGTCATACCGTCGTTGCAGTTGGGTATCAACATTGGACTGGGCATTTTCAACCTCAGCATAGCTATCAACAAGACCATTGTATTGTCCAATGGCTCCCATTGCGATAAAGACAATCGCTAAAACGGGAATGAGAATATAGAGTAATTTTTTATTCATTATCGTTTCCTTTCTTTTTCTACCAGCCAGACGAGGCACCGCCTCCGCCACCACCGCCGCCAGACCAACCACCACCACCGAATCCTGAAGATCCTGAGGAATGAGAGCGATTACTGGATCGGCTAGAAGCATTGAGTAAAAGCCATAGCAGGGCATCTCCACCTCCGCCTCGACCGCCTCTGCCACCTCGACCACCACCTTTTAATAGGGAAAACATCGCAATTCCGACAATGATGATGGGAATCAGCAAAGAAGCTAAATCATCTTCACCACGGCTCTCCTCAAACTCCTCCATACGAGCTTGAGCTCTGTCTGTACCATAAAAGGCATCTCCGATGGCATCTACAATATAGCGCACACCTCCATTATAATCACCCTTTCGGAAAAAATCTCGCGCATCTTCTAATATCCGCCTCGCAGCAACATCTGTCAACACTGTCGCTGCATTGTCTGAGGTTTCAATCCGAAACTTACGGTCGTCTAAGGCGATGACTACCAGCACCCCATTGTTCGTTCCTGCAAAGCCGACCTGCCACTTTCGGAACACATCGTTAGCTAGAGATTCGATATCCCCCGAGAGTCCTCCCGTCATATAGACCCCGACTTGGAGCTGTTCACTCGTTGATTTCCAGGCCCGATTCTCACTATCAATAGCCCGAATCGTTTCCTGAGAGAGTAAGTTCGTCTCATCAAGCACTGTTGATTCTTGTGGTCTATCCGGAACGCGGGCATCAACCGAAGGGATCATCAGCACTAACATGAGGGGGATTACCAATAAGCCGACAAGCCATTTTACACCTTTCTTCATAGGATGACCTCCTTTTTACTATTATACCATCTTTCCCCTATCTATTTACGATTTGATCTACCCTTTCCTGTAATTTCGGAAGCAATTCCGTCGCAAACCAAGGATTCTTAGCCTGCCAGATATTATTACGTGGAGAGGGATGCACGAGAGGAAAGTACCGTGGTAGATATTCCTCATAAGCACGAACTGTTTCTGTCAAGGTTCTTTTTTTCCTATCTTTCAAATAGTACTCCTGGGCATATCGTCCAATCAAAATAATCAATTCGAGTTGAGGCAGATGGGTCAGTAGCTGCGGATGCCATTGAGGGGCAAAATCTCTTCGCGGTGGTAAGTCCCCTGACTTCCCTTTTCCTGGATAGTAAAAATCCATGGGTAAAATCGCAAACTGACAGCTGTCGTAAAAGGTCGCTACACCCACGCCCAACCACTTTCGCAAGCTGTCCCCACTAGGATCTGCAAATAGCTGCTGACGCTCCTCAGCTCTCCAACCTGGAGCCTGACCGACAATCAGAATTTTAGCTGTAGGACCTGCCTGAAACAGGGGGCTAATGCCCTGATCTGTATAGGAACGATTTTCAGGAGCTTTCATAATGGCTGTTCGGATACTCGCTATACTAGACATAAGCCCCTCCTTTGCAAAAGGAACTGGACATCTAGCCCAGCTCCGCTTATCCGCTTTCTATAACGCTTATTTGACCAACTCATAAATCGCTTCGGCGTAGATAGCCGCCGCCCGCATCAAATCTTCAACAACGATAAATTCATTGGCTTGATGCATGGTGTCTGTATAGCCCGGGAACATAGCACCGTAGGCCACGCCACGTTTCAACAGACGACCAAAGGTTCCACCACCGATGACTTGCTCATGACCACATAATCCCGTCTGACGTTCGTAGACATCCAGCAAGGTCGCAACAAGTGGATCTTCCATCGGTACATAGTGCGGCGTATGCCCCTGTTCTGACAAGGTTACATCCGCTACAGCCAGTTTCTGCAAAACAGCCTGAATCTCTTCGGGACTCCTACCTTTTGGATAGCGGAAATTGAGCGCAATCGTATTATTTGCTAGGGTTTCATCAAAGCGAAAGACCCCTGCATTCATGGATAAGGCACCCATTTTCTCATCTGTATGTGCCACACCAAGCGCTTGTCCTGCATGGTCCTCAAACAAGACCTCTCCTGCAATAGAAAGGTAGTCCTTGGCTGGACCTGCAAAGTCAAATTGGTTTAAGAAGCGAGCCAAGTAGGTCGCACCGTTAACACCGGACTGAGGGGAGGCCCCGTGAGCTGATTTTCCAATAATGGTCACCTTTGATAATCCATCTTCTTCTGCCAGCTCAAAGGCCACTTTATGCTCAGCTGCAAAAGCTGCTAGCTTGTCCGCAAGATCTGGCAATACTCCTGATACAAGAGCTGTTGCCGATTCCGGCACCATATTTTCACGCAAACCACCTGTAAAGCAATGCAAGCGAGCTGCTCCGCTATTTTCCCCAGTGAAGTGGAGATAGGCAGTAATATTTCCTTTTTCCCCGTTGATAATCGGAAATTCAGCATCAGGAGAAAAGCCAAAGTCAGGTTCTTTGACACCGCTATGTTCAAAGTAATAATCCATATCTGCCCATCCAGATTCTTCGTCCGTCCCTACAACAAATCGAACCTTCTTTGAAATGGGCAAGCCCAATTCCTTGATAATCTTGAGGCCGTAATAGCAGGCCATGGTTGGTCCCTTATCGTCACTTGAACCGCGTGCATAGAGCTTGCCGTCCTTAATGGTCGGAGTGTAGGGGTCTGTATCCCATCCACTTCCTGCTGGTACCACATCCATGTGCGCAAAGATTCCAAGCACTTCATCACCATCACCGTATTCAAAATGTCCTGCATAGTTATCAACGTTTTTCGTTGGATAACCATCACGCTCTGCAATTTCTAAAAATTTATGAAGAGCCTTGACAGGTCCAGGTCCGAATGGATGGGCTGCATCTGCTAGATGATCCTCACGCTCAGAGTTAATGGCAAGCAAGCTAAACAGGTCCGCCAGCAAATCCTCACGACGCTTTTCCACCTCTGCTTTAAAATCAATCGTCATCTGCTTCTCCTTTTCAAGTATGAATTGATACCATTCTACCATAAAATGAAAGAGATTTCATACATTTGGCAGGGGAAAGGGGAGATAAGAGGTAGGACAATATCTGTTTAGGCAAACGAACTTTAATGTAAGCAAGATGTCAAACATGCATGTTGCAACATAGATACGTATACATTTCCCCCCTAGGTAACAGATAGCCCGAAGGGGGAAGAAAATACTTACAAGCAACTAATTCCCACCTATTTGTCTAATTCTATCACGCGCTGACATTTTTCTGCTACTGCTTGGCTATGGGTAGCAATAATAATACAAGAATCTTTAGATTGACGGTATTTTAACGAAGTCAGTACCTCTTCTTCAGTTATTCTATCCAAAGCCCCCGTTATTTCATCTCCAATGATAATGGAGGGTTTTTTCACTAACGCACGGGAGATTGATATTAGCTGACGTTGTCCCCCTGAAATTTCTGAAGGATATTTATCTCTCAGATGAGTAATTTGCAGTTCTTCCATAATGTCCCTTACTTTAGATTCCCTAGCACTCTCTGTCTCCTTTAAAAATTTCAACGGAAGGGCAACATTATCAAAACAGGTCAAATCTTCCAATAATTGATAATCTTGTGGAATATAACCAATATGACGCAAACGATAGCTCGCCAAGAGTCTATCATTTTTAGGCTGAATATTCCCAAAAATAGAGCAAGTACCTGTATAGGAAGAATCCAAGCCCGCTATGATGTTTAACAAAGTGGACTTTCCTGTGCCAATTCTTCCTTTTATTGCTGTCAGTACTCCAGACTCTACTTGCATGTCAAATTGATCAAAGATAACATTTTTATTGTATTTTTTATTTATTGCTTTTAACGTTATCATCAATATCCCTCCTAACTATATCCCGTCTTCTTGCATAGTATAGAATAAATCCCCAGATACAACAATAAATTTCCCAGTAATCCAAAAGGTAAGATAAGGAAGTCTTTAAATAAAATGATTTCAATGAGTAAGCATGTCAATATAGAAACCATGTAATATAGGGAACAAATTCTAAATAGAATTCGAGCTTTTAAATCGTTCCCCATTAACCAACTCACACGAATGCTATCTCTATAGTATCTCAATATTAGTATTGAAAGACTGATAATTAGATAGCAGAAAAGGCTACTAAGAACGACCAATAAAATGATGAGCAGCATTCTAGAATAAGTAACAGCAGATAGTAGTTGCTCATATTTTATAAAAAAATCATCCACTTCAATAATTGAATAATCTACAAAACCTGATTGATGAGAATACCTTTGAATGACCCTCAACATCTCACCTTCTGACAAGCGCGTTACAAATTGACTATTCAGCATCGCAAAATATAGAATACCTTCAAATGAAAAGTCATCTGCACCGACTGCTGCAAGGATAGGAGGATAAGGAACAACTAGATAATCATCCAGATAAAACTCTGGATTCCCTTTATAATACACATAGCTATTTGGCGGTAGAAAGCCTTTTACCTCAAAGGTCACATCTTTCGTATAAAATCCCGCAACCAACTTATCTCCTACCTGATAATGACCACGGTAGTGATGACCTAAAATAATAGGGTAGTTTTCTAAGTTGGACAAAGTCATATTTTTCCAATCGAACTCTTCTCCCTCCTCAACGGTCAGTTGATAGAAATTAAATGCTTTCTGACTAATTTGAAAGGATTTCACTGCCATAGGTTGCGGAGTACTTTGATTGAAATTATCTATTTCTCGACTATACAAAAAATTCTCCCCTTTATCAAATGATTGAATAAAGAGTGGTTGATTAAATGTTGGCAAAAATTCAAATCCTTGTGACTGGTACAAACTGTTATAGAAATTTACAAGAGTGTTGAGTTTTTCTCTATCTGTTCTAAACTGATAAAAATCGGCATCTTCCAATAATGTATCAATTAATGTATAACGACTATATCCATGAGACATCTGATTTAAGTTATGTCTAGCCTGACTATTTTTTAATAATAACTGGCTAGATATTGTTATCAGGCTGGTAAGTAATACTACCAAAACAATTGACACACCATGAAGCAGAGATAATGAGAAAACCTTCCTCCGTTTGGTCATTACGTGTTTACTACTTATCTGCATTGTCTAGTCCTCTATAAAAAAAGTAAGTGAAACAAATTAACTCAAAAACCATCAATAATAAAAATTGAAACAATATATCCATTCTCTCTTTTATAGCAACAAACAATCCAAAAGAAAGAGCCATTATACTACTATTTATCAAAAATAGTTTACATAACTCTTTCCGATAGATAGATTGATAGTCTTTTCCTAACAGATAGTAAATTCGATAGCATATACATTTTTTCTGAATAAAAAAATGAATCCAGATAATCGTTGATAGACTTACTAAAACCAGGGTGCCTATTTGAATTAGTAAAGCAAATTTCGATAAAGATAAAAGGCGTTCAATTCCTCTATTATCCCCTACTTCTCCCAAATCTACTAACTTAGAATCCTCAAAATCACCATTTAGACTGACTTCTCCATCAGAAAACAAAAATCGTTTGTCACTAATTATCACAGTATTAGAGAGCGGGCTATTATCTAACATCCCTATACGCCCAATCACTTCATAACGTTGATTAAAACAAATAACATACTCCCTCCCCTCTTCAAGGATGGTTTCTACTGATTGCCCCACAAGAGCTGTCGAAACATCATTCGTAGATAATAAGCGACCTATTTTCAGAGGAAAACTAATTTTTAACCAATCATTGGCAAAAATATTCAAAACCTCTTTATTTCCATCTTTCATCTCTCTAATCAACCAGAAGTTGCTACTAGATGCTTCCATTTGTTTCAATACATCGTTCATCTTGTCCGAAGATATGAGCAAATGATACGATGTTTTTAGAGTATTACTTTCTAAAATGATGAGCTCTTGTTGCCTCTGGTAGCAGTAGTTGAGCCACAAAGTTATTAGTAAAATGAGCAATGGAATGTACGTAAGTATCTCTTTCAATTTCCGCATAAACTACCCCACTCCAGTCAGTATAAGATTAAGAAATAACTCTACAAATAGAAAAGACGCATAAAATCATTGCTAAAAACCGTGATTTTATGCGTTTTATAATGTAACTTATCTCAATATTCTTGTTAAGGTTTGAGTTTTGCTCAGCCTCATACTGAACTTATATTTCATTATCTTCCATAAAAAGTCTTAGCAATATGTGTTAAAAGCTCTCCTTCATATACCCAGCCAGAATAAGCCCTTGTACCTCCAGTTCCCCAAATACGACCTGAATCGGCACTAACTCCTCCCAAGCCCTTCCATTCAACCATCTGCGCTCTCGTATAGTGATGCACACCTTCCCAAACTGTCCAACCGACTGCCCTAGATTCTGCACCACCACTATTCCATCTGTCCTCACGTTTTCCACCATGGACAGGAGACTGTGCTGCGCGAAAAGCAAATCTCTCAGAGATTCCATTATCTTGGCTATTTGTAAAATTCCCTAACTCCTCACTCCAACCACCTAACACAGATGAATCCAACTGGTTCAAAGTAGTAGTAGCTAAAACAGGAGCAGGGGTTAGCCCTAAAAGAATACCTACTGAGACACCAACTAACAGCAACTTCTTGATTTTTCTCATAAAACCCTCCTTATAATTAATATGGAAATATAACTTGTCACGCTACTTATGATAAGTAGTAGATGACATTCACAAAATAACAACTATTGGCTACTCCTAACCTCCCTTCTTAAAGTAGTACAGTTAATAGCTTGTTATTTTAACATGAACAATAATCATACCATTCTATATCAATGGTTTATCAATCACTAGAGGCATTATTTCTAAAATTGAGGAATTAGAGCTAGTATTAGCTTTACAACTTGTCCACAAAAAACAAGCATAATAGTCAATACAATAAGGAAACCCTAAATTATTGATGATAGCGCTTTCTTTATAATGATATTATGACATATTTCCATTGGTTTGTCAATCATTTTTATGTATGAACCACGACAAATGCATGAAAAAAATGTATATACCTGTTGTCCAGCTACATACATTTTTTACAATCTTTACATATGTTTATTGGTTAGCCCTCGTTGTCACCTACATTCTAACAAAGTTTCATGATATAGTTGTTCCACTTTAAAAAACATCGTTCAGGCATTCTGTCACCGAATTGTAGTTTGGCAGTAACTCCATGACTTTTTTCTTGAGGTTAGCCCAGGCTTTTTCAATCGGGTTGAGTTCAGGACAATAGGGTGGTAAAGGCAAAAAGAAATGCTGGTTATCTATGCAAAGCTCATCTAATCGTGCTTTGGGATGAAAGGTAGCGTTATCCATAATCACAATATGAGGTTTATCTAAAGATGGCAATAGCTGAGTTTTAAACCATTTGACAAAGAAATCACTTGTCATGCTTTGGTTATAAATCATAGGGGCTACAAACTGACCTTACCATAGACTTTCTCCCCTCGTTTGGCTCTTCCCTTTTTCCGATATAGATAGGTATCCATTCCTGTCTCGTCAATATAAACAATAGGGAGACCAACGAGAACAGATAGCACAACAAGGTAGCGTCTAATTTTTTCTGGGTCTTGTTCGCGATAACGTGTCGTCTTTTTTTAAAGTGATATTGTATTTCCTCAAAGCTTTCCAAACTGCATTAATCGCACAGGAAAAGTGCTCTGCGATTTCTCGCAGATAAGCATCTGGATGTTGCTCAACGTAAGCTAATAATTGGTCTTTAGGAAGTTTACGGGGAGAACGCTGTCTAGGCTTGTCCTGCAAGTGCCCTTCTGTTTTTACTTTTTGTTCCCATCTACGTAAAGTAGAAGGATTGATACCGAAAAGCTTGCTGGCTTCTGTTCGGGTGTGGCCTTCCTGAACGAAAGACAGCACACGTTTTCTAAAATCAATACTATATGTCATGTTTCTATTTTATCACGTATTTTAAAGTGGAACAACTATAAAAAATATACATTCTATGAAAAATCCTTATCAGAAAACAAAATTTTCTTCATGCATTTGTCGTAGGGGAACGATAGGGAAATCCGAGAGGCCGACATCTAGGTGGACTAAACGTTCTCGAATCCCACCTCCTGCACAACAGTTGGTCAGTATCAACCATGAGCAGATTATTCCCAATAATGTGAAGCGGCTAGCATCGCTAGATGACAGTCACATTTTGAAGAGGCTTATTTGCGAAAGATTCATCGCGGTTGCTACTTTTGCTCCATTACCTGTGTGATGGCTTCCACCATCTCTTTCGGTGCTGTATGGAGGATGTCCTTTTTCAATGGATACTGGTTAAAAATAGGGGCAGCGGTCGTATCAAATGATAAGACTGGTTTGGAGTTCGTCATCACATGCTCCAGCAATTCATCCAGCTTCCCACCATGATTGATATCCAAATACAGATCGCAGTCTGCTATCATCTCTTCTAGTAAGTAGCCGATGACATGTGGATGAAGAAAGACATTCTCTCTTGCTGCTAAGCGCCTAATGTCATCATGAAAACTTGTAAAAGCAGCAATATGAAATTCATATTCAGGCAGTGCTTCTACGAGATATTCTATCTGTTCTAATAGATGGGTATTCGTCAGCGTGATAATCTTTCCTTTTGATTGGATAGGAAGAATAGGACTGGTACTCGCTCGCCATTTGTCCACAATTACCCCCCCCATCTATAAAGTGGTAAGACCACCACACATCTCTCAGGCGTCCAGAAGAATACGTATTCCAAGGCTTGTCGGGAGAGATGTAGTGAATGATGGCAGGAAGCGGGTCCAGTTTCATGTCAAATAGATGACGATGGCGATACGTAAAGGCACCATAATCAAAACCGACTTGAAAATTATAGGTATCATCTAGCCAGATCATATCATGGTTCAACAACCGGTTTAAGATGGTTTGATCCCCCTCAGGAATCGTATCCTTTTCTTGTTCAGTCAAGGTAATAAATTGTTCCATCAGGTTTTCTTCACGCCAGCGCCGATTATTGATGACCATCATGCCTGAATTAAAACCCGCACCGTAACCAAAGGTGGACCGCACTGCCGCCAAGTAATGTTCAGAGACATCGAGGTCAAATAGTTCATCCAGGCTAGAAGTCACGACTATGTCGCTATCGAGGTACAAGACCTTATCTTCTACTACAAACTGAGGAATAAAGTAGCGGGCAAAGGCCATAAAGTTGATGTGACTAAAACCGGCATACCATTCTTTATTCAGGGCTACATTCAGCAGTTTTACATCCACAAGGTCGCTCCCTATCTGATTAAGAAACTGTTTATAATACACAAACCATTCTTTAGGGATGTCTTGATTGAAGATATAAATCTTAAGATTTTTATTGTGATAGGTGAGTGATTTTAAAGTCGTTTCGATTTGGCGAATATAGCCATAATCACCAGCCAACACTACTGCGCGTAAAAAGTCATTACTCATATGTTTCTCTACTCTTTCTGATACTTCTTGATTGCTCTTTCAATCAGGTCTTTCAGCTTCTCTCCATAATAGCTTTCAGACGGTCGAAAGGGAAAAATCCCTCATCCATAATAAGCTGAAAATCGATAAGGCTATCGCAGTCTAATACTCAATAAAAATCAAAAGTAGACTAGGAAACGAAGGCGAAGGTAGAACTAGCGTTCACCGAGGCAAGTTGACAACGTATCCTTTTGATTTTTAAAGAGTATAAACCGACCGTAATACTTTTTAAATAGATAAGAAAGTCCTTGATAGGCAAGTTATATAGTCTGTTTAGTTTACTTTTAGTGCTTGCTCCACTAGTCTGGGAGAGTGAAACAGTTCGGTGAACTGTTTCAGCCTGAGCCTATAAATCCGAGAGCGAAGTAGGCAAGGTTGAAAATGAAACGAGGGAACTCGTGTCAATAGCTGTAGGTTGCTTCAACAGTCTAAGGACTGTTGAAGCAACTCCTAGACAAAATAGGAAATACGACGAAGAAGTAAAGGACGTTTGCTAAGGCAAACTCCTATTTCCTGCCTTCAAAGGTATACCATACCTTTGAAGCTAGGAGTATTTATCCCAAAGGGATTCTCATCTGTAATCGGCTAAAGCCGAAACAGCTGCCTATCTTTTTCGCATAGAGTTTAGGGCGTGTTCAGTTAAGATGTGAAGCCGTTAAAAAACCGAATGAAAAATAGAAAATCGAAGCAGGTTGTCTTGCAACCAATGAGATTTATCTTTTTTCCGAGGTTTTAGGCTGAACTCAGTTTCAATTCACCGAGACTCTTGGCGAAGTATCCTTTTGATTTTTTTCAGTTTTCGTCAATTACAGCTGTGGCTACCTTTAGGTATAAACTAAATGACTGATATGTAAAGCCCTTTGTCAAGTAAAAACAATCGAACTGATAAAAAATGAAAAGTATCTAGAAAGAGCCTAGTTCTTAGCTTCGGGCATTGGCCACTCTGATATTCGTGGATTGGTTACCTAC
>NZ_MSPR01000008.1 GCF_001984715.1 Streptococcus azizii
TCATAATAGCAAAGTGAAAAACTTTCTTTGTGAACATCCATTCCGATGAAAAGTGTGGTAAAATGAAACATATAAGACCTCCAATTGAGTGTGGTAATTCCTGTTAGAAGTTGATTGTTTTTTTATTCTAGTGTACAGGTAAATCCACGAATTCTCAACTGGGGGTCTTTACATATTGTCTAAATGACTATACAACATAAAACCCGTCCTCGGTCAAATAATCCGATGGACGGGGTTCTTCTTTTATTTAATCACTTTTTGGGTCTTAGCATAGTTGGCTTCGACAGCTTCTTTTTCAGCCTGCCACCAGTCGGCATTATCCGTGTACCATTTGATGGTGTCTTCTAGACCTGCTTCAAAGTTAGTAAACTCTGGCTTCCACCCCAGTTCATCACGAAGTTTGCTGGCATCAATCGCATAGCGCAAATCGTGACCTGCACGGTCTGTCACATGGTCATAGGCATCAGAAGGTTGCCCCATTTTCTCTAAGATCAGTTCCAAGACTTCCTTATTGTTTTTCTCACCATCCGCACCAATCAGATAGGTCTCCCCGATCTCACCCTTGGTCAAAATAGTCCAGACACCTGATGAGTGGTCATTGGTATGAATCCAGTCCCGAACATTTTTTCCTTCCCCATACAATTTTGGCTTAATACCACTCAAAATATTGGTAATTTGACGTGGAATAAATTTTTCAATATGCTGGTAAGGACCGTAGTTATTGGAACAGTTGGAGATGGTCGCTTTGACACCGAACGAACGCACCCATGCTTTTACAATCAAGTCAGAAGCTGCCTTGGTAGAAGAATAAGGCGAACTTGGATTGTACTTGGTTTCGGCGGTGAATTTTTCACCAGGGCCTTCTCCATGGCCTGGCAAATCTTCGCGAAGTGGAAGATCTCCGTAAACCTCATCTGTTGAGACATGGTGGAAGCGAATATCATACTTGCGAGCGGCTTCCAAGAGTGTGTAGGTTCCGATAAAATTGGTATGGATAAAAGGGCTAGGGTCGTTAAGCGAGTTATCATTGTGGCTTTCAGCTGCATAGTGGACAATGGCATCTGCCTTTGCAGCGAGCTTATCCACCAATTCAGCATCGGCAATATCTCCAACAACTAGCTCTACACGTTCACCAAGAATCTCCACAAGATTCGCACGATTTCCAGCATAGGTTAGCTTATCTAAGACGGTCACATGAACATCTGGATGATGGTTATAGACATAATGCACAAAGTTTGAGCCGATAAAGCCAGCTCCACCAGTTACGATAATATTTTTAAATTCTGACACAGTTGTCTCCTGTAATAGTCTTTTTAAATAGTCGATTTTTATAAAATCTTTTTGATTATTATTGTCTGCACGATACGAGTCTTTAGACGAGGCTTGATAGATTTTCAAGTATTGCCCGAGTGTCGGGAGGTAGTAACGAACACCATTCGTCTCTAATTCTTCCAACTCTTCAAGTGCTACACCAGCAAAATCTGGGAGAGAGTGAAGCCCTCCAAATTCGACCCATAGGTCATCTTTTTGAAATGCATGTTCATGGCGATCGACTAAGTGATAGCCCAAGTTTTCCATGACTTGGTTCAGAACATTAAATTGGTAAATACGACCTTCATCAGGGGCTTCCCAACCTCTTGGATCACTGGGAACATGAATATCAATATCTTGAGGATTCCAAGTCTCTCCCGTGCGGATTTCCAATCCAAGGCTCCCCATCAAAAGTGGTGTAATACCAATTTTATTCAGCTGCTCTGCTATTTCCAAAAAAGCTGCAAACATTAGAGCTCCTCTTTTTTCAATGGTTTGATGTCCTTGAGCATCGGATGATGCTTATCCGCTTCAGATACTTCTGCGGCCTCAAGATTCTCCCACTGAATCCCCAGAGTCGGATCTGCATAATTGACAAAGGCATATTTGGGCTTTAATTCCAAAGCCCAGTAGTCATTGACCAAGTAGCTATAGGCAACAACATCTGATAAGACTTGAAAACCATTGGCTACACCCCGAGGGACAAAGATTCCCTTACTGGCATCAATCTCTGCCTGATAGACATTTCCAAATGTATCCCCTTCACGCAGGTCAACCCAAGCACCAAGCACTCTTCCTGCATCTGCAACGGAAATGTATTTGTCCCAGGGTTCTGCATGCAGACCACGCAAAACGTGTTTGCGGGAAAAGCTGACATTGTTTTGTAATTTTCCTTCTACAAAAAAGTTTTCTGGAAAACCTAGAGGTAGCATTTTCTCTTTTTGAAAATTTTCTTTAAACCAGCCACGATTGTCTCCATGAACAGGAATATCAAATTCCAACATACCTGGAATAGCGTCAATCTTTCTGACTGCTAAGTCTTTACCAAAAAAATTCTCTGTCATTAAGCCTCTCCAATCAGACGGAGCAAGTATTGTCCGTATTCATTTTTCTTCAATGGTTGAGCAAGCTCATAGACCTGCTCTTTTGTAATATAGCCCATGCGATAGGCAATCTCTTCAAGGTTAGCGACTTGAACATTTTGTAAGCGTTGTACAGTTTCGATATACTGCGCCGCTTCTAACAAGCTCTCATGCGTACCTGTATCAAGCCAAGCAAAACCGCGTCCCATCAGCTCTACAGATAAATCTCCACGCTCTAAATAAACCTTATTGACATCTGTGATTTCCAGCTCTCCACGCGGAGAAGGTTTGATATTTTTAGCAATCTCAACGACATCGTTATCGTAGAAATAAAGACCTGTCACAGCAAAGTTTGATTTAGGAGCTTCTGGTTTTTCTTCAATAGAAACAGCATTCATATCTGCATCAAATTCGACCACACCAAAACGCTCGGGATCTTTTACTTGATAGCCAAAGACCGTTGCTCCTTTTTCTTTAGCTGCTGCACATTGGAGCATCTTGGTCAGGCCATTTCCATGGTAAATGTTGTCCCCAAGAATGAGGGCTACTGAATCTTTTCCTATGAAGTCCTCACCAATAATAAAGGCTTGGGCAAGACCGTCCGGGCTTGGTTGCACCGCATAAGAAAGGGAGATACCAAGTTCAGATCCGTCCCCTAACATCTCTTCAAAGCGCGGTAAATCTGTCGGTGTGGAAATGATGAGAATATCCTTAATGCCAGCCAACATTAGGGTGGAGAGAGGATAGTACACCATCGGTTTATCATAAATAGGCATCAGTTGCTTCGATGCTGCTCGGGTCAAAGGATACAGACGTGTCCCTGAACCTCCTGCGAGAATAATACCTTTCATAGTTGCAAAAGCCTTTCGATTTTATTTGTCTTATTTTACCATTTTTTGTCAAAACTGTCACGGATTTCCAAGATACAGAGCTATCAGAACCATTCAGCAGCCCTTATAGACCCTCAGTATCTAAGAAACTCTCCACTAGGCTACTTCTTCTATATCCGTAAAGTAACAAGACAGCTATAGCTTTAAAGGAGGGTTTTCTGGCTCACTTCAACAGTCTAGGAATAGACTGTTGAAGGTTAGAAATAAAACGAGGGAAACTCGTGTCAAACAGTCTAGGAATAGACTGTTGAAGGTGGGAAATAGAACGAGGGAAACTCGTGTCAAACGTCCTCATATCTTGTTATACTCTTTAAAAATCAAAAGGATACGTTGTCAAAAGTCTCGGTGAGTGAAAAGCTCCAGTGGAGGTTTTCACTCGTCAAATTTCTATTCCCTAGCTCAGGCTTCTATGGTCACTTTCTTGTTTCTAGGTGACCGTTGAAACAGTTCCCCGTTCTGCTGTGGTCACTTTCTGATTTTTAGGTGACCAGTTGAAACAGTTCCCCGTTCTGCTGTGGTCACTTTCTGATTTTTAGGTGACCAGTTGAAACAGTTCACCGTTCTACTGTGGTCACTTTCTGATTTTTAGGTGACCAGTTGAAACAGTTCACTGAACTGTTTCAATCCTATTTTTCTTTACATTTTCTTAACGTCCTCACATCTTATAAATGTCGAAATGGGTTGGTGGATACTGTCGAGGTTTCAACGGTGATGTCCCATCCCTCTTCTTCCTTCCATTCTTTTAGTTTTTGAGCAATTTTTTCGACAAACAGCACTTCAATATGATGTCCAGGATCAATCGCCAATAAGCCCTGTGTCAGCATGTCTTGGGCAGTGTGGTAGTAGATGTCACCTGTAATATAAACATCTGCTCCTTTTTTTAAGGCCTCCTTATAGTAGCGTTCTCCGCTCCCTCCACAGATAGCAACACAGCTAATATATTGCTGTGCTTGATGGGCATACGTCACTAAGCGAACCGTCTCTAAATCAAAGACCTGCTTGACGGTCAGGGCTAGTTCCTCTAAGGTCTGCTCCTTTACCGTTCCGATCCGACCAATCCCCTGACCCGTCTGAGTTTCATAGAGGTAGGTAGTCTCTTTTATATCCAGTAGCTCACAGAACCAATCGTTTAGTCCCCCCTCCACAACATCTATATCGGTATGACTAACATAGACAGCAATATCATGCTTAATCAGCTCCAGATAGATATTTGTCTGCAAATCCTCTGCCAGCAGATGATGGATGGGACGAAAAATCGGAGCATGCTTGACAATGATTAAATCAATCTCCTTATCAATAGCTTCAGCGACTGTTGTTTCCCGAATATCCAGTGCTACCATCACCTTTTGAATATCCTTATTTAAGCTACCAATCTGAAGTCCAGATACATCACCCTCCATAGATAAACTTGAAGGACAAAAGGTCTGGTACCGCTCAATGACTTTACTGGCTAACATCTAGCACCTCCTTAATCTGCCGTATTTTTTCCCCCATGCGGGTACGCTCCATTGTATGATTCGCAGGAATCTGGTAGAGCGCCCGTTGCAATTTAACTGCTTCTCGCTTCCATTTTTGCTGAAAATCTTGGGACATTTCCTGCACTAGATAGGGACCAAACTGCCTTTCTATTGCAGTTAGTTCCTTTCTCCCTGGCTCTGCTACCAGAATTTCATAGAATTTCCCATGTTCTTCTAAAATGGTTTCTGCGACTAGCTGAAAGTCGTTTCTTTCCAACCATGCCCGCACGTCGCTTTCTCGGTTATTTGGTTGTAGGACGAGTCTCTCCATCTGACGGAGCTTATCTTTTCCAGCCTCTAAGATGTCTGCTATCAAGCGTCCACCCATCCCAGCAATCGTAATCACCGTCATCTGGTCCTCCTCCTCAAAGGCTGCAAGCCCATCTGCCAAACGAACCTCAATGCAGTCTCTGTAGATAGAATCCTGTATATTTTGTCGAGCTGATTGGTAGGGGCCAGATACGACTTCCCCGGCAATGGCATAGCGAATCACTCCGCTTTCTACCAAAAAAAGAGGGAGGTAAGCATGGTCACTCCCTACATCTACCAGACGAGCATCCTGTGGTACAAACTGTGCCACTTGTTTCAAGCGTTTTGAGATTTTCTGATTCATCTTCTACTCTTTCCAATAATCCATCGCTTCTAAAAACTCTGATGACGCTGAGACATTTTTTACTTGTTGTCCTTCTCGCTCCAGTCGCCTAGCCTCTATTTGGGCGACTGTCGTGATTCCCTCCCTGCGCCAGTTTCTCAAAATAGCCTGAATATACTTCCAATTCGTTTTATTATTAAAAACAGCTTCACGAAGGGCTTCTCGTACTACTTCTGGAGCAGTATGATCATCTTGCAGCGTTTTTTGTAGGTCTTCAATTTCAAGCGGCGACAGCAAGCGTCCCAACTCTACCTCAAAATCTGACACCAGACGCTTCAAGTCATAAGAAACTTCCTGAGATTCCTGCATGGATGGCTTGGGCTGCAAGAGGGCATCTAGTTTTTCTAGGGCAGGCGAGGCATCAAAAATCATCTCAATTTCCCCAGATAAATTGATGGTCTTAAAATCTAACAAACCTGCTTCTTGTAGTTGCTCAATCAAACGGTTGATTTCAGAAGTAGTCTTGCCGCAAGATTGGGCAATCTGGCTAGGCGCTAATCCCTCAGTATTGCTGGTATGTTGATAAAAGAAGAATTGCCATACAAGATAGGCATCCGCTGAGGGAAATAAGTCCTTGAAATGAAAGAGCATAGCTGGTGGTAAGACCAGATACCCTTTCTGAAATTGCTGTAAATAATTCATAGTTCCTCTTTATAAACTGGCCGATACAGTCTTTTATACTCAATAAAAATCAAAAGTAGACTAGCTTTCACCATTGAGAAGTGTGAAAGCTGGGATAGGAGATTAGCACCACTAATTTCCTTATAATTGAAGGCGAAGGTAGTTAAAATAAGAAAAGATACAAAGGGCGTGTAAAAAGCGAATGAAAATTAGGAAACATGACGAGTGAAAAGCTCCAGTGGAGGTTTTCAGCCTATTTACTAACTTTCCTGCTTCTCGGCTCAGACTTCTGTGGTCACTGTCGTGTTTCTAGGTGACCAGTTGAAACAGTTCACTGAACTGTTTCAATCTCAGCTGTAATCAGCTAAAGCCGAAACAGCTGCCTATCCACTAAAGGGATTCTCAGCTGTAATCAGCTAAAGCTGAAACAGCTGCCTATCTTTTTTCCGAGCTTTTAGCCCGTGTTCAATTAGTAAGATACAAAGCCCGTAAAAAACTCAAAGCGAAAATAGGAAATACGACGAGTGAAAAGCTCCAGTGGAGGTTTTCAGCCTATTTACTAACTTTCCTGCTTCTTGGCTCAGACTTCTGTGGTCACTGTCGTGTTTCTAGGTGACCAGTTGAAACAGTTCACCGTTCTGCTATGGTCACTTTCTGATTTTTAGGTGACCAGTTGAAACAGTTCACTGTTCTGCTATGGCCACTTTCTGATTTTTAGGTGACCAGTTGAAACAGTTCACTGAACTGTTTCAATCTCATCTGTAATCAGCTAAAGCTATGGCTACCTTTAGGTATAAAACAAATGACTATAAGGCTGGCTGCTCAAAGTGCTTCCAATCATACGGCGTTTCTTGGTAGACAGCGTAGTTAATCCAGTTCGTAAAAAATTGAGCAGCTGGTAAATTCCACGTCAAGGATGGACGCGCGGTCGGATCGTCCCCTTTAAAATAATGCTTGGGAAGAGCTGGATCTAGCCCTGCCAAGCGATCGCGGTCGTACTCTTTTGCAAGACTATCGCGGTCATATTCTAAATGTCCGAAGCTATAGACTTCACGAAGATCGCTACTAGCAATAATAGAAAGACCGATTTCTTCTCCCTGGGCCAAGACATGAAGATGATCCAAACGTTCAACATCTGCGGCTGTTACATTGGTATACCGCGAATGGGGAGCATAAAATACATCATCAAATCCTCGCATCAAGGGATTGCGGTCATCCGTCACTTCCTGACAATAGACACCTGATAACTTGTGAGGGAGGCTATGCTTTTCGATTCCATAACGAGCATAAAGCCCTGCCTGCGCTCCCCAACAGATATGGAGGGTCGAGTAGACATGCTGGCGCGCCCAATGGAATACTGTGAGCAGCTCCTCCCAGTAATCTACTTCTTCAAAGGCTAGATTTTCAACGGGAGCGCCCGTGACGATTAGACCATCAAAATATCGTTCCTTGACTTCTTCAAAGGTGTGGTAAAACTCTTCCATATGTGCGACCTGAGTGGTTTTCGATTGATGGGTCTCCATATACAGAAATGCAATCTCTAATTGTAGAGGAGTATTTGCTAAAAGGCGTAACAACTGCGTTTCTGTCACAATTTTTTGTGGCATTAAATTTAAAATTAAAATCGTTAAGGGGCGAATATCCTGATGATTGGCACGGTCATTGTCCATAACAAAGATATTCTCTGCTTTCAACTGCTCAACAGCAGGTAGGGATTTCTCCAACTTAATCGGCATTGTTCTCTCCTCCTTTGTTCTATTATATAACAGGAGTAACTGCTTTTCAATTAGAAGAAAAATAGGAATCCCTATAGCCTACACTTAGAACCTGTAGTAAGATACAAAGGGCGTGTAAAAAGCGACTGAAAATTAGGAAACATGACGAAGAAGTCTAACTTCTAGGAATGTTTATCTATTTTCCGAGCTTTTAGCCCGTGTTCAATTACAAGATACAAAGCCCGTAAAAAACTCAAAGCGAAAATAGGAAATACGACGAGCGAAAAGCTCCAGTGGAGGTTTTCGGCCTATTTCTTAGTCTTCATTTACTAAATAATGTATAGAATTATCTTACTTCCCTGACTAGATTCGCTTCTTAGTCTTTAGGCTCGGGCTGCTGTGGTCACTTTCTGATTTCTAGGTGACCAGTTGAAACAGTTCACCGTTCTGCTGTGGTCACTTTCTAATTTTTAGGTGACCAGTTGAAACAGTTCACTGAACTGTTGCAATCTCATCTGTAATCAGCTAAAGCTGAAACAGCTGCCTATCCACTAAAGGGATTCTCATCTGTAATCGGCTAAAGCCGAAACAGCTGCCTATCTTTTTTCCGAGGTTTTAGGCTGAACTCAATTCCCTAAGATGGACGTGCTGAGCTATGAATCAGATTCTTATATCAGTAATGCATCAAGACCTTGTAATCGTAGTCTCCAATCGCTTCGCGTCCCTTTAAATCATCTAATTCAATCAAGAAGGCGCAGCCTGCAACAACCCCTCCTAGGCGCTCGATCATTTCAATGGTCGCCTTGACTGTACCACCTGTTGCCAATAAATCATCGACAATCAAAACGCGTTGTCCAGGTTTAATAGCATCTGAGTGCATGGTCAGGGTGTCGATTCCGTACTCTTTTTCATAGTCAGCTGAAATCACTTCACGTGGCAATTTCCCTGGCTTACGAACAGGAGCAAAGCCAATACCAAGCTCAAATGCAACGGGACAACCCACGATAAAACCACGCGCTTCAGGTCCTACAATCATATCAATCTTTTTATCTGTCGCATATTGGACAATTTCACGGACGGCATAGCTATAGGCATTGCCATCAGCCATTAGAGGACTGATGTCACGGAAGGTAATCCCTTCTTGTGGGTAATTCTCAATGGAAGCAATATAATCTTTTAAGTTCATCGTATTCTCACTTTATTGTTCTATTACACGTACTCTCACCTAACGAGTTCTGCTCCCCTTTGATGCTCGCAGATGGCAAATCTGCCACACAAACCTAGGGAGTTTGAAATCGATTTTCTAAAGAGTCTTGCCCTTTATTATACCATGTTTTTCCCCATTTGGGAGATTTTAAAAAAGGAAACACAGCTATTCCTGATAGTCGATAAAATCGAACAGGACAGCTGTCATATTTCCAAGCGATACGCAAGTTGACAACGTATCCTGTTGACTTTTAAAGAGTATTCGTTCATTACTCTTTCTCCATTAGATAATCGTATATTTCCTGAACGGTACCAAGGGCCATGAGCTCTTGCTCAGCAACCTGTTGTTTCAACTGCTGATAAATGGAGCTATCACTGATTTCTCGTTTTTCTGCCCCTTTATTGACGGTCATGATTCCATCTGTAATCGCGACGAATCCTAGTTCTTGGAAAATTTGAATCATCTTAATCAAGAGGGAAGCCGGGATGTTCAGGTAGTTAGCCAACTCTTTTAATTTGTAGCGCACATCAAATTCCTTGAACTGATACACCGTTTTGTAGAGGCGGGCAAATTGCTCCCTGCTGCCATAGCCATCCAAGTAGTAGGGAGTTGCTATGTCATTTTTGAAATAAATGGCCTGAAAATCATGGTTCTGTAGAAACTCTTTTAAAAGTCGCAGATTATCGGGCACTGTCGCTATCCCAATAGCTTTTTGTCCTGTCACATCAGGTAGGGGGGCTGCAAAATCTATTGCGACAAGGTCAACTGGGAAATGCGCCTTCTTACTGCGCAGATTATAGAGCTGAACCCCTTCTACCCGCAAATCAACTAACATCAACTGTAGAGTCGTCTGTCCATTCCATTGGTTGACCGACAGACTGACAGCCAACTCCAAATTCTTACTCTGGGAAATTTCCAAAGCCAAGTGACCCATGCCAAACGCAACGACATCAAAGCTAGCCTGCCCTTTTGAAATACGGAATTTTAGATGAGCGCCCTGCTGCCCCATGACTCGGGCTGACTCAACCTGAAAATCCTTCACATAAAAAACAGGTTTTTTATGGTCCATGCCATACGGAGCTAAACTCTCAAATGATTTTAAGGTCTGGAGGGATAGTGCTTCTAAATCCAACTCCTCATCTAGCAACAATTCTCCCTTATGAACTTGGTCTAAATCATTGTCCAAGATATAGGCTGATAGGGTGTCAGATAAGGCCTCTAGTTTGTCCACTTCCAAGGTCATCCCAGCCGCACCTGCATGACCGCCAAAGGCAATGAAGAGATCTTGATGGTCTTTTAAGGCTTCAAAAATATCAATAGAAGCAACCGAACGCGCTGATCCTTTAGCCCGTCCTTCATCGATAGATAAAACAATAATCGGTTGTTGCAGTTCTTCTAGTAAGCGTCCCGCAACGATTCCTAACACTCCAGGATTCCAGCCTTCCTTCGCCAAAACCTGAACGACTCGCTCCTTATCAACCATAATCTTTGCTTCATCATAAATAGTCTGGACAAGGTCTTTACGCTCAGTATTTTTCCCATCGACCATCTGGGCAATCTCCTGGGCTTGTTCCTCATCAAATCCTGTCAGTAGTTCAATAGCAGGATTGGGATCATCCAAGCGCCCTAAGGCGTTCAAGCGTGGCGCTATTTGAAAGCCAACTGTTTCTTCGGTTAGGCTTTCTGGACGAATAGCAGCAAGCGACATCAATTCTTGTAAGCCTAGTCGCTCTGTCTGCTGGAGCATGGATAAGCCGTATTTGACCAACACCCGATTCTCATCTGTCAAGCTAACCATATCTGCTATGGTACCAATAGCTACCAAATCAAGCCACTCTACCTGTACGGTCTCTAACAAGGCACAGGCCAGCTTAAAGGCTACACCACATCCTGCCAGATGAGGGAATGGATACTGCCCGTCTGGATGCTCCGGATGGACAATCGTATAGGCATTGGGTAAGGTTTCAGGTAAGGAGTGGTGGTCTGTCACAATGACATCAACGCCGACGCTCTGGGCATAATCGATTGCTTCGTGTCCGGCGACACCATTGTCTACCGTAATAATCAAGGAAACTTCGTGCTGGTCAATAAAATACTGATAGACCGACTGATTGGGGCCATAACCATCTGTAAAGCGGTTGGGCAGATAGACTAGACACTCCGCTCCTAGCTCCTCCAGGGCTTCTTTTACAATAGATGCTGATGTCATCCCATCAGCATCATAGTCCCCATAAACTAAAATCTGCTCTTGATGTTCAATAGCACGGCGAATTCGCTCTACAGCTTCCTTCATTCCATGCAGTAGATAAGGATCGTGCAAATCCTCTAAACTAGGCTCTAAAAATGTCCTGAGGGCTTCTTCCGTCTGAATCCCTCTTGTATACAGAAAATGAGCCGCAGCCAGATCCAATCCCGCTTTTTTGGCTATTTTCACAAATCCTTCATCTGAAATCGTTGGAACCAGAGTCCAGTTATAAGTTGATTGTATCACTATTGTTCTCCTTATACTCCTTAAACAGAGATTGCTGGTTGTGTTCAAGAAAGTATGATAGCTGCCTCCCATTATATCACGAAGCAGTTCTAATACTCAATAAAAAAACTATAAGAGCGGGGCAATAATCTTCATCAACGCACCAGCAAACCGTTTATACCAAGGATAGGTTCGTGCAAAATCAATCAGCGTTATCCGCTCTGATTGAGCAAAGGCATCTTCAAAGTCCTGATGGATGTCAGCTAACACTTGGCGATGTTTGTAAATGTAGAGACCGCACTCAAAATTGAGATAAAAACTGCGGAAATCCATATTCACCGTTCCGACAGTCGCTTTTTTATCATCAACAAGGACCACCTTTGAGTGGACGAAGCCCGGTGTATATTCGTAAATCTCAATGCCTGCTTCTAGATACATCGGAAAATCTGTTCGTGCCGCCAGATAAGCCGACTGCTTGTCATAGATATGCGGTAATAAGAGACGGACCGTTACCCCTCGCTTAGCCGCATAGGTCAGATTGTCCAGCATCTCGTCATCTAAGACTAGATAAGGGGTCATGATGTAGATGTAGTTGGTTGCCGACTGAATCATATCGAGACAGACTCGCTTGGCCACCTCATCCCCATCGAAGGGACTTTCGCCGTAAGGCAGGAAAAATCCTTCTGAATCAATGACCGATTTTTCTTTTTCATGGTGGTCTTTTAGGTAGTTCAAGTCATTATTGGGTGTTTTTTCATTGAAATTCCACATCTGCAAGAACATGAGGGTAAAATTGGCTACCGCTTCTCCCTTAATCATAATAGCAGCATCTTTCCAATGGCCAAAGCGCTCCTTGCGATTGATGTATTCATCAGCGATATTGACCCCACCTGTAAATGCTACCTTTCCATCAATCACCGCTATTTTCCGATGATCTCGGTTGTTTTGAACCGTTGAAAGGGCAGGGATAATCTGCGAAAAGACCTTGGCCTTGATTCCGTACTTTCTCAAGGTTTTATAATAATTATAGGGTAAAAGGGTCAGTGAATTGGTCCCGTCGTACATGAACCGAACCTCCACCCCCTGTGCTGCCTTCTCTTTTAAAATCTCTAAAATAGAATCCCACATGTAGCCAAAGTCAACAATGAAATACTCCATGAAGATGTAGGTTTCCGCCTTGCGCAACTCACTCAATAAGGCTTCAAACTTGGCTTCTCCAGATGGAAAATAAGTCGCATCAGTATTCGAATGCAGAGCATAGCCAACATATTGATTCATATAGTGAGCCAGTTTCAACTGATCCTGGTCCTGCTCTGCCAGCGCATGTAACACTTTGGGTGAGGTCTGCCCATACTGCCGCAAGAGTAAACTTTGCTGTTTAAACGTCTTTCGGTAACGTTTGGTTTCAATATTGGACTGCAAGATAAAGTAAAAGAGAGCTCCAAAGATCGGAATCCCGATGATAAAAATAATCCAAGTCAATTTAAAGCTGGCATTCATCGGTCGGTTAATGACTGAAATAGCCACTACAATCGAAAAAATCTGCAAGACAGAAAGCAGGGCTGGCGCTAGCACCGTTGCCGATGTGACCGTCCACAAAATAGCTCCAACCGTCACCATAATCAGTAAGAGGACAATAAACGTACGACTATAAATCAATCTCCATAACTTTTTCATGTGAGATCCTTTCATTAAGATGTGAAGCCGTTAAAAAACCGAATGAAAAATAGGAAATCGAAGCAGGTTGCTTTGCAACCAATGAGATTTATCCCTAAAGGGATTCTCAGCTGTAATCAGCTAAAGCTGAAACAGCTGCCTATCCACTAAAGGGATTCTCATCTGTAATCGGCTAAAGCCGAAACAGCTGCCTATCCACTAAAGGGATTCTCATCTGTAATCGGCTAAAGCCGAAACAGCTGCCTATCCACTAAAGGGATTCTCATCTGTAATCGGCTAAAGCCGAAACAGCTGCCTATCTTTTTTCCGAGGTTTTAGGCTGAACTCAATTAATAAGATACAAAGGGCGTTTGACACGAGTTTCACTCGTTTTATTTCCAACCTTCAACAGTCTATCCCTAGACTGTTTGACACGAGTTGCACTCGTTTTATTTCCAACCTTCAACAGTCTATCCCTAGACTGTTTGACACGAGTTGCACTCGTTTTATTTCCAACCTTCAACAGTCTATCCCTAGACTGTTTGACACGAGTTGCACTCGTTTTATTTCCAACCTTCAACAGTCTATCCCTAGACTGTTTGACACGAGTTGCACTCGTTTTATTTCCAACCTTCAACAGTCTATCCCTAGACTGTTTGACACGAGTTGCACTCGTTTTATTTCCAACCTTCAACAGTCTATCCCTAGACTGTTTGACACGAGTTGCACTCGTTTTATTTCCAACCTTCAACAGTCTATCCCTAGACTGTTTGACACGAGTTTCACTCGTTTTATTTCCAACCTTCAACAATCTATCCCTAGACTGTTTGACACGAGTTTCGCTCGTTTTATTTCCAACCTTCAACAGTCTATCCCTAGACTGTTTGACACGAGTTTCACTCGTTTTATTTCCCACCTTCAACAGTCTATCCCTAGACTGTTTGACACGAGTTTCACTCGTTTTATTTCCCACCTTCAACAGTCTATCCCTAGACTGTTGAAGCGAGCAAAGCAAAAATAGGAGGTTGACGAAGAGTCCAGAGACTCTAGGAAACCTATCTTTTTTGCACAGCTCGTAGCCCGTGTTCAGTTAAGATGTGAGGACGTTAAGAAAATGTAAAGAAAAATAGGGAATTGGAGCAGATGACTCAGGTCATCAAGCCAATTCATCTTTTTTCTCACATTTTTAGTCCGAACTCAATTCCATAAGATACAAAGCCCGTTAAAAACTCAAAGCGAAAATAGGAAATACGACGAGCGAAAAGCTCCAGTGGAGGTTTTCGGCCTATTTCTTATCTTCAATTACTAAATAATCTATAGAATTATCTTACTTCCCTGACTAGATTCGCTTCTTAGTCTTTAGGCTCGGGCTTCTGTGGCCACTTTCTGATTTCTAGGTGACCAGTTGAAACAGTTCCCCGTCCTCCTGTGGTCACTTTCTGATTTCTTGGTGACCAGTTGAAACAGTTCACTGAACTGTTTCAATCTCAGCTGTAATCAGCTAAAGCCGCAACAGCTGCCTAGGTGACCACTGGGGCGTCTAGCGGTTATTTGTAATTGAAAACAGTCCGAGCAAGAAAATCTGCTAATCGTGGAAATAGGGTATAGCACTTATGAGCCACTGCTAAGGTCCAAGGTAGGTTCAGTTCTCGCCTTCTAGTCCCCATCACCTTCACAATCTTACGAGCCACTATATTCGGCTGTAATAAAAAGGGCTTGACAGACGCTAAGTAGGTACCGTCTGGGTCTGCCTGATTAAAGAAGGCTGTCGCAATCGGTCCTGGGTTGACGGTCGTTACCACGACATTTGATGGGGCTAGCTCCAGGCGCAGAGCATTTGAAAAACCAATCGCTGCAAACTTTGTCGCTGAGTAAACCGAGGACTTGCTAGAAGCAATCAAGCCAGCCATACTGACAATATTGATAATCTGACCCTTTTGCTCCTTCTTCATCTGCTCTCCCACCAAGCGTGAGAGGGTCATCAGGGCAAGGGTGTTGATTTCAAACATCTGCCGCACTTCTTGGCTAGAAAAATCGCTAAAGTCTGCAAAACGGCCGTAGCCCGCATTATTAACCAAAATATCAATCGTACCTATGCGCTGCTCTAGCTGACTCAATAATTCTCTTAGGGCGGCTTCATCTTGAATGTCTGTCTCAAAGACCAACTTATTGGCATGACGAGCATAGAGTTGCTCTAACTTCTCCTTATCCCGCCCCAATAAAATCAGAAAATCATCTGTCAAAAGTGGAACCATTTCTCGAACCAAACCACCAGAAGCCCCTGTTATCAGAATGTTTCTCACACTTCGACCTCTTCTAGATCTTTGACAACATGCACCTGTTCAAAAATACTCCCTGCATCTCTCCGAAGCTGGCTGATGTCCTTGGACAAAAAGCGCGGGCTAATATGGTTGAGCAACAGGCGCTTGGCCCCTGCATCTTTTGCAACTAAAGCTGCCTCCATATTGGTCGAGTGTCCGTGCTTACGAGCAAGGACCTCGTCCCCTTTTCCATAGGTTGCTTCATGCACCAGTACATCTGCATTGACCCCAAGGCGCACACTGGCATGGCACTTCCGTGTGTCCCCTAAAATCGTCACAATTTTTCCTGGACGAGGCTCTGAAACATAGTCACTTGCAATAATTTCTGTCCCATCCTCCAACACTACATTTTTACCATTTTTTATCTGCCCGAAGAGAGGACCAAATGGTACCCCAGCTGCACGGAGGGCCTCTGCATCAAGTTGCCCTTCCAAGTCTTTTTGCATGACACGGTAGCCGACACAGGGGATTGTATGGTCTAATTGATCTGCAAATACCATAAATTTATCTGTCTCCAGCACCTTATCAACCTGACCTACTTCAAACTCATGAAAATGAATACGATAAGGCAGACGAGAACCCGATACCTTCAAACTGGTCAAGACAAACTGGCGAATGCCTGTCGGACCATATATATCAATATCGGTTTGGTCTTCATTTCCCTGAAATGAACGGCTGGATAGAAAACCTGGTAGACCAAAGATATGGTCGCCATGTAAATGGGTGATAAAAATCTTGCTGACCTTACGGGGACGGATGTTAGTCTCTAAAATGCGATTCTGCGTCCCCTCCCCACAATCAAATAGCCAGACTTCGTTGATTTCATCTAGTAACTTTAGGGCCAAACTAGATACATTACGTGATTTGGAGGGTTGCCCCGCTCCCGTTCCTAAAAATTGAATATACATATTATTCCTTTTCTTGCTGAATATAGATAATGGCTGTCCGCCCCGACCAAGCATAGTAGGCTTGCCCTTGATAATGACTTGCTGCCTCTATAACCTCTTCTTGATTCAAGCCTGAAATCCGTACCCAATTCTCACTTTTGGCAAGCTCTGTTAATAGGTAGTCACTTTCAAGCTCTTCAAAACCTTCCTCCTCTATTGCTAGGGGTTGCATATACACCCCTTCATCTTGGACAAAAACCTTATAGTGGGGAAAGATTTGCGCAACCTCAAAGAGTAGAGCAGGTGTCTTTGCTTCCTCTTGCTCTGCAAACACGCAGGCCAACTCCTTGTCGTTCTGATAGGCAAAACCAAAGGCTCTACCAGACAAATTCAGACGGACGAAGGGCTTTTCTTCTACAAAGGAGGGATGTTCCATGAATAAATTGAGGTGCTTGGATAAGTGAATATAATAATTTGTCGCATCCTGCGGGCTTCTCTTTTGATAGAGTTCGGAAAAATAAGCATTGATGACAGAGGGGGGTGGTGTGATAAAGGCCAGCTTTTGGTCATCCGTCAAGCCTTGTAACTGGTGGGTTAGGTAGGCCTTATCAAGACTGGTAAAACCACCATACTGTAAAGCTAAGTCAATATAGTCCATTTTGAAACTCCTCTAATTTCCACTTATACTCCTTGGCAATATAGCCCTTGATGATTTCACAATCCCCTTCATAGGAACGGCTGTCAATCAAAGATACCCGTCCAAGATCATGAAGCTGATAGCTATCTTTCAGGGGAACACGAATCTCAAAGGGTTCAAACATGGTTTTTATCTTGGCGATGATCATCATCTGAATGTGGGATTTGGCCTTTTTATCCTTAGCCGATAGCATGACATGGGGAAATTGACTCGGTGTAAACCCATCATCTGTCTTGTCCAATTTATTATAAAGGGCTAGACGTGGAATGTCCAGCATGTCCAAGTCTTGCAAAATCGTCAAGACGACCTCTTCTTGCTCTGCATGATGGGGATCTGAGGCATCGATGACATGGAGTAACAAGTCGACATTCATGGACTCCTCTAAGGTGGACTTAAAAGCTGAAATGAACTCTGTCGGTAAATCCTGAATAAATCCGACTGTATCGGTCACCGTTGCCTGAAAGGTATCTGATAATTGAACCTGCTTGGTTGTCGCATCCAAGGTCGCAAATAGTTCATCGGCCTCATACTGATGCTTATCGGTCAAGGCATTCATGATAGTAGACTTGCCTGCATTGGTATAGCCGATTAGTCCAATTTTAAAAATACCTGATTGGAGCCTACGCTCCCTTACTCGGGCGCGATTTTTTTCCACAACTTTTAGCTGACGTTCAATGTCTGTAATTTGCTTGCGGATACTCCTACGATTGAGTTCCAGTTGGCTCTCTCCTGGTCCACGAGACCCAATTCCACCCGCCTGACGGCTGAGCATGACTCCTTGCCCTATCAAGCGTGGCAACATGTATTTCAACTGTGCCAAATGCACCTGCAATTTCCCCTCATGACTTCTGGCTCGCATGGCGAAGATATCTAAAATTAACTGCATCCGGTCAATGACCTTGATTCCCAGTACTTCTTCTAAATTCACATTCTGGCGCGTGGTCAAGCGATTGTTGACAACAACTGTATCAATGGCGTCAGCTTCGACCATCCGCTTGATTTCTTCTAATTTCCCCGAGCCAACAAAGGTCCTGCTGTCATACTTTTCCCGTTTCTGGGTGTAAGTTCCCTTGACCACTGCCCCAGCTGTCTTGACAAGGTTAGCCAGCTCTTCCATTGACATAGCAAAGTTCTCCGTCTGCTGTAATTCCACCCCTATCAGCAAGACGCTCTCTGCTTCCTTTCGCGTTTCAATCATGATTCTCCCCTAAAAATTCTCCTACTCGTCGGTCAATCGTATCCCTCACCCCCACGTCAGATAACCGAACAAAATCCACCTGCATACGGTTATGAAACCAAGTTAGTTGGCGTTTAGCGAAGCGACGGGTATGCTGCTTGACCTTATCAACGGCTTCTTTTAGACTGACTTGTCCTGCAAAGTAGGGGAAGAACTCCTTGTAGCCAATCCCCAAACTAGCCTGAGAGCTTGGATAGGTTTCATAGAGCCACCTCGCCTCGGCAAGTAGACCAGCTTCTAGCATCTGATCTACCCGTTGGTTGATCCGTTCATATAAGGTAGGGCGATCATCTGAGAGTCCCAGCAATAGGAAGTCGTAAGGCGGTTCTTGATTTTCTAAGTCTTGGTTAAAATGTGCTAGCTCCAACTGCCTCATCGCACGCCGGCGATTCATCTGTGAAATCTCAATGCCCAGCTCTGCTATTTTCTCAAATAAGACCTCATCAGGTAGATTATCTAGCGTCTGACGGTAGGCAAGAATCTCTTCATGGGCCACCGGACCACCTAGATGGTAGCCCTCCAGCAGGCTCTGGATATAAAGGCCTGTACCTCCTACGATAATCGGCACTTTTCCCCTACTAGCTATCTCTTCGATCCACTTGCCTGCTTCTGAGACAAAGTCAAAGGCAGAGTAGCCCTCATTCACATCGCGTACGTCAATCAAGTGATGGACAGCAAGTTCTTGCTCTTCCTTGCTTGCCTTAGCTGTTCCAATATCTAACTGCCTGTAAACCTGCTGGCTATCACCACTGATAATCTCACCGTCATACCGTCTGGCCAGTTCGATTCCTAGGGCTGTTTTCCCCACTGCGGTCGGCCCTACTACTACTATTATCTTTGTTTTCATCTTTTTCCTTGAAAATTTTTTGTTTTTTCGCTACAATCTATTATAACACAAGTAAAGGAGAAACAACTATGGCTAAAGGTTTTGGAAAAGGTTTCTTGACAGGAGTTGCTAGCACAGTTGCTCTTGCTGCAGGTGCAATTTTTACCATTCATAAAACAATTATCGAACCTGAAGAAAAAAAAGAAGCCTTCATTGAAGAAAATCGCAAAAAAGCAGCACGCCGTCGCGTCGCACGTTAAAAAAATGCTCCAGTGGAGCATTTTTTCATGAGCTTAAAAATAGAATAGCAAATGATACCCAACAGGGTATTTTTTTCATAGATCTAAAAGTGGAAAACGGATTATCTCCCTGGCGGCTCACCATTCTATGACGCCACAAAAAAGACAAGGACCTCAGCACTTGCTAACCGCCCCCACTTGCCAAACATAATTATTACAATGATTTTTCTATAGACAGATTCGGAAACAAGAAGCCATCCTGGGGACATACCCTCGTCAAATAGCCAACAAAACAGGCCTCACACGATAAGATCTTCTTTTTCAATGAAGAAAATGGTCACCATCATCACTAGGGTTACAAGAAGTAAGCTAATCACTAGCGGAACCCAGGAAGCCACAATAGAGTAGCTGTAGCCCAAGACAAGAGGTCCTACAGCTGCGATGAGATAACCTCCTGTCTGTACCATGCCCGATAGACGCGCTGTTGCCTGACTATTACTGGTTTTGAGTGACAGCGATAACATCATGTATGGAAAGAGCGAGCTGACCGATACTCCCAATAGAAGGTGAATGATAAGCCAGACCATAAAACTAGCTGGAGCAAACAAGATGAACACCAAGCCCATCACTGTTAAACTCGATAGGCCAATCATCATGATTGCCCGCTGCTCTTTCTTTAAACGGGATACAATGCCAGGAATTATCATTGACACAGGAATGCTGACCAAACTAAAAATTCCTGCTAAAAATCCTGCCTGTGCTTGTTCTAATCCTGCCGTTTGCGCCATAGTCGGAAGCCATGTCAGTTCCGTATAAAAAAGCAGGGACTGAAGGCCACTAAAGATGAGAAAAATAACCGCTGCCCTGTTCTTCCACAGCGATTGACTTGTAGTCGTCAAGATTAGTTCTTCTTGATGATGCTCTTTCATATTGGGCAACCAGCAAACAAAGGCTAGACCCACCAGACCTGTCACCAAGATGGTGAAAAATTGCCAGGAACTAGCAGATACCACTGGAACAGCCACCATGGAGGCAAGCGTTGAAGTAAGCCCCATCACCGTAATATAAAGGGTAGTATACAGACCGATTTTCCGTGGAAAATTTGCCGCAACAATACTCGGTAACAGAACATTGATGACCGCAATGGTAGCACCAACCAAGATAGTACCCAAATATAAAGAGGGCAGATTGAGGACTCGCAAGATTGACCCCAAAGCCATGACCAACAAAACGATCCCCATCAAGCGCTCCATGCCAATCCTCCTCGCCAGTTTAGGGGCTAGGGAAGAGCAAAGCGCAAACATCAGCAAGGGGATGGAGGTCAGAATACCCAAATCGCTCACTGGCACCCCAAAGCTATTTGCAATATCTGTTAGGATAGGAGGAATGGCAGTAATTGGCACACGCATGACTGCACCCAACATCACAACTCCTAGGGCAATAAATCTGGATTGTTTCTTCATATACACCTCATTCATACTGAACCATATTCAATAAAACCAATTCGTCTTATAGCTATAGCTGCCTTCCGTTCCTTCGAGCTTTTACGAACCTTGCATAGCCTAGTCTTACATTTTATATTTTTCGAGATTTCCCTTAAATCGTACGGACAGCAGCAAGTTCCTTTGAAATGTCATCCCTCATTTTGGGGTCTCAGTCTCAAAACTCCCGTTCCAGACAGCAACACAGTGATTGTCTGGAATACCACTAGGGCGGGAAATAGCTTTTAAAACTCGCTTGGTTCGCTTCAACAGTCTGGGAATAGACTGTTGAAGGTTGGAAATAGAACGAGTGGAACTCGTGTCAAACGCCCTTTGTATCTTAGTCTACTTTTGATTTTTATTGAGTATAAGATGGGGGTCGGTCAGGCAGTTTTTCTGAGAGGAGTCTGAGGAAAAATTTATTTTCTTTCCCATATTTATTTTGAGACGCTTCTTTCCTCATACTCAATAAAACCTTGCCCTAAAACAAAAGGTATAGAAAGCATTTTCTACACCTTTTGTTGACACATTTTAAAGAGTGTGCGATTATCTAGGAAATGTGTATCCTTATTTCCTACCACATGACGTCCACCCTTGATTCATGTCCTGTGCCACTCTCCTAGCATCAACATCCTCCGGCGGCATAGACCAATCATGTTGGTTGACGATCAAAAGAAAATACTGAACTGCATCCACCTATCCTCAATCGCTTCAAACTGGTAGCTCAACTGATGTTGCTCTAAAATTTGTTGGACGATAAAGAGTCCTAATCCAGTGCCTCCATCCTTACGACTGTGACTATAATCTGGTCGATAAAATGGTTGGAAAATCTTGTCAAGTTGCTCCTTGGTCAGGACTTTTTCAACCTCATTTTTAACGATGAGTTGCCTCCCTTTTAATTGAAGAACAATCTGTCCCCCTGCACGTGTGTAATGAAAGGCATTATCTAGGATATTTTTAATAACCTTGAGGAGGTAGGTCTTGTTTCCTTCAATCTCTAAGGGGGCTAATTGGACAGTGAAGTGGTAGCCTTGCACCTCAGCCAGAGTCTGGTAAAATTCGATTTCCTCCTGCAATGTATCAGACAGGGAGAAAGGCTGGGGCTTGTTTTCTATGGTCTCTATCTCCAATTTAGAGATAGATAAAATCGACTGAACCAGCTGTGACTGTTGTTCTAAAATGTCTCGACACTTCTTTAGATACTTCTCTTTGTCTTTAAAATCACCAACCCCATAAATCATGCCATCGATAATCCCCATCATCCCTGCGATAGGGGTTTTTAATTCATGGGACGTCATTCGCAGAAACTCAGCCTTACTCCGCTCACTCTCTGCTACCTTCTCGTTTTCAAGACGCAGGCTTTCCATATTGCGTAAGAGACTGGCATAGAGCGTATTGACATCTTGCGCGAGATCGGCAATTTCATCGTACCCCTCTACCTGACAAGTCACATCTGGGGATAGACTAACCATCTTTCGGGTTGTCTCAGAAATCTGCTTGAGCCGCTTGGTCGAAACTCGGCTATAGACATAGGATACAGCAGTCCCTAGACACAGAAAAAAGATGAGAAAATATGGCGACAAACGGAGCAATATCTGGCTTGCATCAGAGACGGGCTGTAACGAATACTCCCCCTCTAGGCTATAGATTTTCCCTTCCTTATCTTGAATTGTCTCGTGTAACTTCTCGAACTCCACATTTTCTGATATAAAGGGTTTAACTTCTAATTTTATATCCGACTGAAGCCCCTCCACTCGAGGATAATAAATCATCCCTTCCTTGTCCGATAAACTGAACCACATCCGTCCATTCTTTTTATCAAAACGCTCCAAAAGTTTTTCAATGTCAGAAATTGATTTGCCCTGAATACTGCTTGAGACATAGTTAAACTCCTCTTTCAACTCGGAAACTTTGACCGATTGATAATAGAGCGGCATCACGAAATACAAGGTGGTCAAAAGAGCTGTCACAATCAGAAAAATCAAGCTACTGGTCCAGAGAAAATGTCTTTTTGCAATCTTCACTCTGGCTCTCTCCCTAGCTGATAGCCCATTCCGGTAATAGTGATCAGAGGAATCCCTGGTATTTTCTTACGGATATTTTTAATATGATTGTCCAAGACACGCGTATCCAGCTCACTATAGCCCCAAATGACATCCATGAGTTGATCACGTGTAACGAGATGGTATTTACGTTTTGCAAGGGTTTCCAGCAACTCATATTCAGTCTTTGTGGGCGACATTTTTTGCCCTTTCCAATAGACCGTACGATCTTCTAGAGACACGCGCAGCTCATCTATCACAATCTCAGAATAGGTAACCGAACGACGCAAGATGTTTTCAATTCGTTTGATGAGGATCAGAGGTGAAAAAGGCTTGGTCACATAATCACTAATCGAGTGGTTAAAACTCACTAATTGGGTATATTCATCATCCAAGGCTGTTAACATCATGACTGGAACTTGAGAACTTTTGCGAATTTCCTTTAAGACATCAAGGCCACTGACAGTCGGAAGCATGATGTCTAAAATGACTAGATCAAAATTCTCTTTTTCAAAGCACTCCAAAGCCTCTCCTCCATCCATCACAGAGATTACTTGGTAGTCATGCTCCCTCAAAAATTCACAAATCACCTGGTTGATAGTCACATCATCTTCGACTACTAAAATCTTAGACATTATCTTCTCCTTTTCCTATCTAGTGTCTATTTTAAAAACTTCCCTCTTTATTATACACCAGTTCAAGGGAAGTTTTGCCGAATTGCCAAAAAAACAGATAAAGTACAGATACAGGACTTCCTTATGAAAGCAATTCAATACTAATACTCAATAAAAATCAAAAGTAGACTAGCTTTCACAATTAAGAATTGTGAAAGGTTGGAAATGAGATTAGCACCGCTAATTTCCTTATAATCGAAGCCGAAGGTAGAACTAGCGTTCACCAAGGCAAGTTGACGAAGTATCCTTTTGATTTTTAAAGAGTATAACTCCCTCAAAACAAGGACGGCTACTCTACCATCAGCAGCATCTGCTCCTCTTTTAGCTTCCTAGTTTCCGTCTCCTCACGAACGAAATTGACCATTTCTAAGTGTTAGCTGAATGTCTGCCATGCTGCCCAAGTGCTTGCTATGGGTTACCATAATGACACATTTTTTATCCCTGTGAGCAATCGTTTTCAAATGCACTACAATCTCTATCGCAATCTCTTCATCCAAATTACCAGTCGGCTCATCTAGCAACATGATACTAGCTCCCGATACCAAGGAACGAGCAATGGCTACACGCTGCTGTTGCCCACCCGATAGTTGCAGAATATTGCGATGAATCTGCTCCTGAGATAACCCCAGATCAAGTAAGACCTTAGAATCTGCCTTTGGATTGACCAGACGGATATTCTCTAGAGGAGTTAAATAATCCAGAAGGTTATAATTTTGAAAGACGAGAGAGACATGTTTCCTACGATAAGTCTGATAGCCAATCTCCCTCACATCCTTACCGTTGAATAAGAGTTGACCAGAAGTCGGCTGATCTAAGCCTGCTAAAAGAGACAATAAGGTGGTCTTTCCTGCACCTGAATGCCCGACAATGGAATAAAACCTTCCTTCTTCAAACTGATAATTCAAATTCTGAAAAATCTGCTGTCGGCTCATACCAGCGTAGGTGTAGGATAAATCTTTTATGACTAGCATTCCGTCCCTCCTTATGAAATCTTATTTAACATATCTTTTGGTTTTAACAATAGCATCGGTAAGCTAGTAATGATAATATCGATGAGCATCAAACCTATACAAATGGTCAACATGTTCACCAAATCTGTTGTCGTCACTGTTGCTTGGAACTGTTTGACCGTTTGCATAATCAGGTCTGGCTGGATATCTGCTCCCAGACTATAGCCACCTAGCTGCTTCAAAATATCGCCACAGACTGTTTTTGCGACAGAATCCACCGTCTGATTCGCAAAAAATTGTCCCAATCTCTGGCCAATGAAGCTGGCTACAGCGATGGCAGGTACTAATAAGATGGTATGTTCAACCATGTATTGGGCAAGGATACTCAGTTTGGACTTACCTAGATCTAAGAGCAGACCACTTTCTTTCTGGCGCCCATGAATGGCAAAGACTAAAAGAAGCACAAACAACACCGCACTCATCACAATGGTCACAATCACCAAGCGTTTGACCGTTTTTTGTAGCAGGTGAATGCTCCGATTATAGGACTGGAGGGCTGGATTTTGCTCTGTTAGCTGATATTTCTGCCAGTTGACGCTCGAAACACTCTGCTTGATTTTTGTGATAAACGCCTTGGTATCGACAGATTTTTTCAAGGTATAGGTGACTTCACTATAGAGGTTTTCACCTTCTTATAACCATATAAATCACTCGCCAAAGAAGTATCTGACAGCAAGGTATTGGATATTAACTCATCACTATAGTTCGGACGATTGAAGGTTTTCCCTTAAAAGATCCCCACAATCTCTGCAGAAATCGACATCTTATCCTGGCCGATATAGCGTAAGGGATCTCGCCCCAAGGTTACATAGTCTCCGACCTTTAGTTGATTGTGGGTGGCAAAATCTTCATGGACGACAACCTTGTACCGCTCTCCTTTATGAAGATGACGACCACTCTTTAGGGTCAACATCCCCGTTGCAAAACGGTTATCTTTTTGACTATCTGAGATTCCTTCGACATTGACAGTCGTTTCAATTACAGGTTTTCGGTAGTCACCCTCAGCCGTTCCAATCGGAACAGGTTTTGCGTCTTGTAAATTAGAAAAAGAAGATACAGACGATATATACCCCTCTACTTCTGGATAATTTCCAATTTCTTGCACTGCCTTTTCAGACAATTCTCCCGAACCATAGCCATCTCCAACCAGGAAATAGCTAGCGGATAAGGTCACAGTTTGGGCGATATTGTCTTTCTCAACGACCCCCTTTGCCATAGAAGTTGATAAGGCTAGTACCGCCACTAAAAAACTAGCAACTGATGCAAAGAGGAAAAAAGTGACGAAATTTTTAGCTATTTTGCGTCTTACATAATAGATTGCACGAACGATAAATGACATGTTCCCTCCTTTTTCTGTTGTTTCTATGACATCATGGAAAAGATTTTTTTGGGTGAATATTTCAGTAGAGCAAAGCAAGAAATCAATACCGCACCAACTGATAAAACAAGCACACTAGCTATTATAACGAGACTATCCAATACTGTTATCCCGACAGGATGCCTCAATAGCTCTTTGAGCTGATAGGAATTGGCGGAGAATACTGCCGGTAAAAATTCACCATTATCTACATTCTCATAGGTAGTCTTGAGTATATCCTGCATCAAACTCCCCCTCAGAGGAGCAAGCACGACACTTACCACGAAGAGGCCTAGCACCGAGGTGAGAAGGGCTAGAAGTAGCACCTCAATAACATACTGGAGTACAATCTCCAAACGACTGTTGCCAAGAGATTGTAAAATACCGATTTCTAGCTGTCGTCCTTTCATCCATAGGTGGAGGAAACAAAGGAGGATAAGATGGCTCAAGATAAGGATACCTCCAATGACCATTTTTAAGAATTGTTGCTGATTTTTTAATGTTTTAAGCTGGGCTTGGATCATCGAATTCGGTTTTATCTGATAGGTTTGGTACAGCACTTCATCTGTCTGAAAAGCCATCTGAGACTGGAGCGCCATCGTCTTTGACTCGGCATCCACCATCACGGTGTGATAGCCGACATTAGGGTTGACGCGCTCGATCGTTTCTGTGGTCGTTAAGAGATTATTCTCAAACGCATCACTCTCCTTGATGGCAAAAGGATGCTGCTTTGCTCTAAAAATACCCACTACCTCCACTCCAAGCTCCTGTCCATTTTTGGATCGAACAGTGATGGTATCTCCTACTGATAGCTCATACTTATCCGCAACTGCCCGGCTTACCAGAGCCTGCCCGGCAGCAACAGTCAGATAGGACCCTGTCTCCAGCACAAATTGCTCCTCAAATACCTGACTTTTTTCAAAAAAATCGTAATTAACCAAACTATAGGAACGGCTATTTTCAGACTGATCTATTGCAATCGCCACTTCTTCTGAAACCAAGGAACGAGTGAGGAGCTGATGTTCAGACATCACCTTCTCCAAGTCTAGTCGACTAGAAGTTGGAAGGGAGGCTAAACCTTCCTCAATCTTTGTCAGTAAGAACTGCTTATCTTGCTGGTCTGATAGGCGCTTTATATCCCCTTCAAGAGTGGTATTCAGTGCTATCAATACCCCCAGAGCCAGACTGATACAGACGAATAATCCTGTCAAAATAACACTTTTAATAGGATGTCGCTTCAGGTACAAGACTGCACGGGTAAACGAATTCATAGATTCTCCTTTACCAATAAGATTTTTTTAAGTTGCTGCTGGCTCACTCCTTTTACAAACCAACTATACATATCTTAGTTTCAGTATAGCAAACGTCTATCTTCTTTCTCTATCGGTCATCTATCATTTATCTATGTTTTCATCCTCTTTAAACATAACTTATTTACTATCTAGGACGGGATTCTTGAGTTTTTATACTCAAAGAAAATACTCTCCCAAAAAGGGATGAGCTTCTGTCTCATCCCTTCCCTATCCTTTGGTAGATTATTTTTTACGTTTTTTGATGAATAGACCTGTCAGACTGACTAGGGCAATACCAACAGCAGATAGGATACTTGGAGTGTCGTTGGTCCTTGGCAAGATCCGTCTGTCCTTATTCTGATTCTGTCCTGGTTTTACCAATTCAGCGCTTGGTTCATTCTGTTGTGGGACAGACTCTTCATCCTTGTTTGGCGGAGTTGGTGTGTCCATCATTTTCTCGTCGGCTTCTTTGGTGCCAATCTCCACTACTTCATCAATAGCAGGTTTTGTCACCACATCTGAAATTACCTTACGTGATAAGATGTCATTCCCTCTTACTTGTACCTCTTCAACGATAGTACGCACACCCTTCTCACCTTTTGTGATGACTCGTTTCTCACCCTTTGGCAAGTTAGGATTTTCCCGAGTGATGGTCTGAAAATCAAGTTGCTCCTCCCGCGTTTCTAGGCGAGCTGTTATCTTAGGCTTGTCTGATGGAGCAGGTTCCTCTTTTTTAGGAATCGGCTGAGCAGGCGTCAGTGGTATCAGCGGTGTACCTGATAGAA
This sequence comes from Streptococcus azizii, assembly GCF_001984715.1. Lineage (GTDB taxonomy): Bacteria > Bacillota > Bacilli > Lactobacillales > Streptococcaceae > Streptococcus > Streptococcus azizii. The sequence goes on from NZ_MSPR01000008.1 coordinate 27,970, forward strand.
TGCGATACAATTCATTGAATCTCTTCTGACGCGGATAAATATCCCTATTGATAAACCCTACAAACGAAGCATCCCTACTACCTGTTGCCACAGAAGCATAAGAGTCATAGAACATGTCTCTAAGCAAATTCCTTAGTTCCTGATTGTCTGGATATTGCTTACGCTTCTGTTCCAAATCACGAGCAATGTATTCCATTTCTCCATACTGAAGAGCATCATATAGACGTACTAAACGACCCTTCAGCTCCTGATTCGTCAGATGAGCATCTGTTTCGGGATTCAAACTGTCAAAAACGTGTAGATAGCCATCTAAATAACTTCCCACTGCCTGCCAAACTTCCATCTGCCCCTTGTATAGACTTTCATCCGTCACTTCCGGCAACTGCTTAATTCCCTTCAAAATCGCTTTTGCCTTTGTAAGGGCCTCTTTTTCCCTGTCCTTCAAGGCTTGGATATTGGCTTTTTTAGCTGCAAGGAAGATAGCATCCAGCTCTTTATCAGACTGTAATGCTTCTAATGGCCCTTTAAAATCTGCTTTTTGCTCCTGACTCAGATAGCGCAACTGATCAATCCCTTTGTCAATGGCATCTCTCTTTTGAAAAATCGCTTTGTTTGCTGTAGACATCTGGTCTGCTTCTGCTAGCAAGCCGTCAATCTCTGCCTCCGTCCCTAACTGCTCTAGTCGAGCTAGATAGTCCGAACGCTGACCTGGAAACAGGTACTCTTTCTTAGTCAGAGTCTCTTTAGCAGCTGCTTTTTTGGCCTCCAGTTGCTGACGTTGGGCTACATATTGCGCCACTTCTTGCTTGACTGCCTCAATCTCTTGGAGAGTAGTCGCCTGTTGTAGCTTAGCCAGATAGGTATTTTTCAAGGAGCTTGGCAAATCCTGCATTTGGGAAACTGCTGCAATCGCTTGTTTTTTTGCTGCCTCTAGTTGTGCCTGCTCTTCTTGAACTTTATTCTCTGCTCCCTGATCTGCTGGTGAGACTTGACCAAGAGGTTGAACCGTCGGAATGCTCGGAGATACAACATGCGCAGAACGATTGAGCTGACTATCTACAGCACCTGCTAAGACCTTGTTGACACCTAAACTATCTTCAAGCTGAACATCTGCACTTGGCACTACTTGCTCAGCCTGCACAAGATGAGGGGCTAGCGATGCTAAGGTCGCCGCTGTTGCTGCTACATATAATTGTTTTTTCATATAAGGTTACCTTTCTACTTACTCAGCATAACTGGTCTAATCCGATTCTTACCACCATTATATATAAAAAATACTGGGGTGACAAACCTAGCCAAAATACCTAGGCATCTCAAAAACACGATTGTTTTTTAGATTATTTTTTCAAAAATCCTACATTCAACGACCGTTTTTTTATTTTATCGTTTTATTAAACAAAAATGACGAACATTCTCGCAAAATCTGTACTTTATCTATCGTTTGTTGCTACAAAGCACAGACAAAATACAGAAATCCTTTACCTAGTCTACAAATTTGGGCAACCTAATACTCGATAAAAATCAAAAAATCCCCCAGAACCAACTGGAGGATGTAGAAGGTGATGACTATAAATATTTTTTCTTAGGGACTTGCCGATGAAGATTGACCGAGACGGGACCTGCGACCAGTAAACGGTCCATCAATTCCTTGTCGGTGACAGTGCTGTCCAGCAATACCTGGTATTCCAAGACCAAGAGATTTTTCTTGGATTTATATTGGACAGATAACAAGTCCGCCTGCTGACAAGTCTTGCCAAGTTGGCGTTCAAAGAAATCTTGGTAATCAAAATCTTTTGCAATACCAATTAAAAGGTAGCGCTGATGTTGACTCACTTGAACAAAGCGGGTCTGTTCCAATAACAAGATGACTCCTCCTAAAATAAGGGTGACAGCTATTGCAAGGGCCAGATGCCCCATCCCTGTCGCAAGTCCTATGGCAGTCGCCATAAAGACTGCCAAGAGTTCTTTTGAACTACCCGCAGCTGAGCGAAAGCGAACGAGGCTAAAGGTCCCCGCTACTGCCACACTTGTCCCTAAACTTCCATTGGTCAAAAAGATGATCACCGCAATGAGACTGGGAAGCAGGGTCAGAGTGACAACAAACTCCTTGGTATAGCTAGCCTTATACTTGTAAATCCCCGCTAGCAGCAACCCCAAGAGCAAACTGACAGCAAAGCACAGTCCTAATTGCCAAATGGAGACGTTGACTGTACTGCTCGTAAAAACACTACTAAATAGCTGCGTCAACATGGCAATCACCTCCTCTACTTGCTTGAGCTAGGCGATAGGCATTACCGTATTTAGAAAAAGAGCATTTTTCAATTTGGTATTTTTCCAGTAGGGCGATGAGCCACGCTGGTTGCTCCTCTGGCACCTTGATTTCCATGATGACCTTGTCGGGTTCAAGTAAATGCTTCCCAAATTTCCCCTTATTTATCCCAACATGCTCATCACGATAGAGGAGATTTTGATCGATTGTCACGCGTACCTTCCTATCCTCTTTTCCCTTGAAAGAAATCCGATCATAATAGATATACATTTTGGGGGCGATTGTCCCGTAGCGCTTCCGCAAGGCGGCTAACTCCAAGCCAACTTTCTCATCAGCAATCATCTGATCAGTCCAGCCATTTTCCACGTAATTCATGACTGCTAGTGGAGTTGAGGTCAGGCGGTACTTGAAGCCAATTTTATTTTCTTTTTTCTTGATTTCTAAAAAAGCCTGACTCGTCTCGCTTGGTTTGGCATCATAGACCCTCATTCTCACCTTTTCCCGACCATATTTCTTATCAATGGCATCTTGAATCATCTCAAAATCATGATTGTCAAAATAGATATTGGTAATGGTAGATGTCGCATACTCATCTGCAACCATATACTCTTTCAAGTCTTTTTCTAGTTGAACCAGCACCTTCTTGTCTACAATGTACTTAGATTCCCTGCGCTTAAACTGTTTTTGGATCATTCTTGTTTTCATCTGCTACTTCCTTTCTCATCGATAGTAATAGTCTAACGGAAAAACTTGAAAGAAAACTGAAAGTTTCATTAAAGAAACCTTAAACTATTTTCAAATTGGCTATACGAATCACTCGATAGGCACAACATAATACTCAATAAAAATCAAAAGTAGACTAGGAGACGCAGGCGAAGGTAGAACTCTGTTCCACCCTATTTCAAGGGAACAGGCTGAAAACCTCCACTGGAGCTTTTCACTCACCGAGACAAGTTGACAACGTATCCTTTTGATTTTTATTGAGTATAAGTAGCGAACGAAGTGAACATTTTGAGATAGGCTCCACCCTCGTGCTATTCTAGACAAGTACTATATTATTATCTAAAACGGGATTGTTGAGATTCAAACATGAGGGAAAAGCCCCAAAAGGCGGGAGTTGTATCCGTACTATTTTAGAAAAATACCAGCAACTACAAATTATAGACTCTCCCAATAAAAAAACGAATGAGGATACTTAGCTGTTGGAAACTAATGTCCATTCATTCGTTTTGGATGTGATGGATTTCCGGTTTGAAGCAGTGTAGCAGCCTACTACCGAATTTCTGCACCTATTTGACTAAGGGCGCTAGAGATTTTCTCCATATATTTAGCCACTTCTTCATCTGTCAGACTATCCTGCGGATTTTGGAAGGTCAGGTTATAGGCCATCGATTTTTTACCTGCCTCAATGTTGCTTCCAGTGTAAATATCAAAGAGACTGACCTTCGTGAGGCGTTTGACCTTGGCCGATGTAATCGCATCAAGAATAGCTTGGTGCTGGGTCTCTTGAGCGACCAAGAGGGCAATATCACGGCTGACCGCTGGGAATTTTGAAATGTCTGCAAACGGTTGAGCTGGTTGCAATGCTGCCTCGATTGCATCTATATCCACCTCTGCCACATAGGTTTCTGGGATGCCGTAGTCTTTTGCCAGTTGTGGGTGTACCTGTCCGACAATACCAATCACCTGACCATCTAGCTCAATCTGCGCAGCTCGACCCGGATGAAGGGCGAGAAGGTCTTGCGTCGCCACATAGTCAACTTCCAGTGAGTACTTGGCAAACAGGGCTTCTAATATGCCTTTCGCATGGAAAAAATCAAAGGGAACTGCTGCCGTTTGAAAGTCTTTTTCTGCTACTAGACCTGTCAAGGCAAAGGCAAACTTCGTTACTTCCTGAGGCAATTCCTGACTTGGATCCTCTACCTGTTCAAAGACTTTTCCGATTTCATATAAGGCCAAATCCTTGTTTTTACGAGCTACATTATAGGAGATGGTTTCAAGCATGCCTGCAATCATATTTTGACGCAGAACAGAGCGATCCACCGTCATCGGCCACATCAGTTCTGTCAAAGTGCTTGGAGTCAGGTTAAATTCAACTGCCTTTTTAGGAGTTGTCAGAGCATAGGTTATTATTTCACTCAGACCTGCCCCTTCCGCCACTGTCCGAATGTGACGGCGGAGTTTTTGGCTACTCGTCAGCTCGCCGACTGTTCCGTCCGCTTTCGGTAGAGTGGTCGGAAGATTATCATATCCATAAATCCTTGCAATTTCTTCGAGCAAGTCTGCTGGAATGCGAATATCCCAGCGGCGACACGGAACTTGAACGGTGAAATTCCCTTCATCTCCTGTAGTATCCATACCCAGACGACGGAAAATCGCCGCAATGTCACTGTAAGCAAGCTGAGTTCCTAAAGTACGGTTGACATAGTCCAGACTAGCAGAAACAGGTAGCGGGCTGGTCTTGACGTCTCCTGAAGAAACCACTCCTGCCAGCACTTGACCGCCTGCTAGTGCTGCAATCATGCTCGCTGCTGCATCTAGTGCCGCAGTCATATCTTCCACATTGATTCCTTTTTCAAAACGAGAAGATGATTCTGAACGTAGATTCAACCGATTAGAAGTCTTGCGGATTGATTTTCCATCAAAAAGAGCGACTTCTAAGACAATATTTTTAGAGTTGATATCAATCTCGGTCGTTGCACCACCCATGACACCACCGAGAGCTACAGGCTTATCCGCAACAGAGATGACGATATCATCTGCTACCAGTTCACGCTCCACTTGATCCAAGGTGACTAGACTTTCCCCGTCTCTTGCATCACGCGCCACGATGGTCCTGGCTTCAAATTTATCCACATCAAAAGCATGCATTGGTTGTCCAAAATACAGCAAGATGTAGTTGGTCACATCGACTACATTGTTAATCGGACGAATCCCAGCATTCATCAAAAGATTTTGCAACCACTGAGGACTTGGGGCAATCGTCACGTTTTCAATGACACGCGCTCGATAGGTCGCAACCTTCTGAGACTCAATTTTCACCTCAATCACATCGCTAGCTGCTTTCTCCACTTCAGTAAGCGGAAAGTCCCTAAACTGAACTGCCTTGTCATAAATTGCTGCGACTTCATGAGCCACTCCACGCATGGAAAGAGCATCCGCACGATTTGGTGTAATCGATAATTCAATCACCTCGTCATCCAAGCCTAGATAAGGGAACACTTCCTCACCATTGATTGCCTCTGTTGGCAAAATCTGAATCCCGTCTGCAAATTCCTTTGGAATAACAGACTCCGAAATCCCTAGCTCCCCGAGCGAGCAAATCATACCGAGCGATTCCAAACCACGGATCTTCCCTTTTTTAATCTTGTAATTACCAGCGATACGCGCGCCAGGAAGTGCCACTATAACTTTGATTCCTGCACGAACATTCGGTGCTCCACACACGATTTGACGTGGTGTACCTTCTCCCACATCCACTTGGCAGACATGGAGATGCGTATCTGGTACGTCTTCGCAAGAGAGAACCTCTCCTACCACAAGTTTTGATAAACCAGTTGCAGCGGTGGTCACTCCCTCTACCTCGATCCCTGTTGTGGACATTTTTTCAGCCAAGTCTTTACTCGGCACATCAATATCCACCAATTCTTTTAACCATTGATAACTTACTAACATGTTACTTCCTCATTTTTCTTCCCTTAGCTGCTTTTTCAAAAGCCAGTCAATATCTACTGTTTCTCCTGTTACATATTCGTGCTGACCAAAGCGTTCAAATCCATACTTGAAATAAAATTGTTGGGCCTTCACATTCTTCTCCCACACTCCTAGCCAAGCCCAGGTAAAGCCAGCTTTTTTAGCTTCTTGTAAGGCAAATTCAAACAAGGCCTTGCCCAGACCATAGCCCTGATGGGATTTTAGGACATACAGGCGTTGAATTTCAAAGGCAGATTCCAGTTCGTGTTCAGTCTGAGCCTGCCCCCAATTCACCTTCAAAAAACCAACAGGCTCTCCCTCATAGAGAACGAAATAATGGGCAGATTCTGGATGACTCCACTCTTTTTCCAAAGTTTCAAGAGCTAAATCATGGGTATAGAAATACTCCAAATCCGCTTCCTTAATCCATTCTCCAAAGGTTTCTCGAAAGGTCTGCATAGCCATTTCCCTCAGCAAGGGAAGGTCTTTTTTCTCAATTTCAACAATCATCTGACACCTCATTTGAATTGCTCAGAAAAACGAATATCACCTTGATAGAAACCACGAATGTCATTGATTCCATAACGGAGCATAGCAATCCGTTCCTGACCAAGACCAAAAGCAAATCCAGAGTATTCAGTCGGGTCAATACCACTCATTTCAAGGACATGAGGATGTACCATTCCTGCACCTAGGATTTCAATCCAGCCAGTTTTCTTGCAGACATTGCAGCCATCACCACCACACTTGAAGCAGGAAACATCAACCTCAACTGAAGGCTCTGTAAATGGGAAATAGGATGGTCGAAGACGAATCTGCCGATCCTCTCCAAACATTTTCTTGATAATCATCTCAAGCGTACCTTTCAAGTCGCCCATGGAAATATTTTTCCCAACAACCAGACCCTCAATCTGATGGAACTGGTGGCTGTGGGTCGCATCGTCGGTATCCCGGCGAAAAACACGCCCCGGAGAAATCATCTTGAGATCACCTTTTGAAAAGTCATGTTGATCCATGGTGCGTGCCTGAACGGGGCTAGTGTGGGTTCGCATTAAGATGTCTTCAGTGATATAGAAGGTATCTTGCATATCGCGAGCCGGATGATCCTTTGGCAGATTCATCCTCTCAAAGTTATAGTAATCTTTTTCTACTTCAAAACCATCGACAATCTGGAAGCCCATGCCTAGGAAAATATCTTCAATTTCTTCACTCGTCTGAGTCAAAATATGACGGTACCCCTGCCTAACTGCACGTCCTGGCAGGGTCACATCAATGGACTCTTGCGCTAATTGTGCCTTGATTTTTTCAGCTTCCACCAATGCTGCTCTTTCTTCAAAAGCCTTCGTCAATAGGTCTCGAACCTCATTCACCTGCTTTCCAATAATCGGCTTCATCTCATTTGACAGGTCTCGCAAGCCTTTTAACAAATCGGTCAAAGAACCTTTTTTCCCAAGAACAGCGACCCGCAAATCCTGCAAGTCCTTGGCATTTTCATGACGAATCTTTTGCAACTCATCAAGCGTTGATTGTTTCAATTCTGCTAGCTGTTGTTCAATTGTTGACATAGTTCCTCCAAAATAAAAAACGCATGACCACACCCAATCGGAGCGTTGTCACGCGGTACCATCCGTTTTCATTTGCCCATTGCAAACCTTTATTCTAAGCCCTTATGCGAGTGAATTCAACCTATTTTCACTGAATGAGCTTCCAGTCACGGCTCATCTCCCTAGACAGCTTCCCTAAATCTACTAATCTCGCAGGCTTCTATTCAATTACCACCATTCTAGCAAAAATAGCCAGATTTGGCAAGGATCTAATATTTCTGTTTTAGGGAAGTAGGGAGTTCAGTGATTGTTACTACCCTAATCTAAAATTGAAGATCCAGGCTCATCAGGTATCCATCCAACACATCGTCAGCCTCCTATTTTTGACGTAGCTGTTACAAACTTTGCCTGCCTTACAGACATGGAAACAACTAGCCAGTGGAGAGTTGCTTCGTTCAAGGATATTCGCTCTTTCAACGTCCTTTGTATCTTGATGTAATTGAGTTCGGACTACACTCTGTGCGAAAAGATAGGCAGCTGTTTCGGCTTTAGCCGATTACAGCTGAGAATCCCTTTGGGATAAATTTTCCTAGCTTCAAAGGTATAGTATACCTTTGAAGGCGGGAAGTAGGGCTTGCGAGAGCAAGCAACTATCGTAGAGTACGGCAAAGCGAGTTCCAATAATCTAGGAGAGTAAAACAGTTCGGGGAACTGTTTCAGCTTGAGCCTAGAAATTTGAGAGCGAAGTAGGCGAGGCTAGCTGTTGACCTAAGTCACCTGCTCCGATTCCCTATTTTTCTTCACATTTTCTTAACGTCCTCACATCTTATATTACAACTTTGCCTGCCATTTCTTAGTCCAAACATGTTCGTTTGGAACACCGTGGAAGGGAGTTTTTCCTTCCAATTTATCAATGAGGACTTCAAGGGTATTGGAATTATGATGATAGGCATTGATGGCTGTTTTCACCATCGTTGCGTCGTGCAAATGGGTCGTATAGTTGAGCGATACCAAGATTGTCGGCACTTCGTGTACATACCAAGGCACTTCATTTGACATAGCTGTTTTCCATTGAATACGGTAGTTATTTTGCGCACCATAACCAACGACATTTGCCACTGTCAAAGCTAGGTCAACCTCTTCCCGATACTTCAAGGTCGGACCCTTGATACGAGTATTTCCGTCATTGACGGTAACTTCATAACCTCTGCGCTCCAAAGCAGCCTTGAGATTCTCCACTACCTCATCACTGGCTGCCATGATTCCCCCTTTTTCCCCTTCTAGGTAGTACAGGCGGATACGGCGGTGGGTTTCCGGGCTAATCGGTAAATTGTCTTGCGTATCTTTCAAGAGGGTAATAGACTTGTCTGCCGCCTCTTTCTGCCAAGCCAAGTGTTCTTCACAGCCAATTATTTTTAAATCTTCTGCGGTTTTTAACAGTCTACCTTGAACCTGTTTCAGATGAAGATTCAACTTCGCCTTTAAGCCCAAAATGCGACGAACAGCATCGTTCAAACGTTCCTCAGTAATCACACCCTTACGGTAGCCATTCAACATAAACTGGAAATCCTCTTCCATATCGTTGAAAAAAAGGAACATGTCACAGCCCGCTGCGATGGCTCCTGGTACATAGTCTTCCCTGCGCATGGCTGCTGTCATTCCCAACATGTGGCTGGCATCTGTTATCACCAAACCATTGAAACCAAGATTGGTTTTCAACAGCCCCTCAATCAACTCTGGTGCCAAGGTCGCAGGTAGAATATCCTCATCCTTTAAGGCTGGGTTTAGCTCTTTCTGATAATGCGGAAGCGCAATATGGCCCGCCATAATCATCTCTACTCCACGTTCGATATGATGACGGTACACTTGACCAAAGGAAGCCTCCCACTCCTCTTTTGATAACTCGTTAACACCAAGCACCAAGTGCTGATCCCGTTCTTCTGTTCCATCACCAGGGAAGTGCTTGATACATTGAATCACTTCACGCTCTGCCGTTAGACCATCTAAATAGGCACTGGTATAACGAATGACATCGTCTGCATTTGTCCCATAGGAACGGGTATTGACGATGGTGTTACGCCAATTTTCCAAAATATCCACACACGGGTCAAAGTTGACATTGACACCGAGCGCTGTTTCTTCACGAGCAGATACCAATCCTGCTAGATAGGGAACACGGGTATCTCGGCTTGCTTCTGACTGGGCTCCTGAAGAAATATAGGTTCCACCCTTGACGGCACCATCTCCACCAGAATCACAGTTGGCAGCAACCAAAAGTGGCACCTTGGAATAACCCTGTAATTCATTGATTAGCCCTTGTACTTGCTCTGGGCTACCATTCATGTAGCGCGCACCACCGATGTGGTATTTGTCAATAATCTCTTGATTTGTTAAGGTATTTCCGCTAAAGGCATCACCACCAAAAAAGAAAAGATTGACGAATAACTGCCCAATTTTCTCTTCATCTGTCAAGCCTGCTAGTGTAGACTCCACCCATTCAAGCTGGTCTTCGTTTAAATAATATGGTTTTTTGCGTAAATCAACTAATCTGGTCATTCGACACCTCTTTCTATCAGCAGTCAAAACTGCCTCTGTCTAATATTTAGAATTTTATACAGTCTTTTCATCTACATTTGGAATTGAACTCAAGCTACAACTCACTGATAATAAAACGAATCCAGTGGAGTGAAACAGTTCGAGGAACTGTTTCAGCTGGTCACTCAGAAACTAGAAAGTGAACACGGAAGTCCGAGCATAAAAATCGGAAAGCGAGGCGTAGGCAGTGGAGTGAAACAGTTCGAGGAACTGTTTCAGCTGGTCACTCAGAAACTAGAAAGTGAACACGGAAGTCCGAGCATAAAAATCGGAAAGCGAGGCATAGGCAGTGGAGTGAAACAGTGCAGGGAACTGTTTCAGCTAGTCACCCAGAAACAAGAAAATGAACATGGAAGCCCAAGCCAAGAAATAGATAAGCGAGGATAAATACTCCTAGCTTCAAAGGTATACTATACCTTTGAAGGCGGGAAATAGGAGTTTGACAAGGTAAACTCTCCGTTGACCTCTTACGCCAAATTTCCTATTTTCGCTTTGAGTTTTTAATACCCTTTGTATCTTGTGTAATTGAGTTCGGACTAAAAATGTTAGAAAAAAGATAGCAATAGTCAGGGAAGTGACTATTGTTACCCGAGCATAAAAATGAAAAGGCGAGGCTACTGGTCGCCTGAGTCATCTGCTCCGATTCCCTATTTTTCTTCACATTTTCTTAACGTCCTCACATCTTAATTGAACTCGTGCTAAAAGCTCGGAAAAAAGACAGCCCTCCTTGTCTTCTTCAAAAACTGCGTCAGCTTCCTATTGTTCAGTCGCTTTTTTAACGCTCTCGTATCTTATTTTAAATTCTTCCAAAATTGGTCTATCAATTCTGCTTCTAATGCCTTCGTCCACTCCTTACTCAACCAGTCCCGGCTATAGATTTGGAGCAGGTTTTGCCAAGAAGCTGCCTCTTTTCCAACTAAAATCGGATAAAAAGATAGGCCATTCTGCTCAGCAGCTTTCAAGTCTCCTGGTGAGTCACCTATCATCAACATCTGACTTCTCTCATACCCCGATTTGACTAAGCTAGACAGAACATCTTCCTTTTTTCCTCGATCTTGGCAATAGAGATCATCCACAAACTCCAGTAGACCTTGAGTCTGCCATTCTTCTAGCACAGCTTCCTTATTAGCCGAAGAGACAACAAAGATTTTTCCCTTTGTTGCGAGAAATGCAAGCGCCTCTCGTACGCCTTCAAAAGCACGGACTTCTCCCTTGTAATCTTTGATGGACTGGTTGACTTGCAAAGACCAATCCAAGGCCTTCTGCAAGTCTTCTGACGGAGAAGATTCAAGAGCCTCTTTCAAGGAATCATTGGATAAGGATGGGGTCGTTGTGACCCAGGCTTCCAACCGGTCAATGCCTGTCACACCTGCATATTTTAGACCCGTCAACAAACCTACAAAACGATTGATTCCCCGTGTTTTTGAATAGAGGTTGACACGATTCCATTCAGTCAAAAAATCAGCCTTATCTGAAATATCAAAGATCTCTGCTGCCAAAGGGCCGAAAAAGAGCTGATGCTTGTAGGTCATGGTATCCATAGCACAACCATCTGAATCAATACAAAATACGTAGTCTCTATCCATATCATACTCCAGAATAGGCTGAGAAACCACCATCAATCGGTAGCACTACCCCGTTGACAAAACTTGCTAAATTCTCATCTGCTAGGAAGAAAACACCGCCGACTAATTCTTCTGCTTCGCCGAATCGTCCCATTGGAGTATTGGTCAAGATTTTATTGGCACGTGCAGTAGGTTGACCAGTCTCATCAAAGAGTAAGCCACGATTTTGATTGGTCACCAAGAAGCCTGGAGCAATCGCATTGCAACGAATACCAACCTTGGAAAAATGTACTGCCAACCACTGGGTGAAGTTGCTAATCGCTGCCTTGGCACCTGAATAGGCAGGGATTTTTGTAAGAGGAGTAAAGGCATTCATACTAGAGATGTTGATGATACTAGCTCCTTTTCGCCCCACCATATCTTGAGCAAAGACTTGAGTAGGAAGCAAGGTTCCCAAATAATTCAAGTGAAAAACGAAGTTGATGCCACTTTCATCTAAATCAAAGAAGGTCTTTGTGTCACTTGGTAAATCCAACTCGTAAAACTCATTATCTGTTGTTGCCTTCGGATTATTTCCCCCGGCACCATTGATCAAAATATCTGCCGGTCCAAAATCTGCCAATATCTGTTTGTGTACCTCTTCTACATTCTCTTTTGATAGAACATCTGATGAATAGGCTTTTGCCACCCCACCAGCTGCTCTTATCTCATCAACAAAGACTTGGGCAGCTGCTTCATTTAAATCAAGAAGTGCAACCTTGGCACCTGCCCTTGCAAATTCTTTAGCCAAATAGCCACACAAGACACCTCCGGCACCTGTAATCACCACAACCTTGTCCTTAAATTCAATTACTCTTGTCATCTGTCTTTCTCCTCTTATTTATTTCTGCCCAACCGTCTTTTCCTGTATACCGAAATCTGGCACCTTACCTGCTGCTCTCATATTGGCTTCATATAAACCATTGAAATAGGTTGCCCCCAAGGCTCGGTCATAGAGTCCATATCCTGGCGTCTTAGTCTGATCGCCCCAGATTCTACGACCGTGGTCAGGGCGGAGCGCTCCTTGCCAATCGTACTCCACTAGCAATTTTACAATCCCGTTCATATCAATATCACCTGCCTGCGATAGATGGGCAGTCTCTTGGAAGCCCCAATCGCCAGCCGTGACATTTCGCGTATGCATAAAGTTGATACGATGACGCTTCAAGGCATACTCTGTCATAGCAAGAACATCATTTGTAGGATCTGAAGCGTACGAACCGACACACATTGTGATACCATTGGTCGGCGAATCATATAAATCAAGAAAACGCTCCACTGCTCTTTGCCCAGTAATAATACGTGGGAGTCCAAAAATACCGTACGGCGGATCGTCAGGGTGAATGGCCATTTTCACACCAGCAGCTTCAGCAGTCGGCATAATCGCTCGAATAAAGTAAGCGAGATTATCCCACAAGTCCTCTTCTGATATATGCTGACGATAATTTTCAATAATAGCCTTCATTTCATCCTTAGAGTAAGAAGAATCCCAGCCTGGCAAATTCAAGTCATCTGCCACAGGATCCACCCCTGCCAAATCTTCCTTCAGGAAAGCAAGTGAGGTCGACCCATCAGGAAGAGGGTGATGCAAATCTGAACGAGTCCAGTCAAAGACCGGCATAAAGTTGTAGCATACAACCGGAATACCAGCAAGACCAACGTGTTTGATGGAAGTCTTATAATGCTCAATCAACTCATCACGGTTGGGCTTTCCTTGCTTAATATCTTCATGTACGGGGATGGACTCAATCACCGTGATTTCAAGACCCGCATCCTCTACCATTTTTTTCAACTCTACTATTTTTTCCAAAGGCCAGACCTGACCAACCGGAACATCGTAGACTGCTGTAACAATTCCCTGCATTCCCGGAATTGCTTTGATGTCTGCCAAACTCACGGGGTCCTTTTTCCCATACCAACGAAAAGACATTTTCATCTTTATTACCTCATCTATTCTTCAAAAAATTGTTTAGCGTTGTGATAAGAAATAGCTTCCACCATTTCTCCCAAGGCCTGATAATCTTCTGGCACTTCCTCATCTACTATCCATTGACCGATGTATGATGCCAAAATTCTCCTAAAATAGTCGTGCCGCTGATAGGATAAGAAGCTACGTGAATCTGTCAGCATGCCGATGAAATTCGTTAGCATGCCTTGCTCTGCATAAGCATTCATCTGTTCTACCATACCAAGTTTAGTATCGTTAAACCACCAACCTGCTCCAAATTGCAGCTGGCTTTTGATTCCTTTTTCATTGGCTTGGAAATTAGCCAAGGTATTGGCTAAGGCAATATTGTAGACCGGATTTAAGTTATACCAAATCATCTTCGGCAGATAGTCTACCTGCACCAAATAATCTAAGAGTTGATTTAAATGACTGGTCAAATGTATCTGCTCTCCTATCGAATCTACCCCAACATCTGCACCAAGGCGACGGAAGAGGTCTGTATGATTATTCCGAAGGGCTCCAAAATGCACTTGGGTAACAAGGCCATACTGCTTGTAAAGTCGGCACAGTTCAACAAAAATAGCAGTCTGCCACTTTCGAATATCTGAAACACTTGGTATTTGACCTGCTAAACTAGCCTGCAACAAGGCGTCCAATTCTTCCTTGCTTGCCATTTCAAAGCAAATCTCAGTAAAACTAATATCACTCGCCAAACACCCCACTTGAGCAAAGTAAGCAATCCTATCTTCCAAAGCAGCAACAAAACTGTCAAAGTGAGCAATCGTGCGATGTGTTTTTTCTGCTAGACGGTGGACAAAATCACCAAAATTCCGATGTTCGATAAAGGCTTCATCAGGTCGGAAGGTCGGCGCCACAACTGTCTCAAAACTCTGATCATCTCTCAAGGCTTTGTGCCATTTTAAATCATCCAAGGGATGGTCCGTTGTGCCGATGAAGGTCACTCTAGCATCCTTAATCAGCTTTCTAGGAGTGATTTGCTTTTCTTGCAAAACAGTATTCAAGTGTCTATATAATTCTTCTGCATTTTTTTCAGCCAGCGGCTCGCTCACTCCAAAAACCTGCTGTAACTCCAAATGACTCCAGTGGTAGAGCGGATTGCCATAGGCCCTGCTGACTGTTTTGACCCAGGCTTTAAATTTGCTCAACTTGGGAGCTTTCCCTGTAATCTCTTCTTCCGGGATACCATTGGCACGCATTAAGCGCCATTTATAATGGTCCCCACCTAGCCACAAATCTACAATATTATCGTAAGGCCGATTTTCATATATTTCTCTCGGATCTAAGTGACAATGGAAATCATAAATGGGTAAGTCTTTTATCCGATGATAGAGGCGATGAGCAGGTTGATTTTTCAACATAAAAGAATCGTCATTAAAGGTCATCTGAGCCCTCCACTGCTTCTACAAAAGACCGAGCAATTTCTGTCACGCTCTCGTACCCACCTTCAGCCACCTTGCTAGCAAGGGCTGAACCAATCCCCACCGCACAGGCTCCAGCCTTTTTCCAAGCTAGAACATTAGCAACCGAAACGCCACCTGATGGCATCAGGTTAACCTCTGGAATCGGGCCATGAATATCCTTGATGAAATTAGGGCCTAAGATTCCTCCAGGAAACAATTTGATAATCGGACAACCCGCTGTTTGAGCCGACACGATTTCTGTTGCCGTTGCACATCCTGGAAAATACAAGACTTCCTGCTGTCCTGCTAATGCTTGAATGGTTTCTGAGAAATGTGGACTGACCAGGAATTTGGCTCCTGCACCGATGGCCTTTTGAGCCAAATCAGTTGACATGACTGTTCCTGCCCCCACAATGACAGATAAGTCATCTGAGAACTCACACCTTAAATCATGGATTACTCGTTCTGCATTAGGAGTCGAAAAGGTAATTTCAATATTTTTTATCCCACCTAAAATAGCATGCCTGGCAATCTCAACCGCGTCAGCCTCATCCTTTCCGCGAATAACTGCAAAGAAATAATTCTCTTTTAGCTGTTGTAACATATGTTCTCCTTTCTTTTCGGAAACGCTATCACTATGATTCTAGTATATAATTCATCTGATGATTTGTCAAGAAAAACAGCAAAAAAAGAAGATAAGTCTCCAAAAATTACTTGAAAACTTATCTTCTTTTACTATTTTTCTACTGAATGTAGACCGTGGATCGTTAGATCCTTATCAAACCATTCCGTCAAAACACTCTGTCTAACAGCAACTATATGGGCTAACATACTATCATAAGCTGCCACGGGGTGCCGTTGCTTAATAGCCGATAAAATATTACGGTGGGCTTTTAGACTATCTGATTTCATCTGACGATTTGTATAATTTTCATTGATGAGATGAATGGATTGGTTAATCACCGGTAGTAAACTCGTCATCGCAATATTATCACTCATCTCTGCCAACATGCTATGAAATTGGACATCGAGTTCCAAGTGGCTTTCATCCCCACGTTGAACAGCGTCTTCTATCGCATAAACAATTTCTTCCAGTCGTCTAATATCCTCATCAGAAGCAAACTGAGCTACTCTCTCTGCTATTCTAGGCTCTAAAAGATAGCGCAGTTCAAACAAATCTGTCGTCAGTTTGACACGATCTCGAACCATAGCAAAGCCTAAGGGATCCTCTGAGACTCCCTTTTTAGAGCTAATATAGGTCCCCGAACCTTGACGCACTTCTAAAATATTGCGCGTAGCAAGGCTCCGAACAGCTTCTCGAATCGTTGAACGTCCAACCTCCAAATCCTGTGCTAATTCATACTCATTCGGTAGTTTATCTCCGACAACATAGCCACGGTTCAAAATCAATTCTAATAAACGGTCCGCTGTTTTTTCAACCAAAGGTCTTGCCATCCCTATTCCTCCTTGGAAAGATTACTCTCCCCATCATTATAGCCTATTTTGACTTATAATGGTAGTTAGGAATAGCTTTCCAGCGTTTTTTAAACTCACGAACCACTTGCTTGGGTTCACGATTTCGGGAAAAGAGTCCCTTGTGATTTCCTTTCACCCGAATCAGCATAACATTGGTCTCAAAATCTGCAAAATTCCAGACCTGCTCACCCACCACATTGGGTATCGTATCAAAGACACGGTGATGCATGTCATAATAGTCTACCTGATAGCCTTCTGTATAGGGAATATCCCACAGTGACTGCAAGCCTGGTAAGGTATCCGCCCCGTATTCTGTTATTAAAATCGGTTTATCTGGATATAGGGCCTGCCAGTGATTTAATTCTGCTCTTAATCCCTGCTCGCCTTTTACCAGATCTCCATGATGTACATACCAGCCATAGTAACGGTTCAAGGAAATCACATCAACCAAGTCCATCACCTCATCCTTATCAGGTGTCGCCATCATAATATTGACCAGCGTAACAGGCCGATGTTGCGGATCTGTCTCTCTCATACGCTCAATCAACGGTTTAAAGTAGGCTCTTGCCCCTGCCTCATGGCTAGCTGGTTCATTGGCCACCACCCACATGACAACTGACGGGTGATTTTTATCCCGCATAATCAGCTCATCAATCACCTGTTCATGGGCGACACTTGTTTGCATCAGTTCCCATGTATTCCCTTGTTTTTCACCATCATTCAATAAATCCAAGGCTGCGCTGAATTGTTGAAACAAACCTACTGCTGGAACTTCATCAATCACTACGATGCCCATACGGTCTGCCAAACGCATCATTTCTTCAGAATAAGGATAGTGCGATGTCCTAAAAGAGTTGGCACCGATTTCTTTTAACAAATTCAAATCCATAAGATTGGCCGCCTCGTTCAACCCACGTCCATTGATATAGGTATCTTCGTGCTTACCAAAACCCTTGAAATAAAATGGTTTATGGTTAATGAAAAATTGCCCATTTTTAACATGAATACTGCGGATACCAAAGGATTCTGTATAGCTATCAAGTAGCTCACCAGCCATCCACAATTCGACATGAGCAGTATAAAGATAGGCATCCAAGACATGCCAGAGACGAGGGTGCTTGAGGGTGAGGTGACCATTCTCTAGTTCACCAACCAGTTGCCTTTCTTCATCAAAAATTTGAATGCGGACTGCATCAACCGCTGCTACACTTTCGACTGCTACCTCTACGTGCGCTTCTGACAAATCATCTGATAACTGGCTAGTAATGACAATATCCCGGATATGATTTTTGGGTCGTGTATAAAGATGGACATTACGATGGATACCGGCGTAATTATAAAAATCAAAATTCTCCAACACCTTTTTGCGAACCGTTCCATCTTCTTGAACTTCTTCGACATAATTTCCAACTGGCAAGGTGGTGTAGTTTAATTCATTGTTGACACAAACAGTTAGTCGAATACTATCTTCCCGATAGAATTCCGCTGGGATGACACACTCAAACGGCGTGAAGCCTCCCCTATGTTTCCCAAGGACAACTCCATCAACATAAACAGTTGCATGGTGGGTAACAGAGCCAAACCGAAGGACCACTTCTTCTTGACTGCCAACTTTTGGAAGGAGACAATCTATCTCATACCAACTGTCACCAATATAAGAGCGCTTTTCTTTATCTACCACCACATCGTTGAAAGAGCTTGGTACCACCATGACTTCGTCCTTGTTTAGAGCCACTTGTGGATTATGACTCCCTTGTTTAAAGCGCCAAACACCATTCAGACTTTGGACCGTTCTTGTTTTTGTATTGATTGGATATAACATACTCTACCTCCTCGTAACTTTTATCGTTTTATTTCATAAGATTCATGCGCTAGTAAATGTTCTATATCAGATGGTGTCATCACATTGATGTCTCCCTCAATGGTATGCTTAAAGACAAAAGTCGCCATAGCAATCTCCAATATCTCTTGGGGAGCGGTCTCCTTCACACACCCATGAATAATCCCTGCTGTAAAAGCATCTCCCGTTCCGACCCGATCTAAGACCTGAATCATCTCTTTGTCGGTCTCATATAGGGTTCCATCTTGGTATAAAAAGGCCTTGAGTTGATATTCATTAGAATAGCTCATCTCCCTTTGGGTAAAAGCAATCGTATCAAGCTGATAATGCTCCTCAATGGCTTCTAACACTGTCAACAGGGCTTTCCTATCTTCATAAGGAGGACTCAACTGTAGTACATCCTTTAAATCACGTCCTTGTTCATCAAGCAATAAGATCGGCTCCAAACCGATACAGACATTCGCCAGTTGTAGCAAAGGAGACAATCGTTCCCGTGCTTCTTGAAACGACCTCCATAGACTGGCACGATAGTTCAAGTCCAAGGATACCTTAATCCCCTTTTTTCTCGCTAAGGTCATCAAACGATAGGTCAAATCAAAGGTCTCCTCATTCAGCGCTGCTGTAATACCACTCACATGGAACCAATCCACTTGATCAAAGACGCCACCTAGGCGATAGTCTTTATAACTTGACTGAGAAAAAGCTGAAAAATCTCGATCATAGATAACCTGACTAGCCCTGATGGAAAATCCCTTCTGATAGTAATACAATCCCAGACGCCCTGCATTTTTGATGATGTAGTCTTGACAAATTTGACGAGCAAACAAGAAATGCTCCGCCTTCTTTCCCAGTTCATTATCAGGAATAGCTGAAATCAAAGATGTCTGATGCCCTAACTGGGCCAACGTCGCTAAAACATTTAATTCTGACCCGCCAAATTGACACTCTAAACTTGTGGTCTGCGTCAAAGTTTGATAATAAGGGGGAGACAAACGTAACAAAATCTCCCCAAAAGCCAATACTTTCTTCATCGTCTCTCCTCCCATTTTTAGATAGGCACTACTATATCTAATGAAATCATATAACAATAGCAGGCGAAATATATGATTTCGGCCTGCTGCCTAATAGAGTATACTTAGTTTACTTTTATTATAATATTTTGGTTTTTTAGTACTAGACAACGAGATGCAGGCTGCTTCTATAGTCCAGTGGACTATAGAAGGTGAGAAATAGAGCTTGCGAAAGCAAGTAACTATTGTAGAGTACGGCAAAGTGAGTGTCCTAGGTAAGATAAACTAAATACCTATAGACCTCAACTTAGTCTTTGTACTGATCTACTTTATACTGTGACACGTCAACATAATCCATATCAGACAGTGGAACATTCTTGGCAATATCACGCACACGTTCTTCATCCTTTGCTGCCTTCATAACATGAATTTTCTCTTGGATACGTGCCATTTCCTTACGATCTAATTTGTAAAATTTCATCAAAAACAAAGAGATGCATAAGACAAGGGCAGGAATCACAGTTAATAGGACGATGGTAGCTATCTTCAAATCATTTGAAAAAGCCGTCTCTACTGTCGGGTATTCCTTACCAAAGCCGATAGTCGCCAAAACAAATCCAACCACCATAGGAGCAAATGATGAGGCAATGGAGTCAGTTAAAGAGAAGATTGTTCCAATCATACCAGACAGATATCGACCAGAAACAGAGGTTTCATAATCTGTAATGTCGGCACCCATAGTTAATACTAAGCCAGACGGGGCACTAGAAGCATAGCGAGCAACGATAAATACTATGAAGAAAGTAATAGTATAAAAATTCCAATTACGCAAATCCAACATACCAGGCTTTGCAACAAACAAAAGACCAGTTAGTACAGCCAATCCTACAATACCAAGTTGAAGAGCGCTTACGTAAGCGAAACGCAAACCTTTCCGACGAGCGAGCTGAGCTACCGCTACTGTCACCAAAATTCCCGGTAAAATCAAGAGCATGGACATCTGACCTGAAAGAGCGTAGTCTCCAAAAACAATACCATAGAGCATGACACCAACAACCGAATCGCCAAACAACTGGGCGACAAATTTTACAAAGGCAGCTGAAATAGAAAGGACTTGTAAGGGCTTATTTCCCTTAACGACTTGCCAGTAATCTTTTAACTTAGTTTCCTGTGTTTTCTCACCAAGACCAAAATATTTTTTATTATCCTTCTCCCAGATACCGATAATAGCTAAGATTCCTAGTAGGGCAGAAATCATTACTACACTGGTAAATAGGGTTGTGAAAAATTCAAGAGTAAAGCCACCATATTTTGGAACTAAAACACCAGACACGACTACTTGACTTCCTGTCATAAGAATAGTAGTCGCAACTCCATCTACAATGTTAAAGATTGGGCGCTGTTTGGGATCGTTGGTCAAGGCAACTTGTCCTGCTTTTGTAATAGTTTGTTGTAGTGAATAGCCAATCTTATGGACAATCATCACAAGAATGAAGAGAGGGAGACGCAATCCTTCGCTTACCCCACTCAAGCCTAACATCATGAAAAGAGAGCTGGCAGTGATGATATTCCCCAACACTAAAATCGGACGGTATTTACCAAACTTGGTATCAGTCTTGTCGATAATCACTCCTATAGTCGGATCAATAAAACCATCAAAAATACGGATATAGCCCATTAGTTGGCTAACAAATAAGGCCGCTAAACCAAGTATACCCGTTGATAAGTAAGTCACAAAGGCAAAGGCAACCAGATAAATGTTAGTAGACGAATTGTTCATAGCAAATAGAATAATCTGCCATAATTTCGCACGGTTGTAGGCAACATCAGCTGTTCTTTGCTCAACTGTTTTATCCATGTGAAAATCTCCTGTTTTCTTTAATAATTCTACAACATTTTTTGAAAGCGCTTTTGTTGTATCTTTATTGTATAATTCATCTGATGTTTTGTCAATTATTTTTTTGTTTTTTTCATAAAAAACGCCTTTTTTGCAAAAATCAGGTAAAAATCATCTGATTTATTTCAAAAAAATAATAGGAAGCTGCAATAGTCCTCCTACCATTTTATCCTATCAATATCTCCGACAATAAGAAGTCCCCTTCTCAATCGGTGCGTTTGGTCTGAATCCGCAGACCATAAAACATTTCTGCAAGGCATGATTCTCCTTATCTATTTCACGAACACCAAGCATTGAATAACCTTGGCTTTGTGCTTTTACTATCAAGACTTGAATCACCCTTTTTCCTATCCCTTGTCCACGATAAGTGACCTCTCCAATTACAGTCGGTAAACCATCTGGCGACAGGCTTACATCTTCAATCGCTTTCCAGCCCTCCTGTCCTCGAATCTCAATCGTATACAGTTCCCCTACCAATCAAGGTAATCGTACATGCACCGTAATTTTTCTAAACCATAGGTCCCTACCAAATCTATCTTGATACCAGACTAAGGCTTTGCTCTCTTTTGGCTTTCTGGAAAATAATACTCAATAAAAATCAAAAGTTGATGAAGTATCCTTTTGATTTTTATTGAGTATAAGCGTAATGTTTCATCCATTTCAAGCATACTATCTTCTACGGAGTAGAGTCAATCCGCCCACTATGATAATCAATTTTTAACCCCCTTTGTACATTGGGGACAAAGACGTTAAACTCAAGACTTCCATCTGCCGCCTTGGCTTCCAAATGACTGCCTACAGGCACTAGGTCCTCTTTAGATTGATAAATCAGCGTCACACGATAGCGCACTCGCTTATTCATATCCAAGGCTTTACGAACCTGTGTCTCAAAGTAATTCTGACCAGTCGCCTCTTGACGATTGGCCTGATTAGCCCATGCTGTCTGAACAGCTATATTCTTGGGATTGCTAGTGGAAGCATCGTAACCCTTTAAGCCTCCAATCAAAGAATAGGCCAGTAAATGTCCCCTATCAATAGCATGATCATATTCACCCTCTAGCCCCTTGACCTGATGCCAGCCTGCTGGCTTCCAACTGGTTGACCCATTCCCTGTTTTCTCCCGTTTCTGATACTGACGCGTCGCCTTACTTAACAAAGCGTTAGCGACTGTGGGGACAACCTGTCCCTGTGCTATCTTCGTTTTATTGTCTGCATAAGGAACACTGGCTACAGAAGCGTCCAGATTAGTTTTATTGCCATTAACGACAAAAGCTCCTGCTCCGTTGTAGACAAGATCTGCTCCTAATTGGACCCGAACAGCTTCTGTTAAAACGGAGGCAGCCAACTCCTCTGAAGGAGTCTGACCATTCTCGGCAACAGCCATAGCCTCTTGATGTGAATCTCTAATCGGATGTCCTGTAAAAAAATACCCTCCCATCACCAACAAGAGCGTCAGCAGCAAGCTCATCAGGCTAAGCTGCTGTTTTTTTCCTTTTTTCTTTGCCATATCTCTCCTCTTATAGTATAAGAGGTTAAGCCAACCTCCTATCGTTTTCAGCCTTTAAATAGTTAGAATATCCTCAAGGAAATCGTCAGCAGACCACAATCTGTGTAGAAGATCTAGCCTACCGTAAGTATCATCATTTCATTTATACCTAAAGGTAGCCACAGCTGTCATTGACTAAAGCCGAAACAGCTGCGTCTCTTCTATTACTTCGACGAGTGAAAACCTCCACTGGAGCTTTTCAGACTGCCATCTTTCATTAAAAAAGTGGTCGTCTGAAACTCCGTCTCCCTATTTCCAACCTTGCCCACTTCGCTCTCAAATTTTTAGGCTCAGGCTAAGTAGTAAAAGTAAACGAAAAGACTATACAAGCTATTTCCCTGTAAACTTCCCGATCAATTCTTGCCATTTCTCAGCTGACAAAATGGCCCATATATTGTCTCCATCACCAATAACACCGTAGCCAACCATTAAGCCGATTGCAAATAGAATCAGCGCTAAGAAAGCGACTAAGAGAACCAATAAGAATTGATGACCGACAAAACGTAGCTGTTCTTTCTGATTCATTCGTCCTCTCCCTCAACACGTTCAATATCTGCTCCCAGAGCCGCTAATTTTTCATGAAAGCGGTAGTAGCCCCGATCAAGATGGATGAGTTTTCTAACCGTTGTCACACCATCTGCTACAAGTCCAGTTAGAATCAAGGCTGCACTGGCTCGTAAGTCTGTTGACATCACTTCTGCTCCTTGAAGGGGAGTACCACCTGTGATAATAGCTGTATCACGCAGAATATCTGAGTGTAGATCCATCCGACGTAATTCTTCCAAATGCTGGAAACGATTCTCAAAGACCGTCTCAATCATTGTCGACTCACCCCTGGCCACTGCCATGAGAGCCGTAAATTGAGCCTGCATGTCCGTCGGAAAACCTGGATGAGGCAAGGTCTTTACAGTAACTGCCCTTAATTTCTCAACAGATGATCGAATGCGAATACCTTGAGCTTCCTCAGTCACTTCAACACCCATTTCCTGCATTTTTGAAATCAGGGGACGGTTGTGTTCCCAAATCGCATCCTTGATTAAGACATCTCCACCGGTCATCGCTGCTGCAACCATAAACGTTCCTGCTTCAATACGATCTTGCACCACCTGATGCTCCGCACCATGAAGGGTTGTAACACCTTTAATCGTAATGGTTTCTGTACCTGCTCCCTTAACCTTAGCCCCCATTTTAGTAAGAAAAATCGCCAGATCAACAATTTCAGGTTCTCGTGCAGCATTTTCAATCACAGTTGTTCCCTCAGCCAAGGTGGCCGCCATCATCAAGTTCTGTGTGGCACCCACACTAGGAAAATCCATATAAAAGTGAGCCCCTTGCAAGCGCTCCGCTCTTGCTTCAATATAGCCTGCCCGCTGGTGAATCGTAGCTCCCATGGCTTCCAGACCTTTTAGATGCAGATCAATCGGCCGACTACCAATGGTACAACCGCCCGGCATCGATACCTTCGCATAGCCATTGCGGGCTAAGATAGGCCCTAAAACGACAATGGAAGCCCGCATCTGATTGACATATTTGTAGGGGGCTTGACTACCGAGTCCACCTCTAGCATCAACGATAATCTCATTTTCCTCCTGATGGAAGGAAACTTTGGCACCTAAGCCGGCTACTACGTGATTCATGGTGAAAACATCCGATAGAATCGGCACATTGAACAGGCGCGACTGTCCTTCACTTGCTAAGATAGTGGCGGCTAAGAGAGGTAAGACAGCATTCTTAGCTCCCTCTATAATAACTTGTCCTTCTAAGCGTGTCTTGCCACCTCTGACAATAATCTTATCCATTTTTCATTTCCTCTCATTCCATTTTTTGACAGATTTTCATACATCTTCTAGCGCAGTGCTTCTGTTAGATTTCGACTAATGGATAAGACATCCAGAAAGAATGCTGACACCAAGTAGCCCAAGGCAATCGCCAAAAATACAATGAATAGCTGAATTTTCTTTTGATTTTCTGCTGTCCCTTTTAGCCATTTTGACCAATCTACTACTGATATCAGTAATGAATGGGCGATATAGATGAACAGGAGACGGCTACAAATCGTAACTAGTAAGTTTATCATGCTCCTATTATACCAAAAAATGTCTGAAATTTCGCATGTTGCTAGAGGTAAAAAGAGGACGGGACAAATCCCGACCTCTCCATCATTTCCTACATTGAGTCAGCCACTCCCCTTACTTGTTTCCGACACGAATTCGGTTAATCGCGCGTTGAAGAGCGATGGTTGCCCGTTTTTCCATATCGATATTATGGGCATGCTGAGCCTCTTCCAATGCTTTTTCTGCGCGGAGTTTCGCACGTTCCGCACGGCTGACATCAATATCTCGTGCACGTTCTGCCGAATCTGAAACAATGGTAATCAAATCTTTGGAAATTTCAATAATACCGCCATTAACTGCAATCCAATCTACATGATTTTCATCGTCAATCCGCCGTACCTTGATTTCATCAATAGCAAGAACAGCAATCAACTCCACGTGACCAGGATAGATTCCTAGCTCACCTACTGTCGTCCGAACTAGTACGAAAGCCGCATGGTGATCATAGCGAATACCGTCTGGCGTTACAATTTGTACTGTCATTTGTGCCATAAAACACCTCTAAAATCCCATTTTAGCTGCCTTGGCGATAACATCATCAATGGAACCCACATTGCGGAAGGCATCCTCTGGCAACTTATCATGCTTGCCGTCTAAGATTTCTTTGAAGCCACGTACCGTTTCTGCAACTGGCACATAGGAACCTGGCATACCGGTAAATTGCTCCGCAACATTGAAGTTTTGTGACAGGAAGAATTGGATTCGGCGAGCACGACCAACCAAGGTCTTTTCATCCTCTGATAATTCATCCATCCCTAAAATGGCAATGATGTCTTGCAATTCTTGGTAGCGTTGTAAGACACGTTTGACTTCCATGGCTACTGCATAATGTTCTTCTCCAACAACTTCAGGTGCCAGAGCGCGAGAACTGGAGGCAAGAGGATCTACCGCTGGATAGATACCCAACTGGGTTAATTTCCGCTCCAAATTAGTGGTCGAATCCAAGTGGGCAAAGGCTGTTGCTGGCGCGGGATCCGTGTAGTCATCCGCTGGAACGTAAATCGCTTGGATAGAGGTTACAGAACCTTTTTTGGTCGAAGTAATCCGCTCCTGTAACTGACCCATTTCAGTCGCCAGGGTCGGTTGATATCCTACCGCTGACGGCATCCGTCCCAAGAGAGCCGATACTTCTGAACCTGCCTGCGTGAAACGGAAGATGTTATCGATAAATAGAAGCACATCCTGCCCTTCCACATCACGGAAATATTCTGCAATCGTCAAACCAGTTAGGGCAACCCGCATCCGAGCTCCTGGTGGCTCATTCATCTGGCCAAATACCATGGCTGTTTTTTCAATAACACCAGATTCTTTCATTTCCCAGTAAAGGTCATTTCCTTCACGTGTCCGCTCTCCAACACCGGTAAATACAGAGATACCACCATGCTCTTGAGCGATATTGTGAATCAATTCTTGGATAAGAACGGTCTTACCAACCCCGGCACCACCAAAAAGTCCGACCTTCCCACCTTTCAAATAAGGGGCGAGGAGATCAATCACCTTAATCCCAGTTTCTAAAATTTCTGTCGCAGTTGACAATTCATCAAAAGTAGGAGCTTTTTTATGAATCGGCTGGCGTTCTACTGTCTCGTCAAATGGTGGCTCTAAGTCAATGGTATCACCTAGAACGTTAAAGACGCGACCCAGAGTCTCTTTCCCTACAGGAACAGAGATCGGACGTCCCGTGTCTAAAACTTCCATTCCACGAGTCAAGCCGTCTGTCGATTCCATCGCAATGGTTCTAACAACACCATCACCTAGCTCCAAAGCAACTTCAAGTACGACCTTTTGTTTTGATTCATCGTTCTTATAAACGACAAGTGCATTGTTAATCTCAGGAAGTTTATCATCGGCCGAAAATACAACATCGACGACTGGACCAACAACCTGAGTAATTTTGCCTGAACTCATTTTTTCTCCTTTACTAAGATGTGAGGACGTTAAAAGGTCTAAGTGAAAATAGGAATTCTGACGCAGAGTCTAACAGAGAGTTTGCTGAGGCAAACTCCTATTTCTCGCCTTCAAAGGTATACCATACCTTTGAAGCTAGGAAGAATTATCCCCAAAGAGGGATTCTCAGCTGTAATCAGCTAAAGCTGAAACAGCTGCCTATCTTTTTCACACAGGCCTTAGCCCGAACTCAATTACATAAGATGTGAAGCCGTTAAAAACCGAATGAAAAATAGGAAATCGAAGTAGGTTGCTTTGCAACCAATGAGATTTATCCTCAAAGGGATTCCCATCTGTAATCAGCTAAAGCTGAAACAGCTGCCTATCTTTTTTCCAAGGTTTTAGGCTGAACTCAATTCCACAAGATAGGAGGACCTTCCTATATCGATAGCAGCAGCCAAACCTTCTCTTTCCAGTGGTTAGGCAACTAGGTCCCATCTTCCTACAATTGCCGACTTCTCATCTAGTCAAGAGCGCTCGCTCCTGCAACAATCTCTGTAATTTCCTGTGTAATCGCTGCTTGACGGGCACGATTATAGCGAATGGTCAAATCATTGATAACTGATTTGGCATTATCTGTCGCTGTCTGCATCGCAATCATACCGGCTGCATTTTCAGCCGTTTTAGCATCCAAAATGGCACCATAGATAGTGGATTCTGCATACTGAGTCAAGAGTTGCCCTAAGATGGCTTCCCGATTCGGCTCCAATTCAAAGGTAGCAGTGTAACCATCTGCTTCATTGTGATCTAGGTCTTCCACAGGCAACATCTGTTGCACACGGACTTGGCGACTTAGACTGTTGATATGGTGATTGTAACAGACATATAGCTCATCAAAAATTTCATTCTTATACATCTCAACGGATTTTGAGATGATTTTCTGGACATCCTCAAAACTTGGATTATCCGCTAAAGCACGCAATTCAAAGATAGGCTGGATACCACGTGCCCGAAAGAAATCTGCTCCCATACCACCAATCGCAATGATTTCATATTCATCCTTACTGGCATGATCTTGTTCAATCATTTCCATAACAGCTTTTAAAATCATTGCATTATAGCTACCTTTTAAACCACTATCAGAAGTAATCACGATGTAGCCCGATTTTTGAATGGGACGGCGAATCAACATGGGATTGGTCGAGCCTTCCATCAACTCTCCGCGGAGTAAGTCCGTTGTGATTTTCCTCACCTTATTTGCATAAATCTGGAAAGACTTAGCTAATTGCTCTGACTTGGCTAGCTTGGCAGCGGACACCATTTGCATAGCACCCGTGATTTGACTGGTTTTCCTTGTGGAGGCAATTTTGGTTTTTATTTCATTGAGAGAAGCTGCCATCATACTCTCCTTTACTGAAAGACCGATTGATCTTTGAACTCTTGAATCGCAGCACTTAATTCATCTGTATCTGGCAGGTCCTTTGTGATACGAATCGTATCTAACAGACTGTCGTGGTGCAGGTCGAAGTAAGCATAGAGCTCTTCTTCAAAGGCCAAAATATCATCGATTGGCACGGAATCTAGGAAGCCGTTTGTCAAAGCGTAAAGAATCAACACCTGTTTTTCAACTGGTAAGGGCTTGTGAAGGGGTTGTTTGAGAACTTCTACCGTCCTACGTCCACGATTCAACTTTGCCTGTGTTGCTGCATCTAGATCCGAACCAAATTGGGTAAAGGCCTCTAATTCGCGATAAGAGGCTAGGTCAATCCGGAGTGTTCCTGCAACCTTTTTCATGGCCTTGATTTGAGCTGAGCCACCGACACGCGATACGGATGAACCAGCATCAATCGCTGGGCGAATCCCCGAATTGAATAAGTCATCTTTTAAGAAAATTTGTCCATCTGTAATCGAAATAACATTGGTTGCGATATAGGCCGAAATATCTCCTGCCTGGGTTTCGATAAATGGTAGGGCTGTAATAGACCCACCACCTAATTCATCTGACACCTTTGCAGAGCGCTCTAACAAACGACTGTGAAGATAGAAAACATCTCCTGGGTAGGCCTCACGACCTGGGGGACGGCGAAGAAGGAGAGATAATTCCCGATAGGCAACTGCTTGTTTTGATAAATCATCGTAGATAATCAAGACATGCTTACCTTCGTACATCAATTCTTCTGCCATCGCAACGCCTGCATAAGGGGCTAAAAAGAGCAAGGGTGAAGGCTGAGAAGCCGAAGCCGTTACCACGATTGTATAATCGAGGGCCCCATACTGGCGAAGCGTTTCTACCTGAGTCCGAACAGTCGATTCCTTTTGTCCAATGGCCACGTAGATACAGATCATATCCTGATCCTTTTGGTTCAAGATGGTATCAATCGCAATCGACGTTTTCCCTGTCTGACGATCTCCGATAATCAATTCCCGCTGTCCACGACCGATTGGCACGAGGGCATCAATAGCTTTCAGACCTGTTTGTAGGGGTTCATTAACAGATTTTCTCTGCATAACCCCTGGCGCTGGGTACTCGATCGGTCTGGTCTTACTGGTCCGAATGTCACCCAAACCATCCACAGGCTGGCCGAGCGGATTGACCACACGTCCAATCAAGGCTGGGCCAACTGGCACTTCCATAATCTTTCCTGTACGGCGAACAACAGAACCCTCCCTAATGTCAGTAAAGGGACCTAAGATAATAATCCCTACATCCACCGTCTCGAGATTCTGAGCCATTCCAATGGTGCCATTTTCAAAGATGAGTAGTTCTCCACTCATGGCATTGTCTAGACCATGGGCACGGGCGATTCCATCACCAATATAGGTCACA
This sequence comes from Streptococcus azizii, assembly GCF_001984715.1. Taxonomy (GTDB): domain Bacteria; phylum Bacillota; class Bacilli; order Lactobacillales; family Streptococcaceae; genus Streptococcus; species Streptococcus azizii. Next base: position 57,641 of record NZ_MSPR01000008.1, read on the forward strand.
ACCCCTGTCTCTGTATAGTCAAAATCAGGTTGAAACCCTTCAATCTGTTGTTTTAGTAAAGCGCTAATTTCTTGTGCATTTATCACCAAAAGAACACCACTTTCTATTTTTAAAGTCTATTTCGAATCTCTTTTAATTGTGTCCGCACACTAGCATCAAGCACCTTATGGTTGATGGTAATGATAAAGCCACCGAGTACCTCTTTGTCTATTTCTTCTACAATGTTGCGAACTTTCAATGAAAAACGATTCTCCACTAGATGACGCACCCTTTCTTTCTGTTCATCTGTCAATGGATAAACAGAGACAACGTACGCATCAAACTCTTGTTTACTCTTGCTAATCGAAACCAAGACTGCTTCTAATATATCGACAAGCAGGTCGGCATGACCGTCACGGGCCACAGCTTCAATCAGGTCGTTCACTTCTCGGTAGGTTGACTGACGAATGGCATGAATAAATTCTGCTTTTTCAGCCTGAGAAACTGTTGCGGATAAAAGAATCCGATTCAATTTACTATCGTGGATGACCGTGAGAATAGCTGAAATTTGGTCATACATGGTCCAAATATCTTCACGATCATACACCTTATCAACGAATGATTGAGCATATTTTTGCACTAAGGCAGTTTCTCTAGCATTCATTATCCTTCTCCTAGCCTATCAAGATAGCGATTGATCAAGTCGCTATGCGCCTGTTGATCCAAATCTTCCAAGATAATTTTCCCAGCCAAATCAACAGCCAAATCTGCGACTTGAATATGCAACTTCTCTTGGACTTCACGCTTCTCAGCCTCAATTTCCAAATCTGCTTTCTTTTTCAAGGCTTCAATTTCCACTTCTGCCTGTTCTAAGATGCGTTTTTTCTCCAACTTTGCTCGATTAACAGCATCTTGGACAATCTTTTGCCCTTCTACGCGACCTTTTGCTAGCTCTTGCTCCCTTTGGTCAACAAGGCTTGCAGCTTCTGCCAATTTCTCTTCAGCAGCATCGATGTCACCTGAAATTTTAGCAGCACGTTCTTCAAAAATCCCCGTAATCTTGTCCCAAGCAAACAGACGAATTGCTACAATCAATACAGCAAACGAAGCTGTTACTAGAATAAAATTACCAAGCATGGTACTGTTTATACTTAGTCCTGTATTCATGAATACCTAATCCTTTCCTATTATACTCATAAAAAACCACACCCTGACGTCCCTAAACCGGCTTGCTAAACGGTAGCTCTACCGGTCGTTTATCAGATGCTGATTCTTATAGAGTATCACCCTCCCCTTGAATTTTCTTGTTCAAATACATCGAAACCAGCATGACAAACACGTAGGCTTGCAAGCAGGAAATAAAGACTGAAAAACCAGTCCAAATGACATTTAGTAGGAAGGCGATTGGATAAGCGAATGCACTTTTTTGCGACATCTGTACCAGCAAGGTCACCAGAATTTCACCAGCAAAGATGTTTCCGTACAAACGAAGTGCGAGAGAAGCCACATTGGTCACTTCTTCCAAAATATTCATCGGAGTCATGGCCCAAGGAGTGACAAATGCTTTTAAATAATTTTTAAGTCCCTGACGACGAATGCCTTCTACGTGGCAGAAAACAACCGCCATAATGGCTAATCCGAAGTCATAAGCCATATTAGAGGTTGGAGATGTCCAAAAGTTTACCCCTTCTGATGATTCTAATTTGGTCATCAAGCCGAGGTTATTCGCCACCAAGAGGAATAAAAAGAGAACAAAGAAATAAAGAGCATATCTTTTTGACTCTGCATCGCCCAAATTTCCCTTGGTGAAATTGATTGTTAGCTCGTAGACATATTCCAGAACATTCTGTTTTCCTTTTGGTTTTAATGTCATGCTACGACTTGCCCAAAATACCAGTAAAAATATGATGGTGATGGTCACCATTGTAACAATAACCATGGTTACATCAAAGGTTACAGGACCTAGAGTAATAGTTGGAGCTGCAGTTCCTTCCACGATTACTCCCCCTTTCTAATGATTCTGAGGCATTCCTTATCCACGCAAGAAAAGTGTCATCGCAAGGGTTACGAAGAAAGTACCCTCGATGAAGGCAACACCCATGAATACCCCTGTCATTAGTTTACTTTGTAATTCAGGCTGACGTGCTGTAGAGCTAAGATAGCTAGCAACCAAGAGGCCCTCACCAACACTAACACCCAAACAGGCAATCCCCAAAGCTAATGCAGATACATCCATTTTTTAATTCTCCTTTAAAATTTTTATACCATGATAGCATACTCCTAAAAAATGCTTTTGTCAAGGAAAGACAGTCTCTGAAAGCGTTTTTTCACAAGGAGTGTCTAGAAAAAAGAAAAGACCGAGCATCTTTTCTTCCTATTTATATAGACTCTTCCAAATGATCCGCTTCTTCAATAAAGCGTTTGGTCATATCTTCCCGACTCATATCCTCCGTATCAAGAGTAATCGCCTTATCTGCTACCTTGTCGGTGTCTGCAAAAAATTCAATATGATTGGCAAGATTTTTTAACTCAACTGGGGCATCGCCTCCATACTCACCGTCAAGATTCAACATCATCCGATTGCTACTATCTAAGGATTCTACCGTTAGCTGACGTGTCTTGATATACTCAATCTTATCACTATCAATATGCTTGCCTCCATCAATCACCAGACGAATCAAATGTAGAATTTCAAAAAGATTTCCCGCCTTGACCAGGATGAGGGTAAACCTCCCATCATCGAGCTTGGCATCTGGAACGATCTGCTCAAAACCGCCGATGGAGTTGGTCAGAGCAACAAACATCATTGAAATTTTCCCTTCAAAGATTCCCTCGTCGTGGCTTACACGAACTGGTGTAAATTGAACCTGCGGTAATAACTCGGCACCTTTGACCACATAAGCTAAATAACCAAAAATCGTCTTGAGTTGACTCGGAACGCTATAGGTCAATTCTGTCAACGTTCCGGCTGCCGCAATGTTGATAAAATAGTTATCTCCAAATTGTTCATTTTTAGCGAGGCCAATATCCATAAGAATCGTCTGTTGCTTACCAATTATCTTAGCTGCTTCGCTAGGATTCCCCCTTGGAATCTTCAAGGCGCGGGCATAATCATTGGTTGTTCCGGTCGGGATAATCGCCATTTTCGGACGCTCTGGAAGAAAGGCAATCCCATTGACCACCTCGTTAATGGTCCCGTCACCACCTGCTGCAACAATTAAATCAAAGCCTGCCTTTGCTACTCTGGTAGCTTCATTTTTAGCGGAATCTGGTTCGGAACTTGTTTGAAAGGCAGAGGTTTCATAGCCAAATCCCTCTAAAATATGCAACACTTCTGCTACACTTTTCTTCATCATTTCCTGTCCAGAAACAGGATTGTAAATCAAGCGGGCACGTTTTCTTTGTTCCATCTCTTGTACCTATAGACTTTCTAACCAGGCTTCGTCTCGGATTTCAATCCCTAGTGCCTGCGCCTTGGCTAACTTACTACCTGCATCATTGCCTGCGACAACAAGGTCTGTTTTTTTCGAGACCGATCCTGCCACATTAGCTCCCAAACTCTCCAGTTTAGCCTTGGCCTCACTGCGCTTGAGGCGTTCTAACTTTCCAGTCAGGACGATGGTCATACCAGAAAGCAGGGCATCTGAGGAAGGTGTCTGACCAATGTAGGAAAGATTGACTCCTGATGCCACTAATTCCGCTACCAAGGTCCTAGCTCCATCACTTCCAAAATAAGTCGTCAAGGACTCTGCAATCACCGTTCCTAGACCATCTAGGGCTGCAATCTCCTCAGAACTAGCCTCCATCAGCAGGGGAATGGTCTGAAATCTTTCAAGGACAATCTTGCTGGCCTTGCTGCCAACATGGCGAATACCTAAGCCAAATAAGAGGCGTTCTGCCGAATTATTTTTGGACGCTTGGATAGCCTGATACAGTTTGGTCGCAGATTTTTCTTTAAAACCTTCCAAGGTCAACAAATCTTCAACGGACAGGCGGTAGATGTCTGCTACATCGTGGACGAGATTAGCTGAAAAGAGCTTTTCTACAATAGAGCTACCGAGTCCCGCAATATTCATGGCATCTCGACTCGCAAAATGCTCTAGCTTACTCTTTAATTGAGCTGGACAGAGAGGATTGATGCAGCGTAGAGCCACCTCTTCCTCATAATGGCGCAAGTCGCTACCACAGCTCGGGCATTCAGTTGGAATCATCAAGGGCTCTTGCTGGTGGCGCTTGGCTTCTACGACAGATAGGACCGCCGGAATAATATCTCCAGCCTTATACACGATGACTGTATCATGTAGGCGAATATCTTTTTCAGCAATATAGTCGACATTATGCAAGGTTGCACGGCTCACCGTGGTTCCTGCCAGCTGAACCGGTGTCAGGTTAGCGGTCGGTGTCACTACTCCTGTCCTCCCTACTGTCCAATCAACAGAAAGAATCTCCGCTTCTTTTTCCTCAGCTGGAAATTTATAAGCAATGGCCCAACGCGGTGCCTTGACCGTAAATCCAAGCTCTTCCTGAACCGCTAGATTGTTGACTTTAATCACAACACCATCAATGTCATACGGTAGAGCTTGTCTACGACTTGCCAAGGCTTCAATAAAATCCCAGACATCGTCAATCGTCTCTGCCAAATGATAGTCATGGTTGGTCGTAAATCCTAATTTAGTCAGTTTTTCCAGTACATGCGATTGGCTATCTGCCTCTGTCGGACTGGCTTCTTGGTACAAAAACGTCGCAAGACCACGTTTGGCAACAATCCGCGTATCCAACTGGCGAAGGGTTCCTGCTGCCGCATTTCGTGGATTGGCAAATTCGACCTCCCCTGCTTCTTGACGAATCTGATTCACTCTAGCAAACGAAGCCTTTGGCATGTAGCATTCCCCACGAACAGTAATATCCAATGGCTCAGCTAGGGTCAGTGGAATATCCTGCACTCGCTTGATATTTTCTGTAATATTTTCACCAATACTTCCATCGCCACGAGTTGCTCCCACAATCAACTGTCCTGCCTCATAGGTCAGAGAGATGGACAAGCCGTCGATTTTTAACTCGCAAATGTAATTCACATGGGGAAATTCCTTACGAACACGGCGGTCAAAGGCCTCTAATTCTTCAAAAGAAAAGGCGTCTTGTAAACTATATAAGGGATACTGATGCTGGTATTTGCTAAATCCATCCAAGACCTTCCCACCCACACGATGACTAGGGCTGTTTGGCAAGACCCTATCAGGATAACGCATCTCTAGTTCCACTAATTCCCGGTACAGTCTGTCATATTCCTTATCTGAGACAAGTGGATGATCCAAACGATAATAGGCATCCGCATATTGATTGAGCTGTTCTACTAGTTCCTTCATTCTATCTTTCATTCTTTCATTATACCATGATTTAAGAAAGAACTGAGACAGAAACTCCTACACTATTCAAAAATCAAAACACCGAGTTTGCCCTGGTCCCTGTAAGCTGTCCATGCTATAAAGTTAAAAATAGTAGACTCGTTGGAAATTGAATGTGGGCTAGGGGCTTTGCGTATTGAGACACGGCGCCAAGTTCCTATTTTCACTGTGTGCTTGTAACGTCCTTGTATCTTATAATTGAACTCGAGCTACGAGCTGTGCAAAAAAGATAGTTTTTCCTAGAACTTATGGTTCTGCGTCAAAACTCCTATTTTTGCTTTGCTCGTTTAACGCTCTCGTATCTTAGTTTAATTCAAAGAAAATTGATAGGTCTTAGACTCTAAGACACCGCTTGGTAGGGTCTCGCCTCCATCTTGGTCTCCGAAACAATCTCCGACCATTTGATTGAAATAGCTGGTTAATTGGTGAACCTTTCTTAGCTGTTCTGATAGGCTTGTAATAGCTTGACCTGTCATTTGACTAGAGATTGTGGTGACCACATAGTCTAGCTCCTGAATGATACGACTGCTATAGCTTTGGATTATTTTATGACTGGCAACAATCTCGTCCAGATCAAAAGCGGTATAGACCCCTTCCTCAATGACCGCCTTTAATTGGGGTTTTAGATTTTGCAGATCACTTTTAGCAGAACGGATTACCTCAAGTGCCCCTATCACATTGTCTGTTAGAGGTGGGAGCTCTTGTTGGGCAGAAAGAATGGCTTCCGAAGTGGTGGAATCATATAACTCCACTAATTGACCCCAGTAAGTCCGTGTGACCGCGATCTTATCATCTACCATCTCTTTCTTGTCTACATAGATTCTGATATCAAACGTAGCCTGCACCGCATCCACTGTATGCTGAAAGGACAACAACTGCTCCGTCCATCTCTCCAAGGAATATTGAACTTGTTGAAAGGCTTCTGAAAAGGCAACTGCTACCTCCTTGGCATACTGATTGCTACGTTCTTCTACTTGCTGGTCAAAGGCTTGTAAGACATCTTTCACATCATCAAAAATAGCTGACTCTTCCAGATAGAGCTGATAAGAAGCGGGTACATGCTGGACGGAAAAACCTTCCATACTACTGCCACTGGACAGTTGACCTTGCAGCCAATCATCCATCGCTTTAAAGTTATTAGCTAAGCTCAAGGTTAGGCGCGATACGTTTTTGACCGCCGTCTGTAATTCCTTAAGATTCTTTTGCTCTACTTCCAAGACTTCTGTTATAGATTGGCTAATACCATCTGTCTTTCCTTCTCGTAATCCTGTCCCCTCAAAGATACTTTCACTCTTCTTTTTGAGTCTCACGGCTGTGTCTTCCAAAATCATAGAGGACTTTAGGGCTGTTGGGGTTGGATTGAGGGGAGACCCATTCTGGAAACCACCCCGTTTCTCATCATGCAACTGCTGTGCCATATGTCTACTATTTTCCGCAAGGCGAGACAGCATACTATTGTAGGCAGAAAGTTCCAAGTACGCACCGCTCTCAATATAAGCAGGATCTGAAAACGTATTGGTCAAGGTGCGGGGAGACGATAGGTCTTCAAAGATTGTCTTTTTATTCAACAGCTGCCCAAGAGAGTCGTGCAGCCGGTAGAAGACCTCTGTTAGCCTTGTCCCCTTAAAACGCTGGACGATACTTTCTTCCACCTTCTGCTTTCGTGTCTCAAAATCTCCTTGGATAGTGGCATTTTTCTCTTGGCAGAGCTGACACACTCGAATCATGGCTGGAATATCCGTCAGGGCTAACATCCTTAGATTACTCGAGAGCATTCTTAGACTATCTGGATTGACCTTAATCGTCTGACCGCCTGCCTGATCGAGCTTGCCACTTGCGAGAAACATGTTCCTCGGGTTGACCTTATCAGGATTCAGATAAATATCCTCCACCCCGTCTCCGTCAATATCAACTCCTGCTCGGTAATTCTGCCGATCCACAACGAGACCGTATTTGTCAATGAGATTACCGTTGCTATCATAGTCATACCCACCCCACATATGTTGACCGATCAACCCCTCTGAACTTTTTTGCGAGTTAAATAATATGACTTGTCCAACTGCTCCCTCTTTTTGATTATATCCAAGTCCAACAATATCTAGAGGGTCTACGTAATTAAAAATCCGATTATGAAGTATCTCCTCTTTTCTTCGTTGTTCCTCATCCATTGTTCTATAAATATTAGGGCCATTATAGACATAAACACCTGAAACCCGATCCAAGTATTCCTCTTGTAAAGAGGTGACCGTATACTGAACACCCATTGAACCTAGTGAGTGAGCATAAAAAGAGAAGGTGGCATTTCCATACTTAGCTAAACTGGCATTCCCAAAATCAGCTGCTTTTCGCAACTGGCTTGTACCTCGTGTGGGAACCATATCTGGAACAAGTATACGTAAAGCCATAAGCGCATCATTCGCCAGCCAATCTGCGGTAACATCCCAAGGTTTGTCTACAAACTCGTTGAAACCACTTGAACCACGATAGAGTATGGTGACATGTTTTACCTTATCATAATCAGCCTGACTAGGATTTTCTGGTAACTTCATATCTGTCACGACATAGGCTTGGAAACCGGAAGCTGTATCCTCAATTTCTGAAACATAACCTATAGTGACCTTATCTGTCCTGCTTCCTATTTTTACAGGGACTCCAACACTCAAATCGTCATTATATTCCTGCTGAGCAATAAGCATATTTTGATAATCAGAGTACACCTCATTCATTATTTTCTCCTTTCAATAAGTCATTCAATTGATTTGAGTAGGATCCTCCTTCATTATACAACTTTCCATCACCCCTTTTTTTACCTAAAAATATTGTCACTGTATAGTCTGTATTGTCATTCACAATTAGTTTGACGATAATTCCTCCCATAGGATTATGCATAATGGATTCATAATCAATTTCATATGACCTGATGGTACCTTTATCTGTTAAGGCCCTTGAATCTAAATCCTTTAGTTCATCTTCAAAAATCTTTCGCGCCTCCTCACTTTCCACCACCTTCATCATTTCTTGTTGTAGTTGTTCCTGTTTATTCATCTGATTTAGTACTCCTATTCCAATGATTACTCCTGCACTTACAATAAAACCGAGGAGCCATTTCTGCCAGCTTTTCATCTAGACCTCTCCTTTCTTTTTACAACTATTATACACTATTTTCTGTGCAAAAACATTTCCTAGCAATAAAAAAGCACTATTTTTTATAATAGACCTACCACATCATCAACAAGCGCAACTGCCATTGCCTGCATGCCGTTAGATTGCTATCAGAAACGCAGAACACTTCATCATCTTGAGCCATTTCTTTTAGACTGATATTTTGCAATGTTTCTCTTGCTGCACATGTCTAATTTCTGCTTTTTTTCAGAAGAAAGATTATAATGGAGGTATTGAACATACTCTATGGACATCAGAGCCAACGAACTTTCACAACTAGGAATTGAGAGTGAAAGAGACGGTTAGCCTGATTGTTGGCGAGTATAAGGAATAAATACGCTCTGGAGGTGCCACATGGCTATTACATACAAACGAAAAGATGATTTAGAAAAAATGCTAGAAGAATTTGCTTCTTTCGATGCGCTTGAAAAAGTTGAGTTTCCTGATCTAGAGGTTAAAAAAGAAATTCCTGAGAAAGAACACTCACAAAAGTAGGACATGCCATGTTGGGATTACAAAACTTACCAGCTTCTGTCTTACAAGCAGGAGCCATTTTTCTTTCCATTATTATCGAAGCCCTCCCCTTTGTCCTCATTGGTTCTCTGATTTCAGGTTTTATCGAGGTCTATGTCACACCCGATCGTGTCCATCAGGCCCTGCCTAAGAATCGTTTTTTGCGCATCCTATTTGGAACATTCATCGGTTTTATTTTTCCTTCCTGCGAATGCGGCATTGTACCGATTGTCAATCGACTGCTAGAAAAAAAAGTACCAACCTACACAGCTATTCCTTTCCTAGCAACGGCTCCTGTTATCAATCCGATCGTCCTCTTTGCGACCTTTACTGCCTTTGGTAATTCTGTCAAATTCGCATTCTACCGCGCACTAGGTTCCATTCTAGTCGCCCTTGTGTTAGGAATTTTTCTGGCTTTTATCCAGACAGACTCTATTTTAAAAGACCAGACCAGTCTGCCACATGCGCATGATGTTTCCGATAAGAGAGGGTGGAGAAAGGTTGGGCTAGCCTTGGTTCACAGTATCGATGAATTTTTTGATACTGGTCGCTACCTAGTGTTTGGCTGCTTATTTGCGAGTCTCGTCCAAGTCTATGTTCCGACTAGTATTCTGACCCGTATCGGTCATAATCCTATTACAGCAATCCTGTTAATGATGCTCCTTGCCTTTTTATTGTCTCTTTGTTCAGAAGCCGATGCCTTCATCGGAGCATCCTTACTGACAAGTTTTGGCTTTGCGCCCATCATGGCCTTTCTTGTGATTGGTCCCATGATTGACATTAAAAATCTCATCATGATGAAGCACTCCTTTAAAATGACCTTCATCCTGCAATTTATCGGGATTATCGCCAGTGTCATCACCTTATATTGTCTTCTGCTAGGAGGTCTCTAATATGATTCGTTTCTTAATCTTAGTGGGTTACTTTGAAATGACCCTCTATCTCTACATTTCGGGAAAACTGGATCAGTACATCAATCTCCACTACTCCTATCTCGCCTATCTCTCCATGGTATTGACCTTTATACTGGCTCTCGTTCAACTGTATATTTGGGTCAAGCAGTTGGAAACCCACAGTCACTTATCAACTAGAGTGGCCAAATTAACCAGTATCGCCCTCCTCCTTGTTCCCTTGATTGTAGCCTGGGGCTTTCCAACGGTACAGCTTGACTCTACAACCGTTGCTGCCAAGGGCTATCATTTCCCACTAGCAGCAGAAACAGATACTGGGATTCAAGAACAAGAAGGGACAAGCGTGCAGTATCTAAAACCAGACACCTCGGCCTATTTCACCAAATCCAGCTACCAAAACGAAATGCGTAAGGTTGCCAATCGCTATCTGGAGCAAGAAACAATTTCTATCACCACAGAAAATTATATGGAAGTCATGGAAGCTATCTACGACTATCCCGATGAATTTGTCGGAAAAACCATCGAAATGGTAGGGTTTGTCTACAATGATCCAGACAATGCTCATCAGCAATTTCTCTTTCGCTTTGGTATCATTCATTGTATCGCCGACTCGGGTGTCTATGGACTTCTTTCAACAGGTCAGAGCCTACATTTTCCAGACAATACCTGGGTCTCAGCCAAGGGAATCATTACGTTAACCTATCACAGCTCCCTCCAACAAGCACTCCCAACACTTGAGCTGACAGAATGCAGTAAGATTGAGCAGCCTGAAAATCCTTATGTCTACCGTGTCTTTTAAATGGAAAAATCACCCCTCTTCTCGAAAAGCAGGTGAATTTTCTGACAATTTATGCTATACTACTAATAAATTCTACAGATTGGAAATGAGTTATGTCATCACACGTACTATTTACTATTTTTGGAGCAAGTGGAGACCTCGCCAAGCGTAAGCTCTACCCTTCACTTTTTCGATTGTATAAAGCAGGATATATCGGACAGCACTTTGCCGTGATTGGGACAGCGCGTCGACCGTGGACCAAGGAATATTTTGAACAGGTCGTCATTGAATCGCTCGGAGATTTACCAGATAATACGCGTCAAGCACATGAATTTGCGAGCCATTTTTACTACCAGAGCCACGATGTCAATGATACTGAGCATTACGTTGCCCTAAAACAGTTACAGGATGAATTGGATACAAGATACGAAACCGACCATAACAAAGTATTCTTCTTGTCCATGGCTCCTGAGTTTTTCGGAACCATTGCCAAACATCTGAAATCCGAAAAAATTGTTGACGGAAAAGGTTTTGAGCGCTTAATCATTGAAAAACCATTTGGAACTAGCCTAGAGACAGCTGAAAAACTCAACCAAGAGTTGTCAGAAACCTTTGAAGAAGAGCAAATCTATCGCATCGACCATTACCTGGGAAAAGAAATGGTGCAAAATATTTTTGCAGTACGGTTTGCCAATATCATCTTTGAACATATCTGGAATCGTGACTACATCGAGTCTGTGCAAATTAACTTCGCCGAGTCCATCGGGGTTGAAGATCGTGGCGGCTACTACGACCATTCGGGTGCCTTGAAAGATATGATTCAAAATCACGCCTTGCAGGTCCTCTCTCTGCTAGCCATGGATAAGCCTGCTAGCTTTAGCGAGGCGGATGTCCGAGCAGAAAAAATCAAAATCTTCCAGAGCTTAAAGCAACAGACCGAAGAAGAAATAAAACGCAATTTTATCAGAGGTCAATACACAGCCGGTCATATCGATGGAAAGGACTATGTAGGCTATCTGGAAGAGCCTAATATCGCAGCAGAGTCACAGACAGAAACCTTTGCAAGCGGGGTATTCTTTGTCAATACTGATGCCTTTCGTGATGTCCCCTTCTTCTTCCGCACAGGCAAGCGCCTCACAGAGAAAGGGACGCGCATTACGATCGTCTTTAAACAGGCCCAGGACATCTTCGGTCAACACGCTCAAAAGAATATCTTGACGATTTATATCCAGCCGACCGAAGGGTTCTCTCTATCCATCAATGGAAAAGAGGTCGGGTCGCACTTTGCACTCACACCTGCCAAACTGGACTTCCGCCATAATGCGACTGCCCTTGGCAATTCTCCAGAAGCCTATGAAAAACTCTTCTTTGATGTCTTACACGGAGATTCAACCAACTTTAGTCACTGGGAGGAGGTAAAGGCAAGCTGGCAGTTTATCGATCAGGTCGTTGGGATTTGGCAGGACAATCAAGTACCGCTCCACTACTATCCAGCAGGAAGCATGGGACCCCAAGCGGCATTTGATTTACTAGAAAGCTATGGTAGCAACTGGGTGTGGACTCCTGATGTCTGGTATCGTGAACGCGGTTTGCTATAAAGATCATAGCAATTAGGGAATAAGGAGGAGCTACTATTCTTCCTTGCTTCCCTCTTTTTTAGAAAATAGGAGAACTGATGTCAATGATTCCATCTATCTTGGCAGAACTTGAAAGTGCTAGCCATGCAGGTACCCTCAAACGCTATGAAAAAATTCAAGAAACACAGCCTTACTACGGCGTCCCTATGGGAGCAATTTCTCGCCTTGCCAAATCCTACGTCGATCAATCCGACCTCGTTCTCCCCTTATGGCAAACTAGGGTCCTAGAAGCTCAGTATTTAGCCATCCAAATCGCTAAGGGAAAACCAAATCAGTTGGCAGTTGATACCATCCAAATCTGTCTGGACGAGACCGTTTCACAAAACGTTCTGGATAAGTTCACCAGTCTCATTCTTAGTCAACGTTCAGATGCCAGAAAATGGGAAAGGGAACTCCTAGCATCAGATAGCCCTCTCTTTCAGCGTCTGGGCTGGTCACTGAAAGGCAAATATTTTGCAGGTAAGACAGCTACCCCATCAGAAATTGAAGAGACGCTTTCCACCATTGAAGTCCAGCTACAAACCGCACATCCAGCAGTCCAATGGACCATGAACCAATGTTTAGTCGAGATAGCTGTGACCTATCCAAATTATTTAGAGCAAGGTCTAACCCTCGGACATACATTAGCCGTCTATGCCGATATGAAAGTCCCTAAAGGTTGCACATCGGCCTATGCCCCTGACTGGATCCAAGCCCTTCTGAGAAAAAGAAAATAAGGATAGGGCAGTCTACTACTTCAATGAAAATCTAAAATCATCCTAAAACTCTTAGAAAAAGCCGATTCCTGCTATTTCTAAGAGTTTTTTATACTCCCTGGCTGCACTTCATCTGCACCGTTAAAGGGAAATATAGTAGATTGAAATAAAACGAGGACACTTGTTTGTTTGCCATACAGTTCAATAAGATTACAGTTAGACTTCTATTGCTTCCCTGTTTGTCCTCCCCTTGTTTCAACTCGCTATATAAGCTGATTTGAAGAATGTAAAAAATCCCACATGAACATCATGTAGGATTCAGCCGACATCCTCTAAGGGATTCCGGTCACTTAAATCGTCGAATTTTTCCAATGAACCGTGCAGTCTAAAACCTGCTGGCGATCTTCTTTATGCCGACCTTCAATCTGATCAATCAGCATCTTTGTTGCCTGTAAGCCTTCTTCAAAAGCTGGCTGTACAATGGTTGAAATCGTCGGTGATGAGAAGTTGGTCCATTCAGTATTATCAAATCCCAATAGACCAACCTGAGGGAAGGACAGGTGCAACTCCTTCATCGCCTTGAATACTATCGGCAAGGCCCAGCAGTTGGGGACAAAGACAAAGGTCATCTCCTGAGGGTCAATCGCGCCCTCCAAAAATTCCTTGATTTCTGTTACATCTGTATGCTCATCAGAAATGATGAGTTCTTGATAAGATTTTTGATAGTCTGATAAGGCATCAACAAAGCCTGTCACCCGCTCGATGCGGGTACTGAGGCGACTGGTATCTGCTGTAATCAAGATAAAGCGCTGGTAGCCTTTTTCAACGCAGACCTGGGTAGCATCATAAACGGCATCGTAATTATTGGTCTTGATCCAGCTGGTGCGGTGCTCATAGAGTTGGCTATCGAAAAAGATGACCTGCTTTTTCTTTTCCTCAATAATCCGTGAGTACTTCCTAAAATGCGAGGTCGGCTGGATAATAAAGCCGTCTACTCCCAGCATCAGCATACTCTCAATATACCTGTCCTCACTCTCTTGATCATAGTTACTATTGCCAATAATAACCTGATACCCACTCTTGTGGGCGGCCTCCTCGATGCCTTTGACAATCTGATTGGAAAAGCTATTGGTAATATCACCAATCAACACGCCAATCAGCTTTGTATTCTTAGAGTTTAGACTCCGTGCCACCACACTGGGCTTATAGCCAGTCTCGCGAATCACTCGCTCAATTCGCTTCTTTGTCTCCTCTGACATTTTTTCATGTTTGTTATTCAAATAAAAGGAAACAGTTGTTTTCGAAGTTTGAGCCATTTCCGCAATCTCTTTTATCGTAAACTTCGACATCCTACCTCCTCCTTCAACTATCTCCATTATACCATACTATCCACACTTTCATCGATATTTTAACTCTAATGTCTCAGTCGAATAATCTGTCCTGTTTTCCTATCAACGACCAGACATTTTCCTCGGAGAAGATAGCCTTCTACCTGGATCAGTTTTTCTCCCTTGTAAATATCTTGATGATGCAAGACCAGCAAGATATCCACTCCCTTCCCCTGACATGAAAACGCTAGACCATTTTTTAGCAAGGTTTGATCTGTTTGGTAAATGGGAACTGGCTTTACGTCAATCTCTTTCTCTACCAGTAGGGTATAGCTGATGATACGATCCTTGAAAAACTCTTTTTTTACTAATTTTTGTGTCTTGTTCAACTCATTGTATTTAGGAGATACGACAGCTTCCTGGGGGATAAATACTTGCGAGCTATATAGGCATAAATCATTGATGGCCTCTTGTCCCACTACCACCTGAGGGTCCAAGATTAACTGACTGGTCAAGCTATGCTCTCCCTGACAATCTAGCTGGTCGACAATCAGTAGTACATCTGCCCCAGCCATCACCACCTGTCGCCTGTGCCAATAAGGAAGTCCTCCTCTTGTTGTCGCCTGATACACTCCCTGCATCCAGTAGCAAGAAGCCACCTGATGATAGTCATGGCTGATAAATTGGGGATAGCTATCAAATTCCCACGAGCCACTGACTTGTTCAGCCGACTGTTCATCCAAGATACAGCTACTATGCGCCCAACTACTTTTTAGCATATAGCGCTCTTTGCATTCTCGATAACTATAGCGACCACTATCAATGACTATCGGCTTTCCCTTGTGGTAGAAACAAAAGCTATTTTGGTCTCCATGACTATGACCACTCCCCATCGGGCCTGATTTAAAGAAGAGGTAGCTGTCTCTTTCTTTGACAATACTGTGTCCAGAGTTGGAAAAGAAAGAGCTGCCCGTAGTCACTACACCTGTTTCCAAGCGCTCAAATCGCTCCAAGCCTTTCTGACCGACTAATAAAAGAAGATGCAAATCCAGACCAGCACTAGCATCTGGCAAGTAAGCTCCATCTTCAAAGAAAAGAGCTGTCAGTTGCAAAATGTCTGTCGTCTCATGACAATCACTATCGCCAATCGCTAAACTTCTCCCGTCAGGTCCTGTCATCTGCACGACATAGTTCGCCATCTTCCTCAAGACTGGGGACCAAGGCTCTCGATATTCTGGCAGTAAATAGGCCAATTCTAACAGCAGTTTGTATACCTCTACATGGTAGAGAAAGGACTGCTCATACTGGGTTCCATCTTCTAAAATCTGGGTGTCAATCTGCCTTTCAATCTCACCACAGGCAAATTCATATTCTGCTTCTATATCAATCTCATGTCCCAAATAGGCATGAGCGAGCAACATCGCTCCTGTCTGAAAAATTCCCCAGTTACTGAGTAGGTCTTTAGGGCGATAATGAATACGGAGATAGACTAATTGTTGCTGGATAGATTCCAAGATACGGCGGTATTCCAGCTCAGTTAGCCCCTTCCACTGGGTTAAAATAGGCAGGAGTTTTAGCCAAGTCAGACAACGTAGAGCCGTGTCAAGCGTCCGGCTGCTCGCTGCTTTAGGATGCCAGTCTCTCACCTGTTCCACCCAGCTCAGCATCAACTCCCTCACCTTGGCTAAGTAACGTTCATCTTGTTCCACCAAGAATGCCAATGCTAATTTCCATAGATATTCCTGACGATTGAGCATGAAGGTCCATTCCTCATCCCCATGGCAATTTGCCTGCCAATCCATAGGGGATAATTGATAGGCAACAGGGCAAGGCTCCATATCCCAATTATCCTCAAACAAAAAAATATTTTCCAGCAAACGCTCACAGGCAAGGAGTAAGTCTCGATACTCCTTAGACTTCTTGCTGAGAATATAGCCTCTCAATACTTCCAGTGAGGCCTCATCGTAGACTTGTTTTGCATATTCTATTGTCATCCCTACTCCTCTCTAATACTTAACACAGTCTCTTATACTCTTTAAAAATCAAAAGGATACGCCGTCAAGAGTCCTATTTTTGCTTTGAGTTTTTTACGCCCTTTGTATCTTATAATTGAACTCGGGCTAAACTCTGTGCGAAAAAGAGAAATAATAGTTTGCTTTGGCAAGCTCTCAGCTACCTTTAAAAATAGGCTGAAAACCTCCACTGGAGCTTTTCACTCGTCAGATTTCCTATTTTCGCTTTGAGTTTTTTACGCCCTCGTATCTTAGTCTTCGTGTCCTTGCTAGACCCACTAGACTCAATAAACCGAGCAGACTAATTCCCAGCCCTTTCTGATCAGCTGTCTGAGGTAAGGAATGTACCAGTTTATGCGCCTTGTTTTCCGATTGTTTTTTTAAACCAAGTGGAGTCGCTTGAGAAGGTTGCATAGACTGAACATTCCCTATAGGAGACTCATCTGCATGATTAGGCTTGGACGGAGTTGGAGTAGCTTCTTTTGAAGCCTTAGATTGAGAAGCGCCTTTTGTATCTTCCTCTTTTTGAGGAAGTTCCTTCTCCTTGGCAGTTGGGAGAGTGACCTTCCAGATAGTAGATGGATACGCCTCTGTCGGAGCTTGCTCCACTGTCAAGGTAGCACCCACTGTCGTAAGGACCAGTCCCTTGTCTACGGCCTTAGTTGACGGATTGTAAAAGGCAACATGATAACCATCTTTGACTGCTTGAATCATATACAGACCAGCATCTGTCAAGGTCATCCCTTCTACAGTATAAGGATCGCTCGTATATTTGACTATCCCCCAGGCCTTCTGCTCTTGATCATAGACGACCTGTAGGTCTCGATCTTGATGTAGGACCTGCACACTATTAGCAATCTTATCCACCGTTTCCATGGATTGATTCGGAACAAGTACATAGGCATAATTGCTGGCTGTCTGTGGCTGTTCATGCCAAAGAGTGACAAAGCTATTTTCTACCGCATCTTTTGACTGACCATAGTTAATATCACTCCACTTGCCAACTCTCTTTTCTACCTTAGCTTGGGTGGAGAGCGGTGTCAGGAAGGCGTAACCAATCGATTGATTTGCCTTGCCATTCGTCATATAGAATGTCTTGGTCTCGCCCGTCGTCACCTGATGTGACAAATCAACCGCCTGACCATTGATATAGTATTGATAGTTTTCACCAGCGACCAATTTTCGATTTTCAACAGTAGTCACTGCCCCTTTCCCAGACTGATGCTCCACCTGCGTCCCTAGAAATACAATCTTATTTCCCAAGACAAACCATGCCTTACGGGCTGTCAAGCTATTATTCCAGTTGTTAAAATCCATGGCAAGTGTAGCTAGACGGTTTCCTAGCTGACTAGCCCCTACAAAACTACTTGTCAGCGTCACCTCGCCACTGCCATCTTTTCGTAGATCCTTTGTAGTCGTTGTGCCTGCCAAACGATAAGGGTCAACCGTTGGCCAATAGTTATTGCTATAATGACTCAAATCACCGTTATATAGATAGACCATACCATCTGACGTATACCAACCACGACGATTTTCATCGTTCATATCTTCATAGTTCTGAGTTTTGTTGGAATACATACTAAGAGCAAAGGTGAAGTTCTGTTCTGCATTATGATAGACAAACTTATCCATATTATTAAAAGCGGCAATGACATTTTCAGCAGGTTTGGGCTGAATCTGATCATTGGAGAGCAAGGCATTAAATAAGTCATATTCTTTATAAGAACGCAGGTGCTTGTAAATGTCATTAAAGGTATCAGACAAGACCTGACCTTTTACAAACGATAGCAAGGCTGACTTTTCAGGCTCTTTTGCTGACTCTGCAATACGGACCAGTGAACTCAGAATCTCCACTGCATAGACATGGCTTTGTTTTTGCTGACGACTCACTGAACGCCCTCTCGTCATATCAAGTAACTCACCCTTGACAAGAATCGGCATAAAGGCTTTTTCAATCCACTTCTGTAAAATCTGAGTTTTTTCTTCTGGTAGCTCAAAAGGACTGGACTGAATCACTGGAAGTATCTGGGAAAAGCCATCTAATAAGACATTGCCATAAGCACCTGTGTAGGCAACATTAGTATGGTCGATAAATGAGCCATCCTTATAAAAACCTTCTCCACTACTCACAAACTTCATAATCGTCGTTAGACCATGCACACCATCTCGAATCCTCTGCTCTTCCCGTCTAAGAGCCCCCTCTAAGATAGCAACCTTGCTAATATCTGTCTGATTGCCACCAACTGCTGGAACTGGATTCGGAGTCGTCATTCGAATCATGGTGGTATCGGGCACAAATTTCCGAATCGGTTTGGTATAGGTCTCAATTTCTTCCTGACTAAAGTAAGGATTCATATAGACAAGAGTATTCAGCAGGGCCAGAGGACCTCCAATCTCATAATCCCACCAATTTCCATTTATTTCCTTATTTTCATTATAAACCTGTTCATATAACCAAGCCATCCCCTTTTTAACCTTATCAATCAGCTCACGATCTCTATAATATTTTGAAAAAGGATTCGTAATAACCTGCGACATTTTTTCAAGATTTCGATAGGTAGACGTGATACCTGCAGACTGATTTAAACTAATATTTTCAAATAAGGACGGTTCTAGGCGACTTGGAGAACGCCAATTCGCTACATACGTATCAACAGTCTGCTCCAGCTTCTGTAAAAAGGCTACCTTATTGGGATCGTTCGTATCAAATCGATTGTTGGCTAGCGAAATTTCTTCCCATCTACGCTGCAGTTCATCAAAAATAGTCTCTTGGTGCGGGGTAACCGTCAGCGTAAAGTGTGAGACTTCACCATTTTGATCATAGACGCGCACCAAGGTAGTCCCCGATTGCTTAGGAAAAATCATGTTATTTGATAGAGTGGCTACAGTAGTATCAACCACTTCATAGGTGAGGTCCTTTCTATTAGGCACATAGACCTTACCGGTATCAATGCTAACAGTCCCCGTCTCTGGCTTCCCTTTCTTATCAAATGTAGAAGATGCTGGAACATATTCTTTCAAGGAAATATTGTCAAACACCGCTGTTCCCGTCCCTTTCTCAAAAAACAATTCCACTTTGAGATAGGCCGCCTCTGGAGACAGGCTGACTAATTTTTCAATGCGTGTGTCCTTGGTCCCCAAAACCGTATCTGTATAAACAAATTCTTGCGGTGATAAGTTCTTATTATTGACATCCCTGCTAGTCAGGCGAACACGCGCTCCACCACCAACGATGCCAAATGCTTTTACATCAGCTGCAAATACATAGCGCTTTGTCGGATCAATCGCCACTAATTGGGTCACTGCAGCCCTAAATGTATCTTTGGCCTCAATCACTAATTGACCGTTGTTGGCATAAATAGCACCATTAGACTTGTCAATACTGCTAGGAATCCACGGGTTATCCCAGCCTGACGCAGCAGTAGAGTACCAGTTTCCAGTAGCTGGCTCTGTTGTCTCAAAATCACCATTTTCTACCAGTTCTGTCGCTTGAGAACTATTTCCTGGATTCACTGCACTGCGTGAGACAATCCCCGCACCACGGGCAGGATCTTCTTGTTTCCCACTTTCCTTACCTTCTTCTTGGACAGGTGTAGCTGGGATAAGAGAGGCCACTTCTGGATTGGAATCTCCTGGAACACTATCTGGCGTCGGTGCGACAACAGCTTCCTTAGAATGACTGTCTTCTGTCGGCTGTGGAGTGACGAGTGCCTCTGTTACAGCATGTTCCTCAGTTGAATCTGGCTCTGGCTGGAGAGCCTCCTCTGGTTGGGGTGTGGTAACTTCTATTGAATCCGAACTGCCCTGTTCATCTGCCAACACTGGCTGCGTCCCTAAAAAGGTTATCGCTACCAAAACCGAGCAGACTCCTATACGACACTTACGAATACTATAACGATTATTAGATGGATCTGTGACTATTTTCATCAGCATTCCTTCCTTTCACTGTTGGGTTTATAGTTTTTTATACTCTTTAAAAATCAAAAGGATACATTGTCAAGAATCTCAGTGAGTGAATACCATAATACCACGACTGGAGCTTTTCACTCGTCAAAACTCCTATTTTGCTTTGCTCGCTTCAACAGTCTAGGAATAGACTGTTGAAGGTGGGAAATAAAACGAGGGAAACTCGTGTCAAACAGTCTAGGAATAGACTGTTAAAGGTGGGAAATAAAACGAGGGAAACTCGTGTCAAACGCCCTTTGTATCTTGTGGAACTGAACACGGGCTACGAGCTGTGCAAAAAAGATAGGTAGCTGTTTTGGCTTTAGCCAATTACAGATGAGATTGCAACAGTTCGGGGAACTGTTTCAATCCCATTTTTGCTTTGCTCGCTTCAACAGTCTAGGAATAGACTGTTGAAGGTGGGAAATAGAACGAGTGAAACTCGTGTCAAACGCCCTTTGTATCTTAGTCTACTGTTGATTTTTATTGAGTATTAGTTTACTTTTAGTATAGTCTTTTAGTTTACTTTTAGTACTAGGCAACGAGCTGCAGGCTGTACTAGAGTACGGCAAAGCGAGTTAACGAAGTAATAGAAGATAAACTAAATGACTATACTTGCTTCAACAGTCATGAGGCTGTCGAGGCATTCGATGTTTATTAGCGATGACCATCCTGTCCTTAAAAAGAGGAACTACTTTGTAAAAAGTAGTTCCTTTGCTTTCCCCATAATCGACTCTTTTTCAACGTAAACAATCACCTCTTGAGCTATCTGCAGTTCAACGAGATGATCTGCTACAGAAATAATTTTCCCGTGCATTCCCGAAAAGAGAATGACCTCGTCTCCAGACATTAAGCCAGCTAGATACACTTGACGTTTTTCCAACTGTTCCTCAAGTTCTCTCTGTTGTCGCTTACGATTGATATAAGAAGTTGCGATTGGAAGAATGGTTGATAGAGCTACTAAAGCAATCAATAGGTAGTAGAGAGTATTCTGTTCCATAAGCATTAAGCAAGAATTCCCAACCAGCTACCAATAATACCTATGATAACGGTTAAGATAACCAGTTTATAGGTCGTCCACTTTTTATTTTTGATAAGGTAATAAACCAAGAGCGTGAAGAGAGCAGGAAGCAAGGCTGGAGCAATCTTATCGAGCATCCCTTGAATGCTTACAATCTTCTGGTCTGCCCCTTCTGTTACTTCACCAGCCGCAAAAGTAAACGGTACTGAGATTTTAACAAAGGTTACAGCCAGCCCAGAGATAACCGTCACACCGATGATATTAGCAACATTAGAAATCATTGCCATCTGACTGCTTAATTTATCAATGATACTTGTACCAAATTTGTAACCATACAAGCCTGTCAAGAGTTTGATAGAGGTTAAAATAAGGTTCATCCCTAGGAAGAAAAGGATAGGACCTAAAGCCAAGCCTTGACCTGCTAGCGATGCTGCAACTGTCGACAAGAGCGGTGCTAAGACAAATTGAGAAAGGGAATCACCGATCCCTGCCAAAGGTCCCATCAAGGCCATCTTGATACCGCGAGTTTCCTCTTCGGGTAGATCATTTTCCAACATGACTAAGTGAAGGCTGGTAATAAACGGAAGGAAGTGAGGATTTGTATTGTAAAATTCGCAGTTGTCTTCTAAAGCTCTTGTCAGACCTTCTTTGTCATCACCAAAGTGCTTTTTGAAAGCTGGATATATCACATTGGCATAGCCAATACCTTGGTAGTTGCTATAGTTGAAACCATTCTGTAGGAAGAAGGCCCGTAGCGAAGTATTGAGATAATCTTTCTTAGTTAGTTTAGATCCAGTCATCGTGTGCTTCCTCCTGTTTTACCACCACTTGCTCGGGTTTATTAAAGAATTCTTTGAGAGCAAAGATACTACCTACAATCGCAATACCAATCACTGGTAATTGTAAGTACGCTGCACAAACATAGCCAAGTAGGACAAAGGGAATCAATTCTTTCTTGGCCATAACCGATAAAATCATTGCAAACCCAATCGCTGGAAGCATTTTTCCTGCTACGCTTAAACCTGTCAATAATACTGGCGGAATCATCTCAACCAATTTCAACAGGGTATCCATAGAGTAGGCTCCCAAGAATCCTAGGGCAAAACCAATGATCACAAAAGTGACAATAGTCCGGTTGGCTGTCTGTCTAAATTTACTCAGATTGCCAGCACGAAGATGTTTTACGGCAGCCTCTGGTGCTCCAGCATGCAGAGTATAGGCAGAAGTTTGCAAGAACTGAATCCCTACTGCAATAGGAGTAGAAAGGGCAAGGGCTGCTTCTGGTGTTACCTTACCAGCACTTGTGATTGCCATCAAAGTACCAAATATTCCCGGTCCAATAGGATTTGGCGGAACTGTACCACCTGCACCTACACCAAAGCCCATATAGGCCAGCTCACTGATTGCCCCCATGGCCAAAGCGGTCGGTAGGTCTCCTAAAATAATTCCCACGCCAAACGAAAGAACAATAGAGCGGTTGGTATAGATTCCTAATAGCAGTCCACTGAAGCAGAATGCCGTCCACAGACCGATAAGAACCGCTTGAATGATACTAATCGTCATAATAATTCTCCTTTAAATATAATCCAATACATTAACCTCGACAGCACCATCATTTCCAGAAGGTGTTGTCTTGGTATTAAAGCGAACGTGATATACTTCGCTTAGCTCCTTAACCGCCGCCTTATCCTCGGGGCCGAAGAAAATAGAGCGAGTCACCTGTGTTTTACCAGGGGCATTATGGATATTACCGATATTTAATTCTTTAATCGGAACACCACCCTTGACCAGTGTCAAGGCATCAGGCAAATCTTTCACAACTAAGAAGATAGTCTGAGCCGGATTTGCCTTGTGAATCACATCAATGACCTTTTGCAATGGAAAAAAGCGCATTGCAACAGAATCAGGAATCACCGTTTTCATTAAGGTTTGCTGAATCTTATCCTCACTCACCTTGTCATTTGCTACAATAACAGTATTGCAACCCAAGGACTTTGTCCACAGTTGACCTTGTCCATGAATCAGTCGCTCATCTACACGAGCCATTACGATATTTGGGGTAGCCATAGTATCCTCCTACCAATATAATTCCCAATCTTTATAGAAACGAAGCAAGGCTTCTAAGTAATAGTAATCTCCCCAGATATTTCCCTCATCAACACCTTTTCCTGAATGCCAAGAATAGACACCGTGCAACAACAAAGGACCTCCAGGTTTCACATCTTTATTCGCATAGTCTTCCATTAAGGAGCGCAGCATAGTATGCATCGCGTACTTATAAACTTCCTTGTCTTTATCCACCTCCGGGAGATATTTTAGCATTTCATGGATTCCACAGACCGCTATGGCCGTCGCAGACGAATCACGGGCTTGACCACTTCCATCATTAAAAATCAAATCCCAGTAAGAAACCCTATCCTCTGGTAAACGATTGAGGAAGTGATGGGTTACCCCTTTAAACAGGTCCAGGCAAGCGGGATCTTTGATAATACGATAGGTTAATGGAATCCCATAGATTCCCCAGGCTTGACCTCGTGCCCAAGATGAATCATCACTGTAGCCTTGTCTGGTCACCCCCTTCAATGGCTGACCTGTTTCAGGGTCAAAATAGAAGGTATGGAAGGTAGAGGCATCGTCTCGAATGACTGTATTGGCTGAAGCATAGAAATGCTTGACAGCACTGTCATAGTACTTCCTGTCACCTGTCTGCTGATAGGCAAAAAAGAGTAGCTGGATATTGAGTAGACAGTCGATGATCAGTCGATAATCTTCTGCCTTGCCAAGTTCTCCCCAGGCTTGAATAAAACCGCCTTTTGCTTGATAACGCTCCATCAGCTTATCTGCAGCCTGCAAGGAAGCCTCCAAGGCCTCTTGACTTCCCGTCAATTTATAGTCCGCAACACAAGATGGCGAGTAAAGAAAACCCAAATCATGGTGGTCAAGCTCTACACGGTTGACAACACGCTCTAAGAAAGAACGGGTATGTTGCTTTGCCAGGGCCTTTATTTTTTCATCCCCCAAAAATTCATAGCCTAACCACAGTTCCCCTGTCCAAAAACCATTGGTCCACTCTGTGTTATCCATCTTGGGATAGGTATTATCAACCGTAGCAGGTGTTGGAAATGCTTCACCGAAGTAATCGATGTTGAGTTCCAACTGCTTCATCGCTAATTCGATTGCAGCCTTCACCTCATCCTTGGTCAACAGCGGAGTTGCTTTGAACTCCTTGGCCAGTCGAATCGGCTCAATCAATACTTTTTTTATCATATGGTCTCCTCTAAATTCCATCTTCAAATAATTGGTCCTCTTCGTCATCTTGGGCTAATAGACGAATCGAGTCAACCACTCCTTCTTTAGCAACAGCAACCAGTTTCTGGACCAAGGGTTCAAACTCATAGGTCAGACGCGAGAAACTGGCATCTAGTAACATGGCTAAGTTCAGTCCGGATAGGACGGCAATTTCCTGTTGCCCTTGTTCTACCACCAGCTCGACACTAGTCTTAAATGGAGTTCCACCTACTAAATCCGTTAAAATCAAAACCTGTTTTTCACCCGAAATCGTCTGTTTAATACGGTCCTTAACCTCTTGAGCAGACATCCCTTCGACAAAATCAATGGCTACAACCTTCTCTACCTCGCCAGCAATTAGCCTCAACGAAGTGAGGATACCGCTAGCAAATTCCCCATGGGCAACTACAACTAATTGAATCACATGATACTCCTTTTCATTTTCCCAATGTAAACCCGATGAACATCAAACTAGGCAAGACAGCTACCGTTAGAACTCTACCACTCTCGTATCTTATACTCAATAAAAATCAAAAGTAGACTAGGAAACGAAGGCGAAGGTAGAACTCTGTTCCACCCTATTTCAAGGGAACAGGCTGAAAACCTCCACTGGAGCTTTTCACTCACCGAGACAAGTTGACGACGTATCCTTTTGATTTTTAAAGAGTATTAGCTCAGGTAACGTAAGCTGTAGCCCTCATTCCGTTCATCAAACCCAGTCAACAAGATCCTATCTTGATTTTCAAAGGGGATTACGTGATGACATCTACATATTGACTAGCAATAGATTTTATTTGGTCAAATTCTCCCTGTGCTGCTAGTTTATTAAACTCACCACCAATACCAACGGCATCAGCCCCTGCTCCAAACCAGTCTGAAACAGTCTTGAGATTGACTCCCCCTGTCACCATAATCGATACCTGTGGTAAAGGGGACTTGATAGCGGATAGATAGCTGGGACCAAAGGCACTCCCTGGGAACAGCTTAATCATCTCACACCCCGCTTCCAAGGCAGTCGTCATCTCAGTCAGTGTCATACAACCTGGAATATAGGGGATTGCATAAAGGTGACAAATCGCAGCCACTTCTTCATGAAAGGAAGGCGATACCACATAGCTAGCCCCTGCCATAATAGCCTGACGAGCAGTCACTACGTCAAGCACTGTCCCTGCACCAATCAGTACATCAGGATGTTCCTTGTAACTCTCACATAGTTCTGTAATAATCAAGCCTGCTTCAGGGTTAGTATAGGCAACTTCAATCGCTGTAATGCCACCTTCGATACAGGCCTGGGAAGCCTTGAGGCCTTCTTCTCTATCCTCTCCACGAATGACTACTACCAGACCTTGCTTTCTCAACTGAGAAAGGATTTGTGATTGACCCATCTTAGCTCCTTATCTTACAATATCATTTTTTCCCTCTAAAAGGGTACGAACCTTGGTAGCCGACTGTAGCATATGATCGCCCTCCAAGCTACACTTATAGGTTCCACTCGCAACTGCAAAGTCAACAACCTCCTGCAACGGGAAACCATTTAATAACTGATACAAGGCTCCCGCTACAAAAGCATCGCCACTACCTACACGTTGTAACACCTGTGTTTTTAATTCTACAGACTCGACAAAATGCTCTGCTAGAGCGTAAGCTCGATAGAGATGTCGACCGTGATCATCTGTCTGGCGAATGGTATGAAAAATAGCTCTTAATCCATAAACCTGTTGCAGGCTTCTCATTCGCCCCTCTACCTCTTTGAGAGTGGCATCATCTCTAGCAAATAAATCCCAGTCAGTCGCATCTACCAGTATCGGCTCGATACCAAAACAATAGTCAGCATAAGCAGCAAATTCCGAAAATATTTGTTTGGCTTCTTTTAGCCCGATCATCTTGGAACGCCAATTCAAGTCAATGGAAATAGGAATGTGCCGTTCTTTTGCAGCTAGTAGAATCGGCTTGAGCCATTTTCTGACTGCAGGATCAATCGCTAGGGTAATCCCACTAAAGTGTAGCCACTCCACATCTGCCAATAATTGTCCTACATCCAGCTGGTCTACATCAATAGCTGCCAGACTGGAGTGACTACGGTCATAGTAAACCTGACTTGGACGGCAACCGAAACCAGCTTCCATATAGTAGAGGCCAATACGTTCACCTAGTCGATAAATACTGCTAGTATCAATACCATAACTAGACAAGAAAGTCTTGAAACGTTCTCCCAAGGGACTTGCTGGCAAGGCTGTCAATAGCTTTGTCTGTCGCCCAAATCCTTGAAGGGTGCAGGCGACATTGATTTCTGATCCACCGAAAAACATGCGACTTTCCACAGCGTCCGCCACTTCTTGATAATGAGTAGGCGTTAGGCGAATCAAGGGTTCACCAATGAGCAAGACCTTCTTCATTAGCCGCTCCTCTCTAGCTTTCCAGTACAGCTCTCAAATAGTCAGCAATTCCCTCGTCTTGACAGTTTGCAAAGAAATACTCCTGAAAATGTTCTCCTGCAATGGTCTCTTTAAGAAACTCTTGATCCACTTCCTTCAGTACCGTCAGTAAGTCCTTATAGGTGATGGCCTTCATTTCTCCTAGGATACGGGCATTCCGTTGTTCAGGAACAGCTCTCTCGCGTGGATAACCACCCCCCATTTCTTCTGCAAATAGGCGTTCAAAAAGTAGCTTGAGGTTCAATTCCGCTCCCCAACCAAATCCTTTGGCAAATGGTATAGAGAGAGCATTTCCTCCATTGATTTGTGAAAAGAGATAGGCATCTGTTGGGTCTTCCGCAAAGCCACAGGTCACCCCTGGAAAACTGTTAGCTGCCAGCATTGCTCCAATACCTGTACCGCACCCAGTAATCACAAAATCAGCCGCCTTACTAACGAGAAGGATGGAAGCGAGCAGACCATTTTGAACATAGGTCAAGTTACTCTCCCCTTCTTTGCCATACATACCATAGTTGAAGGTTTGATAACCTTTCGCATCTGCTACCTCTTTTAAAACTTCAAATATAAGGGTATTTTTCGTTGCTTGGCTATTTTCATTTATAAGTGCAATCTTCATTATCTCATTCCTTCTTTCTCTTATTGACTACTCACCTGGCTGCTTACCGATATAGGCCAAGATACCGCCATCTACATATAGAATGTGACCATTGACAAAGTTACTTGCATCACTAGCCAAAAATACTGCTGGTCCCATTAAATCTTCCACCTCACCCCAACGAGCAGCCGGTGTTTTTGCTATGATAAACTGATCAAATGGGTGGCGACTACCATCTGCTTGCAATTCACGTAATGGGGCAGTCTGCGGAGTGGCGATATAGCCCGGACCAATACCATTACACTGGATATTTGCCTCACCGTACTCTGAAGCGATATTTTTAGTCAACATCTTCAATCCACCCTTAGCTGCCGCATA
Source organism: Streptococcus azizii (assembly GCF_001984715.1). Taxonomy (GTDB): domain Bacteria; phylum Bacillota; class Bacilli; order Lactobacillales; family Streptococcaceae; genus Streptococcus; species Streptococcus azizii. The sequence goes on from NZ_MSPR01000008.1 coordinate 85,723, forward strand.
AGCTGAAACCGTTTCACGGCCTAGTTCACTCATCATTGAGCAGATATTGATAATCTTGCCATGGCCCTTCTTCATCATCGATGGAATCACAGCCTTAGCCACAATAAACGGAGCGGTCAAGTCAATATCAATCACTTGGCGGAACTGGTCAGCAGCCATCTCAAGCATCGGAATACGGCGAATAATACCCGCATTATTGACCAAAATATCAATCAGACCAACTTCTTCTTCAATTTGGGCAACCATGGCTTGAATCCCCGCCTCATCTGTGACATCACAAACATAGCCATGAGCCTCTATGCCTTCTGCTTTATAGGCCGCTATCCCCTTATCCACCAATTCTTGACTGATGTCATTAAAGACAATCCTTGCCCCTGCTTTTGCATAAGAAGAGGCAATCGCAAACCCAATACCATAAGAGGCACCTGTAATAAGGGCAATCTTCCCTCGAAGAGAAAACTGATCCATCGAGAAATCTTGACTCATATCATAACTCCTTTAATTTAAAGTTCTGTAAACGCTCACAAACTCATTATAGATTAGTAAACCGGTTTTGTCAATAGTTTTCCAGCGTATTTTTTATTTTTTTACTTATACCCAATAAAAATCAACAGTAGACTAGGCTAATTTCCTGATAATCGAAGTCGAAGGTAGTAAAAGATACAAAGGGCGTGTAAAAAGCGACTGAAAATTAGGAAACATGACGAAGAAGTGTAACTTCTAGGAATGTTTATCCCAAAGGGATTCTCAGCTGTAATTGGCTAAAGCCAAAACAGCTGCCTATCTATTTTCAGAGCTTTTAGCCCGTGTTCAATTACGTAAGACTTTTCTCAATAGTTCCATCTTATTTTAAAGGAACAGGCTGAAAACCTCCACTGGAGCTTTTCACTCATCAAGATACAAGGGTGTTAACAACTCCTAATCGTTAAATCAAAGGTGCTAGAAATAAAAAACGATACAAAGCCCGTGAAAAAAATCAAGGTATCCCTCTAATATAGAAGAAAGGCTAATAAACATTTTTTACTCTCTATACGATTTGCTAAACGGCCTTCCTAAAGAAATCCTCCCTCATTTATTTTAAGTAAATCGCAGAGTAATTAGTAAACTAGTCTTTTTGTTTACTAATTATTTAGTAAACAAAAAGACTTAACCCTGCATAACACAGGATTAAATCCTTTCACGACTATTTTTTGACCGATGAGCAATACACTAGGCGCTTTTTAAAGAAGGGATGTGGTAAGTTATACTCAATAAAAATCAAAAGTAGACTAGGAAACGAAGACGAAGGTAGTTGAAATAGTTGATAACTATTTCAAGTTGGAAATAAGAAAAGTCGTGACTTTTCTCAATAGTTCCATCTTATTTTAGAGGAACAGGCTAAAAACCTCCACTGGAGCTTTGCACTCGTCAAATTTCCTATTTTCACTTTGAGTTTTTTACGCCCTTTGTATCTTGTAATTGAGTTCGGACTAAAAATGTTAGAAAAAAGATGAATTGGCTTGATGACCTGAGTCACCTGCCCCAATTCCCTATTTTTCTTTACATTTTCTTAACGTCCTCACATCTTATTTGAGTTTTACACCAATCCTTCTAACAAACTCCTCATAAAGGATTCGGAGTTAAATTCTCCTATATCGTCTATCTGCTCCCCAAATCCGATGAGTTTCACAGGAATATCCAATTCCTGACGGATGGCAAGGACGACGCCACCGCGTGCCGTGCCGTCCAATTTGGTTAGGACTAGACCCGTCAGCGGGGTAATTTTTGAAAATTCTTTGGCCTGAACCAAGGCATTTTGACCAGTTGACGCATCGAGAGCCAGCAAGGTCTCATGCGGTGCATCTGGTAGAGTCCGCTTGATAATGCGACCAATCTTTTCTAGTTCTGCCATGAGATTGTCTTTGTTTTGCAAACGACCTGCCGTATCGATCATGAGGACATCTACCTGCTCTGCGACAGCCTTTTCCATACCATCAAAGACTACGCTAGCGGGATCCGATTTCTCTGGTCCTGTTACAACAGGGACATCGACACGGCGCCCCCATTCGACGAGCTGGGCGACTGCACCTGCCCGGAAGGTATCTGCTGCAACCAGCATGATTTTCTTACCCGCCTGCTTGTAGCGATAAGCCAGCTTCCCAATTGAAGTAGTCTTACCAACACCATTGACCCCAACAAAGAGCATGACCGTCAAGCCATCTTGAAAGGCGATTTGCTCGCTGAACTGACCGTCTTTTTCATAAATTTCAACCAATTTTTCGATGATCAAACGGCGTAGAACTTCTGGCTTTTTCGCATTTTCTAAACGGGCTTCATAGCGTAATTCTTCGGTCAGATTAGCAGCTACTTGCACCCCTACATCACTTGTGATGAGTAATTCTTCTAATTCTTCAAAGAAATCTTCATCTACTGAACGAAAATTAGCAAAAAACTCATTGAGCCTGGCACCAAATCCTGTCCGAGTTTTCTTCAACGTTCGTTGGTATTTTTCTTCTTCGCTCTCCGACGTTGCTTGCAAAGCACCAACTTCGTCTACCTGCTCATCTTTTCCTTGACTAGCTGTCGCTTCCCTTGCTGCGTCAATATCTAGCTCCTGCTGATTTTCCTGCATGGTCTCAGACCATGTAGGAGCTTCTACTGCTTCATCTACCTTTTCTGATGTAGGTACTTTCTGGTCGTAGCTTTCTTCGCCTACATCATTGAACGGAGCTGAATCAACGACTTCCTCCTCTGCTCCGCTATCTTGCATTTCTACAGCTGGTTCTTTCGGTTGGTCTTCAAGAATCGGCTCTTTTTCCTTTTCTTTCCGTCCAAATAATCGATCAAATAATCCCATCCTATCCCTCTCTTATGATATATTGGTCTATCGCCCAGGCAATTCCATTTTCATCATTGGTCAATGGTAGCACTACGTTAGCAACTTCTTTTAGTGTTACACTAGCATTTGCCATAGCTACTCCTAGCCCAGCCCACTCGACCATACTCACATCATTTTCTTCATCACCGCAGGCCATCACTTCAGAGCGTTCAATTCCCAAGTGCTGAATCAACTTAGCAAGCCCATTGGCTTTGTGGACTCCCTTAGGACTCCATTCCAACAAAATATCTCGTGATTTAAAAATTTCAAACTGTTCATGCAGTTCTTTAGGAATTTGAGGAATCCTCTCATCTAAATAAGTGGCCTCAATAGCCGTAACTGCTTTATTATACACGATGTCTGGTAAGTCTGCATCGTCTATGTCAACGGCATCTAACAAGGGACTCAAGACAGCATAGAGTGATGGTTGCTCAGATGGTAAGGTATAAATTGTTCCACCAAATAATAAAGCCAAGGGAAGATCTAATTGTTGGGTAACCGCTCGAATCGTTCTAGCTTCTTCTAATCCGAATCCTATTTTATCCAGTACACATCCTGTATTTTCTTGCACCAAACCACCGTTAAACGTGATGGAATAATTTCCTTCTCCTAGGAGATTTAGTTCTTCTAGGAAGGGCTCTATTGCTTTTAGGGGCCGTCCTGTCGTCAAAACCACCTGAACTCCCTTAGCACGCGCTGCCTGGAGGGCTCTTTTATTTTCCTCTGAAATCCGCTTGTCAGATGTTAGCAAAGTGCCATCCAAATCTAGTGCAACCAACTTAATTGTCATACTAATATCTCCTCTATGTAAGTCAAAACAGCTCCATCATTACAGTGTCCAATAACTTGATCCGCCACTGCTTTTACATCTACCCTAGCATTTTCCGTTGCAAGCGCATAGCTGGCAAATTTCATCATATCAATATCATTTTGATTATCTCCAAAGACGACAAGATCTGATTCAGTCAGGCCAAAATACTGGCAGAGGTGACCCAGCCCGACTGATTTATTGGTTCCTGATAAAATGATATCAATATTATTAAAGCCTGTCGTCATGGCTGTCACTCCGTCACAGTTGCTATTGAGCCAATCTCTGGCCGCCTCCATCTCCTCAGGTGCAAATTTGGCATTCAGCTTGATAATCTCATCCTCCACTTCCGTAAAGGAATCCACCAACTGAAAGTGGGGATAATACTCCGTCATTTTCTGCAAAAAATGAGCATCTGCATCTTTCAACAAGTAAAAGTCGTCCCTAGTAGATAAGACCATCGCCCTACTACTTCCATACGGCCCTGCATCAATCTTTTCTATTAGTGGGAGATAAACCTCTGGAGCAATCGGATCATCCATAAAAATAGTCTGTCCTTTGTACTCTACAATGGCACCATTTTCAGCTACGAAAGCGATGTCGTCGACAAATTCTTCAAAAAGCTGCTTTAAACTCTGCATGGAACGACCGCTTGCTGCTACGAAGAGATAGCCTTTTTCCTTGAATCTATCTAGGACTCTACGTAACGCTATCTGATCAAAACTGTGATCCTCTCGTAAAAAAGTTCCATCCATATCTGTTGCTATCAATTTAATCATACACTCTAACCTTTTCCCTTTCAGGTAGCAAAATAACATCCTCGAAATCAGTATCCTTATTATACCATAGAAATGACTAGACCACTCCCTCATCTCTTTCTGTCACAGTAGCATGTCAACTACTTTATCTGCCCTCAAGCCGCTCATACGTTTGAATATTGAAACAGTTCAGCGAACGGTTGCAACTGGGCACCTAAAACAAGATAGTGACCATTGAAACCCGAATTTAGAAATGAAAAAGTGAGGGAATTGGGGCAAGGAGTAGGCAAGCGAGGATAACGACTCCTAGCTTCAAAGGTGGTCATCTACTCACTTTCTATGTCTTTCAACTTCACCGAGACAATCTTTGATACACCTGATTCTTGCATGGTTACTCCATACATGGCATCTGCTGCTGCCATCGTCCCCTTACGATGGGTGACCACAATGAATTGGCTGGACTTGTCAAAGCGATTGAGGTAATCACCAAAGCGTTTGACATTCGCCTCATCAAGTGCTGCTTCTACTTCATCCAAAATCACAAAGGGAATTGTCTTTACACGGATAATTGAAAAGAGAAGGGCGAGGGCCGATAAAGCCTTTTCTCCACCAGACATCAGGTTTAAGGATTGGATTTTCTTACCGGGTGGTTGCACTGAAATCTCTACACCTGCCGTCAGAATATCCGGACTCGTCAAGAGTAAGTCAGCTGTTCCACCCCCAAACATCTGCTTGAAGGTTCGCTTAAAGCTCTCACGAATAGCTTCAAAGGTTTGCTTAAAGCGTTCTTTCACCTCTCCGTCCATCTCACGAATGGTGTCCAACAAAAGATTACGAGCCGACAAGATATCCGCACGCTGCTCATTGAGGAAAGTTAAGCGCTGGTAAACCTCTTCATACTGAACAATCGCTTCTACATTGACTGGCCCCAAAGACCGAATGCTCCGTTCCAAATCCTTTAAGGTCCGCTCTGCACCCATCAAGTCCTCTAGGACCTCTGCCTTCATCTGTGCTTCTTCAAAACTTATTTTATAATGTTCTGTCAGATTCGCTAGCAGGGTTCGCAAGCGCCCTGCCTCTTGTTCATAATCTGCTTCGAGTTTGGCTTGCTTACGAATCCATTCATCATTTTTTACGCGCATCTGCTCTAGACGTGACTGAATATCCTCAAATTGTCCCTCAATATCTTCTAATTCTAGTTTGAGACGAATGAGTAGTTGATTGGTCTCAAGTTGCTTACTTTTGGCCGCCGATAACTGGTCTTCTAAAATTTCCAAGCTCGTATCGTCTTGCGCTTCCACTTTCTGGTCAATGACAGCCTGCAACACTTCCATCTCATGCGTGGTAGTGGCTGCTTCTTCCTGCAAACGCCCTATATCTGTCTGCTCAAAGCGCACTTCACTCGCTAGCTGGCTCTGAGTGACTTTCAGACTAGAAAGGCTTTCTTGCAAGGCCTGCACCTGCTCCTGAAGAGCGTGACGATTGGTCTTCATCTCCTCAATCTGCCCGGTTAATTTTTCCTTTTTTTCGGTAAAATCAGCTAGCTGTGCCTGATAGTCCCTAGCCAACTCTTGGAAATCAGATAACAGACTGTTGCCAATCTGTCCTGCTTGCAGGTCATATAAGGCCTGCAAGTCCTCAACTTTAGCGGCTAGCTGTTCGTAAGCCAAGCGAGTCCGCTGTTCAATCAAACGCGCTGCCTCACCAGCTTCCTTGGTTTCTTCTAGGGACTGACGAATGAGGCTTGCTTCTTCTTTTTTCGCACCGACCAGCTGTTCTTGTTCCTGCAACTGCTTGTTTAAACGGCTAATTTCTCCTGCTAGCACATCCAATTCTGGTTTGACAAAGGTGGTATGGTTCGCACGGTTACTTCCTCCTGCAAAGGAGCCGCCTGGACGAATTTCCGTTCCATCAAGAGTGACCAATCGCACTTGAAACTTCGTAGCCCGCGCCGCTTGATTGGCATGTTCTATGGTATCAAAAATGGCAATCGTTCCTAGTAAATTTTGGAAAATGGACTCTAGACGAGGCTCAAAGCTCACCAAATTACTGGCTAGGCCCAAAAATCCTGTCGAATTCTGTAGCTGGCTCAAGAGATGACCTGCTAAATGACGTGGCTTTATCGTGGTCAGCGGTAAAAAGGTAGCCCGTCCTTGGCGATGTTGCTTCAAAAAGGCAATAGCTGACTTGGCGGTGGCCTCATCTTCCACAATGATGTGTTGACTAGCCCCACCGAGGGCAATTTCAAGAGCCGTCTGATACTGTATATCAAAGGTCAAGTTAGCACTAACCGCCCCGACAATTCCTCCGATTCGATCCGCCTGCTGTAAGACGGCCTTGACACCGGCATAGAAATTAGAATGGTTCTGCAAGATTGCTTCTAGGCTGGATTGACGAGCCTGTTTCGTCTTTAGTTGATCCAAGAGATCAAACATCTGGGACTGGCTTGTCTGATACTCTTTGTCCAATTCCACCAGAACTGTTTGCTTCGCTTGATAATCTTGTAGCAACTCCTGCAATCTGGCTTCTTCCTCCGTCAAACTTGCCTGCACTTGTTCCAGTTCCGCTTGACTGGTCTTTAGTTCATCCTGTAGGCGGGCTAATTCTGCTGACTGGCTTTCTGCTAAGCGATGTTGATTGGCAATGTCTTGTTCTACTTTGGCAAGGCTATTTGACACTTCTGCCTCATCTTGTAGCAATTTGACATATTGCTCTCTAAGGTGGTCAAGTACCTGATCTGGATCCTCTGAAAAATAACCTAATTCCTCTTCTTTTTCGACTATTGCCTCTTGAATGCTTGCCAACTCTACTTGCAATTCTTGTAAATGACCCGTCTTTTCGGCCAGCTGTTCTCTGGTTTTCGTCCGTTTTTCTTCTAAGTCTCGTAGCCTAGCCTGCGCCTCTTGGCGACTGGTTTCATTCTGACTGAACTCCAGTTGATGAACTTCAATCTTCCGCTCCAAATCGCTGATTAGTTTGGTGACATCCAGTAGGACAGCCTGTTTGCGTTCCAACTGATGATTTGATTGTTGGCGCTGCTGTTTCAATCCTTGGTTTTCCAGTTCTAGCCGATCGCGTTGCTGATAGTAGTCAGCTAACTCTTCCTTAATCTGCTGTAAATCGGCCTCTTTTTGATGGAGGTGCTGACGTCCCGTCTCAATCTGGGCCACCAAGACATTCAGATACAAGTCGTTTCGCTTCTCCTCTAATTCCAAATAGTTTTTGGCGACTTGTGCCTGTTTTTCTAGTGGTTTGACCTGATGATCCAATTCGTAGATGATGTCCTCTAATCGATCCAGATTATCCTGGGCCTGCGCTAATTTTCCCTCAGTTTCTTTCTTGCGGGTCTTGTATTTTAACACACCTGCCGCCTCTTCAAAAATTGCACGGCGTTCTTCTGGCTTCGAGTTGAAAATACCTTCAACCCGACCTTGGGAAATAATCGAAAAGGAATCTCGCCCAAGACCTGTATCCATAAACAAATCATGAATATCCCGCAGCCGAACCTTTTGACCGTTGATCAAATATTCGCTATCCCCTGATCGGTAAATATGTCGCTCAACCTTGATTTCCTTTTGATAGCCGGCGATAAAGCCAGTACTGTTATCCAGAGTGACAATAACAGAAGCATAATTGAGCGCCTTGCGACTCTCGGTTCCTGCAAAAATTACGTCTGGCATCTTACCACCTCGAAGGCTTTTGGCCGATGATTCCCCTAAGGCCCAGCGAAGGCTTTCTGTAATATTAGACTTGCCTGATCCATTGGGGCCGACAACAGCCGTCACTCCACGGTCAAAGACAACCTTTGTTTTATCTGCAAAGGACTTGAAGCCCTGCATTTCGATTGATTTCAGATACATACCTATCTTCTTGCCTCCACTGCATTTTTCGCAGCAGCCTGTTCCGCTTGCTTTTTGGAGCGACCCTGACCTCTGCCAATCGCTTGACCATTTACAGACAGCTCTACTTCAAATACCCTGTCGTGCGCCGGTCCAGTTTCTGATACGACTTGATATTGGATGGCAACTTCACCATTTACCTGCAATAGTTCCTGTAAACTTGTCTTGTAGTCTGTCACGCGCTCAAAATTCCCCACTTCAAGCTGGGGAATCATAACCTGATAGAGAAACCCTTCGACTGCGTCGACTCCCTTATCTAGTAAGAGCGCCCCCAAAAAGGCCTCGAATAAATCCCCTAGAATCGTATCACGATTGCGTCCACCTGACTTTTCTTCACCTTTACCCAGACGAAGAAAGGTCTCAAATCCACAGGAACGGGCAAAACCTGCTAAACTCTCCTCCCGCACAAAGGTTGAGCGCAACTTAGACATTTCCCCTTCTGGAAAGTGGGGATATTTCTGATACAAATAACGGGAAATAATCAGCTGCAGAACAGCGTCTCCTAAAAATTCCAAACGCTCATTATGTGAAATTTTTAGAAGACGATGCTCATTCGCATAAGATGTGTGAGTAAAAGCTGTCTCCAGTAAGGTTAAATCTGAAAAATCAATCCCAAACTCAACAGCCAATTTTTTTTGTAATCCTTGCATGGTGACTCCTTCTATTTATCCCCTCCATTATACCACATCTCCCAGCTATTTTCAGTATTGTCTTTGCTGGAGTAGAGCATTGCTCGAAATTGCTCGAAGAACCTAGCTCCCACTAGGTTCTATTTCCAACCTCGACTACTTCGCTTTCACATTTCTAGGCTCAGGCTGAAACAGTCTATCCCTAGACTACTTCGCTCTCGCATTTCTAGGCTCAGGCTGAAACAGTCTATCCCCAGACTGTTTCACTCCACTCCACTGGACCTTGATATAAAGAAAAACGCCTACCGGCGTTTCAGGTTGTAGACAAAGTATCTCTGAGAAAATTTGTCAATGTCAACATCGGAGGATAGTATCCGTGCTCTTATCTCTTTGTGAAAAGGCGAGCGAAGCGAGCCCATAACCGCTACTTTACGCCGTAGCAAAAAGCACCAGAAACAGTATGTTTCTGGTGTTCGGAGATTTTGAGACTCAGGCTCAAAATCTAGGCATGAAATCCCGTAGGGAGTTGCTGCCGTCCGTGATGCCTAAGTAAAGTAGCATAATAAAATAAGCGTTTTGAAGAAAATAGACGTTTTCTTCAGTCTAAAACGCCTACCGGCGCTTCTCATCTCCAACTTAAAACGTGGGGTAACCCACGTTTTAACCACCCAGATAGGCTTTTTTGACTTCTTCTGAGGCGAGGAGTTCTTTTCCAGTTCCTGAGAGGACGATTTTCCCGGTTTCAAGGACATAGCCTCGATCTGCAATAGAAAGAGCCTTATTGGCATTTTGTTCAATCAAAAGAACTGTTGTCCCTTGTTTTTGAATATCTTGAATAATATCAAAGATTTCTTGGATAAAGATGGGTGCCAGTCCCATAGACGGCTCATCAAGGAGCAATAATTTGGGCTGGCTCATGAGCGCCCGTCCCATGGCAAGCATCTGCTGCTCCCCTCCTGAAAGGGTTGCAGCATCTTGATGTTTGCGTTCTTCTAAACGCGGGAATCGGGCAAAAATCTTTTTCAGATTCGCCTGGTTCTCCTCACGATTATTGCGTAAGAAGGCTCCCATTTCCAAATTTTCCATGACGGTCAAGCCAGCAAAGACATGGCGACCTTCCGGTACTTGACAAAGGCCATCTGCCACGATTTTACGAGCAGGCACACGTTGAATCTCATTTCCCAAGAACTCAATAGTCCCAGCAGACGAGCGTACCAGTCCTGAAATAGTCCGCAAGATGGAGGTTTTTCCAGCACCATTAGCCCCAATCAGGGTGACTACTTCTCCTTCATTCACTTGAAAGGTTACATTTTTAACTGCTTCGATGACACCGTAATGAACGGATAGGTTTTCTACTTTTAACATTGACATCAGGCCTCACCTCCAAGATATGCTTCAATGACGCGTTGGTTGGTCTTGATTTCCTCTGGTGTCCCATGTGCGATAAGACGTCCATATTCCAAGACGTAGATACGCTCTGTTACTTCCATCACCAAACTCATATCATGCTCGATTAACATAATCGTAATACCAAATTCATTATTGATTTTACGAATCAAGTGTGTCAATTCCGCTGTTTCTTGCGGGTTCATTCCCGCTGCGGGTTCATCAAGGAAAAGAATCTTTGGCTCAGTTGCCAAGGCACGGACGATTTCCAAACGGCGTTGTTGCCCATATGGAAGATTTTTAGCCAAGGTATCTGCATCCTTGTCCAAATCAAAGATTTTCAAGAGTTCCACGGCCTTTTCTCGTAAAGCTATCTCATTCTTGTAAAAGGATGGTAGACGGAAAAAACTTGCAACAATAGGACTCTTCTCATGGTTACTCAAACCGATTAGCACATTTTCCAAGACAGTCATGTCTTTAAATAATCGAATATTTTGGAAGGTCCGTCCCAAGCCTAGAGAGGCAATTTTAGAAGGTTCCTTGCCATTCAAAGGGACTCCTGCTAGGGTAATCGTCCCTTCACTTGGCTCATAGACGCCCGTCAAAAGATTAAAGAGGGTTGTCTTACCTGCACCATTCGGTCCGATTAGACCTACCAGTTCTCCTTCGTGTAACTCCATGGTCACATCACCAACGGCAGTCAGACCACCGAAGTGTTTGGTTAATTTTTTTACATCAAGAAGTGCCATTAGTTCGCGTCCTCCTTCTTTTTGAAGAATCGAGCAAAAGATAGTTCCTTCGTTCCTAACAGACCACCCGGACGGAAAATCATGAGCAAGATGAGGGCAAGTGAGTAGATAATCATGCTGACACTTGCGTAACTCTTGAGGTAGACGTTTAAGACCCCAAGGACAACCGCTGCTACGAAAGTACCTGTAATGGAGCCAAGTCCACCCAATACAATGATGATTAAAATATTGACAGAGGTCATAAATGCAAAATCTTTTGGCACGATGGTTCCTACATATCCTGCATGAAGTCCACCTGCAATAGCTGCTGTCATCGCACCAAAGACAAAGGCAATCACCTTCATTTTTGCCGGATTAACCCCGACAGATTCCGCGGCAATTTCATCTTCACGGACAGAAATCACCATCCGCCCCATAGGGCTGCGTAGAAAATTCACAGTGAAGATGGTCGTCAGTACAACAAAAACATAGACCAGCTGCCAGTTGGTAAAGAGGGGAATGCCCATGATACCTGCTGCACCATTGGTTAAGCTACCACCGTTGATGATAAAGATGCGGATAATTTCTGCGACACCAAGCGTTGCAATGGCCAGATAATCTCCTTTCAAACGGAGGGTTGGAATCCCTACCAAGAGGGCCACCCCACCTGCCAGTAACATACCGACAAGAAGTGAAATGGCAAACCCGCCATAGCTTGGCATCATTTTCCCAAGCACGCCGACAGAATAGGCACCAATCGCCATAAATCCTGCATGACCGAGCGAGAATTGACCGGAAAAGCCGACAATCAAGTTCAAACCGACAGCCATGATAATGTTAATCCCAATTTGTTGAACAATCTGAATATAGTAGAAGTTCAAGACCCCTGCTGCAACAAGACCTTGAATCAAGCCAAAGCCTGCTAGTAGGACGAGGAGCCAAATTGCATTTACTCTTATATTTCTTGCCATGACTACACCTTCTCTTTCACATTTTTACCAAGAATACCACTTGGTCTGACCAATAAAATGATAATCAAGACAATATATACAATCGCATCACGGAAGGTGTCAAGACCAATCACATAAGTAAAGGTTTCAATGACTCCGATGACAAAGCCACCGAGCGCAGCACCAGGGATAATCCCGATTCCACCTAAGACTGCCGCAACGAAGGCCTTCAAGCCTGGCGTCATCCCCATGAGCGGCTCGATTTGATTGTAATACAGACCCAATAAGACACCTGCTGCACCTGCCAGAGCTGATCCTAGGGCAAAGGTGAAGCTGATGGTACGATTGACATTGATTCCCATGAGCTGCGCAGCATCACTATCAACAGAGACAGCACGCATGGCTTTTCCCATTTTGGTTTTCTTAACGATCAGCTGTAGACCAACCATCAGAAAGAGGGAAACTCCCAAGATAATCAGTTGAATGCTGTCAACTGTGACAGGCCCAAGAGTAAATTTTGTGACTTCTAAGACCTGCGGGAAGGGTTTGACATCTGCCGTAAAGAAGTAGACCATGGTGTACTCGAGGAAGAAGGAGACACCGATTGCTGTAATCAAGGCTGCAATGCGGGTCGAATTTCGTAGAGGGCGATAAGCTAGAAACTCAATGACTACCCCCAAAAGAGCCGTTCCAATCATCGTCAGCATCAGGGTCACAAAGAGACGAATGCCCCCATCTGAAATAAAGGTTAGTCGATTTAAAAGGTAGTATCCCAAAAAGGCTCCCATCATGTAGAGATCGCCGTGGGCAAAGTTAATCAGCTTGATAATTCCGTAGACCATTGTATATCCTAACGCCAGCAAGGCATATACAGAACCTAGAATCAAGCCATTGACGAGCTGTTGAAGCATGCGTTCACCAAACTTTCTAAAAAATTGATTCCAGCCTCTTCCCAATCCTAAGATATAGTCTTTTAGTTTGCTTTTAGTACTTGCTCCACTAGTCTGGGAGACTAGTGGAGGTTGGTGATGAAACGAGGTAACTCGTGTCAATAGCTGCAGGTTGCTTCAACAGTCTAGGGCTAGACTGTTGAAGGTTGGAAATAGGGAAACGGAGTTTCCAACTACCACTTTTTTAATGAAAGGTGGTAGGCTGAAAACCTCCACTGGAGCTTTTCACTCATCGAAGTAATAAAAGAGACGCAGCTGTTTCAGATTTAGTCAATTACAGCTGTGGCTACCTTTAGGTATAAACTAAACGACTATAGAAAAGAGGCTATTGATTGAATGCCTATACACGGCAACGGAGTCCGGGACAAAAGTCCTAGACTCCTTACATTTATCTGTATAGGTTTACTCACTAAAAATGATTACTTAGTCGCTTCTGTAAGAGACACCGTATCAACAGAATCTGCCTTACCATCTTTCAGACTCACCACATAGAGAGATTTTACAACATTGTGGTCCTTATCGATAGACATGTTCCCTGTCACACCATCAAAGTCTTTCAAAGCAGCCAATTTGTCCTTCACTTCAATAGAGTTTTTAGCTCCTTTTGATGCTTCTGCTGCCATGTAAACTGAATCGTACGCAAGGGCCGAGAACATGGATGGCTCTTCACCGTATTCTTTTGTATAGGCATCATGGAAGGCTTTTGCACGATCGCTCGCTGATGGAACAAAGGCAGAAAGGTAGTAGACTTTATTAGCTGCCGAAGCTGTTGCCAGTTCTGCAAACAACGGTGAGTCAAAGCCATCTGACCCAAGGATAGGCTTGTCAATACCAAGACCTCGCGCCTGTTTAACAATCGTACCTGTTTCATTGTAGTAACCTGGCATGATGATGGCATCGAAGTCAAGTCCTTTTAATTTTGTCAGCGCTGCTTGGAAGTCTTTATCTCCTGAGGCAAATGTAATGGTAGAAACAATTTCTCCCTTATAGGCTTTTTGGAAGGATTCTGCAACACCTTTCCCATAGTCAGAAGAGTTGTCATAGTAAAGGACAACCTTCTTGGCATTCAAGCTCTTCGTTGCATATTCTGCCATGATCTCACCCTGATACCCGTCTGTAAAGGTTGTACGGAAGAAGAAATCTTGAACCTTTCCTTCACTATTCACGACGAGGTCGGTTTGAGTCCCTGACGGAGTAATCATCGGTACCCCTGCTGATGTTGCATTGGCAATGGAGGCACCTGATGCGCCTGACGTTGCAGGTCCAATGATGACATTTGCACCTTCGCTTGCAAGACTTGTTGCAATAGTCGCTGCTTCAGCTGTTTCTGACTTATTATCTTTTGCAATAACTTCCAACTTCTTACCGTCAATACCACCTGCTGCATTGATTTCTTTCACCGCAAGGTCGGCTCCATTTTTCTCTGTCTGACCGTAAGATGAAACACTACCTGACAATTCCAAGTTATAACCAATTTTGATTGTGTCGCCTAGTTCTGTACCAGTAGCTGATGAATTTGTACTTGATACATTTCCACAAGCTGCAAGAATACCCATCGAAGCAAGGCTGACCAATGCTAGTTTGAATGTACTTGTTTTCATAAAAACTCCTTAAAACTTTCTTAATATTTGCGATGTATCTAATATACTGAATTATCAGAAAATTGTCAACAAAAAAGAAAAATAATTACAAACTATCTTTCTCTTCTTCCTGATGCCATAAACTCCCCACAAAATTCGTCCCTAATTCCTTCAAATGAGAGGGGACGACCTTTTTGACAAACTTTTCTTTTTTTAGACTTGCCATGAGACTATCTACATTTTCCTGATTCACATATAACAACAAATAGCGTAGACGGCGGGAATGGTAGATAATGTCTCCGTATTGGTTTAATTTTCTCGCATCTCGATTGTAATGCAGGTAGATGGTCAGGCTGATTCGTTCTCGTTTTTCAAATGTCATACTCTTCCTCTTTCGTCTCTTCTCTCTTTCATTATATCAAAAAATAGAGCATTTGATGCAGAAAAGGTCCTCTCTCCCTTCTGCCACCTGGCTAGACAAAAAAGGTCAAGAGCCACTACACCCTTAACCTCCTTATCCTATCACTAAAACTGTCCAGCCTAATAGTTGAATAGACTAGCGTACACAACCGTCCTAGCCAACGAGTCGAGACAGACAGTTTAGACGAAAAACGAACCTTCTATTACTTGCTAACTAGCCGATTCCCTATTTCAGTTGATTGTTTTCCATGATTTGATCAATAAAACCGTAATCTAGGGTTTCTTTAGCACTCATCCAGTAATCCCGCTCCGCGTCTTTATGAATCTGTTTGACACTTTTTCCTGAATTATCAGCAAGAATTTTTTCCAGGGTATTTCTAGTTTTGAGCAAATGCTCTGCTGCGATGGCCATATCGGTTTGTTGCGTACCTCCACCAGTACCGCCCATTGGCTGGTGAATCATGTACTCTGCATGGGGCAACATGAAGCGTTTGCCTTTGGCACCGCTTGAAGCGATAATCGTTCCCATGCTCGCTGCCATTCCCATAACGATGGTTTGCACATCTGCCTTGATAAAATTCATGGTATCCACAATGGCAAGACCTGCTGAGACAGAACCTCCCGGAGTATTGACATAGAGATAGATGTCCTTGGTTGGATCCTGTGCATCAAGAAAGAGGAGTTGGGCAATGACAGAATTAGCCATATTGTCCTCAACTGGACCTGTCAACATAATAATCCGGTCTTTTAAGAGACGTGAATAAATATCATACGAGCGTTCTCCACGGCTGGTTTGTTCAATAACTACAGGAATCATAGTATTCTCCTTTTCAATTTTGAGATTATTATACTTGAATAGTCAAAAAAGGTCAAATAAAAAACTTACCGTCTAAAAAGATAGAAAGAAACCATCTACTACTGTGCCTGTAGCAGCAAGACTGCCCACTGACACTCAATACAGGGGCAAGCAAAGCTCCTTTGGTTATTTATTGAAGTATACGACACTCTATAAAAAGAAGAGGAGGGAGATTTCGACAGTACGAATCCTCTTCCTCCTCCCTTATATCTTTTTTTTTTATTTTGTACCGAATAAACGATCTCCTGCATCTCCCAATCCTGGAACGATGTAGCCTTTTTCATTTAATTGTTCATCTAGAGCAGCAGTGAAAATATCCACATCTGGATGTGCATCTTGGAGAGCTTTCACACCCTCTGGTGCCGCAACAAGGCAAACAAACTTGATGCTGGTTGCCCCACGCTTTTTGAGGGAATCAATGGCCAAGATAGCAGAACCACCCGTCGCAAGCATCGGGTCTACCACAAAAATTTGGCGTTGATCAATATCTTCTGGTAATTTTACCAAGTATTCCACTGGTTGCAAGGTCTCCTCATCACGGTACATACCGATATGACCGACCTTGGCTGCTGGTACAAGACTCAATAGACCATCTACCATACCGATTCCGGCGCGCAAAATAGGAACGATTGCCAACTTTTTCCCAGCAATTTGTTTTTGAACCGTTTTGGTAATAGGGGTTTCGATTTCTACATCCTCTAATGGTAGGTCCCGTAAGACCTCATACCCCATCAGCATGGCAATCTCATCGACCAATTCACGAAAAGCCTTGGTAGGGGTATCCGTTCTGCGCAAGATGGACAACTTATGCTGAATGAGTGGGTGTGTAATAACTTGGAATTTCTCCATGATCTAACCTCTTCTATTTGTTTTTTCCATTTTACCAAAAAAGAGGGAAAAATGCTTGCCAAAATAGCAGGCTTTTAGGATTTTTCAACTCACCTAATCAAAAGGCAGCCTTTCAATTAGTCTAATTGTTTTTGCTGGTAGGCACGTGATAGGCGCATTATTTCGGTATACAATTCTATCAATGGCTCACGCAGGGCCAGATCGTTAAGGTAACTAGAAACCTTTTCAAGCACCTGCGCTTCGCGACCACTATCAAGAACAGGTAGGCCCTCTGCTTTTTTTATAGCAACCACTTCCAAGGCAGTCTGCATCCGCTCTTCAAATAAGCGGACTATTTCGCGGTCAATCTGGTCAATTTTTTCTCTTTGTTTTGATAACATTCGATATTCCTCCTATCGTAAGACAAGTACCCCGAGCGGGTAGAAAATAGCAATGGCTGACAGGATGCTCCAAAGCAACATCCAACAACCAAACAGAAATGTCGTGCGACTGTTGGTCCACTCAGAACCAATTGAAATCGCAACGTAAGGCATGGCTGGTGCCGTCACAAAGGCAAGCGAAGCCATATAGCCGATTCCACAACAAATGACTGCGATATTGGCTGAAAATCGGGAACCAGCCGATTGGTAAATGGTCAGAGCCATGGTGGTCACGACAGAAACGGTCACCAAATTAGAGGTGAAGTTGGTCTGAACTCCCGCCCAAACGACGAAGAAGAGAACCATCCATACTGGGCTAAGTCCGACTACAAATGGTGAGAGCTGTTCATTCAAAAGAGCTACCACTCCTATTTTTTCATTCGATAGGACCGTTCCCAAAGCCAAAGTTGAACCAACTAATAGCATACTGGGCCAATGTACCCCCTTAGAAATGGCCTCTGAAATGTTAACCAGGGGCTTATTGTCTACCTTCAACAAGGCAAGAATGCCGGTCATCAATAGTGGTGGAAACATGATTCCAGCCTGTTTAAAGAAAGTAGCAAAGGACGGAAAAACAGTGGCAAAAATCTCAGGAATCAGCCACATGGCTACCATTCCTAAAAAGAGGCCAACAATCCATCTTTCTCGCTTATCTACAGGTGCTAAACCTGTCAAACTATCCAACTCTCTGATTTGAACATCCTTCGTGTCGATTGTAAACAAGAAGCGGATAGAAGCCAACAAGACCAAAAAGAGGGCCAGCCCTGCTGGTATAGCAAACTGCATATACTGCCAATTACTGATTGCCACCTTGGACAGGGCAGTATATAGTCCCATAGCGGTAATGGCAAAGACATGGTTGATCGGTGTTATCGCAGTCCCAATAGCAATGGTGATAAACATGGCAACCAAGAGATGTGAGGCAGATGGATCACCTTTTTTCCAATCGAATTGCAGGCAAATCTCCTCAAACAATGGCAGTAAAAACATGAAAATGACAGTCGGTGAAATCACGCTACTCAAGAGCAGAACGACTCCCAAGAAGGCCGTGATAAAGTGCGACGGTCGGCTCATGGCAAAGCGACTATGAATCACTTTTGAGGTCACTCGTTTTAAAAATGACGTTTGATTCAAGGCATAGGTCATGACAAAAGTGAACAACAAAAAGACAAAAGTTGTATTTCCAAAAGACCACTGAGAAACTTGACCATAGGTCATCTCTGGAATTAAGCCGAGACTGACTAAGGTCAACAAACTCGGCCAGTCCGTTGCCACAAAGAGCCACAGTACCAAACTCCCAGCCAAGGTTGCAAGAGCAGCAAAGGTCTGGCTAGATAGGCCAAACAGCTGCCAATGAAGCAGGGTGTTAAAGAAGGCAAGGAGCAAAATCCCTATCCCCAAAACTGTAGCCAATCCCCTTTGAAAATCAAACCGACACCTCGTCGCCTCGGTGGACGACAAGCCCCTGTGGGACTCGTCAGCCTCTTTCCTTGAGATAAGATGGAAGAGACTTCTCCCTTTCTCCCCGTTTCCTTTCCTACTGTTGTTTTTCATTACGTACCATCCTTTCTTTTTCATGCCTATTCATCTCCTCTTATCCTAAAATGATCCCTCCCCAAAGACCCTTACAATCCGCTCACAGACTTCCTTAACTGTCTCAAACGGTGTGGCAACATTTAAGCGAGCATGGCTATCTCCTTCTTTCCCAAAAGTCAAACCATCATTTAAAACCACCCGCGCTTCCTCACGCAATTTCTCATGGATTTCCTCATGACTTAAATTGTAGGCTGAAAAATCAAGCCACACGAGATAGGTCCCTTCGGGCTTCATCACTTCAATCTTGGTATGCGTTCCTAAATTATCCATCACATACTCTATGTTCTTCTCTAAAACCGAGCGCAACTCTTCCAACCAAGGCTTACCATAAGAAAGCGCTGCTTCGGTTGCCAAGAGACCAACTGTTGAAATTTCATGATGGTTATGAGCGAGTTGTTGCCTTACAAACCGCTTGCGCAGATCCTTATTTTCAATTATCGCAAAACTATTTTTAGTCCCTGCAATATTAAAAGTTTTCGTAGCTGAGGATAAAATGATCGTGAAGTCTTTAAAATCCGACTGCACTGTATTAAAGCTATGATGCTGGTGGCCAAAGAGGACTAAATCTTGATGGATTTCATCTGATACCAATAAGACCCCATGCTTCTGGCATAGACGACCAATCGCTGTCAATTCCTCCTTGCTCCACACACGACCACCAGGGTTATGCGGGCTGCAGAGAATATACAATTTTACATCTTCCTTGACAAAATCTTTTTCCAACTGATCAAGGTCCAACTCAAAGCGACCATTTTTCTTCATCAAAGAATTGGTGACCAAGGTCCGTTGATTGAGCTTAACGGTACGTGCAAAAGGAGGATAGACTGGGGTATTGATGAGAATGGCATCCCCCTCATTTGTCAGAGCCTGAACGGCAATCGAAATAGCCGGCACAACTCCTTCAATCAACACAATATCCTCTCGTTTGATGGCATAGTCATGCTCCGTTTTTTCCCAGTCAATAATGCTTTGGTAGAGACTATCGCTCGCATACGTATAGCCGAACACATACTCGTCTGCATACCGTCTCACCGTATCACGCAGCTCTTTAAAGGGGAGGAAATCCATATCTGCCACCCACATTTGGAGCAAGTCAGGATTAGCTTCACTCTTCTTCCATTTTTCCGAATGTTGCCCAAGACGATTGGGCCGTGTAGTAAAATCAAATACTTCCATGCGCGCCCTCCAATGCCTGTCTCAAATCTGCAATCAAATCATCCCCATCCTCAATCCCAATAGATAGGCGCAACAAATCATCAGTTAGACCATAGGAATGACGAATAGCTGCTGGAATATCGGCATGCGTCTGGGTCGCAGGGTAGGTAATCAAGCTCTCCACACCACCGAGGCTTTCTGCAAAAGTAAAGACACGCAGTTGGTTTAAAATCCTTGGAATACTCGCTTCATCCACTAACTTGACAGACACCATCCCGCCTTTCCCAGTATAATACACCTCTCGCACTGCCCTTGACTGACGTAAAAACGCCACTATTTTTCGAGCATTTTTGCTGGAACGTTCCATCCGCAGCGCAAGGGTTTTCAATCCCCGCATCAGCAAGTAAGCATCAAAGGGGGATAGGGTAGATCCTGTCGTATTGTGATCATAAAAGAGCCTGTCATACAAGTCCTTGTCATTGGTCATCAAGGCACCAGCTAGAACATCATTATGCCCCGAAAGGTACTTAGTGGCAGAATGCAAGACTACATCAGCGCCCAAGGGAAGCGGATTTTGATAGATGGGACTATAAAAGGTATTATCTACAATGAGCTTGGCACCATGGGCATGCGCTACTTCTGCCACTCTTGCAATATCAAACTCGACCATTAAAGGATTGGTGGGAGTTTCAATAAAAACATAGTCCGTTGCAGCCGTGATCTGATTCAACAGGGTTTCTTCTGAGTCAGCATAAGTAAACTGAAAGCGTCCCCTTGCTTCCTGCTCATTGAACCACCGAAAACTCCCTCCATACAAATCGCGCACAGCCACAATCTGACTACCGACTGGAAAAGTACCAAAGAGCAAGACTAGCGCTGCCATACCAGAACTTGTCACCAAGGCATAGTCAGCCTTTTCAATCGCTGCTAAGGTTTTCTCCACATTCACGCGCGTTGGATTTTTGGTCCGGGTATAATCAAAGCCTGTCGATTGACCAAATTCTGGATGCTGGTAGGTCGTTGATAAATGAATCGGCGATACCAAAGCTCCTGTTCTCTCATCCGAGTGAATCCCAGCCTGTGCCAACAGGGTATCTATTTTATAATCTGCCATACAGTCCTCCTTCATGAGTTCTATAGCTATTTTAGCATTTATTAACAGAATTTCCATGAAAATAGCCAAAAAGGCTATAGTCTTTTTTCAAAAAACACTATAGTTGTTTGCTATAACCTATCCTCTCCTTTTACTTGTCAATCTCTAGCAATCAGTTTACAATAGAGGTATGATTAGACTAAACACTGTATTAACTATTTTAAAGCATGACCATAATTTTCGTGAGATAATCAATGCGGGAACGTACAGCTATCACTGTCCGGTCGAAGAGGTCTTTGAGCAGATTAGCTATGACAGCCGAAAGGTTGACTCCAAGACCCTCTTTTTCGTCAAAGGAGCCCAGTTTAAGCCTGCCTTTTTAGAAACGGCCATTGCAGCTGGTGTCCGCTTTTATATCGCTGAAAAAGATTATGAAGTGGGCATTCCAGCTATTATCGTCACTGATGTCAAGCAGGCCATGAGTTTGATTGCTATGGAGTTTTACGGTCACCCACAAGACCAGTTGAAGCTCCTAGCTTTTACAGGTACAAAAGGCAAGACGACTGCTGCCTACTTCGCCTACTCCATTCTCCAACAAAGCCATCAACCAGCCATGCTGTCTACCATGCATACAACCTTGGACGGGCAAACCTTTTTCAAATCTGCTCTGACCACTCCTGAAAGCATAGACCTCTTTGCCATGATGGCAGAAGCGGTCTCAAATGGCTGTAGCCACCTGATTATGGAAGTCTCCAGCCAGGCCTATCTGGTCAAGAGAGTCTACGGTCTCACCTTTGATGTCGGTGTCTTTCTCAACATCAGTCCGGATCACATCGGTCCGATTGAACATCCTAGCTTTGAAGATTACTTTTACCACAAGCGACTCTTAATGGACAATAGTAGGGCTGTTGTCCTAAATAGCGGGATGAGCCATTTTCAACTTGTCAAAGACCAGGTCACTGACATCCCTCATGACCTCTATGGTCCCCAATCAGACAACTGTATCCTAACTTCTCAAGCCTTTCATTTTGAAGTAGGGGGCCGTCTCGCAGGTCACTATGATATTCAACTGATCGGTCAGTTCAACCAAGAAAATGCTCTGGCCGCAGGGCTAGCCTGCCTGCGTTTAGGAGCGAGTTTAGCAGATATTCAAGCAGGAATTGCCGCAACAAGCGTCCCTGGACGCATGGAAGTTCTCACCCAGACAAACGGGGCAAAAGTCTTTATCGATTACGCCCATAATGGCGATAGTGTGAAAAAATTAGTCGATGTTGTCCTCGCTCATCAAACAGGTCAAAGCATTCTCGTCCTCGGTGCAACAGGCAATAAGGGAGAGAGCCGTCGCAAGGATTTCGGGCAGCTCCTCAACCACTACCCCGACCTCCAGGTTATTCTGACGGCAGACGATCCAAACAAGGAGGACCCAGCCATGATTGCAAAGGAAATCCAGTCCTATATGGAAGGTCCGAGTCAGGTTATCGTAGACCGCGAGAGAGCCATCCAAACGGCCCTTTCCATGACCAAGACCCCACAAGATGCCGTCATCATCGCTGGAAAAGGGGCGGATCAATACCAGATCATCAACGACACTAAGGTCCCCTATGCAGGAGACTTAGCCATTGCTAAACGGTATTTAGGAGATTAACGGAAGCTAGACAAAATTGTCTAACTTCCGTTATTTTTTAGTTTTTTGATTTTTATAGTCTTTTTCTACTATTTGTCAAGTCTATCAAGGCTTTAAGCAAAAAAATAAAGTATAACAGTAGCTATTTTGAGGCTACTACCTTATTCTTGTCACTGATTTAGCTATAAAAGGGCATGACAAAACGAGGCTGGGCAAAAACTAGCTTCTCACAATAAAAAAACGAGCAATTCCAATTAGGAGTTGCTCGTTTTCCATTTCATGCTTTATAATTATAATAACCACAAAACAACTAGAAAGGCATGAAAATGTA
>NZ_MSPR01000009.1 GCF_001984715.1 Streptococcus azizii
CACCGGAATTAAATCCAATTGAAACTGCTTGGGCAAACTTAAAGAAAGCAATCATAGAATTATTACCACAATTCGAATCTATAAATGAATCGTTGGATTACTATTTTAAAACTTACTAACTATAAAATGTTATGCTCTATAAACATCAACCCCTGACTAGGCAATGAAATCGCCGTTTGTATTGATTCAATAGAAAAGAACCACATCCTCTTTCCCTTGTCCGTAGACATAGGGGCGTTGAGAACGCGGTTCCACCCTAATTTATTCCTTCATTTTGTTCTTAAAAACGATTGAGAAAGCGCCAATCACTTCTCCTTCCGTCTGGCTTCCACCCTCCCAAACTCGCTATAGGCTGTATCCAAGTGACCTTCTTTCTTGCCTAATAGTATAGCAAAAAATTCTGCTACTGTCCATTAAAACATAATCGCAAGCGGAAACTTCTCAGCTCCTCTCCTTGCTGATAATAAGGGTTCTAACCTATCACTTCATCAGGATTATAAGTACCTGTCACACCTATAATAGCTGTAATTTCAGCTATATCTTACTCTGACAAGCTAAGAGCTGCAACATCTAATACCCTTTAAAAAGCAAAAGGATACCTTGTTAAGAGTCTTGGTGAATTGAACTCGGGCTACAACTCGCTGACAAAAAGATAAATACTCCTATTTACTGCCTTTAATGAATGGGCTGAAAACCTCCTCTGGAGCTTTTCACTCGTCGTATTTCCTATTTTCGCTTAGACCTTTTAACGTCCTCACATCTTGTGGAATTGAGTTCAGCCTAAAACCTCGGAAAAAAGATAGGCAGCTGTTTTGGCTTTAGCCAATTACAGATGAGAATCCCTTCGGGGGATAGGCAGCTGTTTCAGCTTTAGCTGATTACAGATGAGAATCCCTTTGGGATATAGAAATAGTCAGGGGAGTGACTATTTCTACCTGAGCCTAGAAACTAAGAAGCGAAGATAGTCAGGGAAGTAAAATAATCCAGTGGATTATTTTAGCCCGAACTTAGAAATTAAAAAGTGAGGGAATTTGTTACTGATCCTAAAAACGAAAGAGCGAAGTTAATTAGGTGTTCAAACGTTTCTTCGTCAGATTTCCTATTTCCTAGCTCAGGCTTCTGTGGTCACTTTCTTGTTTCTAGGTGACCGTTGAAACAGTTTCCCAAACTGTTTCAATCCCATTTTCGCTTTGAGTTCTTAACGGGCTTTGTATCTTATTTATGACTAATTTTTCGGGTTATCCAATCGCCCACAAATTGGATGACAAAGATAAAGATTAAGATAAGGAGGGTCGCTAGGAAAGTGACATCGTCATTCGAGCGTAAATAGCCGTAGGAAAGTGCCACTTGCCCCAAACCACCTGCCCCGATAGCCCCAGCCATAGCTGTATAACCGACGAGAGAAATCAGTGTGAGGGTCGTCACCCGAATTAAGTCTGGCAAGCCTTCACGGAAATAAACCATAATCAAATCACCAAAGGTTGCACCAGAGGCTTGGGCTGCTTCAATCACTCCTCCATCCAATTCAGAAAGAACTACTTGAACCTGACGCGCAAAGAAGGGATAAACAGAAAGAGAGAGGGGCACAAGGGCGGCATTCATCCCAATCGATGTCTTGACAATGGCTCTTGTAACAGGTGAGATAGCAGAAAGCAAGATGATAAAGGGAATGCCCCGTAAAATAGACGCAACCTTATCCAATATCCAAAAAATCACACGATTTTCTGCAATTCCACGCGGACCTGTCAAGACGAGAAATAGACCTGAGACAAGCCCCATGGCACCACCGATACCAAAAGAAACAAAGGTCATATAGAAGGTACTATAAATCGCCGTTCCCCAGCCTGTCTGACCGCTCCATCCCATCTTGTATATGTGCGGGTAAGTGGCCTGAATCCACGAAAGTAATTCATTCATCCTAGTCATCTCCTTTCAAAACCGTCACCTCTACATTTGCCGTAGTAACAGCTGCCAAGGCTTCACGAAGTTGCTCCTGATGACCTGATAAAATCAAGATCATCTCTCCAACAGGTGTATGATCCAAAATCTCAATATTCCCATATAAGATGTTAGCCGACACTTGATAAATCTTATACAAATCATTGATAATGGCAGTATCCGTCGCAGAACCTGCATATTTAAACTGAACTAATAGGCTATCGTCTGGTAGATGCTTCACAATATCTTGTTGGTAAATCTTAACCAAGGCCTCATCAATTCCTGTTGCTGTCTTGATAAAGTCCTGTGTCAGCGCCTCTTTTGGATGTGTGAAAATATCCAGGACAGAACCTTCCTCAATCAATCTTCCATCCTGCATAACTGCCACACGATTACAAATATCTTTGACAATCTGCATCTCATGGGTAATCATGACAATAGTCAAGCCCAACTTTTCATTGAGTTCTTGTAAGAGGCCCAAGATTTGCTTGGTCGTTTTAGGATCAAGGGCAGATGTCGATTCGTCAGAAATCAAAATCTTCGGATCGTTGGCAAGGGCACGGGCAATCGCCACGCGTTGTTTTTGACCACCAGATAGCTGGGCAGGGTAGTTCTCCGCCCGATCTGCTAGACCGACCAAATCCAAGAGTTTTGCTACTTTGGCCTTCTTTTCTTCTTTTGATAAACCGGAGTGCTTCAAGGCAAAGGCAACATTTTCAGCAGCTGTCATCTGAGCCATTAGATTGAAATGCTGGAAAATCATCCCGATTTCACGGCGCTTGCTCCGTAATTGACTAGCGTTTAGGGTCACCTTGCTCCCCTCAAAAATAACATCATCATTGATACAAATACGACCCGCAGTAGGTACTTGCAAGAGATTGATCACCCGAACTAAGGTTGACTTCCCAGCACCCGAATAACCGACAATCCCATAAATATCTCCCTGCTCAATATGGATGGTGACATCTTTCACTGCCTCGATAGTGCGTTTCTTCTGATGAAAGGTCACATCAATATGATCTAGTGTAATAATCTCCTTACTCATAACTGGCAATTAACTCCTCTACTAATTCGATATGGCTATAATAGTCTGCAATGCTAATATTTTCATCTCCTGCATGATCTCGACTGTTGGCATTTCCAAGCCCAAATCCTGCGATAGGAACTCCTAGAGCTTGAAAGACTGTGTGCATCGGCCCTGTCCCAGGTGAGGTCGGAAGTACCGCCACACCCTCTGGAGTCAAGCGTTTTGCAAGCTCGATCACATTGACAATCGCGGGTGCAGACATGTCACTACGATAGCTCTTTTCTCCAAGGGTAAACGTCACCTCTACCTTATCAAAACCATGTCTAGCCAAATGCTTGCGAATCTTGTCTAGTACATCATAGGGGTCTAAGCCTGGCACCAACCGCACTTCCATTTTGGCACTCGCCTGAGCAGGGAGAATCGTTTTCACCCCCTGACCTAAATAGCCCGTAGAAAATCCCTCGATCGTAATGGAAGGTTCAAAAAAGAGGCGTTTTAAAAAGGCACTTCTTTCTGTTACTAGGGTTGGCAGAGTGAGTCCATACACATCTGTCAGCGACTGGCTACTTGCTAGGGCAAATTCTTCAACCAAGGCTATCTCACGTTCGTTAGGTTCCTCTACTTGCTCATAGATACCATCGACCAAGATACGACCATTACCATCCCGCAATGATTGTAGCGCAGCCATGAGATACCAGCTAGCCGAGTCAATCACTCCACCGTAAGATGAATGGATGTCCAAATCTGCACTCTTAACGAAAACATCAAAGGTTACGATCCCTTTGTTTCCTCCTGCAATCTCTAACTGCCCTAAACTATTTCGAGACCCCTGCTCCCATACTAATAAATCAGCAGCAGCCAAATGGGACTGGTATTTTTTTAGGTATTTATCCAAATCAACCGATGCTGACTCTTCCGCCCCTTCCATGATAAAAACGATATTGACAGGTAAAAACGGGTGATTTTCCAAATACTTTTGAACAGCAGATAGACGGGCTGTAATGTGTCCCTTATCATCATCTACTCCTCTACCGTAGATATAGCCGTCCCGTACACTGACTTCAAAAGGCTTAGCCGTCCAAGGCTGATCTTCATCAGCAGGTACCGTATCATAATGGTTATAAAAAATTAAGGTCTTGGCATCTGGGACAGGGCTGCTAAAGGTTGCCATGACAAAGGGCGCCGCATAGCTATCGTCCAAAATAACCTCGGCCCCTGCTTCTTCAAACATGTCTTTCAAATAAATTGCTACATCCAATAGTCCAATCTGTTGCGCAAAAATCGATTTCTTTGAAATCAACACCTTCAGTTTTTCAAAATAGGCTTGTGTAATGGTATCTTCTTCAAATTTTTTAATTTGTTCTACCTGTCTTGACATTATCTTTCCTCCCGAATCATCCTTACTGCCATATCAACAGCTTCCTACAATCTCGTCTTTCAGTTTTGATGTAGCACTCGATAAGACGAGACAAGCCCATCATAAATGAAACTTGAACAACTGTATCCTTTCCTATTATACCATGACTGCTGTTCTTCGCTACCTTTTTCATCACAGAAGCCCAACTCCATCATCACCTGCAGAGACACTCCAACGAGTCTCTCCTTCTCCCTCAGAGAAAAGCCACAATAGCCCCTCTCTCCATTAAGAATGGTGAAAGGCTGAGGCTAACATCCTCCCAATCGTTCACAGGATAAGTGATACTCGATAAAAATCAAAAAGCAAACTAGGAAGCTAGCCGAAGGCTGTACTGCCGTACGGCAAGGCGAAGCTGACGTGGTTTGAATTTGATTTTTGAAGAGTATGAGTGACAATTTCAAAGGGCTGTGAATGTAAAATGCTATGGGGAACACCACCACAGCATTTTATATTTTTACCAAACTGGCTCATCCATGCCGTCAGAAGATTCTTCTACAACTTTTTTCACTTCATCTGTATGGTAAGCCTTCACCAATTCTTTAATCGCATCTGCTTTTGAAGATTTTTCCCAATCGCTCTTAGCTGCAATCAAGTTGTACCATTGGTGAGAATTTTCATCTTTTTGCTCTTTGTAAAGGGTATTTTTATAATCCAGACCAGCTTCAAGTACAAAGGTATTATTGACAACCGCTGCCGCAACAGATGAAAGTGAGCTGGCTGTCTGACTAGCATCCAATTCTGTTATTTTTAACTTTTTAGGATTTTCTTTAATGTTAACAACCGTTGCTAATTCTGTACCAGATACATCCAACTTAATCAAACCTGCTGATTGGAGGAGGTAAAGGGCACGACTTTCATTTGTCGGATCATTTGGTACTGCAATTTCAGACCCATCTGGAATCTCATCAACTGACTTGTATTTATTTTTACCACTTTCTGTACCAGAGTAAAGACGAATTGGAGCGATATAGGTATCTGCAATAGCTACCAAGTCTTCCCCATTCTCCTTATTCCAATTCTCCAAAAAGTTATAGTGCTGAAAGGCATTGATGTCTACTTCTCCCTCGGCAACTGCCTTATTGGGTTGTGAGTAGTCTGTAAATTGGGTAAACTCTAATTTCACCTTGTCTCCTAGGAGGTCTTGAATTTTATCCCAACGTGCTTCTTCTGAGTCGCTCAAACTCATCACACCAACACGAAGAACATTGTCTGTCGCCTCTTTTGAACCAGATCCACATGCTGCTAAGGCTAGGACTGAGGTAAGAGCTACCGTTGCTAAACCAACGAATGTTTTCAATTTCATATTATATTTCTCCTTCATCATGAACTATACATAGCTTATCACAGGAGTAATCGTTTGACCAATATATAAATCTTATGTGGCACTTAAAAATTTTCTATCTCTTTTTTGTAAAGTCTATAGCCTTAGGCTATACCTTATTTTCCCCACATTCTGTGTATCCTCCAAAAAGAGACTGCAAAAGGAAGCCCCCAGATGCTCTGACCAAGTATCTTATTGATGTTGGAATAAGCGAAAAGAATAAGGAAGTAGTCTACCTCCTTATTCTCAGGTTGTAGACAAAGTATCTCTGAGAAAATTTGTCAATGTCAATATCGAAGGATAGTATCAGTGCTCTTATCTCTTCGTGAAAAGGCGAGCGAAGCGAGCTCATAACCGCTACTTTACGCCGTAGCAAAAAACACCAGAAACGTTATGTTTCTGGTGTTCGGAGATTTTGAGACTTAGGCTCAAAATCTAGGCATGAAATCCCGTAGGGAGTTGCTGCCGTCCGTGCTACCTAAGTAAAGTATCATAATAAAATAATCGTTTTGAAGAAAATAGACTTTTTCTTCAGTCTAAGAATAAGAAAGTAGTCTACCTCCTTATTCTGAAATACAGGGCTATAGAAAGATCTGGACACTTTTGCCTTCCACCATCTCAAAAATCTCAAAGGTTTTCTCCTTCAGATTCGCTATCAACGTGGCGGAGACATCCGCATCTTGATTATTCCAAACGATATGAAGGGTATGGGCATCCAACATCTGAACGGTAAATGCACCATCAAAGGCGGGGCTGGTATTGCGGAATTTCAACAGGTTAAAGAGTGATTGAACCACTGGACGTTTGACTTCTCGTTCAATTTCTTCCATATCATAATAGTGCCGGTTGATGTTGCGCCCTTCCTTAGAAGCCTCTAACAATTCAATGTCATTTTCCCCTGCCAAGAGACCTACATAGTAAATCTGTGGAATACCTGGTGCAAAGCATTGTAAGCTACGGGCTAACAGATAGGCTTGATCGTTATTTCCCAAGGCTGAGTAATAAGTACAGTTAATTTGGTAGATGTCCAAGTTATTATAGGCTTCGGTGCTATAAATCTTCTTGACATTCGCACCTTGGGCATAGAGGGCTTCACGCGTTTCCTCTATCTCCTCATCCGTCAGCAAATCCTTGACATCTACTACCCCTATTCCATCATGGGTGTCGAGGGTTGTGAATTGCTTACGGGGACAACTATTCATCCAGTGGACTAAACGATTGACATTTCCAGAATAAAGAGCATGAAGAACCAGCATTGGCAAGGCAAAATCATAAACATAGTAGTCCTGCTCTGCAATTTTTTGCTGAATCGTATAATGCTCATGAATCTCTGGCAGAATCTCAATTCCCTGAGGGGCTAAGAGCTTCCGAGGAAAATGGAGCATTTCCCAAATATCCGGTTCAACAAAGAAACAGTTGGTCCCAATCTTCTTATTCGCATAGGCAAAAGCATCTAGACGGATAATCGAAGCACCATGTTTGGCAAGATTTTCCAAATTTTCTTTGATAAACTGCCGTGTCGTTTCTGTCGTCACATCAAGATCCACTTGCTGTTCGTCAAAGGTACACCAGACCTTTTCCTCACTACCATCTGCAAATTGCGCCATACGATAAGGCGCTCGTGGCTTTCGCTTATAAATCAAGTCAATGTCTTTTTGACTTGGTTCACCGTTTGGCCAGAAATTCTTGTAACGAATAAATAAATCAGCATATTGAGAAGCATCCTTTTTCTCTAAAAAGTCCAGAAAATAGGGTGATTTAGCTGAAATATGGTTAATCATAAAATCAAACATTAGGTAGTAATCGTTACCAAGCGCTTCAATATCCTCCCAATCTCCAAAAGCTGAATCTACTTTAGTATAATCCATCGGTGCAAAGCCACGATCTCCAGATGATGGAAAGAAAGGCAGAATATGAATGCCTGCGACTGTATCCTTGAGCGGTCCTTCCAGAACTTTTTTTAAATCTTTGAGATTTTTCCCTAAACTATCTGAATAGGTAATCAACATGGCTTGGTTTTTAATTTTCATAACTTTCTCCTTATCATCGTTAGAAAATGACGGGTTTCCAAGGTCTCTAGACCTTGCATCAATCTCCTATTTTTGCTGTCGTTGTTACGAGCTTGCTCGTGTCAAACGCCCTTGTATCTTGGTGTAACTGAATGCGGGCTAAAAGCTCGGAAAAAAGATAGGCAGCTGTTTCGGCTTTAGCCGATTACAGATGAGAATCCCTTTAGGGGATAGGCAGCTGTTTTGACTTTAGTCAATTACAGCTGAGAATCCCTT
The DNA here is from genome assembly GCF_001984715.1 of Streptococcus azizii. GTDB lineage: Bacteria > Bacillota > Bacilli > Lactobacillales > Streptococcaceae > Streptococcus > Streptococcus azizii. Next base: position 7,989 of record NZ_MSPR01000009.1, read on the forward strand.
TGGGGATAGCAATAGTCAGGGAAGTAAAATAATCCAGTGGATTATTTTAGCCCGAACTTAGAAATTAAAAAGTGAGGGAATTTGTTACCGAGCCTAAAAACGAAAGAGCGAGGTTAGCGGTTGTAGGGTTACCTGCCCCAATTTCCTATTTTTCATTCGCTTTTTTAACGCCCTTATATCTTGATGTAACTGAACGCGGGCTAAAAGCTCGGAAAAAAGATAGGCAGCTGTTTCGGCTTTAGCCGATTACAGATGAGAATCCCTTTAGGGGATAGGCAGCTGTTTCGGCTTTAGCCGATTACAGATAAGAATCCCTTTGGGGATAGCAATAGTCAGGGAAGTAAAATAATCCAGTGGATTATTTTAGCCCGAACTTAGAAATTAAAAAGTGAGGGAATTTGCTACCCGAGCCTAAAAACGAAAGAGCGAGGTTAGCGGTTGTAGGGATTACCTGCCCCAAGTTCCTATTTTTCATTCGCTTTTTTAACGCCCTTGTATCTTGATGTAACTGAACGCGGGCTAAAAGCTCGGAAAAAAGATAGGCAGCTGTTTTGGCTTTAGCCAATTACAGCTGAGAATCCCTTTAGGGGATAGGCAGCTGTTTTGACTTTAGTCAATTACAGATGAGAATCCCTTTAGGGGATAAATACTCCTAGAAGCAAGGGCTTCGTCGTCGTATTTCCTATTTTTCATTCGCTTTTTTAACGCCCTTGTATCTTATTTTACTGAGCCACTTGTCATGCCTGATATGATATGTTTTTGGAAGATGAGATAGACGATTAGAATCGGGATGATGCCCACTACATAAGAGGCAAAGGAGGGACCATAATCACTAAAATACATTCCTTTATAGTTGTATTGGAATAAGGGCAGGGTCCACATGCGCTGATCCCGATTGAGAACTAGGAGCGGTAAAAGAAAGTCATTCCATACCCAGAGTGCATTGATGATGAGGACTGTTGCGTGCATTGGTTTCATCAAGGGAAAGATAATTTTCCAATACATCGTAAATTTGTCACATCCGTCAATCGCTGCTGCTTCATCCATCTCTTCTGGAACGATGGTTTTGATATAGCCAACATATAAAAAGAGGGCTTGGGGAACTGCGTAAGTGAGGTAGAGGATAATGAGACCGATAATATTATTCAATCCAAGGCTTGACATCAGCTTGGTCATCGGCAACATAATCACTTGAAAAGGGACGAAAATCCCGATAATCAAAAAGAAATAAATCATGTTAAAAGCAGTTTTGCGATTCATGTGACGGGCGACAGAAAAGGCTGCCATTGGAATGACCAAAATCATCAACACAACTGCAACAAGCGTAATCATAGCGGAGTTACCAAAGTATTGTACTATGCCATCATCAAAGAGCCTAGCATAGTTATCAAGGGTAAATTGTTGGGGCAAACCAAAGAAATTGCTCGTAATCTCCTTCGTTGGCTTAAAAGAGCTGATAACTGTAGCCAATAGGGGAATAAACATGAAAAGAATCCCTGTACAAAGAATCAGATAGACCCACCAATTTTTTTGTTTTGCTTTCTTCATAATAGACCACCTTATACTTCAAACTTTTTGGAAATCTTCATCTGAACCAATGAAATCACAATGATGAAGAGAAAGAGAATAACTGCCAGTGCGTTGGCATTTGAAAATTTATTATGTACAAAGGCATAATTGTAAACCAAGAGTCCAAGCGACTCAGTTTTTCCATCCGGACCTCCACTCGTTAGAGCAAAGATGAGGTCAAAAGCTGTCAGACCTGATTTCATCGCTAAGATAAATACCATGCTGATAGAGGGCAGCAAATACGGTAGTTCTATATGAAAAAACTGTTGGCTACGATTAGCACCATCAATGGCTGCTGCTTCTTTGACCTCTTCTGGGATACTCTGAAGTCCGGATAAAAAAATAATGACTGGCATGGCAAGTCCCTGCCATAAAGCTACAAAAAGAACTGCTGGAATCACTGTATTTTCCTGGATTAAGAGATTTTCTTGAAGCCAGTCAAGATGGAGCCAGTCACCAATTTGAGTAAAACCGTAGTTAAATAATTGAACAAAAATCAAACTGAGTGTTACAGTGGAAAGAACAGCTGGGAAAAAGTACCACGTTCTGAAAAAACCAACGGCCTTAATCTTTCGATTCAGCAGGCTTGCCAGCCAAATTCCCAAAATAATTTCTCCCAGAACCAGCCCAATGGTAAAAATGATGGTAAAAGTCAAGCTAGTATAGAAATCAGGGTTGCTCAAAATATCACTATAATTGTCAAAACCAATTACTTGATAGTTCCTAGAAATCCCATTCCAGTCGGTCAGACTGTAAAAAATACCTGTCAGTAAGGGATAGAAGAAAAAGATGAGCTGTAGGATAATCGGAACTGCAACAAATAAGTAGCCCCAATACTTCGCAAGAAATCCTTTTTGATTCATTATCTGTTCTCCTTAATAATTCATTCTAAAGCTCGAAAGAAGCTATCTCTCGTCTTTTAAAGCTGGTTTATGAAAAACCAGCTTTAAAAGACCAAAAATTGAACTATGGTCTATAAATCATCCACCTAATACTCAATAAAAATCAACGGTAGACTAGGAAACGAAGGTAGTTGAGGCTGGGAAAAAAGTCCAGCCTCAAGGTTGGAAATAGAACGAGTGAAACTCGTGTCAAACACCCTCGTATCTTATTTTTTCATTGGATCAAAGAAAGCATTTAGGTCTTTAACCAATTCAGCTGAATCTGGTTTTTTCACTGTTTCAACAGTAATATTCCAAAATTCATCTTCTGATTGCCATTCGCTTTGGAGCCAAACGACATGTTTGTCTGTAAAGGCATACTGGGTGACGCCCTCTGTCTCCACGAACTTGCCTTCTGTTTTTACACCTTCAACAGAAACAGGCGAACCGTCTACATCATAGTATTTTTGAAGAACTTCTGGACGAGAAAGGTATTCAAGGAACTTTTTCGACTCTTCTGGATGTTTTGAAGTAGCACTCACAGATAAGGCAAGATCTGCTGCACCGATGGTAAATTCACTGCCTTCCTTATCGCCTGGAAAAGCAAATATACCGTATTCAAATTCTGGCTCCTGCTGATTCACTGCTGTTGCTGCCCAAGTCCCTTGAGGAAGCATGAGGGCATCTCCCGCTGCAAATGCTGCAATCGCATCTGCATAAAGCGCTCCTGCAAACCCTTTTTGACCATTATCTGTCAAGAGAGCCAGACGCTTTACAACAGCTTTGGCCTTGTCATCATCTGTAACGCCACCTTTTGGGGTACGGATGAGTAAATCTTCTGCCTCATCAAATCCACCGGCGACCGTTACCCAGGCTAGTTGATGATAGCCATTCAAGGACCAGGCATCATTTAGAGAAAGGGCAAACGGCGCTGCTTTTCCGTCTGATTTTATTTTGGCAACTAGAGCCTCAAACTCAGCATAGGTTTTTGGAACTTCTAGTCCCAACTCCTTGAATTTATCCTTATTGTAGTAAATTCCATAAGCATTGGCAGTGAGGGGTAAGCTATAGTTTTTACCGTCTACTTCATAGGGAGTCAGCGCCCCTTTTTTCAAATGATCCAACCCTGCTTCCTTATCAACTTCTAGGAAACGACCATCGGCTGCGTATGCCTTGAAATCAGCATTTTGAGGGTAGATATTGATAACATCTGGTGCTTCATTATTGGCCATCCGTGTTTTCAAAACCGTTCCAGCATCCGGTACATTGGTGAATTTGACCTTGATATTTGTATTTTCTTTTTCAAAATCATCAATAATCTCTTGTAACACTTTTTGCATCTCAGGTTTTTGTGAGAAATATTCAATTTCAACCTGGTCACCTCTACCTGCACTGCTACAAGCAACTAGGAAGCCAGCAAGGGCACCAATAGTCGCACCTTTTAGAAATCTTTTCATTTTCATACAATAAATCCCTCCTATTGTTTATTAAAAATATATTGTACACTAAAGTAATCTTTTTGCACATGTGGCATCGTCAGTCCAACATTCATAAGCTCATCTCCGTAGAAGGTTTCATCTAAACGTGGACAGTGGTATTGCGCATCGGGATCTAACCCTTTTAAGCGGACCTGAATCAAGGGAGCTTCTGGCTGAGCCAAGATTTTGATAAAGGTAAAGACAGCTTGACTAGAATCCTCATTGACAAACATGACTGCTTGAGTATTGTCGGTTTTAGACAAACGGTAAAAATGGCCCGTTTGAATCGTTTTGCGAATATCTTTATAGGTTGCTATCTGATGGCTAATGCCCTGAATTTCTTCTGCATCCAGCCTTGTTAAATCCAACTCATAGCCAAAGGCTCCCCCCATCATAGCGACATTTCCCCGAGTTTCAAGCGGTGTCTCACGCCCTACCTGATGATTCGGAATCGCCGACACATGGGCTCCGATTGAACTAATCGGGTAAATCAAGGCTGTTCCTTCTTGAATGGACAGACGACCAATCGCATCTGTATTATCGCTAGCCCAGGCCTGTGGCATGTAGTACATCATCCCCAGGTCATTGCGACCTCCGCCACCTGAACAACTTTCAAAGAGGATATGTGGAAAACGGGTCGTCAAGGTGTCTAAGATACGGTACAATCCTAGCATATAGCGATGATGAAATTCATAACGTTCTCCATTTGCCAACCTCTCTGGCATATTGGTAATATTCCGGTTCATATCCCACTTAACATAGGTAATATTGGCAGACTCCAAAACGCTTGTTACTGAATCAATCACATAGTCACAGACCTGTTCTTGCGACAAATCTAATACTAATTGCTCTCTGCTGTAGATTGGTTCTCGTCCAGCCATCTGAATAGCCCAATCTGGATGCTCTCGGTAAAGCTCACTATCCATCGAAATCATTTCTGGTTCAAACCAAAGACCAAATTCCAGCCCCAAGTCATTGATAGATTGAGCTAACCCCTTGAGACCACTAGGTAATTTCTGGCGGTTAACAAACCAATCCCCTAGAGAAGATTCATCGTCATCTCGATGGCCAAACCAACCATCATCAAGAACAAATAGTTCCATGCCTGTTTGGCTAGCTAGTTGTGCTAACTCTAAAATCTTTTCTTCTGTAAAATCAAAATAGGTTGCTTCCCAATTATTGATGAGAATTGGTCTCACCTTATCTACAAAAGGACTTTTGATCAGGTGATGTTTAAGAAACGCATGGCTCGTATGAGTCATGGCGGTTAATCCTTGATCAGTATAGGATAGTAAGGCTTCTGGAGTTTGAAATGTCTGATAGGCATCTAGTTGCCAGCTAAAGGCTGTGTCGTTTACGCCAATTCCCCAACGAGTATGGTGAAGGGGGCTAGTCTCTGCAAAAGCCTTGAAGTTCCCACTATATACTAGATGGGCTGTATAGATTTCACCACTATCTTCTGTAATGGACTCATCTGCCAAAGCGATAAAGGGTGTCTGCGAATGGCCAGATCCTCCACGAACACTGCCAATTTCATAGCGACCGCTCGTCAAAGGAGTACGGGTCCACTCCTTTTCATATCCATAGCGCCCCATGAGACTGTGGACAACAAAATCTTTCCTCGGCATATCAAGAGTAAAAGAAAGACACCGCTCAATCTTAGTTGGATGCGCTCCAGTCGTAATTTTAGCTGACCGAGCTAGAACATTAGCCTCTTCAAACACACTATAGAGTAAGGTAACTGTAATCTCTGTCAGTTGATCGTAGAGTTCGAGTTCGAGCGTTTCCACCTCATCATCTGTACCAAAGCTACTCGGCAATCCCTCTAAGGTCGGTTTCCCCTTATAAATCCGATGGGTTCTATATTTCAAATCCAACCCGACCCCAAAACTATTTCTAAGCTCCACACTGGCCGTCCGAAAATCACCTAGACCATTGCTACTATACTCCAAAGGCAGGACATCTAATGAAAAGGTTCGATTCCCTGAAATGGGACTAGGAGCAAAAGCACGATCTAGATATGTAATTTTGTTGCTCGTACTGAAATGACTGATTTTTTTCCCGAAGTAACGATGTACTAACTGTTGGTTATTCAGAACTTGCATCACATAGGACGATTCCCGTGTCTGTAAGTGAAACAAGCCATTTTCTGTATCAAATGTAATCACTTTTTTCTCTCCCATCTTTCTTACAAGAAAAAGTATACTACATAAAAGCGTTTTCAAAAATAGAATTATGTCACTAAGACATGGTATAATGTTTCCTAAGAGGTGAAAAATGAATATACTGAACACATACTATGAACTTGAGGGCTACAATGTTGATTTGAACGTGGATCACTACGGGGCAGAGCAGTGCGATAAAAACTATTCGTTTGGTCCATCTATTCGAGATAATTACGTCTTGCACTTCATTGTATCTGGCAAAGGAACCTTTACCATCAAGGGCATAACGACTACCTTGCAGGCAGGTGATTTATTTATTCTCCCCAAAAACGAAGTCACCTTCTATCAAGCAGACGAGGAGGAACCTTGGTCCTATATCTGGGTTGGATTCAGTGGTACACGTGCCCACGCTATTCTACAACAAACAACATTACTCGATTGCTATTTTCTACATTCAACCCTTCACTCCCCTATTTTACAGACCATGCAAACTATTACCAAGCTACCTATCCACAAACTTAATATCATCACTGAATTAAGCCTTGTCGGACAGCTCCAAACCTTGCTAGCTCAACTGATTGATGAATTCCCTAATGAACAACTCTATGAAGCCAATCATTTGACCCACAACTATGTCCAACAGGCCATAAAAATGATTCATAATTTCTATAACACACCTCTCAAGGTTGCTGATATAGCCGAGAGGTTATCCTTAAATCGAAGCTACCTCTATAAAATTTTTAAAAAAGAAACCGGCTACGCTATCAAGGACTATATTCTCCAAATCAAAATGGAACGGAGTTGCGAACTCCTACTCCACCCCGAACTCACTATCACAGAAATCGCTCTCTCTGTAGGCTACATAGACCCATTAGCTTTTAGCGCTGCCTTCAAGCACTACTTTCATATCAGCCCTAGTGAATATCGCCGGCAGCATCAATAAAAACTATTTCTTATCCTTGGCGAGAAGCGTATGAAGTGGAAATTGATGCCCAACAAAAAGCAACTATAGAATCTTCTACAGTGTGTGATGGATACCTGACTGACCTCATTCTTTCGTTTTTATACTCTTTAAAAATCAACAGGAGACTAGAGTCTGGGAAATAAGATTAGCGCCACTAATTTCCTTATAATCGAAGACGACGGTAGGAGTTTGGGACAAAAGTCCAGCTTCAAATAGGAAAACCGAACGAATGTACCCTTATTAGTCAAATGAATTTGATTTTGTTCGTTTTTGATGGTTAATTACCAGTTTATTAAAACTTAAAATAAGGAATTTTAAAATTCAACTTCTTTTTGTCTCAGCCTCATCCTTCCAAAAAAGCTAGTATTGTTCTTGCCAATACTAGCTTTTTTGCTATCTATCCCCCTTATCAAAAGGGAGAAAGTCTATTGATGGAAGGTTTCTTCTTCACTCTTTGAGCGTTTTTTACTGAATACCCCATATCCAAGTAGACTACTAAGAGCCACGAATCCTGCAAGTGCAAGATTGGAAGCTGTCGCTCCCGTCTTAGGAAGAACCGTTGTTGATCGGACACCAGTAGAACCAGTACCTCCAGAGGTACCGTTGCCGTTCTTACCGCCATTGTCATCCCTGCCTCCTGGGGCGAGAACTGTCCCATCAACAGCGGAGCTTACCTTCTTACCAGGTTCTGTCTGTGTAACAGAAACATTGTCTCCTTTTTCGAGTGTCGCTGTAGGTGGCACCTGGACAGTCCATGTCCCATCAGCTCCCACCGTTGTTGTGACTTGAGTGCTATCTTTGAAGGTTACAATAATCGTCGCACCAGGAACCCCTTTACCAGTCACTCCTACATTCCCCACAAACATAGCGTGGATGATTGGATTTGCCGATACCTCTACCGTCTTAGGAACAACCGTCGCTTCAACTGAAGAGCTTGGGTCTTTTCCTTCTGCTACCTGTTTAGCAGAAAGGACCTGACCTACTGTCAGTGGAGTTGGGGAGGTGACTGACCAAGTATTGTCTTTTCCAACCACAACCTCTGTCTTACTGCCGTCTGGGAAGGTTACGGTTACCTTTGCTCCAGCAACCCCTACACCTGTTACGGTCGTGCTACCTTCGACAACTGGATTGATGATTGGTTCTGGGGTCACTTCTTGTGCGACTGGACGGTATTTGGCATAGTAGACAAGGTCTCTATTTATCACGGTGTTCAAAATAGTATTCTTGTCCACGACATTTGTTGTTGGGTCAACAAACCAGCCGACAAATTCATAACCAGGTTTTGCAACCGGTTCTGGTAAGGTGTTATTAGCAATAGCACCTATTTTGGTGGTATTCCCTTCAACCGTTACCGATACGCTAGCCCCATCATGAATCAAGCCTTTGTCAATATCTGTTGCAAATGTCACTGTATGCTCTGGCACAGCAAAAGTTGCCCGCAAGTCAATATCTCCTTTTGCAACAATGTTTAGGGCTTGCTCAGTCGTAAATAATTGATTGTCCAATTTAGGATAGTTTTCCTTCATGGCATCATCGATACGCCAGCCGACAAATTCGTAACCATAAGCCTTATCTGCATCGCTCAACACAGGGTCTGGCAAGGTGTTCATCACATCATTTGGCTTATCATTGAAAAGTACACCGTGTAAACTTGCAAATTTATTTCCCTCTTGCTCAAAATAATGCAAACCACCTTCAAATAATGTCAGGGTTTCACCAAAGTTTAAGGGGCTTCCATCAGCAGCATTCAATACAAAAGCTCCCGCATCGGTGTGCAGTCTTAGGGCATACGGCTGGCGAACAACCGCAAATAGTACGGTGCTAACTGGTCTTGTATTCCCGGCTTCATCTGTCTGTGGGTTTCCATACTCGTCAACTTCTACTTGATCTTGGACAGTTACTTGACCATTTGCAACAGTGATAGCTTTTGATCGATTAGCATTTTGGAACGGTACCCCAAATTCTTGTAAGGCTGGGAGATCCAAGACTTCATGTGGAACACCGATAGCGTTTGTATGACCAATTTCAATATAATAGCTGCCGTCTTCAACTTCATCAAATGAGAAATCTCCTAGCCTACCACCAACGCCCGAGTTGACCTCTTGAAGTACATTTCCTGACGCATCTAATAAGCGAACTGGTACACTTGTATAGCCTCGTAACACCGTTTGTCCGTTCGGAGTAGAGCCTTGGGATCCTGTCAGCAAGCCTGTGTTGAATTGACGGGCATCAGCATTATCCCAAATCTTAACCTTCCCTGTCACTCGGGCAGTCACTTGGGTTAAATCAGAGGTAGGGATATAGTATTCATAAGATACGATGGTACCATCAGACAGAGTTTGATTCTTAAAGCGGAGAATAAACTCATTCCCAACAGTATAGATTTGTGTTACTTCGTCCTTAAATGGAGAAGCATTTACTGCTTCTTGAATAGTTGCAATAATGGCTGCTTCCTGATCTTTTGTCAAGCTAGCTGTCTTATCTGCTACACTCAGTTTCTTGATTGGATTTGCCGCGAAAAAGTCCTCTGCTTGGACATGCATCGGCACGCGACTCGCGTCACCATCTGTGACATCGATCACCCTCGTTTCAGTCGTCCCATCTTGATTTGTCAGGTTGAAAGTAACAGTTGTATCCCTAATCAGTTTATCAATCTTACGCTCAGCCAGCGTATAATTACCGAAGAAAAACTGCATCGGTAAAACTTGATCCCCATAAGTAAGGGTTGCTTTTCCTCCTTTTGGAGCAGAGAAAGCACCACCTATCCGGACATTTGAAAGTTTAACCGTTCTCTTTTGAAGAACGTCACTCTGATACTGAACAAGCCTACTTAACTTATAGAAACCGGTATACTCTTTGAGAAGATTCCAAAAAGTATCAGTCTCAAAGCTACTTTTCACCGTTACTCTATCATTTGCCGCATCTACCACGATCGCTGCTTCTGGATCAGAGAGAGGATAGCCTGCCTCGTTATACATACTTGCAATATTCTGCTTGATTTGAGTGATTTCTTCAGCTGTTAATGGATCAGAGTTCGTCTTTATAATCCGCTTTTGAGGGATACTTGCGAGTTTTGCTTGTAAATCTACATAGTTATCAAAGACGGCACTACCTTCTTTGTCGTTAAAGCGGTAGTTCAACTCTACTGCTGGAAGGACTGCCATCCGAGCAATCGGTTGTCCTAAGGTATACGTCGAAGTGCCATCACCTTTTGGAGTTTCTGACAAGGGATAAACTGTATCGCCTACTGTTACCGTAAAAGTCGCTCCAGATGTCGCAGTCACTGTTGCTGTAATATTCTCTAAACCAATCTCTACACGTGACTCTGCGATAGCGAGTTCGGTCGCTTCAGCGGCATGTACTACTGTCTCATTACCAAACACTACTTGCCCGATTGGAGACACAGGACTCAAGAAAATGCTGGTGAGGAGGACCGAACAAACACCTACAGAAAACTTCCGTATCGAAAAAATCTGCTTTCTTTTTAGAAACATATCTTTCTCCCTATAATTATGAATACATTTTAGAACCCCTATTCAACTAGATCGATACCCTTTTTTACAACAGCAATCTATCCCTACTCGCTGCTTAGCGATACAAAAGAGCTGTTTCAAACAGCCACATTCGCCTTCGTTTGATTGTAATGCTCTTTAAAAATCAAATGGATACTTCGTCAACTTGCCTTGGTAAAAGCGAGTCTCCTGTTGATTTTTATGGAGTATAAGTACCTTTCTGTTGTGAATACAGACTCCCCTCTATTTTATCACACCCCACCTCTTTGCACAAGTTATTCCAGTAAAAAATATAATAGCAGCCGGAAGGAAATAAGTCTAATTCTCCTTCTGCTTTTCAAAATTCTTTTTATACTCAATAAAAATCAAAAGTAGACTAGGAAACGAAGGCGAAGGTAGAACTAGCGTTCACCGAGACAAGGTGACAACGTATCCTTTTGATTTTTAAAGAGTATTAGGTATACTACAGTCGTTCAAGATAGACCCCTCATCATCAGCTAGCCAGCAGGTCTCCCCTAAGTAGGTTGAGATACTTTGCCAAATAACAACTACCGTAGCAAAAATCTGTATTTTAAAACCATAAGTGATATAATGCAAGTAATCTAAAAACGGAGGACTATCCATGTTACATTACGACATTGTTGTTATTGGATTTGGTAAGGCAGGAAAAACACTGGCTGCCAAATTCGCTAGTATAGGGAAAAAAACTGCTCTGATTGAACGTAGTCAATCCATGTACGGGGGGACTTGTATCAATATCGGCTGTATCCCCACCAAAACCCTACTCGTGGCTGCAGAACACAATCTTAGTTTTGACCAGGTATTGGCACAAAAAGAAGCTGTTGTGCAGCGCTTGAATAAAAAAAACTATGTGACCCTGCAGGACAAAGGCGTTGATATTTTCGATGCTGAAGCACACTTTGTTTCCAATAAGGTCCTTGAAATGGTCGCAGGAAATGATAGGCAAGAAATCACCGCAGAAACCATTATTATCAATACAGGAGCGACTTCTACTATCCTCCCGATTCCCGGTCTAGCAACCAGCAAGTATGTTTATGATTCAACCGGAATCCAACAGTTAAGTGAATTACCAGAAACATTAGGGATACTAGGCGGGGGAAACATCGGTTTAGAGTTTGCTGGACTCTATAATACATTGGGCAGTAAAGTTACTGTCCTTGACGCATCTGATGTATTCCTACCACGAGTGGAGCCTTCAATCGCTCAGTTAGCCAAACAGTATCTAAGCGAAGATGGTATCACACTCCTGCAGAATGTGCGAACAACTGAGATTAAGAACCAGGGCCAAAAAGTGCTTGTTGTCACCGAGGGGGAGACCTATTCGTTTGACGCCTTACTCTATGCAACTGGACGAAAACCCAATATCGCACCGTTGCAGTTGGAAAACACAGACATTCAACTATCCGATCGCGGAGCTATTAAGGTCAATAAACATTGCGAAACAAGCGTTCCAGGTGTATTTGCCGTCGGTGATGTGAACGGGGGACCACAGTTTACCTATGTTTCTCTGGATGATGCTCGTATCGTCTATCATTACATAACCGGAGCAGGGGATTATACACTCGAACATCGAAAACAAATCCCTAACACCCTATTCATCACCCCTCCTCTTTCTCAAATCGGAATGACAGAAGCGCAGGCAAAAGAGGCTAAGCTCCCCTACAGCGTAAAAGAAATCCCTGTCGCACAGATGCCACGAGGACACGTGAACAATCAGTTACGCGGAGCCTTTAAGGTAGTCGTCAATACAGATACCAAAGAGATTCTTGGTGCAACTATTTTTTCCGATGGTTCGCAAGAAATCATCAATATCATCACTGTTGCTATGGATAACCATATCCCCTATACCTACTTCCAACACCAACTGTTCACCCATCCAACCCTGGCTGAAAACCTAAACGATGTCTTTGATATATAATCACTTATGACAAAAATTGCTTGTCTAAAAGTCTAGGATAGCAGCCTGTTAGACACTATCTATCTGTTGCTCTTTCCCTTAAATAGTGCGGACGAAGGCAAGCCCCTGTTTCCGATTTTCAGCCCTCATGTTTGAGCCTCAATCTCAACCATTCCGTTTTAGACAATCATATAGCGACTGTCTGGGATACTACTAGGCCGGGAAGTCGTTTTATACTCTTTAAAAATCAAAAAAATGAATGATGAGAGCCAGCAGGATACACTGCTTCTTATCATTCATTTTTTCATGTTATCAACTGATTGATTGCTAGACTCATTGACAAAATTTCCTTCACTCACTTTGTCATTTCGAGCTTCGGACTAAGCCAAGATAGGAAGACCTGAAAAGCGATTGTCCCAGTCTCTACTACCTTCTATGTTGTTGTCTATTCAGTTGTTGCTGTTTACAGAGTATGGGCTTCGGTAAGGAATGCTAGTTTTTTCCGAAATCATCAACATATTCAGCTCCTAGCAAATGCCGTTTTCACAAGGTTTCTAGGAGCTGAATGCTTTCCAATTTTCCGGTAAGTGGTACACATTAACTACCTTCTAGTGTTTGGCTATCTTCTAGCATCTTTTCTGCTAGAAGGTCGCATATTCTAGCTAGAAACTGAGCTAGCATCCAATCTCATACAGCAATTTTAGAATAAATGGAGTCTACAATCCTGCCGACCAACCACTAATTCTGTTCTTTTCCATCTACAAGCCCGTCATAGTTGATGAACAATATAGCAAAATAGCTGCCGATTGTTTTCACAATCCCCACATAAAAATTCTGGGTGCCACTGCACACCTAAAATAGGAAGTCCGTCTCGTCCTTCCACGGCTTCGATAGTACCATCACGCGGATCACGAGCCGTCACCTGCAAAGCTGGCGCCAAGGTCTTGATGCTTTGCTTATGAAAAGAATTGATGAGACTTCCCTTATGAAAAAGCTGACTGACTCGGCTATTGGGACGAATACGCAAACCATGTGACGTTCCTTTTACGGTATCCTGCCAATGGTTTCCAACGTCCTGCTGTAAGCTACCACCCAAGGCTACGTTTAAGAGTTGCATGCCCCTACACACGGCAAAAATAGGCTTTCCTTGTTTTAAGGCTTCTTCAATCAAAGCAAGTTCAAACTCGTCGCGTGCTAGCAAATAATCATTACCGTCTATCGCTTGTGCTTCTCCATAAAAATGTGGACTCACATGCTGACCTCCTGAAAGGATTAGTTTGTCAATCATCGTCACATAATCCTTGGCTAAGTCTGGTAGCCCAATCGGAATCACAATCGGCAAGCCACCTGCTACTTTGACACCTTCTGCCAAATCCCTCGCTACCGCTACATAAGTCAAACCAGACAGGGGTGGCATCTCCTTTTCATTTCCTGTAATCCCTACAATCACCTTCCTCATCATACCACCTCACTTCCGTCCATTTTATTCCATCATATCACTCCCTACTTTCCATGTCTAATATGAATCTTTTATCAGCTCTTTTAAAATATTTATCAGTCCTCAGCTGTAATCAGCTAAAGCTGAAACAGCTGCCTATCCACTAAAGGGATTCTGACGCAGAGGGTAGCTGAGAGTTTGCTGAGGCAAACTCCTATTTCCCGCCTTCAAAGGTATAGTATACCTTTGAAGCTAGGAAGAATTATCTTTTTCACACAGACCTTAGTCCGAACTCAATTACATTAAGATGTGAAGCCGTCAAAAAACCGAATGAAAAATAGGAGGCTACCGCAGTGTTCGATGAACACAAGAAAGCCTATCTTTTTTCCGAGGTTTTAGGCTGAACTCAATTACAAGATACAAAGAGCGTTTGACACGAGTTTCACTCGTTCTATTTCACAGACTCCCAGTAATTATCATATAGTTTTAAACTATACCAATCCCTAATCATTTTCAATTATGCAAATAAAATATTTTCTGTTAGGATAGTGTCAAGAATAAGTTTTGGAGGCATATTTATGGCAACAACCGTTATTGGTTTCCCACGCTTGGGTGAATTTCGTGAATTAAAATTTTCAACTGAGGCATACTTTAGGGGAGAAATTAGTGAGACCGCCTTACTCGAGGCAGCTAAACAGCTCCGCAGGAAGCATTGGAACTTACTCAAAACAGCAGGCATTACAGAGCTTCCCAGCAATGACTTCTCCCATTACGACACTGTCTTAGATACTGCCTTCTTGCTCAATGTCGTGCCAAAAGCAGTCCATGAACTGGATTTGACCGATTTAGAACGCTACTTTGCACTAGCTCGAGGTTATCAAGGAGAAAAAGGTGATGTAAGAGCCCTTCCTATGAAAAAGTGGTTTAATACCAACTACCACTACATCGTCCCAAAGTTTGAAAAAGACACACAGGTAAGGCTAGCTTCTAACAAAATTTTTGATGAATTTGCAGAAGCGCAAGCATTGGGATTCCACACTCGCCCGACTCTTGTCGGCCCCTTCACTTTCTTACAACTGGCAGACTATGAAGAAGGCACCAGTCCTGCTGATTTTCTAGAAAGCATTATCGCGGCCTATCAAACAGTCTTTGAAAAACTCGCCGACCTTGGAGCAGAGAGTCTCCAGCTAGAGGAACCGATCTTGGTCAAGGATCTATCTGCTCAGGAAAAAGCCCTTTTCCTAAACATTTACGAAAGACTCTTAGCTGATAAGAAGGGCCTGGCGATCCTTGTGCAGACTTATTTTGGGGACGTGCGCGATGTCTACACAGACTTAATTAACTTGCCCATCGATGCCTTGGGGCTTGATTTTATCGAAGGGAAAAAGACGCTTGAACTCGTCTCAACAGGTTTCCCTTCAGATAAAATCCTCTATGCTGGTATTGTCAACGGAAAAAATATCTGGCGCAATAACTACGAACAGAGCCTGGCCATTTTAGAAAAAATCCCTGCTAAGACTGTCGTACTAACGACCTCCTGCTCACTATTACATGTACCATTTAGCACGGAAAATGAAGAATTTGAAGCAACTATCCTGCAACACTTCGCTTTCGCTGTAGAAAAATTAGCAGAACTTCGGGATTTGGATACGATTGTGACAAAGGGAGCTCCTGATATTTTAGCTAAAAACAAGGCCTTATTTGAACTAGAACGAGTTGAAAAAAACACCGATCTAGCCCGTCGTATTGCAGGATTGACAGAGGCAGACTCCACCCGCCTACCAGCCTTCGCAGAACGCGAAGTGATACAGGCCAAACAATTAAACCTACCTGCACTACCGACAACAACCATCGGTTCTTTCCCGCAAACCGCAGAAGTCAGAGCGACCCGTCTAGCCTTTCGTAAGGGAGAAATCTCTGCTCAAGATTATGATAACTTTCTCGCTCAACAGATTGATGATTGGATTGGCTGGCAGGAAGAAGTCGGCTTTGATGTCCTTGTCCACGGTGAGTTTGAACGTAATGATATGGTTGAATACTTCGGTCAAAACCTATCTGGCTACCTCTTTAGCAAGAATGGCTGGGTTCAATCCTACGGTATGCGAGGAGTAAAACCACCGATCATTTGGAGCGATATCTATCGACTACAACCAATTACCGTCAAATGGTCCAGCTACGCCCAAAGTCAAACAGAAAAACCCGTTAAGGGGATGCTGACAGGGCCTGTGACGATTCTCAACTGGTCTTTCCCTCGCGAAGATCTATCGATAAAGGAATCAACCTTACAGATTGCCCTTGCAATCAAGGAAGAGGTTCTTGATTTGGAGGCCGCTGGTATCAAGATTATCCAAATTGACGAAGCTGCCCTGCGGGAGAAACTCCCTCTTCGCAAAAGTGACTGGTATGAGGACTATCTGGATTGGGCCATTCCTGCCTTCCGTTTGGTTCATTCAACTGTCGCACCTGACACACAAATCCACACCCACATGTGTTATAGTGAATTTACTGATATTATCCCCGCTATCGATAGTATGGACGCAGATGTCATCTCCTTTGAGGCCAGCAGGTCCAATCTTGTGATTTTAGACGAATTAAAAGCGCAGAATTTCCAAACACAGGTCGGACCTGGCGTCTATGACATTCATTCGCCGCGTGTCCCAGCTAACGGTGAGATAGACCGTACGATTGAAACCATCCTTGCTAAAGTTCCAAGCCATAAGGTCTGGATCAACCCAGATTGCGGACTCAAAACCCGAGGGATAAAAGAAACACGTGAGAGTTTGGTACGGCTGGTAGAGGCTGCCAAAACTGCTCGTAGAGGACTACAATAATCCAGTGGATTGCAACAGTTCAGAGAACTGTTGCAACGGTCACCTAGAAATAAGAAAGGGACCACAGTAGCCCGAACCTAGAAATGAAAAAGTGAGGTTAGGCAGAGAAATGACTATTTCTATCCCAAAGGGATGCTCAGCTGTAGTCGGCTAAAGCCAAAACAGATGCCTATCTTTTTTCCGAGGTTTTAGGCTGAACTCAGTTACATAAGATACAAAGGGCGTGTAAAAAGCGACTGAAAAATAGGAGATTGACAAGGTATCCTGTTGATTTTTAAGAGTATTACTTAGAAGGAGGAAGCAATGGCACATACCCCTAGTCTTTCATTTGAAATATTTCCACCCAATCCCGCTGCAGGCAATGAGAAAATTCTATCGGCGCTCCGTCACATGCAAGACTTAGCTCCTCACTTCATCAGCGTGACTGCGAGCAATAATAAATACAACCTTGAAGATACTACGGTTCGTCTGGCAGATTATATCCACAATGACTTGGGGATTCCCTCCATTGCCCACCTGCCTGCCATTTATCTGACCAAGGAAGAGGTGACAAATATCCTAGTAGCCCTCGACCAGATTGGGGTTCACAACATCTTGGCGTTACGTGGTGACAGAATTCCGAATATCACTCCTCGAGAAGACTTCCACTATGCGACAGACCTTATTTCCTTTATAAAAGATGAGGCGCCGCATTTTGATATTATCGGCGCGTGTTATCCTGAAAGCCACCCTGATTCGCCCAATCAGGTCTCCGACATCAAGCATCTCAAAACCAAGGTAGATGCGGGGTGTTCAAGCCTCGTCACTCAGCTTTTTTTCGATAATGAAGTCTTTTATGATTTTCAGGAAAAATGCCTGCTAGCTGGTATCGAGGTTCCGATACTGGCAGGGATTATGCCCATTATCAACCGCAATCAAGCACTGCGCTTACTGAATACCTGTGAGAATATCCGCTTGCCACGAAAATTCCGAGCCATCTTAGATAAGTACGAACATGATCCCGAATCCTTGCGAGCTGCAGGTCTAGCCTATGCTGTTGACCAAATTGTCGACTTAGTAACCCAAGATGTGGCAGGAATCCACCTCTACACAATGAATAACCCACAGGTCGCTAACTACATCCACCATGCTACCTATTCCTTATTCAAGCACTCAGCTGTCTAGCCCCTCCTATTCCCTCGTCCTCTCTATTTTCTTGATAGAGAGGACGTTTTGCGTTACAATAGGAATATGATTACCAAAGAACAATACAAGTGTTTTTAGACTAAACCATAATAAGACGATAAACTGATTTTACTGCGTTTATCGTCTTTCTTTTTATGTTATTTTATCTCATTTTATAATTTTTTTGGGTGAATTTTGGGCGAAAAGTTAATAGCCATCAACACCCCAAAAAGCTCCTCTAAAACATCAGCAAATATAACGCAAAAAACACCAGCGTTACAGCTGGTGCAGGAGATTATGAAAAATTTTAGGATTGGGTACAGTGTAACCAACCTATTTGTTATCTCACCGTGTTCACAATAAGTTTATCAAAGTTTAAAATTTCTAATTCTACGTCATCCCTTGTTATACTTGTGTAAGTGTCTTTTATAGTAGTCGCAGGTTGAGACTTCTGTAAAGCGGGCTTTTTTTCACTTTTGTTCACATCACGTTCTATCGTAAAAAAAGTATTTGCATACATCATCATAATCTACACCTCTTCTTTCTTAATTGATAATCAATATTTTTATTGATATCAAAATACTCTTTTCTGTTTATCCATATAGGACCGTCTCCTCTAGTCACAACCAGAACATCTACCGGTCCGCCCACCGTTTCAAGGGAATCGGTGTAGTGACGCTTGAATGACGTTAAATTAACTAGTGTAGCCGCCATATTAGCCAACTCGTCAATGGACAACATACCTACTATATTTAGTATAGGGTCGATAAAATTTTCTTTTTGGGTATCGGCTATTGAGTTAATTATACTATCTTTCTCTTCTGAGGTCAACGAACTTTCTCTAATTTTGTCGCTAACCGCTAGTTCCATAGCTGGATCCATTCCCTTTAGGATAGTTAAAATCATATCAGATTGTGCAAAAGGGATAATAGAAGCCGTGCATCCAACTGAAGATATCTCTACTTCTTCTTTTTTTATTAATTTCAACCTTTCATTATACGAAAAACTAAGTTCATAAGAAACTAACGAAGGGAATAATTCATCCTCGCCATATCCACAAATTACAATTCCGGATATACTTTCAAACATATTTCTATATATAACCAACTCATACATAAATGTCAAAAAGTCATTTAAAAATTCTTCAAATGGCAACTTAAAATGTTTAGTCAGTATGTCAATGCAAAAGCCTTGGAAGTCTCCCAAAAAAGTTTCAGGTTCGATATCGCATTTAAAAAAGCGCCTATCAATACATTCTCTGCGCATTGATTCAATTTTTTCTTTTATAATATCTACAATCTGTCCGTCATCAATCTCGTGATTGTCGCTTTGTGCTTGAATAGCATTAATATCTTCACCAGCATATTCCGTAAGGGTCACTAAAGCTCGATACATCATTGCCTGTATCTGTTCTTTAGCAATTTCAGGATTATTGAATTTGGGTTGTTTTACAAAATCAATAAATTGATTCGCACAATCCTCAATCGTTTTAAAAACGGTTTGCTTATTTACTCTCCTATACTCTTTAAAAATTATCTCCCAAGGAATTCCCATGTAATCAGCATCTCCATAAATCATGAAACCTATATCATGAGCACTACCAAAAGAGAATAGCTTATTAGCTGCATTATATGTTTTAGAAGCATTACCATTAGTAATAGTAACTGCACTATCTGCTGCTAGAGCTACACCATGTTTGTTTAATATAGCGATTTCTGCTGTCATATACTTCCTCCATTTCGTATATCATCTGTAATCAGAATAATATAAGTACAAACTTTATGCAAGCGATATATTCAATAAAAACAAAAAAATCCCGCCCAGATTTCTCTGAGCGGGTGCAGCTGTGTTATTATTTAAAAGTTCCCCAAGCAGAACCGAAACGTTCTCCATTTTTTGTCGCACCTGTAGCGACATAGTTGCGCTTTCCGCTACCGCCGATATACGATACCCAAACAAATCCATTTACATCAATGATAACTGTATCATACTCGAAAGATTGTCCTTTAGTGTACTGAGCCACTACTTGACCTGATGTATTCGGCGCACGTCGAACATTGATAGCATCTACTGTGACAGTCATTGTGCCATGCTCCGTGTATTTCTTAGCTCCACTTGCTGCTGGTGTTGGATTTGACACTGCACCTGGAGGCGTGATGTAATGAGCAACATCGCGGGCATACGCTGACGCACTATAGTAGTTGCGTACTGGATAACGTTTGCCACCGTAATTCTGCTCGATTACTACAAGTTGGTCTCCATTGACTGCCTCAATGATGACTACGTGACCATAAGTACCTCCTCTCAATGTGACAATTTGTCCAGCCTTAAATGGCCCACTAGTAGAGACACTCCAGCCATTAGCCGACCAATTATAAGATGTACCAATATTGTGAGCTGCGATTGTGTCTCCTACGGCACCACTAACCCAACCAATACCAGCACCTAATCCGACTGTCGCGTCTGGACTAATCATTCGCTCATAGTAGCTGGCAAGAGCGTAACATTCACCATTTCCGATAGACTGACCAGAACCAACTAAGGCTCTGACATTATTTAAGGCTTCATTTACTGTTGTCATTGTTTTTTTCCTCCTCGATTATTTCTAAAAACGGGCTAAGCACAAAAGCGATATAGCCCGCAGGTAATAGAATCATCATTACAAGTATTCGCTTCATCGCTTTCATGCTCTACCTCCTTTGCTCATATTTATCGTCAGACTGGATAGCTGAATCTGGTAATTTTGTACGACTATCAATCAGTGTCTGTACAATTTTTGTATTTTCTTTTTTCATTTGGTTAATGTATGGTCGTAAGAAATCAGGGAAACCAATACCTATCGCCTCCCAATTTTCAATAACAGAACCAAGATAGTTGAAAATAAAGAACATACACCAGGCGATACCAATGGTGCGTACCCCCAACGCACGGGCGTACATAGCTACTATTAAAATAACCACGAAAACCAACGCATGTCGTAACAATCCTAACGTCCCTGTCTTGCTATCAAATCGTTTCATCTTGAATGCTTTGATATACCCCGTAACGATATCTAAAAGCATGAGCCAAAAGAAAAAATGGATATAGGGGCTAGTCATTAGTCCCCGCAAATGAATCAATAAATCCCTAAAAAGTAAATCCTGCAACATATATCCCCCTAGTCTGATGCTGATATTGACTCTGCCTCAAGTTCAGCTAAAATCTCATCCTCAATTTTATAGCGTAACTCTCGTAACTCTTGCTCATGTTTACGCATTTCTCTTCGGTTCTTAGCATAAAGCTCTGGCTCATGCAACGTTTCAAATACAGTTGAGACTGCATCAGCGCCTGTGTTGATTACCGTGGTTTTAACAAGTTTTCGCTCCTTACCATCGATAACATGAAATTCTGCCGTTGTTTGGCGTGTCTTTGTGACTTTCAACATAATATCTACCTCCTTCTTATGTCATATACTCATTATCTACCAGATTATATGGGATTTTTTACGTTAAATCATAATTAAAATCTGTCCACGATACACTGCCCCCTTGGCGGTCGTAATCGCGTTAATCACGCCCTGTCCAGCATTAAATTGGATGTGTGTATTCGCTGACCCATCCAATGACCACTGCGGAATAACAAGCATATAATCTTGTGGTGGTATCCAAATACTAGAAGGAATAATACCTATATTCATATTCCCGCCATTACCACTAAAGGAATACTTAACTGCTAACATATCACCAGTTCGTTTGTAGTAACTACCTGAATAACTTGCATATATCCATCCAGTATTGATAAGGTTCGTAGGGGCAGGAGTTGTAGAGGTCAGAACGTATTGCCAAGGCTTCCAAGAGCCATCATTCTTCACTCTTATCAAAGTCAGTCCATCGGTCGCTCTAGTATATGTCTGTTTAACCCAGTCATTCACCAAAACCTCAACTAACAAATATCCGTTTACTCCTGTTGGTCTGTCTGGGCTACCGCTTAGATAGTACATTCCATTTGATGAAATATTGTCTGGACTAGCTTTAGTCACAATCGCTCGCCCATCCTTTGACGTCATCTGATGCAACTGAATAGGATTACCATCTGCATAAATTTCCCCAGAAACATCAAGAGAACCAGGTATACCTAATTCGGGAATTTTTCCAATACCGACACGACCATCTTTATCATATCCCATCACCACACTCTCTGTTGTAATAGTCGCAGAAAAGGTCGTACTTGTAAACTTATCCTCGAGTATACCAATTATTTCAAAAGATTTGTTTGGCGCATAAGCATTTGCCATATTTGCTGCTGAGTTAGTTAGTGCATGGGTACTTTTATAGTATCCGTTAGCCCCAGTATCAGAAACATAATTCTGCGTCCTTGTCATTGCAACTTTAAATGATAACGACATCGTATTCTTTTGAGAACCTCCTAACATTAAAGGAGCTACTTTTGCATTTCTAATAATTTGAACAATACTAGGATTTTCCCTAGTCCTATTTGCTGTAAAACTTAGCACAGGAGGAAAGTATTCAATAACATTGATTGTAATATCTTTAGTTGCTGACTGCCTTCCTCTACTATCTGTAACACTGGCACGAATTGTTGCTGACCCATTGAAATTCATAGAGCCAAACACACCACCATTCGAAGAAATGGACATTTTCTTATTGACTATTTCTGCATAATAACCAGTAATTCTCGAACCATACGAACCACTAGCCCCGTTAAACGTAGTTTGGATATTTGAAATAATTTGTAAAAAGTTATTTCCACCCAATAAATTTCTAACAACACTATTTGTATCTGTGAAAGTAACTCCCGAAAATGTAGGTTTCATACTTGCTGGCACGCTAGCAGTTAGCGTCGTTGACTGTGTACCTATTTTAGTCAATCCCGAATAAGTGTCAACGTAGATTGTCCCTGTTCCACTTGTCGAGTTTGGAATATCGTTGGCAAAATCATTTGGAATTGTCCAAGTCGCAGAGGTATCTACATTACTAGCTATCGTCCCCTGTTTATTGCCCCAATGATAGCGGATAGTATGCTTAAAACTGGAACTTTGACGGGTGATGTTGATGGTAACTGCACTACCAATAACACCAGCACCGACACTTATGAAACTAGAACGTGGAATTGTCGTCAACATGAATGAATGACTGCCGATTGAAAGTGTACCAGGAGACCATCCTCCACTACCACTAAAGCTAGCAGACAGACCAAACGTCTTTGTACCATCTGCGTTGTGTCCAATCGTGACAACTTGGTCTATCAGCCAGACAGTCTGATTGTAAGATAAAACAGATGGACTGCCAGACCAATTCAACCGCTGGCCATTCAAATCAACATAAGCAGAGCAACTATAGCTTGAAAAAGTAGTCGTTGTGTTCAAGAGAGACAATCTCACCCTAACTTGACTACTGTTACTAGCAAAGTTTTGTGACACTTGGTCAATCCATAACCTAATGCGATACCCTCTGTCGTTATTTGACCAAAATTCAGCCATTTTTTCTCTCCTTTCCTAAACTATGCCCAAATTACCAACATATCGAATAACATTTATATCCGGATTGTAGTAATATTCTTCTGTTCTAAATCGCCCAATCTGGACAGAAGCGGTAAAAATACCATTGTCAATGTGAATCACTCCTTGACTAACGTACATAACTTCCTTACCAGATGAGAACATCGATATGCGGTCATTACTAACTTTGATGACAGAACTACCATCATTTTTACCAATAGCCATTCCCTCCTCAGAGCTACTCATATATGTATCAATAAAGGTTTTCATCTCTTTCATACTACCGAAATCTAGTACCATCTTATCAATACGCTCTGCAATAGCTATCAAATCTTCTTCTGACTTAGCCACGCTTTCTGCATTTGATGTTACAAAAGCTAAAAAACGCTTTTCTAACTCACTGAAATTTTCCATCGTTGCTTTTGCTTTTGCTTCAACTTCCATCAGTTGTAGACGCTCATTCAGCATATTCATCTGCTCTTGAGTTAGATTAGCATCTGATTTTGCCTCAATCTTAGCGTGAATATTTGCTAATTGCTCATTATCTAATGCGCCTTTTGCGCCTTTTGTTTTTACCCATTTATACCTTGTCGGGTCTGTGCTATGTACTGCATCAAAATCTGTATATATACCCATATACGACTTTTCCGTGGAGTTAGTGAGTGTAAAACCCTCTGTTCCTGTCTCATTATCAGCCCAAGCAATATGAACATGAGCATCTTGGCCAGATTGCCCACGCTCACCATCAGATACGTTTGCAAATGTGATTTCATCTGTCGCAACTTCCTTGTTATTGACCCATGCAGATACCTCTAACACTAGCTTTTGGCTAAATTCAGAGGCTTTCACGACGTAAGTCGGACTTGTTGTTCTAAAATCTCCATTTACTGCCCAACGCCAGCCACTATCCATTACCTTGTTGCCTTTCATCAATGTTGCGGTAACGACAGACTGCCCTTGACCATTCTTGAACACCGTCCCATTATCTGTGGAGACTCGGATAGTGTAGGGCTTCGCCTCTTCTATCATTTGATCCAATCGAGCTTGGATACCGTTCGATAAACGATTTTCAAGAGCTTTAGCATTTGAAAAAGTCGTCTTGTTTTGGCTAGGATTGGTAAAGCTAATGGCTTGCTCAGACACCCGCATTTCAAGCAAGAGCGTAGGGCTAAAGCCATCATCGTAGACTTGCACGGTGTCCCCTATATCCAAATCCGCAAAGCCCTCAGCCTCATAGGTTACAGCGGGATAGCAGTTCTTCTTCAACTCTCGATAAGCCGTTGAGCGAATAACCTCAGGATTGGAACTTTCTACTGTCATATCCTTTCTAATCCACTGGTCCCCCATTGTGCTACTTGTAAAGGCGGCTGGGTACATTTGCATTGAAAGAGGAGCGTATAGCCCCTCCCCTGATTGATAAAATTCCCGTTCTCCCTTTTCGTTCTTGACTAACCATGCACCCAAACCCGAGATAGTGACCGTGTTTCCTTGGTCATCTCGTCCAGTTGGTCTAATCATGTTGTAGATGTTGGTTTTATCTACAGTTCTGGTCAATGTCTTCAAGTTTTTACCGTACTTGAGGATTGTTGGACTAACTCGCCCTACTCCCTGATGGGTATCGTCGTTTTCATGATAGACGTTAACCACAAAGGACTTGATGGAGCTATCAGCGTTAAGGTGGATGTCAAATTCTATCTCTGCACCGAACTTCTTAGCTAGGCTAAGTAAGCGGTTCAGCTTAGTATCTGTCCCCTCCCATTCAGCTGAAATCTTCTTAGTAGAAATCTCATTAACGCCAATTTTTAAGAATGTAAAGCTAAGCAAGCCCATAGCGTCACAATATTCTTTAAAGGTCATTGCTCTTGGTGACTTATACGGGTTGGCATACTCATTGATTAGCTCTAGGTTGAGATTAATCCCGTAACACTTGATAACTTGTTCATTCTCCTCCACTTTTCGGATGATATGTAGATAGGTCTTCCCCTTGTACTGGAATGATACAAAGGCTTTTTCATTCAGATAGTTGTAAGCTCTCTTTTGCCCTGTATCTGAGATAATGGCCTTTTTAAATACCGTAAAATCAAAAGTGCTTGAACCTGTTTCAAGGTATCTGGTCCAGGTATCATTGAAATAGTTCAACGTAGCCTGCTTCTCGTTATCAATAAAAGCAACCTTTCTCAAGTTTGCATCATGGATGGTCAATAACATACGCTATAAGTACCTCTCTTCAAATTCTATCTTGACGGTCGGTTTTGTCCTGACCCAGCTAGAAGAAAATACTTCAAGAGTGGATTTCCCGGGTGGGATAGTAAGAAATGTAGAGCCGTGGACAATATCTACAATCCGCTCCAAACCGTCCACAGTCACCGTGTCATTTTCGCTATTTAACACCACGCTAGACCCGATTGGATAACGATTAGGAATATCTTTGGTAACAGCCACAAAGTCCTTACGATACATCAGACCATCAAGATACATACGAGTAACCAAAGGCTTGTTTCCTATAGCGCCAAATGCCACATGGACTTTAGCCGACTTCCTACCCTTGATTTCAGGAATAGTGAAGGTATTATAAGAACCCCACCAATAAACGGTTATTGTATCATCATTCCGCTTTATATCTGACCAGCCTCTCGGTTCATTGAATGGGTTATGATGATTTTCATGTGTTCCTAAAAAAGTCCACTGCTTGATAGTATGAAATCCACCCTTACCATTAGCGACAAAGAAATTATACTCACAGCCCAGTCCATAGGCTCTTTTATAGGTTTCTACACCGTACAAAAACCGTCCCTGTTCATCAGAGACGGTTAACTTAATAAAACCGTATTGGTTAGCGGCACCAAGCCAAAAGACTTGCCTCCACCAGATGTAATCATTCAGAGAGCCAGTAGCTCCTGAGCTGTCAGCTGGTATATCCCACGTCAAACTCCCTGCATTGTTTCCAGCAGTTCCTCCGGGACTTTGTAGGAACAAATGCTTGCGGCCTTGCCAGTCTACGCTTCTCACAGCACCCCTAAGATTCTGTGATGTATCGTTTAGGATAGCAATGTTCGGCGTTGCCGCACTTAAGCCAGTTGTAATTTTACTATCTCGATAATCAAAGAGTAACTCTGACTGTCTGACAACTTCTTTATCAGCTTCTTCACGATCTCCGATTTCCAAAGCTCCACTCGTATTCACCACGCCAATGTAACCATTTTCTGCATGATGCTTAACTGTAACGATAGGAAAAGCCGGCACGTTGCCATTATTGACTATATCAAAAGTAACCTTATCAGACGACACCGCACCGTTGTCGAACTTGCGGTAGGTGGTGCTGTGCGCAACCCCGTCAGGTACAAAAAACTCAATGGTCGTTTCATCGTACCAGTCCGCAATTCCCTCTAGGTTTATATCACCTTTCGGGATAGCCATATAGTACCTATCAGGTTCATCTGGAAGCTCTAATCTCTGCTCGCTGTCCGTATGCAACAGTCCTGACACTTGCTCCCGCAACTTGTTGATGTTTTCAGTAGCGATAGTAGGGTAAGCTACCGTATCAACAAATTCTGGAGTTATTGCCCTTGTTGCCAGACTGACCTTAACCTTAATGATCTTAGCTCCGAACATGACATCTTGGAGATTGACGCCGATTTTGGGAGCATTGTTGGTCTGTATCTGCCTTTCATTACCGACAGTCCGCTCAATCCTTAAAATAGTTAAAAAGGGCGATAAATCAACGCCCTTGTATGAAAACCTAGACAATTATTTTATCCCCCCTTAACATATCTTGTAGTTGTCGCTGCTCGTTTTGATACTCAGAAAGTGATTGGCCTGTCGCACGGGCAAACTCACGGCTATCGATTTCAAGAACCGTATCACGACTAACAAGATCCTTGATAGTGGCTAGCGCTTCTCTAATAACTCCCATCTGTTCGTCATCTTGTCTGCGGTAGGTAACCTCCACAGACCTAGAATGCCGCCCAACGTCAAAGCTATAAGCAAGATTACCAGCCATTAAATCGCCAACCTGAGTATTGAAGTCATCGATACCATCAAACATTGATGCCATCGCTCTGTCAACAAATTTCTGACTCTTATCAATACCAACTGCCACACCTTGACCAATGAAGACACCTACCCGATCACGGAATAGCCTCGCTGGCGAGTGAATTTGTGCCTTTGCTCGTGCCGCCCTCTCGGCTTGCGCTACTAAGGCATTAGCTGCCTCTGTAACTGCTCCAAGTGCTGAATACATACCTTGAGCCAATCCTTGGCCAATCATAGCCCCTACACCTTGCATGGCTCCAGCTCCAGCCATTGCTGTTGAACGGATTGCGTTTACCATGGCAGACATTGCAGCCGTAGCTGAGCCTATACCTGAACGGATACCGTTTGTCACGCCGTTAGATACTCCACGCCCTGCCTGTTGGCCAGCTTGCGTCATCTGACTAGCTGACTGCCTTACAACAGATACCATCTGTGTCATGCTTGAACGCATGGTAGACACGGCTTGTGTCATGGCAGAACGTACAGCAGAATTAAGCTGAGTCATTGCTGATGTTGCAGCACTTGAAATGCTGGCGAAGCCTGAGGCAACCATAGGAGCTGATGTAGCTAGTTGCATGATTGATGTCCGTGCCATCATTGCTGATGTGGTAATAGCTGTAAATCCAGCTGGTACTGTTCCAAGTATGTCACCAAGGACACCGATAACAGCAGATACTGCTGAAAACCCTGCTGACATTGCAGCAGCTCCAGCTTGTGCCATCATCATTGAGGCTGACAGTGCCGTTAATCGACCTTGCAAAGCAGAGATACTAGCAGTTGACTCTGCCAAGCCTGCAAAAGAGGTCACGACTGCACTTGCAAAAGACATCATAGCAGAGGCAGCTGTGGTCATTGCACTTGGTAAAGTTCCAACGCTTGAGCTCAGGGAACTAAAGGCAGCAGGTAAGGCTTGCATTGCCACACTTGCCACTTGTGCTGATGTTGCAATTAGTCTAAGTCCAGTTCCTGCTTGTTGCAATCCTGGTCCTGCTGATGCAATTCCCGAATTTGCAATAGCTGTCAAACCAGTAGCAACCGCCGCCAAGGTTCCGACTAAGTCCCCTAGTTTTAGATCAACTAGCATTTTGATACCTTGAGCCATCAACTTAACACCTTGACCTGAGTTTTTGGCCGCATTTCCCATACTTTCGAAAATACCCGCAATTCCGTCAAGGATATTACGAACAGACGAACCAAATCCCTCGATAACACCCTTAGCACTATCAAGGATATTACTGATTTGCTCGCCGAGTGTCTTAAAAAGATTGGTGATTGAATCGATAATTGGGCTGATTTGACTAATCAGATTATCAAAGGCACTCACAATCCCTTCAAGAACTGGAGCAACAGCTTGAACCATCGCAGTCAATTCTGGAATGAATGGAGCTAGAGCTTGCACGATTTGGACAATAGCTTGGCTGACGACCGTGACAATCGTTTCAAACATTGAAGTAATATCCGGAATAAATGGTGCTAAGGCTTCAACAATCGAAACAATAGCATTAGTAATCACCGTGACAATCGTTTCAAACATTGAAGTAATATTCGGAATAAATGGTGCTAAGGCTTCAACAATCGAAACAATAGCATTAGTAATCACTGTGACAACTTGGACAAATGTATCAGAAATAATTTGAACAATTGGAGTGATTGCTGTGATTATTTGGGTAACTCCTCCAGCAATAGCTGTCACTAAGCCAGAAACTGCTGTGATTATTGACGGTAACGCTGCAGCAATTATCGAAACAATGTTAGTCACAACCTCACCAAGTGCCGTCACGAATGGAGCAGCTGCAGCAAATGCCTGACCTACTGCCACAATTAGAGGTGACAGCATTGACAAGGCTGTTGCAATAGTGAGCATAACTGGTTGAAGTGTGATGAGCGTAGTTGCAAAGGCTTGGAGAACGCCTCCAACAAGATTAACTAAAATATCAGACAAGCCTTGTAAAAATGGAAGTACCATACCCTGAACAGCACTCAAGGCTATCAAGGCGGCGGTGACCGCTGCAATACCTAAAGCAAATGAAGCCACACCAACAGGATTTAACATGGAGATTGAGGAAGCAATACCACGGAAAGCTGTTGCAATCCCTGAGCCAATCCCCTTGAAAACTGCTGAAATAGACTTCCCAAGACCAGAAAAGACTCCTTTGACCGCTGAACCTGTCGACTTAGCAAGTCCAGTCAGTTTAGCGAATGGATTTGGAAGAGCTGGGAACTTGAATAGTTTTGAGAACTCAAAACCTTTCAACTTCTTCAAAGCCAAGATAGCAACACCGACACCGCCAATGAGCGGTCCGAATGCTCCAACATTTAATTTTTTCAGACTGTTCACAATACTATCAATAGCTGGTTGCGCCATGGTCTTCAGTTCATTAAATTTGTTCTTGACAGACTCAACAGCTGAATTGACCATGTTTCTGAATCTCTCAGAATGATTGTAAGCATAGATAAAGCCTGCCACAAGTGCCGCAATAGCAACAACTGCCAAACCAAAAGGATTGGACATGACTGCTCCAACTGTCTTGAAGACACTGCCAATACCGCTGACAGCTTTGATAATTCCACCAATTGCCAGCAATACCGGTCCAGATCCTACTGCAATAGCCAGAACCCACTTCTGCCACTCAGCCATCGGGAGATTATCCCAAATGTTCTTCAATACTCGCTTAATATTCTGGACAAATATCTCAACAGTCGATTTCAAGTTCTCCATCAAAGTCTTGACATCTGCGTCAGCAGCACCAAAACCTGCTACAAGGTTCTGCCCGGCAGCAACCATCGCCTGGAATGACCCTGACACGGTTTCACTTGCTTCCTTGGCAGTTGTTCCAGTAATTCCCAGCCTGTCCTGTGTGATCCCTATGGCCTCAATCAAGGTATGGAATGGAATATCTTTGACATTCTCAGCTGTTGCTTCAAATGCCCCATTTAATACCCCAGACTCATTGACCAAACGTGCCATTTCTGACTGTGTACCACCGTAACCAAGTTTCAAGTTGTCCAGCATGGTATAGTTGTCTTTGGCAAATCCTTGATAAGCGTTTTGAATATCGCCTATGGCAGTACCCATCTTGTTTGCGTTATCTGCCATTTGGACAATAGCCTTATCACCATAAGCAGCAGCCTTTGCAGTATCGCCACCCAATCCTTGCAAAAGAGTCGCCGAGAATGATGTTACCTGCTCCATGTATTTCACACCAGAAACACCCGCCCTTGTGTAGGCAGTTTCAGAGTTAGCAATCACTGAGGCTGCTGACTCTTTGAACAAAGTTTCAACACCACCGACAGCTTGTTCAAGGTCCGCATAGGACTTGATGATTGCAGTAACCCCTGCCGCTACTGGTGCAGTAATTCCAGCAGTTAAGGCACTACCTACACCCATAAAGGCATCTCCGATAGAGTTGAGTGAAGTTGTTGCACTCTTGAAGTTCTCCACCGACTCCATGGCTTGACGCATGCCAGCTGTAAATTGCGACGTACTAGCTTTCAGTATGACTTCTATCGTGTAACTTGACATCAGTATCCTCCTTTCTCGTTGTAGTTTTGCATACGTTTGGCAAGGGCAATTAGATTGCTATTGACCGGGGGAGCAAAGTTATCCCCAAGAACTGCATTCTTACGCTTCATTTCGTCATAGAAATCCTCGAACTCCTTATAGACATATTCCTTACCTTTTTTATCGGTTGCTTTGACAATGCGGTTCAAGTAGGCTTGCAGGTAGATTTCTCGCTCCCTTTCTAACCGCTTCATTATGTGTCCACGTTTCCTCAACCTGTACTCAACAAGTGTCATTCTTCCAGCCTGAGCATAATCTGAGATACCGAACAAACCAAAAATAGTAGCCAACATATCCTCATAGATTTCCTGAGAGTCACTGGCTACCGTTGTTTTTACTTGGCTTGTTTCTCTATTGCTTCCAACATTTTTGTGACTTTTAGCTTGGTCATTGGTGCATTCTTTAAGGCAGATAAAAAATCATCAAAAACCTTCTCAAGATTGTCCCCCTGCTCCTCAATCCATGTTTCAATGTCTGCAACGCTTGGGATTGATTTCAGTGTATGAGTTGCTGATAAGATAATATCTACGATGACAACTGGGTTGAAGTCCTGTAAGTAGATAACAGATGACTGAATACCCATTCCGAACTTGACTCCATTTCCAGAAACTTCATAGCGTTTGTCCATTTCACGAATAAAGTCAATTCCAAAATACAAGTCATATTTTTTGCCGTTAATTTCAATCTGTTTCATCTATTTGTTACTCCTTTTTTGTAATAAAAATAGGGGAACCTATCCCCTATTAGCCTGTGATTGCAGTAGTATCCGCAAATGCATATCGGATAGCTGCTTCTTGTTCGGCTGTCAAAGTAGCATAGCCCTCAACTGGCTTACCATCAATTGTCATCTCAGTAGAGATTGTTTCCAAATCTTCCACGTTAGACGGTACTTCCCAGCTTGAAAGCGATCCTTGGGCATACAATGCCGGGTATTTAGCACCTTGTTTTGTACCTGCAAGGTCAATTTCCCAAACTTCCAGCTTGAAACCTTGTTCAACGGATTGCTTGAGCATTTTGTTCAACTCGTCACGGTTAGCTACTGCTTCAATTGACAAGGTTACTTCAAGACCGCCGTCAGATGTAACCGCACCGTCTTTGGTCTTCTTAACATCATTGGAACGCTCGTAATTCCAAGAATGTTCTGTCTGTAGAGCCAGCTTTGCAGCCGCCTTTTTGTCCCCTAATTTGCGGAACATCAAAATTTTATCTTTACCATAATTTGCCATTTTGCTATTTCCTCCTAATGAAATTTGAATTTTAAGTCAAGAATGCCATGGTAGAGCAGTTCTTGAGTAGAGTTATCTTTGATGATTTCGGTTGGGCTGGTTAAATCCATTGACCACCTTGTGCTGTCAATCTGCCTAATTGTGGAAAACTCCCTCATGAGCTCGCCAATCCAGTCAGAAACCAGCTTCCTATCATCTGCCTTGCCCCAGACATCAACTTGAGCTGATACCGTACCCACTAAGTAGGATTTAGTCGGTTGAGGAACAATCTGAGTATAAGCAACCACCATGAAAGGATAGGGCGTGCCGTCTGGTGGCAAAAATGGATAGGCAGTAAGCCCCAGTTCGTTTGACCGCTTAATCAATTCATCATGAAGCTGTTGATCAGGTTGTTTACTTAACAATGCTGGCCCTCCTTAATTCCGCTATGAATTGTGGTTCAATTTCATCAAGAGCTGGCTTCATGAATGGCTGTGCTTCCATTTTCCGAGTACCTTTTTCGAGGTAGCCCGAGTACTCGGTTCCAGCTTCTACCTTGGCAGTAAAACCGCCGTCAGTAATTTCAAGGTTAATGTCTCCCTTGGTTGCTCCAGTAGAATATCCTTTAGTAAATATTGCTTTTCTCTTAGCTGTTTTCTGCAGTTTTCCGCCAAAATTCTTAACAATAGCCTTGTGTGCTTTATTGTTTGCGGCGGTCTGTAAAGCTCTAATCAATGGTTCATCGCCTCGGATCTCCAACTTAGCCATTTAGCGCCTCACTTACATAAAAAATCGTCCTACCGTTCCTGTGAATCGGTGTTTTGACAATAGTAAAAGGCCGACCTTCTAATTCGAGCGAGTCGACCTTTTCCCTATACTCTCTGACATGCACAACCAAGCTAGACTGATTCAATTTGCTTCCAAACGCATTCAACAATTCAACTCGCACAGGCGATATAAAACAGGGGATTTCAGCAACAATCTTTTTCTCCGAAACCATTCGTCCCAAGTCGCTATCGTAGTGCTTTTTTTCGTCTCTACAGAGCCGTACACGCTGATTGTACCTCATAGGATATAAATACCCCCTTTGCGCTCTTTAGTCTCTAAAAGGCTTAATTTGGAGCGTATCAAGTCGTCGTATGGTTCAAACTCTGACGCAGTGTCATCGTAAGTGACCGAATGCCCCTCAATCGATTCCGCCTTCGTTCCTTCTGACCCCCGGCGATTGAAACGTTTAATGGTGCAATCTTCGATAACGAACGAGAAAATATCCTCAATCGATTCAACTGAGTAAGCCAATTTAAAGTGATCTGTAGCCTTGCGAATCAGTAACAAAAGTAATTCATCTTGCAAGTTATCATTGATATCCAAGTCTATTTTTACGCTTTCAAGTACAGCATACTCGTCCAGTTTAGACATACGATACCCCCTATTTCAACAATTCCAGTAATTCCAGCTTCTTAGCTTTAGGATTATACTCAATGCCGAGTTCGTCCAATTTCGCCTTAAGTTCATCCAATTTCAAATTGCTAAAATCGTCTGATTTTTTATCGGACAAAAAACCAAGGGCAGTCAGTTCTTCTGTCCTGCCCCCATTATAGATTTGTCCAATGTAGTAGACCTCTTTAGTCTCTTTGTCTCGGAAAGTCTTGATTACATTTCCCATAGTCCGCCTCCTAGGCTTCTGGCACAGTTGAAAGCATGTATACTTCGTCCAAGCGTTCAAATGATGGCAAGGCAATCATAGAAACCTTAGTCTCAACATTAACTGGATCAGCATGCTTAATTGTTGTTACTGCAATACCAGTATCGACAATAGCAACTTTTGCAGAATCTGAGTTACCCCCAAGCAAGTCTGATTCTTCTGGAGTTGTACCAAACACAGTCTTGCCGAGTGCGCCGTTTGGAGCAAGTGTTACATGTCCATCTGGATAGAATTTCTTAGTCACGCCGTCATCATCTTTGTACGTCCCGTTTTCGACTGCAACTGCAAGACCGTACTCTGATTCAAGATAATCCTTCAATTCACGGTTTGTCACACCAGCACGGTCTGGGGCAGTTGGCTTGATTGCCAAAAGGGTTGATTTAGCAACCTTAATTTCTGCGAATGTCTTGGAATTAAGAATCATCACCTCGGCCTTGCCACCAGTTGCAGCTAGCGCATCTACAGCTTTGGAGATGTCCGCAAGAGGTGTCGCAGTTGCAGAATCTGACCAAGCAGTCGATACAACTCCTTTATTGGTATCAGCCACACCATAATCAATGTCACGAGCTACGCCGTTGGAAATGATACCGATTTTACCAGTTGCCAACACTTGGAAGCGCATTGCCTGCAAGCGAGCATGAGCGCCACTCAACAAACGAGCTTCATCATCAAAGATACCTTCGATAATTGTATCAATCAATGCCTGATTGCCAGTCTGCCCAATCAGATTGAGTTGCTGACGATCTGACTCTTTTACAACAATCCCTTCTTTGAAGTAAGGCATTTCTTCTTCGTTAAGAGTTACGTT
The DNA here is from genome assembly GCF_001984715.1 of Streptococcus azizii. GTDB lineage: Bacteria > Bacillota > Bacilli > Lactobacillales > Streptococcaceae > Streptococcus > Streptococcus azizii. Next base: position 42,718 of record NZ_MSPR01000009.1, read on the forward strand.
CATACGCTCACGGAGTGTTGCTTCAGTATCAAATGCAGATGCACGAAGAACAACCGGAAGTCCAGCTGAGCCTTTAATAAAAGCAAGTTTCAAGCCAAGCTGTTTCTTAGCTGGAAAGGCACGCTCTCCCAGAGTTGCCTCTACATTGGCTTTAGAGGTATTCCAATAACCTGCCAAATTAGGGGCAGTTACAACGTCATAAATTAAAGCCATCTATTAAGCTCCTTTCACAAATTGGATATGAGGGAGTTTCCCTTTGATTGCGTCTGATACAGTTCCGCCGTTTACTTTATCAGCACGCAATGTGCCACGGTAAACCAAGGAAGCTACTGCATCACCATCTGTTACATCTGCATCATAGAGAAGGACTCCATCTGGTGCAGTTGCATTCGCTTTCGCCTTCTTGCTACGGTCATCAAATACAGATGCACCATCACCAGCCAAGAGAGTACCGGCTTTTAGGATTTTTCGACCGTTTTCAGTCACTGCGCCCGTAGTTTCTTTGTCAATCGTCACGGAAATCGCCTCATAGGTCATGTTGTGCAAGATTTCAGCGACCCCAAAAAGTGTTTTTTCTGCCATATTGGCCTCCTTATACTAATTTTTCGCTAGTGTTCTTGTTTTTAGCAAGCCTAGCTCCATAATTGGTTTGTTTTGACACCTCAGAACCTACTCCTGGAGTGTCTTGTCGAATGGTCTTCTTGACTTCCTCAGATACTGCTACGTTAAACGCTGAAATAAAGCCCGTCACAGCTTGTTTTGTCTCCTCGGCATCTAGTGTAACCAATCGACCTAAAAGCTCATCAGAAAGCGTGATATTCGAGTCCAAAAGCATGCCACGAGCGATATTCTTCATCTCATTAAGAGTCTTTTCATCCTTCAACGATTGCAACTCAGCGAGAAGTTTATCGTGTTCATAGTCGGCTTTTTCCTTCTCATTCATCTTCGCTAACTTATCAGCTTCATCTTGTTCTGCCTTGAATTTCTTCTCAGCGTCTTTGTGAGCTTTAGCAACTGCACGACTCACATTCTGTTTAATCATTTCAGTCACTTCCGCTTGTGTATATGTCTTTTCTGCTGTAGCTTCCGTTTTCACCTCTTCTTGAGTGTCGACTTCCTCTTGAGATACTTCTTCGACTACACCGTTTTCGACTAAATCTGCCATACAGGCACCTCCTTGTTTTGAGTCCTGTCGGACTGTAAAATCTTGCACAGTTTAAGGCCTTAAGCATGTTTTGGGCAAATAAAAACCGTATGGATTTTCACACGGTATAAAGTAGTCTTTCCTACCAGTCAAGATGAGTGACCACCTCCTTACTTGCGACTAAACCAAGAATTTTTAGAAACCTTATCAGCCACTTTTTTCTCAAGGTAATTAAATCTTGAGTTAGTAGCCTGCGCATTGCGTTCTATAACGGAACGTAGTTCAGTGATTTCCTTCGCTTGTTCAGAAATCTTGTCATTTTGTTCTGCCACTGCGGACATAAGCAAAAGCTCACGAGCCAGACATTCTGCGAGTTTGATTTCAAGCCAGCGTTTCTTTTTGATACGTTTGTTCATAATCTTCTCCTTTTTCTTGCAAAATTAGCTGTTTTGATGTATAATTTAATCAAAACTGAGGAGGTCGAGCACCCATTGGAGCGCGGTTTCCTCAGTTTTTTTGTATGGGTTGAACAATAGCAACGACCTCACTACCTCTTTTGAGGACTGCGATTTCTAAGCCACGTCGTCCCGAACGGTACACATCATCTAACTGTCTCAACAAGTCCTCATCACTTAGAGGGCTTTTTGTTGCATCAAATATGATATTAGGCGCTTGTACTTTTGCTTTTCTAGAGTTATTGTCAATGACATATTTTCCAGAGCCAGAAAAACCTTTCAAATCAAAAGGGACACCCGCCATCAAATAATCAGGGGTATTTACATTCTCAGGATTATTAACCCTCGGTAAGATGTCAACGTGCATTCCCGTCTTACTAGAGAACCAACTTGCCACCCTATGCTCATAATTTGAGTGGTCAGATACAACATTGTGACCGTCCACCACATAGGTCTTTCCGTCCTTTGTGACCTGATTGCTAATATCAATGTCTGGCAAGTGATTTTTACCATCAATTAGCTTATTTGTAATATTGGCCATATGTGGATAGCGTGAGTTCCACGACTCCTGTATCAACCGTTCATACTCATCGTTTTCTGAATAATGAGCAGCAGTAGAACAACGGCAATGTGGATGCATGGGTGCAGCATTTTTACCCGATTGCATGTCTTTCACTTTGAAAATTTTACCATCTAACGGTTTGCACAAGTCACAAGCGCTAGGCTCGGCAATATATTCATATTCAGCGTAATCATTGTCGATGTACGACTGTCTTTGTGCTTCTGTAGCCACCCTAGCCCCCTCTGTGATAGCCAGCCGTCTAGCCTCATAACTTGTCACATCAAACTCTCTACGAAGCCTGGAAACAAGCGCAGTAGGATTCTTGCCACGTAGTAAGTATTCCTCTGTTAATTCTGCCGTCACAGAACGCAATTCAGTCTGGCGCTTCCAGATATTATCTGACCAATTCGCGCCGTAAAAGTTAGCATTAATCGTAGTCTCGGCTAATTGTTTCAATCGATTAGGGCTTGGTACTGATTTACCTAATAATCCAGCTTGGAATTTAAGTTCTTTGACATATTCAGCGTTTAGAAAACGACTGGTCAGTCGATGCTCTCCCTCCGTTAAGGCAACTAATTCCAGATCCATTTGATACTGTAACAATTCCAAACGGTTGACTTTCATCTTGAGATTGTAGAGAGCTAGTTCCGAATTAGCCTTGGCTGAAAAATCCTTCTCAGCAACATACTTCTTCGCCTTTTCTTCAAAAGCCTTAACATCCATTTCCGAAACACGTTTCTTGACCTCTGTTAACGATATATTGTTCTTCTCGCCGTATCTGTCTGTAAAGGCTCTGATTTCCTTTTCAAGGGCATCAAAATGATAAGCATATAATCGTTTCATCTCGTCCGCTAAAGTCGCATCACGCTCGATTTTAGCCCTCTGTTCGGCTTCGATACGTTTTCGCCAGTAATCACTCGCCATCAGCAATCACTTCCTTCACTAAGTCGCTATCACTCAGGCGCTCATTCATCGCAATGATGCGAGACATGCGACTAGCACCTTGTTCTTCTTCGGATAGCTTCTTAAGTTCAGCTTTTGGATCTTCCACAATATCTGTAATCTGCATAGCGGTCTCTTTTGACACTTCTCCACCAAGAGCTTGGAAGGCCTCTATCTTCTCTTGCAAGGATTTAGGTAGGTTAGGAGTAAACGTTATTTTCAGTTTAGCCACGTCAAAGTCTTTTATTTCTTTGAGGATTGTTGACACTGTTGCAATCAATCTGTATCTACGTTTGAGCGATCGTTCAAAAAGTGCTTGCATGTCTACGCGCTCCTGGTCAAGACCAAACACCTTCCACTTCATTGCCTCGCCAGACTGTACACCGGCAAAACTCTCGTCTGTCATGTCGGGTGTGTTAGTAAATTTATGAATATCGTTTACCACACGTTTTTTATACGCCTCTGTTCCGTTGACATCATATTGCTTGTATAGATACTTAGCACCAATATTGCCTTCTTTTCCTTCGTTATCAGTCGGAGGTTCAAGATTCATCATGCGAGCTTTTCGCATCTTCCCCATGAATGCAATTTGTTTTTCAACTGTATCGACATAGTCGGGAAATGAGATGCGCCCAAAGACTGCCAAGATAGCATCTGACAAGTCCTTCATATAGTTAGCTGTATCAGATTGAGCGCTATCGTAAAGGTCAATCAAAGATAGCTCCGTCTCATAGTCGCCCATACCGTTTCCTGTATTTAAATATTCTGTGATGGGCACTAAGCCGAACGCATGAGGTTTGCTATCAATCTCTTTCAACTCGCCATCATATTCAAACGTCACGATTTTATCGCTCGTATAGAGTTCGATTATTTTTTTATTTTCATCAAACTGCGACTTTTGATAATAACGCACACCAGCTATACTATGATTCTCCAGAGTCATGTCAAAAATAACAAAAGTTCCTAGCGGGTCTAACTTGACCGCCCGTGTAGTGTCATCCTTAGCACGATATACCAAGTCGTAAGCCCTGCCGACCTTCGACAAATCAAGCACAAGCCCCCTGTTGAGTTGGTGGAAGTCATTCAGTTTGGACAGTTCTTTCAAGGCTTCATTTGTTGTCTCATCTTCCTCGTAATCAACACGAATAGGGTTTCCGACCAGGTAGCCTTGCTTAAAGCTAGCAATGGCCTTACCAAAATTATGAACAGCTCTGGAATCTGCCATATCTTCTTCCCTGCGTCTGCCAACCTTGCTAACTTCGTGATTATTACCCTCTGCATAATCGTATAGCTCTTGAATGCGTGGTCTCTGGATTGTCTCGTGATGCTCAATATAGCCACGTAGCAATGAGTAGTGGTCAGCCTCAAGGTCTTCTAACTTCTCTACACGATAGCGCAAACGAGCTTCGCGGTGAAAGCGGAACTCAAGCTGCTTGCTTTTGCCTGTACTGTCGCTAAAAGTTTCAATATAGCTCATATTTCTCCTTTCCTATAAACCAAAACCAGCTCGTAACACATCGAACTGGTTGCCTTTTGGTTTGTTGTTCTGAATATAGTGAGAGTAGATTGCATATCGCAAACTATCTAACACATCATCATTTTGTTTCTCAGGTTCACCAGTTTTCTCGTTCCAAACATACTGATAAATCTCATCTTTGAACTTATTGACCTTATCTGATACAACAAAAAAGCGACCCTGTTTCATCAACATAGCCACTTGTTCAACGCCGCTCAAACGAGCCTTTTGCCCATTGAAACACTTGATTTTTTCACGCCTAAAACGGGCAACATGTTCAGGACGGGCAGAATCAGCATAAAAATAGATATTCCCATAACGTGATTTGATGTCCTTAGCAATCTCTACCCAGTAATCAATTTCTTGGTACTGTGCCGAATGTTCTTCCAAGAGATAGACCTGACCATCTGCGGTCTGCCCACAAACTACAATAACACCATGGTGCTCATATCCCCAGTCAACGCCAGCGTAATACGTCGTGATTTCGTCCATTGGAACGTCGCTACTTGATACATACATCTCTTCCTTGAAATCACGATAGACTGCTCCCTCGCCGCTGACCCAACGGCCGTAGATACCCCGTTCAGTAAACATCCCGCTCGGAGTAGTAGCAATCTGATTCTCGATATAACGCTGATTAAGAAAAGTATTGTCGAACATCGTGAAATGATTGGCAATGATACTTTTACCGTCTGCTTTGTCAATGTAATCTTTCTTCAACCAATGATTCGGATGGTCTGGGTTGGTATCGCAAATGATACGTGCACCATAACCTGAACAACGTTTCCGGATTTCGTCAAAAACCTCCTTATTGGCCAATGTCGCCTCATTGATATAAGCACCGTAAGAAGTCATACCACGAATGGAGCGAAGTCCTGCGATAGACCCAGTAAAGGTCGTTACGACATAGACACCAAACAGCATAAAATTACCATGCTTGTCAAACTTGAAATCAATGCCATATTTATCAGATAACTCCCGTAGAATATTCGTCTGCAAAGTTCCAGCGCTTGTTGCACCGAGAATATACATTGGAGTATCCACGTCATCATGCTTTGCATTCTCTTTCGCTCTGCGAAGTTCCAGCAGAAACAAATCATTGTCAAGTTGCGTCTTACCAGCACGAACAGCACCGTGGTTAATCATCATGTACCAATCTTCACGTAATGCACGCTTTAAAATGCTGATTTGCTTATCATGATACAACCTATCAATCCCCATTCAGTGCATCCTCCAATTCTTTGAAATAGTTATCTAATGCAGTTTCTGTACGAGCAGTAGCTTCACCTTCGGACAACATTTTAGCCAAACTGTCTGCTGATTTCTGACGCTCTTTCAAGCGTGCAGGTATTTCGATAACTTCTTGCATTCCGTCGCCTGTCATGATTAAATCCGTGTCATTGACCTCTCCACGCATGACAGCCGTGTGAAACTGCTTTATTTCTATAGCTGAGGCGATAGACAACTCCGCGCTACGTTTATCAAAGTTTTCCTTTAATATTTTGATGACTTCCTGGACGTGAAAAAAGTTAGGTTTTGTTAGGAGTTGACTAGATGTCACTTTAGCGGTTCTATCCGAATACCCCACTTGTCTAGCTGCTTCTGTAGCATTTTTAAAGCCGCTGGCTACATAAGCCAAAACGAACTGCCTTTGCTTCTCTCTCGATGACGGCCAATCAGACATCAGCTTAATTGCATCATCTGTCAGCTCGTCTACAATTTGTTGATGTCTATCAATGACCACCACCTCCAACCCAAAAAAGCCACACGGGTGTGTGACTAAATTTCCGACTTTAACTACCAATTAAAATCTTCCAACGGGAACAGCAGGACTCGAACCTGCCCTCTTTAGCCTCTTGAGTAACTCTCCATAACAGGCAGGGCTTACTGCCTTACCCTTATTTCTTGATGATACTATTCTAACACCGACGAAAACGAATAATCTATGCAAAAACTTTTGATTTCTTGACAAAAACTTTTAAAAACTCTAATTTTGAACCAACAAACATCCATTTCTGTACTGTTCCGCAAACGATAGCAGTGCATCATTTAGCTCGATATAGAAACTAGCCTCAGACAAATACAGGTCGTTGTAGATTTCAAAATCATATCGCTTGCCTGCGTAGAGATACTTCTCGTACAGTATACGTCTGTGCGTTGGATTGAGTAGATTGTTGATTGCATACTCAATAGCTTCAAGTTCTGACTCTGCATCCACTCGATTGATAGCCAGACGCTCTACTGGCTTGCTTGGCGAACCATGTGACCGCCTCGGCTCAAAAGAGTACGTCGCAGTGACTTTTTGACCGTCAACATCGCCTGCAATTCTGCGCCAGCGTGGATATTCTCTTAGCTTTCTCTTAACATTTCTAATTGTCTGTTTTTCATCGATTTCTGGAAAAAAAGTCATCTGCTCATACCTTTCTATGATATAATATATTCATCAGTTATTATTCACAGTCAGTACGAGCAGTGCTGGCTTTTTTGTTAGCTATTTTCCGGTGTCTGTAATCACATCACCAGAGGTCTGCACTTCAACCCAGCCGTGCTTCATACGAGCTTCCGCTTCTTTCATACGGATTAAGTTATCCGTAATTGATTCAGATAGTTTCTTATTTGCATCAGCTTCTGCTTGAGCTTGAATCTGTTTTGTTTCAGCTTCAATCTTTGCGCGCTCCTGTTCCTGCTTAGCAGTATCAACTTCTTTCTGTTTAACAGCTTCATTCTTGATAGCTTTTTCGATGTCGTCCCCTGCATCTGTATCAATGATTGTTACAGCCACCAATTCAACACCGTACGAGTCCAAACGTTGCTTCAAGGCCTCTTCAAATTCAGTGTAAACTTGATTTCGTTTTGACCCTAGCAACTCAACGATGTTATAATTCACCGAAATCTCTTCCATAGCACGTTGCACCGCCGGCTCAATTCCTTTTTCGGCCAATACCTCTACATTTCGAAAATCACGAAATACTTTCATCGCATTCTTTTCGGATACTCGCCATTTAACATCAATAGTTGAGTCAAGATACTGCGCATCGTTCGTCTGCGTAGTGACTTTCTCAATTTTTGTGGTCTGAACTTCTGTAGATAGCTTGTAAATTTTGTCAAGAAATGGCATATAGATATGATAGCCACTACCAAGCGTTTCATCTTGAACGCCAGATACTGCACTATATTTGACCCCTACTGTATTTGCCGGGATTTTTGAAACTGCCGTGAGTCTAAATAACCCGCCAAGTAATACTACACTAGCTAAGATAATTCCTGTTTTTGTTGCGTTGTTCATTCTTCTATTCCTCTTTCTTTACAATCTGGAAATTCCGTAATATTCGTACCCACAATACTCACTACAAAAACCGTAGCTATTGAAATACTGCTCAAACACTCCGATTTTATCATCGCATACTGGACAATGTGTCCTACGGTATCTCTCCTCTTTGTTCAATCCCTTTAGTATTTTCTTTTTACGTTGTCGTCTGTTCATCTTCACCCTCCCGGATAACCTATATTCCTCCTTACCTATTTTCGCAAACGCCATCCAATGCGTTGTACCTCTTTGCTGGCCAAATAGTGGCTTGAATGGTATTGCGTTTAAAATTTCCCTAACGTTTATCTGACAGTCTGACCATTTAAAGATTAGTGTTCCATTCGGCTTCAATACACGCATACACTCTGCAAAACCTTTTACCAAGCCCTCTTTCCAGGTAACTTTATCAAGCTGTCCATACTGTGCTTTCATGACCGAATTAGGACCTGCCCATTTCAAATGCGGCGGGTCAAACACTACTAAATGGAAACTTCCATCATCGAATGGCATGTCTCGAAAGTCTCCGATGACATCAGGATCAACGTTGACCTTTTTTCCGTGTATTTCAATTTTTTCTTTCCTAATGTCCATGAAAGTCACATGTTCGTTTTCCTTATCAAACCAAAACATACGACTACCACAACAAGCATCTAATATTTTCATTTATTCTTAACCTCCTAAAGAAGCGAACGGTACTTCCCAGCTATAATTATCATATGTTTGTACAATATCCTTAACAACCACACCCTTATGGATTTCTATCTCTTGTGTAAATTCCATGCCCATCTCGAATGTAAAGATTTTAATATCAACATCAAACTTACTAGAAATCTCTTGATAATTAGCAGATATTGCAGACCACGCTTGCTTGAAATTGTCCAACTCAACGATTAAGAAATCATCATCCAACCAAATTTCAATAGTATCATGAATTATGAGTGCGCGTCTTGTACCCTTGATGTAAAAGCAAGAATCAGCACTTTTGAATAACAACAATTCACCATCATATTTTTTCTCAACAGTTACACTTTTGTCCTCAGAAAACATGTATTCCAACGCTGATGCAATATTTTCTGCTCTACCTCTTAATTTAATAGTTCCTTCTGCCCAATTTGCCATATTTAACCTCCCGGATACTGCACATACCTGTTCATCTCTTGTAGCTGCTGCGTGATGACTTCGTTGCGCTGTTGCTGATACTTCACTTTAAATTCTAATTCTTCAATTCTATCTTGTTGAATAGTGACACTGTGTGCTAAAAACATCACGCTGATAATTAAACCTATAAAGCAACCAAATATGTAGCCGTTTGCTATAGCTTCTCTAAATTTTCTACTCATGTTCCTCCTCCTAATTTATTATCTACCTTTTTCATTGAACAACTCCAAAATTGTAATAAATTTCATATTGATTTAAAATATCGTACGCTTGAGAGATAAAACTTAGATAGTCAATTTCCGCTCCAAAATAGTGAATAACCAACAGCTGCGATTCTAAGTGATTTCTAAGTCGTACTAACATTAACTCATCTAACTCCTGATTCACTGCATCAATATCGATTTCCTCTTTTTCGACAGGTTCTCTAGGTGCATGCCAGTGGTAGTCAACTGTTAGTTGACTACTTGTTGTGTAAACAATCTTTTTCAATTTGGCATCGTAGATTTCGCTATGAATATCAGAAGTGGTCTTTTGCTTGTCAATTACAAGGAAAAGCACTTCAATCTGCGTGTCTTCAAATCCATTTCTCACAGTGTTTAGCTCCAGTAACCGATTGCCAACCAATTCCCGCATTTTCTTTTCTGCGCCTCGGTAGGCAATGCCAGGGAACATGATATAGAATGCATATCGTTTGGTATACTTGAGTGACTTAAGCAAGAAAATATCATCAACTACACCCGATTTTTTCCAAGGGAAATCAGATTGAATAGCCTGTCTGTCTTCCTCCGGCAAATCCTTAAACTTAATTGAATATGGCGGATTCATCGCAGTCACATCAACCTCTGGATTCTCGTCATAGAGAAAGAAACTCTGATTATATACGACTGCGTTCGGATAATTCTCTTTAAGTGCTTCACATGCGAGTGTCTGAATTTCCACAGCATGAAACTCTTTTGGCTGGATGAATTGCTCCAACTGGCCCGACCCAGCCGCACCGTCAAAAATTGAAACATTCTCACCACAATATTGCCTAACCTTATCCGCTAGATACTGACGCAAGACAGGACTTGTAATATATTCAGCATGCTTATTGGCTATTTGACGATTGTTAAATTCTTTGAAACTCAATTATTCTCCATCTCCTCTATCAACCAATCCAAGTGCTGACGGGCCTTTTTTCAAGTCCTCGCCTCCATTTTTCATTTGAAAGCGTAGCAGATACTTAATAACATTGCCCCAGCAGTAAGCTGCTTTCCCTGCTAAGTTGCCGATAAAATTATCGACAACTGCCATAGCTTCAAGGCCATGTTTACCTTGGTAGTGTTTCGGTTTTGTGATAGTGTCAAATTGTGCCATTTGCTTTTTCCTCCAACCATTCAAATATCATGCCAAATTGGTTCAAGACCAGTCTGTCATCATTGTACTTCTTACTAATTTCTGCCATTGACTGCACACACCATTTCCAATAAGCATCTGTCGCAAAGCCTACCTCTTGCATCTTTTGATTGCTAGCTCGCATCCATGCAGGAACTTCTTTTTCAAAAAATTCAATATAATTCATTCCAGCACCTCAACTCGAATGTATATTCCAACAATATCCGACCAAAATTTTTCCACAATCTCGCTGGCCACTTGTGCATCATCCTCCCAAAATCCAACTTTGGTCATGCAATCCTTTAGCAACTTCTGCAGATTGTCCGTATCTGGTTTCGTCGTCTTGTACTGGCCATGCTTAGAATTTTTCGTCCGAGGAAATAGCCACTTGACTGTCAAGCGAATCGGACCTTGAAACTTGTCTGGAGGAACGTGCTTTGCCAGCAGCTCCTCGTACTTAGCTCTGGCATCTGCCAACTTTTCAGGCTCATAAAATTGCGGTTTACCATTGATCACTCGAACCTGTTTCTGTTGGTGTGTCACGGTAGGTATTTTTTTCATTGGCAGGAAAAATCTAATTGTCATAATCCACCCCGGTCCACTTTCTAGTTTCGGGATCATAGGTGATGTATCCTGCTGATTTTAATTGCTCTCTGACAAAATTTAGCATTTCAGACTGTTGACCAATCCAATTAAGAACTTCTGATTTTTTATAATCAAATTCTTGACCAGGCAATGTGTGATAGAGCGGTGGCATATTTTTCCCTGCATCTAAATTGACAGAATACTTTTTCTTTTTTCTAACCATATTTATTTGAACTCTCCATATTTTTTAATTTTTCGCTTTAAGTCCAGAGTGAAGGACAGGGTTACAGGGTTACAAGGGGCGGATGCATAGCCCCCTTGTACCTGTACCTGTTCTTCTGGACCTCTAGGGACATTTCTCTAAAATTATTACCTAAAAGGTATAATTTCTGTCCCTCAGTTTGTCTCTCGGACATTTTCGATTATTTATCGAATTTGTCCGTCCTTTTGTCTCTTTAGGGTCATTTTGACATTTTCGATTTTTTGACCCTTTTGTCCATAGACATCCAAGGACATTTAATCGATTTTGACCCTTTTTGACCTATTCGAGAATGTCCCTTTTGTCTTTTTGTCCCTCGACGATTATGCCGTTATCTATTTCAAATTTTTCATGGTTGTCTATCCACCTGCGGATTGTTTTTTCAGATTTAGAATAGTATTCCGCAACATCTGCTATAGTGACAGGTTGATCACCGTCAGCATTAGCTTTTAATATTTGTATAGCAGTCTCTAGCAATTCATCTTTTGACTTCTTAGGTTTATCCTTTTTCTTTTCAAAATTCTTCTTCCACGGAGAATTTTTGGAGTTAGTCTCTTCAAGTTGAATATCTGCCAGCACCCCCGACTCATCTACTATATGCACTGGATAGCTAAACCACATATCAACCGGTTTAAATTTGGCAAACTCCCGTAACGTTCCTTCTACACGCCAAGCAGTTGAAATTTTTACCGCATGCACGACTTTGTCAATTTCGTCTGTATAGATCTTACGAATCAATACATCCTTGATAGCCTTCTCAAAGTGGTTACGCATCTGTGTCCTACTTTCCAAATCATCTAAGCTGACATATTGTTGGTAGTAGTTCAGGGCGCGCTCCTGCAAGGCTTTTTGATAAATAGCACAGCTCGCTTTGTCAGACCGCATCTTAATCAAGTCATCGTTAAGTTCAAGTTCTACTAGGTCAATCAAAGCGTCCGGGTCACGGGCAAATACTCCAGAACCACTTGCACGGTCCATGGACTTCTTACCACCCTGTGCTCCTTTTGAATGGTGGTGACAGTAAATTACACTACAACCAAGCTCTGTCGCTACCTTATCGAATTGATTGGTAAAGTGAGCCATTTGGTCAGCGCTGTTTTCGTCACCGGTCAATACCTTATAAATTGGGTCAATAATCACTGCAATGTAGTCCTTTTTCAAGGCCCTACGGATGAGCTTGGGAGCTAACTTGTCCATTGGAACGGTCTTACCACGCAAGTTCCAGATATCAATGTTTTGGATATTGTTAGCTGGCACACCCATGGCAGTATAGACATCCTTAAAACGATGTAAGGCCGACGGTCTATCCAACTCAAGATTGACATATAGCACACGTCCCTGCTCACATTGCCAAGCAAGCCATTTGATTCCTTCTGCGATTGCGATTGCTAACTCAATCAAAGCAAAGGATTTGCCAGCCTTGGACGGTCCAGCCATGAGTAACTTGTGACCTTGACGAAGTAAACCACTGATTAACTCGGGAGCTAAGTCTGGCATATCATTCCATGATTCTGATAAGCCTTCCGGATCTGGCAAATCATCATTCAAATCCTCAATCCATTGATACCACTCTTCATAGTTGGCCTTACCAATGTTGGTGTCAATCAGAAACTGCTTTTTACCATTTCGCATAATACCTGGCATCCGTGATAATCGGCTAGGATTGCGATTTTGAGTATCAATATCAAGTCCGTTCTTCTTGCAGATTTGGTAGATGTAGTCCACACGCTTACGGTATTCTTGGTAATCTCTGGCATCTACCTTGACGATAGCATGCAAGGATTTCTTCCCGCTGTGGACCAAAGCAGCAATCGGCAATTCTAGTTCTTTAAATAAAGCGTATTGCTTGCCTAGTTCCATGCTGTCGGATTCGACCAGAGCATAGCGGAAGTCAGTCACGTTGTCATTCTTAACACCTTTGCCGTCCAGTGGATTGAAACGAATCCAAGCTCCAGCCTCTTCCTTGTAATCTCCAAATACTGCACCGATGTCTCCATTGCATTTTTGAAGTAACTCAATCAGTTCTCCTGCCGTCCGGGCATACGCTCCTTGTGTTGGTTTGTAGATAGTCTCCCCTTCCTTGCCAGGAATAGTATAGGTTTCTGTCACATATCCGACCTTATCTGTACTTTCAAAAATAGTCTGTAGATAAGTGATGATTTCAGCAACTGGCGACCACTTATCATTGCTTGGTTCACAGATATCCTTAGACTCTACCCAATGTTTGTCAATGATTCGATAGTCCTTATCAATAGTATCGTTCCAATCAAGCTCACGAAATTCTCCACTACCTGTGTATTCGGACACCCAGCCACTATCCTTAGCCATTTGAGTGATGGTAGCACCAGTCACTGCTCCAAGACTGCCACCTTGAAATGTATCCCACTTCTTAAAACATTCCCCGCGCTTGTATCTACTAGGGTCTTTCTGAGACCACATATCCCAATCCATTGCTGTATAACCCTCCTGCTTAAGAGCCATCCCTACATTAATCCAGTCTTGATATGACAGAGTGGTCGGATTAATGTAATCAAGCAATGGGATGAGGTCAAATTCTCGTTCTGTCATCTATTCTCCTATTCTGGTTGATATTCTCGTGGACTGATACCAGCAGGGCATCTCCAGCCTGCAGCTGCAATCCTGTCAATCATTGACCTCGCTTGGTCAAATTGCCAAATACCGACATTGCGGAAACCATAGCGCTCTAACAATCTAATCTGTTTTGGTGTAGTTAAACCTTCATCACGACGCTTAGCCAATCTATCCAGTAGCTTTGCAGCCTTCCCAGCATTCCCTATTTCATCTGTAAAGATACCAAATTTCTCGAGAGCCTGTTTTTGCTTATCTGATACCGGGGACATTTCCCAACCAAAGTCTGGCACATAGTCTACTAAATCTTCGGCATGGATAGACATTTCAAATTGCAATGGATCAACTAATTTCCGTTTGCGTTTCCGCATTTCCTCCAGTTGCTTAGCCAGTGCCTCCTCACGTTGAGAAACAACATCTTCTGCTGACTTAACTTCCAATTCCTCAATATCAAACAAAGAGCCGGCTTCCTCTTCCATATTCTCAACCATCTTTTGTGCTACTTCTTCCGTTCCTGCGATAAGATGAGCAGGCCGGCACAGTTCATGACGTTCTGTATGCCATAAGAAGTCTAGCAATAACAGATTTTCTTTCCCTGGGAATAAGCGGGTACCACGACCCACCATCTGGCTATACAAAGCTCGTACCTTAGTGGGTCTAAGTACCACCACACAATCAACTGACGGGCAATCCCAGCCTTCTGTTAAAAGCATGGAATTGCAAAGGACATTGTACTTGTCTTTGTCAAAGTCTTCCAAAACCTCGGCACGGTCTTTGGATTCTCCGTTGACTTCTGCTGCTTTGAATCCTTTAGCATTTAGAATATCTCTGAATTTTTGTGACGTCTTAACCAAGGGCAAAAATACTACCGTTTTACGGTCTGCACATTGTTTGACCATTTCATCAGCAATCTGTTCAAGATACGGATCTAGTGCAGTGCCTAAATCACTCGCCTTAAAATCGCCCGACTGCATAGATATACTTGACAAGTCTAAGGTCAAAGGGATTGTTACTGCTGAAATCTTGGACAAATAGCCAGACTTGATAGCCTGCACCAAGGAATACTCATAGGCTAGACTGTCGAAATACTGCCCTAGATTCCGCTTATCGCCTCTGTCTGGCGTAGCAGTCACACCCAATACATTGCTATCATCAAAATGTTGTAAGACACGTTGGTAGCCGTCTGAAATCGCGTGATGAGCTTCATCGATGATAATGGTGTCAAAGTAGTTTGGTGGAAATTGACTCAACCGTTTTTCACGTTGCAAGGTCTGTACCGACCCGACCACAACTCGAAACCATGAGCCTATAGAGGTGCTTTCCGCTTTTTCTAAGGCTGTCCCCAATCCTGTAGCAGTCATTAACTTATCAGAAGCTTGTTCCAGCAGTTCCGACCTATGAGCAAGGACGAGCACGCGCTCGCCCATTCGCACACGGTCTTCAATGATTTTGGAAAAGACAATCGTTTTGCCGCATCCTGTTGGCAAGACCAATAATGTCCGCTTGCGACCAGATTGCCATTCTTGCTGGACTGCGCTACGAGCCTCTTCTTGATAATCTCGTAGTTGCATCTGTACCTCCTAAAACCCTGTAAAGTTACCTTGTGCTGGCTGTTGTGGTTGTTGTTGCATAGGTTGTTGCGGGTAAGAAGGTTGGGGTGTTTGATAAGTCTGTGGAGCAGTTACTTGCTGTGCAGGCTGACCAGCGTTGAGCACTTTACTCCAGTCCACTTTATCCGCATAAATCATAGATTTAATATCGTTATACTTCTCATCGTTGTATTCCCTGTGTTTCACACGACAGACTCCTTTTGAGCCAACAACAGTATTCCAATTCATGCGGAGCGGCTCTCCATGTTTTTTCTGCCCAATCGCCCCAAAGAACGCAGAGAGCATTCCTTCTGTTGAGCTATGTAGAAAAAGATTGTGGGTCATAATCGCATCGCCCTGTTCTGTCTCGACCAAAACAGTGATAATTGCTTTGTTGCATTCAGGTAATTTCCCTGGATTTTGTGGATTTGGCGTGTGTCGGCCACGCTCGAATCCTGTCACAGTAAATTGATAATCCCCAGGCGGTAATAAGATAAAATCTTTTGCATCTTGTTGGATAGTATCATCCCATCCAAATTCACGCTCTGGTTGATTGTATTGTTGTGTCATATTCTATCCTCCCCTTGTTAAGCTAAAATTGTAATATTCACTTGGTCTTCCAACTTAGATTTCAGGTAGTTGGCAATATTATTGATAGCATCCAATTTCCACTTGCCCCCATCTGCCTCAAATAGAGCCATATGACCTGCTTTGTTGATACGGTAGATAAACTGGCTAGCTGGCTGCTCCACTTCAGCAAATGTGCGATATGGTCGCAATGTGACTGGATTTGGTGCCTTAGCTTGACCAAGACTAGCCACTCCTGTTTTGATTGTCGCAGTCTGACTAATACCGTCATCAACAATTTCAAGTCCGCTATCAATTTTCAAAGCACTCGCAAAATCCAAAACAATAGCGCGGTCATCAGTATCAACAAATCGAGACTGCAGCATGATGTTAAAGTCAGATGTTTCTTCATATCGACCGAAATGGATATCTGGTGTCATTGATTCAACCGTAACCAATTTTGCACGATTAGCTTCCTTATCTAGCTCTTCGTAGACAACTACTTCTTTTGGACTTTCAACTACAACCAAGACACGCTTGCTCCCTAATTGGTCTAAGTCAGTTTTTAGATAATCCACTAAACTGTCTAATGTATTGAGATAAAGTCGTGGTGGAATCGGTCGAGTATCTAATTCACGTAACGAATGAACATTCTCGTCATAGTAAAGTTTGCCATTTTCAGCTTTGATAATCTTTTCTTCATTGCCTGCCAATTCAACCGCATATTCCAATGCTTCTTTAATATTTTCTGTTGCCATTTTAGTTACCTACTTTCTTTTTGTTAAAATCAATGACGTCTTCGTTAATACCTTTTTCAATCTCTTCAACCGGCTGACCAATATCCGTACGTAGCTGAGCATTGTCGTCAAAATACATTTGACCAGGCATATTACTTCTAAGCTCATTCGCATAAGTCTTGCCATCTTTCTTACCGACAAGCACCGTAGTGGCTACACCTGTCTGCGGCGCAAGAGTGGATTTCACATCCATACTAGTGCTGACTACTTCACGACTATCATCAGCTTTCATAGTTAAAGTGATGACTAGCTTACGAGCAACCTTGCTATCAGTATTTGGATCAAGGATATTGTCAAAGACTTTTTCCAACTCTTTGTCCACCTTTTCTTGTAGTCCACCCTCTCCGAGAGCGGACAAATCCAACTTGATTGTTTTATCCATTTAGCTTTTACCTCCCTATTATTTCTAAGACCAAAAATAGTCTAAATCTAATTCCCTTCAACCGTAAAAGGTATTGTTGGATCAGATCTAACTTTAGTATTGATAACCTGCACGACCTTGTCCCAAACAGTGACCACATATTCCCAGTAACCTGCTTCAATCGCTTCCACCTGCGTTCCTAGCGGATAGATACCATTGACATAGCTTGCCTGTAAGACTTCTTCTTGTGTGACTTGACTACTAATCATCAAGTCACGTAGACTTTGTGGAATCAGTGGACTAATATCCGAAGTTGTTACAGATTGTGACTGTGCCATAGAAACTTGTGACATATCAATTGGTAGCTCTGTCTGTTCTTTGACGGGTGCAATCTGATTAGTTTGAGGAGTTGATGTAGGTATCTGAGTAGGATGTTCTTGAACCGATGCTGATTGCACTGGTTGAATAGGTGGTGTCTGTGCAGGTTGTTCCTGAACAGTTGCAGGCGCAAAGATATGAGCGATTCCTGCAAAATCTATCGGCAATTCTTCTGGCAAGTTGTGGCGGTTCTTTGCATCCCAACTTGGAGAATGTGTTGTCTGCATAACCCTCTGACCGCCCTGTGCTTTTTGCTTCTTCGTCTTATCATCAGTAACGATATAAGTCTTGTAATTAAGAAACAGGACCATATCTGCCCATTCCTTGACTTTGGCCGATACATTCGTCTCTGTCTTCTTATTGCTTAATTTAAGCTCGTAGCGGTCATATCCGCCCATTTCATCAGGTTTGGTAAATTTCTTAACCTGCGCATGGGCAGTCAATACTACATTGATGCCAAGTTCGACTAACTCTTGTAATCTATCCAGCAGGCGTCCGATTTCTTCAATAAGATAGGTATATCCCGCACCCCAATTAAAGTCCTCAATTCCAGTTTTATTGTGCTGTGCACAAATATATTGCAAGGCTAAGGCTTCTGCCCAATCAATCGTATCAATCACCAAGGTCTGGCAAATCGTTGGATTAGCCTTGACAAAAGCAATATGATTCATGAGCATGGTCCAGCTAGTCGGCTTGTCGGCCCGTGTTACATCCATATTATCCGTGGATCCTTCCGTATCAATAAAGAGAGGGTTCGGAAATTGAGCCGCTAGACTAGACTTGCCAACCCCCTCTGGACCATAGATGACTACGCGTTGGGCCCGTGCCCGTTTACCTTTTGTAATTTGCATTTCTTTTCCTTTCTTTTTGCTATAATTGACTTATCAAAATAAGGAGGATAAGCCATGTTACGTACAAAAGAAGATATTGCTCATGAGCTTGCAGTAGCGTACATTGTTGCCAAGCCCGAGGACACTATGTGGACACATCAGCAACTTGCCGAAAGCTACAATAAAGCCTATGAAAATATCTTAGAGCATCTTAAATAAGCACTTCTCCCGGTTTAGGATCGATTTGCTTAATATTCTTAGAGCGTTCAGCCAATACCTGAACATCGAAGTCGTTGAGTGTTAACTCTTCGGCTTTTTCTCTTAAACGCATCGTTACTAGACGATCCAGTTCAATCCACTCACGGTGAGTTAGTTCTTGACGCAATTTCAGAAACTTCTTAATAGTATCTTGTGTAATAGCCATAATTTTTTACTCCTTTTTAAAATCCACCTTCCCAAGATGGTGTAGTCTGTGTATTCTTTACGCTTTCATAGTTTGGATTTTCTTCCGAGTATCCGTCAGTGATTATTATCGAGCACTCATCACCAGTAGACACACGTGTTGCAATAGCTTGTAATCCTTCTTTCTCAAGCCACTGACCAAACTCTTGCAAAGTGACCTGGTCCATTTGTTCTAACTTATCAATTAAAACGAAGCCACATTCTGGTTTCAACTTACGGACGATAGCTGTCGCAACCTGCAACTGTTGGGAACCGGACATATTATCCCAACGCTGACCAAGGTAGAGCAATTCTCCGTCATCTACTGACAAGCCCTCCAGTGGTAAGTCCGCATTAGTCAACAGGTCGGCCTTTTGCTTCCGGACCTCTCCAATAGAAGTAGTCAATGTGTTATACTGTTCACGTTGTTGTTTCGCGTCCTCCTCTGCCTTTTCCTTATCAAGATTTGCTCGCACTTTACGATTGATTTCATCAATTTGAGCAATGTTTTCTTCGATTTCAGCTGTCGATTCATCGTGCAATTCTATGGCATCTTTTTGAGCGATTGCCAAATCATTTTTAGCCTTATCCCGCTCATCAATCGCTTGCGCAAGCTCTTGTTGTAAGCGCGATACTTTAGCTTCTGCACTGTCGTATTGTAACTGAATCTGCTGGAGATTTTGGCGCTTGCGGGCATTCTCCCCGTTCTTAGCTAATACTGCTTGTTGTTGTTGGATTAGCTCTGAGATGCTAATCAATTCCTTTGGTGCCTCCGGATAATGAACCTGCTCTTTGGCAAACTTCTCCTTCTGATCAGCAATCACTCCAATCGCATGACGTTGATCATAAAGTGATTTTTCTTTCAACTCCAATTCAACTAGCTGTGGACCTACTCCGATAATTTGAAGCAGGGTTGAAGCCTTCTCTTTATTGTTTTGCTCCATAAATTTTGGCAAGTCAAGAGCCAATTCCTCTACAAAGCTATTGAGTAACTGTTGCCCTGCTTTATTTCCGCTCGGGTCAATGACCTTCAAGTCACTATTCTTTCCTTTACGCTCGACGATTAAGCCATTTGATAAAGTAATTTTTAAAATCGGTGGCACTTGTGACCCTTCTCGTTGCGCTTGGCTAGGCCTATATTTATTTCCGCCCAGCGCCCACGCAATCGCATCTAATACACTTGTCTTTCCTTGGTTATTATTCCCACCGATAATCGTCAAGCCTGTTGCGCTCGGCTCGATTTTGACAGCCTTAATACGCTTGACATTTTCGATTTCTAGCTTGTTAATCGTGATGCCCATACTCTTCTCCTCCAATTACTAGACGATGTTCAACTATCCTTTTCTCTGTACTGACTACTTTTGCATGATTGAGCGCAAATAGTAGCAATGAGCTAACTACCTGATTCAGAGTTAAATCACATTCATTAGCGATTTCAGCTACTTGGTCATACACTTCATTGGTACAACGGATTCTGGCATACGTCTTTGGCTGTTGTTTTTCTACTGTAATCATTAGATGTTCTCCAAATTTCTTAATAATCTTTCTTCTTTGTTCTTCTGATAGGTGACTAGCTAGGAACACCGTATCGCCTTCTACCCAATAGAACCTCTTGAGTTCGTTAGGGTATCTACTATTGTGACTTTCATACCACCACTCCTCTCACATTTTTTACGATTGATTGTATTGAATCCAGCCCCGCTTTTAGTAGCTTAATCTCTTCTCTGAGCCGGTGGTTCTCGAGTTTCATCTCAATGTATTCTTCTTTGTCTACTTCCATCATCATGCAAGTGTCCTTTCTATTTCGTCTAGGTTATAAACGACTTCCTCTGTTTCGTTTAGTTGTTGTAAAATGAACTTGATAAAACATATAAACTGCGACTTTTCATCGTTCGATAATTTGCTTTTTCGCACTTGGTCAATCAAGTAGTCTGCACATAGTTTTCTAAACATGTTTATTTAACCTCGCTGAATCGTTTCCAGTTTGCGTTGTACCACTCACGGACTGCGTCTCTTGGGTACTTAAGCTGTGTGCCTTTTCCTCTATCAATTTTTGGAAAGTCTGAGTATTTCGTATAACGCTCGAATGTTGTCGTAGAACATCCCAACATCTTCATAACCTGTTGCTGATTTAGTTCCAGTGGCATGGCTTTCTCTATATCAAACATCTGAGAAACTTCCACTAACGCAGTCCTGACACCGTCTATTATCTTATTGACGAACGTCAAGATAATTCCTTCTTCCATATCAGGCTCCTTTATGATATAATCTAAGTAAGTTTTTTGTGTAAGTCACTGTTTCCGCAGTGGCTTTTTTGTGTTCAGTCTCCTCCGTGCTATAATTAGGATATCAACACGGAAAGGAGGTGATATTATGCCACAAATAAAAGTGACTTTTGCCGATGGTTCAACTACCATTTTTCATGAAGAAATGACTTTTCAGACATTTAACGAAAATGATGACAAACATCTACCAGCAAACAAAGCATCACTTTTTAGTCATCCTAATTGCAATCTATTTTTTAGCTTTGTAGATATCTTATGTATGGGACAGTTCTTTTACGACACCGAACACCCGGAAACAATCTACGAGTCTAAAAATGTTGTTAAGATTGAGTTAGTTTAATCCCGATGCTTCAAATAGCTATCTAGTGTGCGTTTTTTAATCTCATAATGGATAGCTTTTTTAATTGCCTCTTGCAATTCTGGCTCGCTTTTGAACGGAATTGTGATACGATCAATATTCCAATCTAGCTTGTCAACGTTATTCATATCATGGAAAGTAAGGCACCAATCAGCCGCCCAGCTAATCAACTCATTAAACTTATTGGCAAATTCTTTATTTATTGCCATTACTTCCTCAGCACGTTTTATACCTGCTGCTACCAATTCTTTTTGTTGTTCTTCGTATGTTTTATTCATACCGTCTCCTTTATTAATCATTTCCTGCATGTTGCTCCTTTCCTGCACGTTTTGTCTTTTTGCGTTTAAACCGCAACGTTGTTTAAAAAAATAATATCATCTAATGATACTCTAAAATATTCAGCAATTTTATAAGCTACGACAACGTCAGGTGTAGTACGTCCGTGTTCCCAATTAGCCCACGTATCCGCAGTCACACCAAAAATAACTCCTGCTTGTTTCTGTGTTAGATTATCTCTAATACGTAACATTTTCAACGTCATCTTCTGCACCCTCTCACCTCCTTTTCTAATTTCCTCGCACCTCGAATCTGATATAATGGATTCAGAAAGGAGGTGAATATTATGATGATTAGTAGCGTTAAAGAATTAGCCCTAGCTATCGTTTCGTCATCAAGTCCAGAATTATCTATCGAAGATAAAATCAAGCTATATACAGATTCGCTTGAAGCTATCAAAGATTACAATAAACCATTCATTGATGCCGAAAAGAAGAAAAGAGCTGAAAATTCTAAAGCTTTAATACAAGCTCTAGGTAGAGGGAAATCAATATTTTGATAAATAATCTCCGATTTCCAGGTACCCTTTGGCAAGCTCGCACCTTGTCGAGGGGTCTTTTGTATTAACAAAGTCTTGCCCAATCTTTACGTGCATCATTTTTAACATATCAATGAATTTTTCTTTCCGCTCGTCCATCCTCTCACCTCCTTCTAAATTCGTCCAAACTGACATCTAGTGCGTCAGCGATTTCAACCATGTTCTTGAATGAAATTCGTTCATTTCGGATATTTTGAATCGTCCCTAAAGCGACTTCTGCTTTGCTGGCAAGTTCTTTTTTAGTCATCCCTTTTTCAATTAAAATATGATTAAGTGTTTTCCACATACCTACCCTCCTTTTATACAATATATGGTGCATTTATAAAACACGTGTACTATATATTGATTTTTATTTTATATTTTGATATAATAACTTTATGAATAACCCAACATCTTATTCATAACAAAATCTAACGGAAAGGAGAAGAATATGGGAAAAAACAATATCGAGCTAACTGCTGAAATTATTTCATCTTTACACGACGAATTGCACAAAGAATATTTCCGACAAGCTGATTTTAATAAGCCTTTCGGTCAATATGTTGCCGAACAATTTGAGCATATTTACGATGGAATAAATAATGCAGTTTCAAAACGTTACGGATAAAGCTTTGAATAAGTTTGCATGAGGTCATTAACCAATCTTACATGGTCTGGGTTATTAGGTTTAGCAACCAATAATACAGATGCCAGAAATTTATCAAATATCTTTAGTGGATTATCAGATGGAGCTGGCTTTGCTGGTTCTTTTTGATTACTATACGGATAACGTTTTGGTCTCATCTCCTCACCCCCTTTCTGTGGTATAATGAAAATAAAATGATTGGAGGAATTGATATGGAAATCTCAAAAATCAATTATTATATTAACGATTTGTCGTCAAATAAAGCTATTGAAATCCCTAAGGCTTGCCCAAACTGTGGAATTGGTAACAATCCTACGACCAGTAATATTTCGAGTATGGATACCAAAGAAGGAAAAGTTATCGGGCTCTTTCATCGTTGCACTGCTTGTCAAAAGTCTCACATGACACTGCAAGAGTACCACGCAGGAAACGACTATACCACGATGGCTATTGTCTATCCAAACAAGGTTATCACTGACATTGACCCACTCTTTATTGAATGCGCTCCTAGATTTGTTGAATTTTATAGCGAAGCAATCGAAGCGGAAAAAATAGGACTTGAGAACATCGCTGGAACTGGATACCGCTCTGCTATTGAGTGTCTCGTCAAAGACTATGCTCTGTATTTCGAATTAGACACCAAAGAATACCTATCCGATCCTAAATTTAGTTTCAACAATGCTATTGACCGCTACGTAAAAGATGACGACCTACTCAAAGGCGTTCTTCATTTCATTCGAGAAGTTGGCAACCATTACACACACTGGGATAAAGACACAAATATTACTCTACCTGTTTTAAAAACTTATGTCGAAATCATTCTCCAAATTTTTAAATCAAAGTTTATGTTGAAGAATCTTCCGACAGTTTAATTCCCAAGTGCTCTTCGATTTCCGAAAGGCGCTTTTCTTGTTCGATAACCCTTTCAAAAAGCTCTTCAACAGATATAGCGATAACTTTTTCTAACATCACTTCTTCCTCCGCTTCACAATCTGCCGTACAACAACCGACACGACCAATAACAATACAGCTAAAATTTTCATATTGCTTTCCCGAGCAAATGGTGGTACACTAAAGATAAGAGGTTGGGGCTTCTGCCCCTTGCTCTTACTTTTTCTTGGTTTTATGTTCCAAGATTTGTTTGTGCCAGAGACGAGCTTCTCTGACTAAGCCTAGAACTATTAGAACTGTGCCGAGTTCTTCTGGTTTTAGGCTTTTTAGTATATCCACCATTTGCCTTGCTCCTTTCGTTTTTCTAGGTCATTTCCTTGACCTTGATTATATTATACTGCGGTTTAACCGCAATGTCAAGAATTTTTTGCGTTTTTTATGTATTTTTTTCTTTTTTTCTTGATTTTTTTGCGTTTTTTCCGTAATATATACTATATAAGGAGGTGTTAAAATGGTTCTTGAGAGTAAAGAAATATTTTCCCAAAATCTAGCCTATTTTATGAATAAAAAAGGCGTAGATAGAAATCAGTTGTGTACAGATTTAGATTTAAAATACACTACTGTACGCGATTGGCTAAAAGGAATCACCTATCCACGGATAGGCAAAATAGAGCTTTTAGCAAACTATTTTGGCATAAACAAATCGGATTTAATTGAATCGAAATATTATCAGAAAGACACCCCCTCCCCAGACGCAAAAAATGACACCGTACAAGCGATTAACGATACGGTGGTACAATTACACCCCGAGCGTCAAGAAAACGTCCTAGAGTACGCTACAGAGCAACTAGACGAGCAGGAAAAAGAACAACTAGAGAAGCGCAAGACATTAGAGATTAGCGAACCACTCTTTGAATACTACGTCTATGAAAAACTCTCCGCTGGCACAGGAGCTACCTACTGGGAGGAACGCAACTACGACACCGTCTATTTTGATAAAGAAATCACTCATGACCTGGCAAGTTGGGTCTATGGCGACTCCATGGAACCTACATATCTTGACGGATCCGTTGCTCTCATCAAAGATACAGGCTTCGATTATGACGGTGCAATTTACGCTGTAGACTGGGATGGACAATCCTATATCAAGAAAGTCTATAAAGAAAAAGACGGCCTGCGCCTCGTCTCTCTCAATAGTAAATATGCCGATAAATTCGCCCCCTATACCGAAGATCCCCGCATTATCGGTAAAGTCGTCGGCAACTTCATGCCGATGGAGAGATGAGCTGTAGATAACTTTTAAGCTATTTTAATCTATCTAAACCGTTTCAAAGTACTTCAAAAATGACAAAGTAAAGCTATATAAATCTACATGAGTCTAAAAATTTGCATCTTTTGGGTTGACAAAACGAAATATGTGTTCTAAAATGAATACATAAAGAGTTAATTGCACCCATGAGAGTAATCCCTCCACCATAAGGAGAGCGATAAAATCATGGGTTTTATTTTTGTAGAAATGAGAACAAAATATGAAAATTGCAATTCTAGTAGACGGTGGCTATTATCGTAAACGTTCTGCTTCTGTTCTAGGTCATAAGACGGCTAAAGAAAGAGCAGAAGAGTTATATAGCTACTGCAACCGACACTTGAAAGAAAATAGCTACGGAATGGACATTCGACACGATTTATACAGAATATTTTATTATGATTGTCCACCGATTGATAAACAAGTATTCAACCCTTTGACCCAAAAAAATATAAACTTTAGTAAAAGTGACACCAAAGCGTGGACGAATGACTTCTTTAACGAACTAAGCCATAAACGAAAAGTAGCATTACGGCTTGGTGAATTGAATGAAGACTCTGTACACTACAATCTAAAGGCTAGCACTACTAAAAAGTTATTGAACGGAAGTAAACAAATATCTGATATTGATGAATCAGATTTAATCTTACAGTTACAACAAAAAGGCGTTGATATGCGGATTGGACTGGACATAGCCTCGTTATCTTATAAGCATCAGGTGGATAAGATTGTTTTAATTGCGGGAGATAGTGATTTTGTTCCTGCTGCTAAACTTGCGCGCAGAGAAGGAATTGATTTCGTTCTTGACGCTCTCGGTGGTCAAATCAGGGATAGCCTATCACTGCATATAGACGGACTAAGAACTTGTGATAGTTCCTACTTTCCTGCACCTAAAACGAAATAAAAAAACTCCCCACACTCGCCATCGCCTAACGTTGAGTGTGAGGAGAAAAAAGATTGAATAGTAAACAGGCATTAAAAAGCCCTCTTTACTATACCCATTTTATCAAGAAGTGAGGTAAAAATCAACATGGCATCATATCGAAAACGAGACGGAAGTTGGGAATACCGCATTTCCTATAAAACACCCGACGGGAAGTATAAACAGAAATCAAAAAGAGGTTTTCGGACAAAGAAAGAAGCAGAACTTGCTGCAGCAGAGGCAGAACGCCTGCTCAATTCAACAACTATCTTTGATGAAAATATATCGCTTTATGACTATTTCGATAAATGGGCCAAGATCTATAAAAAACCTCATGTCTCAATAGGGACATGGAAAAACTATGACCAAACATTAAAGCTGATAGAGAGAGAATTTGGACAAACAAAAATTAGAGCGATTACACCCAGCATCTATCAACAATTTTTAAATAATTTAGGCAAGCGGTACTATCAAGGAACAATTCATAAAGTTCATCACCGAATACGCAGAGCTGTAAAACAGGCAGTCGTGGAAAAACTAATCGATACAAACTTTACAGACTTAGCCAAAATAAACGCTGAAAGACAGCATAAACCTATTGAAGATAAATTCCTCGAGGAGAATGAATACCTCTCCTTATTGACAACCTTGAAACAAAATTGCCCACAAACAGACTACGTACAGCTCTATCTGCTTTCTGTAACCGGCATGCGAATTGGAGAATCTTTGGGCCTAACTTGGAACGACATAGACTTTAAGAATGGTTTAATCAATATCAATAAAACGTGGAATGTATATACAAATGCAGAATTTGCACCGACAAAAAACAAGCAATCCATGCGAACTATACCCCTGGATAATACAACAGCAAAAATACTTCTGCAATTTAAAACAGAGGAATGGACTGTGAATCCTTACAATCGATTATTCATTCGAGTAAATCATCCCTGGCTCAACCGCTTAATAAAAAAATTGACTAAAACCAACATTCACGTCCACTCCTTGCGTCACACATACGCTTCTTACCTTATCTCCAGACAGATAGATTTACTCACTATCTCCAATTTGCTAGGTCACAAAGATTTGACCGTCACACTACAAACATACGCCCATCAACTTGAACAGCAAAAAGAAAAAGATTTCAAAGAAATTAAAAAACTTTTTGGGTGAATTTTGGGCGTAATGTCTCAAAACGCTATTAAATAAAGGAACTATATGATTACCAAAGAATTTGATACGATTGCAGCCATCTCTACTCCTCTTGGAGAGGGAGCTATCGGCATTGTTCGTCTGTCTGGAAGCCAAGCCATTGACATTGCAAATAGCATTTTTAAAGAAAAAGATTTAGCGGAAGTAGCTAGTCATACGATTCATTACGGTCATATCCTGGATCCGCTTGCCGACATCGTGGTCGATGAGGTCATGGTCTCGGTCATGAAAGAACCAAAGACCTTCACTCGGGAAAATATTGTTGAAATCAACACCCACGGCGGGGTTGCGGTGACCAATGAAATTCTCCAGCTCGTCATTCGTCAAGGAGCACGTATGGCAGAACCTGGAGAATTTACGAAACGTGCCTTTTTAAATGGGCGGGTCGATCTCACTCAGGCAGAAGCTGTCATGGATATTATTCGCGCTAAGACAGACAAGGCGATGCACCAAGCCGTTCAACAACTAGATGGCTCGCTCTCTACACTCATCAATGATACTAGACAAGAGATTCTCAATACCTTGGCTCAAATTGAGGTCAATATTGACTATCCTGAATATGATGATGTTGAAGAAGCCACGACCGAACTGGTCCGTGATAAAACCTTGGAATTTCAACAATTACTAGAAAGCCTACTCAAAACGGCACGTCGAGGAAAAATCCTCCGCGAAGGAATCGCAACAGCTATTATCGGCCGTCCCAATGTCGGTAAATCGAGCTTATTAAATACCCTTTTACGAGAGGATAAAGCTATCGTCACCGACATTGAAGGAACAACTCGCGACATCATTGAAGAATATGTCAATATCAACGGTATCCCTCTCAAACTGATCGATACCGCAGGGATTCGTGAAACAGACGATGTTGTGGAAAAGATAGGGGTTGAACGTTCTAGAAAAGCCCTAGAAGAAGCTGATTTGGTCCTCTTGGTTCTAAATGCCAGTGAAGCACTGACCCCGCAAGATCGCCAACTGCTGGCGATGAGTCAAGATAGTCATCGGATTATCCTGCTCAACAAAACAGATCTGCCTATCCACATTGAGCAAGAGCAACTACCCGCTGATAGCATTGCCATCTCTGTCCTTCACCATCAAAATATCGACCAGATTGAAGAGCGCATCAACCAACTCTTTTTTGAACAAACAGGGCTGGCAGAGCAAGATGCCACCTACCTCTCCAATGCTCGCCATATTTCTCTCATTGAACAGGCTGTCCAAGCCTTACAGGCGGTTAATGAAGGACTTGAAATGGCGATGCCTGTCGATCTACTTCAAGTAGATCTGACCCGTTGTTGGCAGATTCTTGGAGAAATCACTGGCGATGCCGCACCAGATGAGCTGATTACCCAACTCTTTAGCCAATTCTGTTTAGGAAAATAGGAGAATAATATGTCGGTCAGACTGATTGCCCACGCCCTGATTCAGCACAATCAAGCCTATCTTGTCCTCAAACGCTCTACTATCAAACGAGGACAGGCAAATGTCTACCCCCCCCCCCCGCATTTTGGGATATTCCTGGAGGTGGTGTAGAACTGGGAGAACTGCCACAAGTTGCAGCTCTTCGTGAAACACTAGAAGAATGTCATCAACACATTGTACTTTCCAATATTCTCTACGAAGATAGCCAGCTTGATAATGAACAGCAGATAGTCTTTACACGGCTAATCTATGCTGCACACTTGATTGATCAAGCTCCTATTCTTCTGGATCCAGAAGAGCATACTGATTATCGCTGGATTCAGTCTCTAGAAGAATTAGAGGGGGAATTGATTGTCCCCTATTTATATCATCTTATCCCTACCTCCTAACGATAGATGAGAAAGTTGGTTCTTTCCCAACTGCTCAGCAAAGAATGACCAACAAATATAAAACGCCTCTTAGAACTATCCTAAGGGGCGTTTTATCGTCTTTTAGTTTACTTTTAGTCCTTGCGCCACTAGTCTGGGAGAGCGAAGTGGGCAAGGTTGGAAATAGGGAAACGGAGTTTCCAACTACCACTTTTTTAATGAAAGGTGGTAGGCTGAAAACCTCCACTGGAGCTTTTCACTCATCGAAGTAATAAAAGAGACGCAGCTGTTTCAGATTTAGTCAATTACAGCTGTGGCTACCTTTAGGTATAAACTAAACGACTATATCGTTAAAATCCTTCTACGTTGGTATAGATTTTTTGGACATCTTCATCATCTTCAAGAACATCATATAGCTTCTCAAAAGTGGCAAGATCGTCGCCTTCCAAAACTACTTCTGACTGAGGAATCATTTCTAATTCTGTCACTTGAAACTCACTTGTGCCAGCCTCACGTAAGGCTACAAGAGCTTTGTGTAAGTCTGTAGGAGCAGTGTATACAGTGATGCTTCCTTCTTCTGCTTCTACATCTTCCACATCCACATCTGCCTCCAGCAGTTGTTCAAAGACACTGTCTGCATCGTCACCGGCAAAAACAATGACCCCTTTGTTATCAAACAAGTAAGAAACTGAGCCGCTGGCTCCCATATTGCCACCGTTCTTACCAAAAGCTGCACGCACGTTTGCTGCTGTGCGGTTAACGTTAGAAGTAAGAGTGTCAACAATGAGCATCGAACCATTTGGTCCAAAGCCCTCGTAGCGACCTTCTACAAAGGTCTCATCGGTATTTCCCTTCGCCTTGTCAATAGCCTTGTCAATGATATGCTTTGGTACTTGCGCCTGTTTCGCACGATCGATAACGAACTTCAAGCCTGTATTCGTCTCTGGATCTGGATCACCTTTTTTAGCTGCGGCATAGATTTCGACACCAAACTTGGCATAAACTTTAGAGTTTGCTCCGTCCTTTGCTGTTTTTTTAGCTACAATATTCGCCCATTTCCGTCCCATAAGGAACCTCCTACATTTTTTCAATCGTTTTATTATACCATAAGATTGCCTATTTGAGAAGATAGGTGCTATTTTTATTAGACAGTTGACATATACAGTCGCACGATATATAATATAACTATACAGTTGAACTATACAAGGAAAGGAGATTAGAATGAGACGAAATCAACATTTACCTCTGACAGAGACCACCTACTACATCCTACTGGCTCTACTTAAGACAAACCACGGTTATGCCATTATGCAGGATGTGGAAACCATGAGCGAAGGTGAGGTCAGAATCGCTGCTGGTACCATGTATGGAGCCATTGAAAACCTACTCAAGTTGGGTTGGATTATCGCTGTACCAAGCACAGATAGTCGCAGAAAGATGTACCATATTACCCCAATAGGAAAGTCTATTCTAGCCCTTGAAACTGAACGAATTCGCAAATTGAGTACACTTGCCAGCCAGTTTGATTTTTGAGGAGGCACCCCATGAAAAAGCACAGACTATTTGTTTCCATTTCAAAAGAAGAAAACTGGATTAACCAAATCCAAGCCCAAGGCTACCGTCTCATCAGGGTTCACCCTTACACTGCAGGCTACAGTTTTGAAAGAGTCCAGCAAGAAGCCGACATTCCCATCGTACGCCTGGACTACCGGCAGTTTACTTCTACTCAAGATTATCTCGAGTATCTCTCTCTTTTTGCTGAATGCGGCTGGAAGCTCATTCCCGGTAGCAATCGCCATAGCTTCCAGTATTTCGCTCATACTGCCTACAGTGAGGATACTGAACTGTTTTCAGATGACGAATCTCGCCAAGCTCTTTATCAGCGAGTGAGAAAACAGGCCCTCCTGTTCTTCTCAATTTCTATGGTACAGTCTATCATCTTCTTTCAAGTCAACCACAATCATTTCCAAAACTTCTGGAACCTTAAAGAACTATACCTGACCTCTGGTCTATGGGAAAAATCCGGCAGTAGCTTCTGGCTAGCCTTTCTTTTTGAAACCCCATTTGCCTTCCTACGTACCATTTTCCCTGCCTTCATTCTCCTAGGAAGCCTAGGAAGCTCCCTCTTTTGCCTCTATATAGCCTATAAAAATAGAAGCCAACACCATCCGTAAGAGAAGAAATAACAGTAAACACTCACAGAGCAAAAGCGAACAAACCAATGTTTCTAATTGTTAGAAAACAGGTTTTGTTCGCTTTGTGTCTATCAAACGGTTCCTTAACTTCTTCCCTCTATTCCCATCTTGCTATCAGTCCTGTGAGTCATGCTCACTCCATACGAAAGGAACGATTCTCTGAATAATGTCTTACACTGATACTCTATAAACATTAAAATCTAAGACTCTCAAGGTAGAGTTCAAGATGCGAATAGGCTTTCACACTCTTAGCAAAAATCGGAAAATAAGGTAACAAAGCTAGCTTCTGATAGACTATCAATGGCATGACCACCTGTCAGGAACTTATCACAACAGACTACAGGAGATAGCCATCTAAATCAATAATAGCATCGTATCGTGCATCATCATGTTCTGATTCCCTATGAGAGATGTGAATCAAGGTTAAATGAGGGATTGCTAACAAGTATTGCTCAACCTGCTGAAATGTCCTATCATCCAATGCTGATAAACTTTCATCCAATAATAAAATATCTTTTTCTTCCAGCAAGGCTCGGATAAGCAATAAGCGTTGCCTTTGACCTCCAGACAGACTACTTTCATCTGATATCACTTCATCTAAGGAAATACTATCAGGAAAACGCTCCTGTAATCCAACTACTGCTAATAATTCCAATAACTTTTTGTCTGATACTGGACTTCCTAAGGTCAGATTATAACGGACACTCTCTTGAAATAGGCGAGAATGCTGGGAAAGATAAGCTATTTTGTTTTGAATCGATCTATAAGAAAGAGTGGCAAAGGATTGATTATTTAACACAATCTCACCTGCTTGAATAGGGATATTCTTTGTCAACAAGAGGGCCAATGTTGATTTCCCACTCCCACTTTTTCCTTTCATCAGATACTTCTTCCCCTTCTCAAAACGATAATTAAAAGACTGAAACAGAATGCGACTGCTCATTTGATAGGTTAGGTCATGAATCTCCAAGGTTTCAAAACGTTCGCTATCTAATCCTTCATTAGGTGAAGAAGGCAGAGGATTTCCCATTATAGGATTCAATCGTTGATGGATGTCTTTCACAGCATGCATGTCCAAAAAAGAGGCTGCGATACTGTTAATAGGATCAACTAACTGCTCTGAGATGGTCAAAATGGCTGTCAAACCTCCTAAGGTTAAGGCACCTGAAAACACTTGAAAACCACCTATTAAAATGGTAAGAATGGTAATGGTATAAAAGACAAGACCGACAATTATTCGCATTGTTGTAGTCGTGCGTGCCAAGCGCTCACCTGCATCATTGATCCGATTATATCGCTCCTTAAGGTCTTTCATCACAGCAGGATAGTGGACACAGTTTTTTATATTCAAGTATCCTTCGAGGATGTCAGACAATCTCGTATTGTAGGTGGCTTGTCTATCTGATATTGCATTTTGAAGCTGGCGAGATCGATTCCGATAGAAATAAGGAATCAGCACTGGTAAAAAAGAGGTGACAATCACAAAACTGGCGGTCGGGACATCCAAACTGAGCAAGGCAAAACTAGCCAGTAAAAAAGAGCAAGCGCTTTGAAAAATGGTAAATAGCGCGTCATAATAATTGTCTTTGACACGTTCAATATCATTGTTCAGTTGAGACATATAGTACCCCGATACATGTTCTGTATATTCGTTATAGTTCTTTCTAAAAATATTCCCCAAAATAGTTGCATGTATCCTAAAGCCAACCTGATTTAAGTAGATAATATTTAGCATCTGCCGCCCATACTCAAAAAAGAGCATGGTCACAACTGTCAGCCCCATCAACAAAATTCGTTCCAGAAATAGGTTCAGCTGTTGCTGTGATAGAGCATCCATCACACCACGATACTGGTAGAAAAAGCCAGTATTCAAAAGAGCGACCATAAAAATACATCCCAATGTCAGCCAAAAATACTTATTTTTCATCTGGTACTCCTACTACTTTATAAATTTCTTCGCAAATATTTTTTGTTGATAGACCAACTGAATGTAACCTCTTTTCCCACTCATTTATCCCGCTGACTATCTCATCCGAATGATTACATGTGACGTAGTCTTCAAAATTACCTATACTATAAGAAGTATAATACGAATCTGGAAAAAATGTGCAGGGTTTAATAAAACCATTCTCACTAATTGTCCATTCAATAACTCCCGCTCCACATTTCATTGTGTTATCCGTTACATTTTTAAAGAAAGTCGAACAGTCTTCTTCCCATGTATGTATTTTTATTAAATCTCTATATTCCTTATTTTTCTTTATCAGTAAATCATAAAACTCTTCTACTGCTTCTTTACTCAAAAACCAATCTGAATCAGTTTTACGTCCTCTTCCCAGACTACTAAGTAAGCCAAATCTAACTTCCTTTACATTATTTTCAATCAAAAACTCAATGTACTTATCAAATTCATCTAGCAAACTATTTCTGACTATATTAGTCACAGAATATGCAATCCCTGCATTATTCAGGTACTCTATTCCTCTAATTGTTTTTGATAGAGAGTTTTTCCCATTCGTAATTTTATCTTGAATTTCTGAAGTATGATGATAGAGAGAGACCTGCACAAAAGAAATTCCCTTTAATTTGTCAATATTTCGTGAATTAATTAAATGTGCCGTTGTAGTTATTGTCACTATCTTATAATTTTCCAACACATACTTTAAAATCTTATCAAAGGACGGATGAGCCATAGGCTCTCCACCTGTTAGCTGGATTTCATAAACTTTTCCTTTCAATTTTTCTAAAAAATCAAGTAAATCTTCTGCCTTTACAAAATTTCTTCTACTGGGTCCTGCCTCTTTAAAACAATGTACACACTCCAAATGACACTTATTCGTTAATTCAATAACTATTTTTTTAGGATAATATTTGTTTTGCTCACCATAAATCTTTACACTACTTTTAAAATCCGTTTCAGAAATCAAATTATACTGTTGCATCTGATTAATTGTATCTTTAATCAAGAATTTTATATCCTTGTATGTGCTGTCATCTACAATTTTTAAAAATTCAGAAGCAATTTCATCTATTCCCAGAGAGTGATTAAGCATTGTCAGTATCCTAGACTGAAATTCATTTAAAATATATTGTTCATCTACTCCCATGACAATCATATCTCTTCCAAGATAATGATAATAATTATTACAATTTAATCCAAGCACACTATGAAATCTCCTCTCAAACAGATACGCAAGTTTATTCATTATGAAAATGATTTTTTATTCAAATTTAAAGTAATTAAACATACTTTATATACTAAACTTTGCTAATTTTATCGCTAAGCTACCCTATCTATAAATCAAACAGCTATCATCACTATAGAATCTATATTCCGATAATATACTGTTAGGCTAAATTACCTTTTGTCTGTTGAGTTCTCTTTGTGCCGCATCCACTTAGAGGCATGCTTTTAATCTTCAAAAGTTTTGACGACAAGTTTTTTAAATTCATTTTTACCATGTAGTATTCCTCCTCTACTCACTCATAATAATAAACTCACGCATAGTATAATTATACATAATTTCTTTGTTTTGTCAACATATTTTTATGTTTTTTACAAAAAAAGAAGAGCTATCAATCCTAGCTTACTTTTGACCTTTCTATATCATAAAAAAGCAGACCTATGTCTACTTTCTCTGCTAATACATACTCTTAATAATCTCCACACGGGTCACTCGTTCACCGTGCATATTATCCACGCGGAGCGCTATGTTTTTCAAATACACACAGGCACCGATGGAGACGGTCTTTTCTTCCTCATTCAGTTTGCGTACAACAAAATCACGCAAGGTTTCACCTTTTTCTCCTGGAATTTTGACACGGGCAATGATGTTGGCTACCTTCACCTTCTGACTCGCTCGCATCACGATATTATCTGAATCGTCGAACTGGATAAAGAGATACTTCCTCACTGCAAATAAGATAGCGACCGACACCATTCCGATAAGGTAGTCTACACTGGAGGCATGCTCAACAATCAACTGACGGGCAATGGCAACAAGGAGCACTTCAATCACTGTACGTGGTGACTGCTTGCATAACATCTTAATAAACTCAACTCCAACTGCAAGTGTAATCGTGCGATTTAAAAATTCTTGTAAGAAATTATCTCCTTGAATCCCCTCTGGAATAGCTAACACTAAATCGCCCAATAAAAGAAGCGACAAGATAAGGAGTGCAATGGCCAAAATCGCTGATAGAATCAACTCCAAGTAATAAACGACTTCTGTCACAACATTTTGTAAAAACTTCCTCATAACCTCTTTTTCACAAGCCTCTTTTCATATGTTTTCCGGTATTCTTATCATCCTATCCCCTCTGTAGAAAGCGGATAGAGTAAAAATAATACATTTATTTTATGCTAGCATATTTTTCAAAAAAACACAACCTATTGGACTAAAAACTTTACAAAAATCCCTAGCCAAAGCTAGGGATTTTCTGTCCATACAAGATATGGGGGGCTAAAGCCACTCATGGATAAAATAGGAACGTAAAGTGACTTATCTCTCAACTATGAATCATCCTTTTATGGGAAGAGGGAAAAAGTTACAATTCTACTTGAGCAAGAAGGGTATCTTTATTCACTGCACCAAGGTTTTGTAAGTGGACGGCTTTGATCTCAGCAGTGTTGGTGAAGGCAACCACAATGGTGGTTTCACGCTCTGCTGATTTAATAGCCTCAAGGTCTGCAACAAGGAGCAATTCTCCTGCCTCTACACGTTGTCCATCTGATACCTTGACAGAAAATGGTACGCCGTTCAGAGCAACTGTATCCAAGCCAACATGGACCAAGACCTCCAAGCCACTATCTGTCAATAGACCGATTGCATGCTTGGTTGGAAAGACACTGGTGATAAGCCCAGAGACCGGTGCATAGACATTGCCGTTTGCAGGATCGACTGCATAGCCGTCTCCCATCATTTTTTGTGCAAATACTGGGTCGCTCACTTCTGTGATAGCCTTTGCCTGTCCGTCTGCTACAGAGTGTACTTCTGCTGTAATACCTTTAAATGGTTCTGCCGAAAGAGCCTCCTCGCTAACCACGATACTGGTTTTAGGAATCTCAAGCCCAGAATCAAGTAAGTCTTGGATGTCAGATTTCAAGACATCTGCTTTTGGTCCATAGACCGCCTGCACACCAGACCCCTTGATAATCAAGCCCATTGCTCCTGCCTGCTTCCAAGCAAGCTCTTCTCCGACTTTTTCAACATCCTTAACGGTGACGCGCAGACGAGTCATACAGGCATCCACATCTGCAATATTGTCACGACCACCTAACAGGTTGATAATCTGCACAACCTGAGAATTGCCATCTGCAACCCCCGCATCTCCAGAAACCGGAGTATCGTCTGCAGTTTCAGCATCATAGTTTCCATTGCGGCCTGCTGTTGCCAGATTCATCTTCTTAATCATAAAGTCTGCGATGAAGTACATGAGAACCGCAAAGAGGGCAGATACCCAAATAAAGTTCACCACATCAAGTCCAATCCCTGCCTTCAAGGCCATTGGTGTACGGGTCAAGAACTCAATATTTCCGAATGAATGCACACGAAGATTCACAATATCAGCCATGGCAAAGGCTGCACCTTGAATCACCGCATAGACTGCATAAAGGGGCATAGCGGCAAACATAAACATGTATTCAATCGGTTCTGTCACTCCTGTTAAGAAAACCGCAAGAGCAGACGATACAAACATCCCTTTGTATTTTTTCTTCTTATCAGGGTCTACATTGCGGTACATGGCAAGGGTCAATCCCATTAGGATACCCGTTGAGCCAATCATCTGTCCAACCTTGAAACGAGCGGGTGTAACAGTTGCTAGCAAGTCGTTATACTGGCTAGTATCCCCTGCTCCTTTGAGGTTGATCAAATCTGTAATCCAGGCCAACCACAATGGGTCTTGGCCAAATACTTGCTGACCTGCCTGGGCACCTGTCATGATTTCATAGGTACCACCAAGTGAGGTGTAATTCATTGGAATCGTCAACATATGGTGGAGACCAAATGGCAACAAGAGACGCTCCAAGGTCCCGTAGATAAACGGTGCAAGGACTGGTGCAGTATCTTGTGAATTTGCAATCCATTTACCAAAGCTGTTAATACCTGTTTGGACGAGAGGCCAGAAGATGGCTAAGACAAGAGCCACCAAGACCGAACGATAGATGACCACAAACGGTACAAAGCGTTTGCCGTTAAAGAAGGTCAGGGCATCCGGTAATTTGCGGTAGTTGTAATATTTGTTAAAGGCTGTCGCTCCAACAAAACCAGCAATGATTCCGACAAAGACTCCCATGTTAAGGGCTGGTTGACCAAGGACGTTGACAAAGTAGTTAGCAACAGGAATCTGCGTCCCAAAAACCGTGCTAACATGCGCTTGGGTATCTGATAGCATATCAACCGTAACCCCAAAGAAATTACCTGTAATCAGGTTAATGAGGATGAAGGCAAGACCTGCTGAGAAGGCCCCTCCAGCACGTTCCTTCGCCCAGCTACCACCGATAGCTAGAGCAAACAAGAGGTGAAGATTTCCGATAATCCCCCAACCGATCTGAGCGATGATATTACCGATTCGAGCCAAGAGTTCAGAATCTGCACTCAATAGGGGGAGGGAATTACCGATACTGACCATTAAGCCTGCCGCAGGCATAACGGCAATGACCACCATTAAACACTTTCCGAATTTTTGCCAAAATTCAAAACTGAGAAATTTTTTCATCTTTATTCTCCTAAACATTTAGCTCTACTTCCAGACCAAAATGATCTGAAATGACCGTTTGATTCTTCCCATTAAAGATAATCTGACTTGAAAGGACTTCCCGCTTCTGATTTAAAAAGATATAATCGATTCTCTTTTCTTCGCCATGACCGTTCCAACCGTCAATGGCTTTTGCTACCGTAATCCCTGCATCTCTTTTTTGAGCTAATTCATAGGTATCGAGTAGTCCGACTCCTTTAATGGCTTCATAATCAGCTGAGGCAGAAATCGCATCCGTATTAAAATCCCCCATTAAGATTTTTAGACGGGAATGACTAGTTCGACTTAGAATCGTCCGAAGATTGTCAGTCAGTCTCTCCTCCTGACAATCTGGAAGATTCATATGACAGGAATAGCAATCAACAAGTTGTCCCCCATAAGCAACCGTAATCCCAACAATCTTCCGAGATAGGATGGAATCTAGCGTTTGTTGCTTAGTACAATAAAACGGATCCACGTCGTAAACGGGTAGTTTGGTGAGAAAGGCGATGCCCTCATCATACTTGCTATAGCCAATATGTGAATTGCTCCAAAATAAGGAATATGGCTCCGAACTTATCTGGTTAATCTTCTCCACCAAGAGCAAGCCATAATTATCTTCTTTTAGATCCTTTGTCACCGCACGCGCCGTCATCAGCTGATTGACCTCTTGAAGGGCTACTACATCATACTGCTTTTCAGCAATCGTTCGTGCCAAAACCTCCATTTTCTCCACCTGATTGTCCTCCAACCAGGCATGGACATTGAGCGTTAGTAACTTCATGTCGATGTCTCCCGACGATTAGTAACTGTGCCAGATATCTTGATTGTATTGTTCAATCGTGCGATCTGACGAGAAGAAACCAGCTTTTGCAATATTGTGAATGACTTTCTTGTTCCAAGTATCTTGATCTTCGTAGTCTGAGAATACCTGTTCTTTCATCGCAATGTACTCTTTCAAATCAATCAAGGTCATGAACCAGTCCTTGTTCAACAGTTCTTGGTACAAGCGCTCCAAGCGCTCGCTGTTCCCCAAGCGTACCAAGTCCTCGCTGACGATAAAGTCAACAGCACGCTTGATGTCCTCATCATTTGCATAGTATTCGCGTGATACGTAGCCAGCAGTCTCATACAAGTCGATAATCGTATCAGAGTCCTTACCGAATGTGTAAATATTGTCACTGCCTGCAAGCTCTGCAATCTCTACGTTGGCACCGTCCATCGTTCCCAAGGTCAAAGCACCATTCAACATAAATTTCATGTTTCCTGTCCCAGAGGCTTCTTTTGAAGCAAGGGAAATTTGCTCAGAAACATCCGTTGCAGGAATCAACTTTTCAGCAACAGTTACATTGTAGTTTTCCACCAAATGGACATTGAGATATGGACTGACTTCTGGATCATTGTTGATCAATTCTGATAGACATAAAATCAAGTGAATAATGTCTTGGGCGATGATATAGGCTGGTGCAGCCTTCCCTCCAAAGATAACGGTAATCTTACGTTTTGGTAGGTTTCCATTCTTAATTTCCAAATACTTATGAATCACATAAAGGGCATTCATCTGTTGGCGTTTGTATTCATGGAATCGCTTGATTTGCGTATCGATAATAGAGTTTTCATCTAGGTCAATTCCCTTGTTATCCTTGAGATAGCGTTTGAGGGCTAGCTTATTGTTGAATTTAATTTCGGCTAATTTGGCATGGACATTCTTGTCATCGGCATAAGCCTGTAATTTTTCAAGTTCTGTCGCATTTTCAAGATAGCCTTCTCCAATCAATTCCTTGATGTAGTCTGCCAAATCTTGGTTAGCAAATTCCAACCAGCGTCGGAAGGTAATCCCGTTTGTCTTATTATTGAATTTCTCTGGATACAGGTCATAAAAGACTTTTAATTCAGAATTTTTCAAGATCTCCGTATGGAGGGCTGCCACCCCATTGACCGAATTAGAGAAGTGAATATCCATGTGGGCCATGTACACACGACCTGTTTCATCGATAATTTGAACTGCAGGGTCTTGATATGTCGCACGGACCATAGCGTCCAACTCTTTAATGATGGCAACCAAGTGTGGCACCACTTCTTCCAAGAAGGCAAGTGGCCATTTTTCCAAGGCTTCTGCCAAAATGGTATGGTTGGTGTAGCCAGTCATATTGCGAACAATTTCCACAGCTTCTGCAAAGTCCAAGCCATGTTTTTCCGTCAAGAGTCGAATCAATTCTGGAATCACCATTGATGGGTGGGTATCATTGATTTGGACATAGGCATACTCTGCGAGGTCATGCAGGTTGCTTCCCCGCTCAAGCGCTTCATCAATCAAGAGTTGGGCAGCATTTGACACCATGAAATATTGCTGGTAAATCCGAAGCAATTCACCGTTTTTATCTGAATCATCTGGATAAAGGAAGAGAGTCAAGTTCTCCTTAATATCTGTCTTATCAAAGGAGATACCTTCTTCAATCAAATCATAGTTAACACGCTCTATATCAAATAAGTTGAGGTAATTTTTAGTGTCTTTTTTGTAGCCTAAAATATCCAAACGGTCTAACTTAGATGTCAAGGTAAAATCTTTAAATGGCACTTCGTAGCTGATGTCAGTAGGAATCAACCATGATTGATCTTCAATCCAAAAGTTTGGCTCTGCTTCTTGCTCATTCTTGGCAAAGACTTGCTTAAAAAGACCACAGTGATAGTTGAGACCAACTCCCTCTCCATTGATACCAAGCGTTGACATGGAGTCTACAAAGCAGGAAGCTAAGCGACCCAGTCCACCGTTTCCAAGTGATGGCTCTGGCTCCACATCTTCTACTTGACTGAGTGATTTCCCTGCTGCAGCAAGTTCCGCCTGAATATCCTTATAGATACCTAGGTTAATCAGATTATTGGACAAGAGTTTTCCGATGAGAAACTCTGCTGAGATATAGTAGACCTTCCGTTTCCCGGTATTTTTGGGTTTAGGTGCTGCTGCTTCTTTGACATAGCTTAATAGTTGGAAGTAGATTTCCTCGTTGGATAATTCTGCTAGTTTTTTAGCGGTATGTGCCTCTGCAAAAGTTGTAAAGTTAGTCATTTTGTTCATTTCCTCGTTGATATAATGTCGTAATTTTCACTAAGAAGTCTTTCTTCTCTTGGGTTAAATCTTCGGCCTTCATTCGCCATTGCCAGTTACCACCAATAGTAGATGGCATATTCATGCGCGATGATCCTGGTAGATCTAAAATATCCTGCATGGTGGCAATGACTGTATCACTGACCGTCGCAAATAGGACACGAAGCATGGCCTGTGTGACTGGCTCAATGGGCTTGCGGTTGCTGTAATCATCAATATATTCCTGTTGTTCTGCTGTCAAGCCATTATACCAGCCATTGATAACATCATTGTCATGGGTTCCCGTATAGGATACCGAATTGGGAATGCAACGGTGTGGGCTGTCGATGCTCTTACCAGTGACATCCTCTAAGCCAAACTGCAAGATTTTCATACCAGGATAACCACAATCGTTCAGCAATTTCCGCGCTTTAGCATCGATATTCCCCAAATCTTCAGCGATGATAGGAAGATCACCCAAGGCCTCCTTGACCACCTTAAAGAGACTATAGCCTGGTCCTGGTTCCCAGGTACCGACCTTAGCCACTGTAGCATCTCCTGCCACCTGCCAGAAATCAGAGAAACCTTTGAAATGGTCAATCCGCAAAACATCATAGAGTTTAAAACTTTCATGAATGCGATAGAGCCACCAGCTAAAGCCTGTCTTTTCATGCTGGTCCCAGTCATAAAGCGGATTCCCCCAAAGCTGGCCATCGGCGCTAAAGTTATCCGCAGGAACACCTGCCACATAAAGTGGTTTACGCTCACTATCTAGTTTAAAAAGATGGGGCTTGGTCCAGGCTTCCACGCTATCTGCCGAAACATAAATCGGCATATCTCCGATAATCTTAATATGCTTACGGTTGGCATAGGCTTTCAATTCCTGCCACTGACTAAAGAAAAAGTACTGGGTCACCTTGAAGTAGTCAATTTGATCTGCCAAATCTTGACGATATTTTTCTAGCGTTTCTTCATTGCGGGCAACGACTTTCTTGTCCTCCCACTCCTGAAGCGCCTTGTTTCCAAAATATTCTTTAATCGCCATGAACTCAGCATAGTCGTTTAACCAGGATGAATTAGCCTTTTCAAATTCTCTAAATGCTGCCAGCTGTTTATCTTGGGCTAAAAACCCTTTTACCGCCATTTCCAAAATCGGACGACGGGTCGTAAATAACCGAGCATAGTCAATCACTTCTGGATCTTCTCCAAAGTTCACTTTCTCATAGTCTTTAACCTGCAAACAACCAGCTTCGACCAGTAAATCAAAATCAATTAAATTGGTATTTCCTGCAATGGCAGAAAAGGACTGATAGGGAGAATCCCCGTAGCTGGTCGTTGTCAAGGGAAGAATCTGCCAATAGGTTTGCCTTGTTTCTACCAAGAAATCTACAAAATCATAGGCTTCTTTCCCGAATGTCCCAATGCCAAATTTCCCTGGTAGAGACGTAATGTGCATCAAGACACCGCTTGTACGATTTGTCATATAGGTATTCCTTTCTTTTCCATTACTTCTTCATTCTAACGCAAACGTTTGCTTTTGTCAACAACTTTTACGTAACAGTGTATTCCTTTGCGTCATTGTAAGGCATTTTCAACACTTGTACGTATAAATATCATTCCTTTTATGGTATACTACTTAACAGATTAACAGAGAGGAGGACTGGGATGAGTAAATACCAAACCGTCTATGAAGATATTAAGAAAAAGATTGTAACAGGGGTATTTCCAGAAGCAACAGGGTCGAAACTCCATTGTGCTAGAGCCACCATTAAGCAAGCCACAATCTCTGTCTGCCCTCAAGACTGTTGGCGAATTGAACCGACCTCATACCCATGATATCAAAACCAAACTGACCAGTCTCTCCATTGTTCAAGGGGAACCCCTCCTGATGAAAGCATTTCATGTAGATGAGCGTGTCGACTTTTATCGTATCGGTCGAACCCGTACCATTAACGGGGAGGCTGTCGAGCATGAAATTTCCTATTTTGACCGTCGAATCGTCCCTTATCTCAATCGTGACATCGTAGAAGGTTCCATCTATCACTATCTGGAGCAGGAACTCAACCTAACCATCAGCCACTCCCAGCGTGAAATCTCCTTTCGTTACGCTAACGAAGAAGAGCGTCAGAGTCTTGACTTAGGAAACTATGATATGGTAGTCGTTGTCACAAGTACCAGCTACCTCGACAACGGCCAAGCCTTTCAATACGGTAGTATCAGCTACCGCCCTGACAAAATTACCTTTACCTCAACTGCTCGGCGTTAAAAATAGGCTGGACTATTCGTCTCAGCCTATTTTTCATCCCTTGTTTAAATGCTCTTGTATCATCAGTTTACCATCTACCATATCTGCGAGAAGCTCCTTAACTTCCAAGTGATCAAGGTAGAAGTCTGTTACCTTATCTCGGATCTCTTGCTCGATGACCCGGCGGAGCGGACGCACTCCCATGACTTCATCATATCCCTGCTCGATCAAGTAGGCTTTAGCACTCGCTGTCACATCCAGATGCATGCCTTTTTTCACCAACATCTGATTCACTTCCGCCAGCATCAACTCGACAATGTCTGCTAGCTCCTCTTTTCCAAGGTGACGAAATTCAATGACTGCATTGAAACGGTTAAGAAATTCTGGTCGAAAGAAGGGTTTCAGTCGCTCCATAATCTCAGGCTGGTCATCTTGGCTGATTGCTCCCTCATAACCAAATCCTGCATTTGACGTTGCGATAATCACGGTATTTTTAAAATTCACCCTATTTCCTTGACCATCTGTCAAATGTCCATCATCAAGGACCTGAAGAAGCAGGGTGATGACTTGTGGATTTGCCTTTTCAATCTCATCTAAAAGGATAATGGCATAAGGATTTCTGCGAATCTGTTCCGTCAAGGTATGCTGGTTATCATCATAGCCTACATATCCCGCCGTTGTTCCGATCAATTTGGAAACTGCTGTACGGTCGCTATACTCTGACATGTCCAAGCGGATCATCGCTTCTTTGGTTCCAAAGAGGTCAAGAGCTAGCTGCTTTGCCAACTCCGTCTTTCCAACTCCAGTCGGACCCACAAAGAGGAAACTACCGATTGGGCGGTTGCCTTCATCAAAACCTGCACGATT
Organism: Streptococcus azizii; assembly: GCF_001984715.1. Classification (GTDB taxonomy): domain Bacteria; phylum Bacillota; class Bacilli; order Lactobacillales; family Streptococcaceae; genus Streptococcus; species Streptococcus azizii. Next base: position 86,959 of record NZ_MSPR01000009.1, read on the forward strand.
TCGACGAATAGCACGGGCCACAGCCTCTACTGCATCATCTTGACCGATAACCTTGGTCTTTAGACGGCTACTCATTTCTTTCAAGCGTTCAATATCGCTTGAACCCAGCTGAGAAACTGGAATACCAGTCATACGCTCGATTGACTCTGCCACATCGTTAAGACTGGCCGTCACTTTAGTGTCTTGTGCATGATCTTCGATTTTTCTTTCCAACTCTTCAATGCGCACCTTGGCATTCAAGGCTACTTCATAATCCTCTTGTTGTACCGCCTTCTCTTGTTTTTCCTTTTCTTGAGCAATCTCTGCTTCGATCGCATGAATATCGGTCACAGGGTGCTGGGCTGCTAGGTGGGCTGCTGTCACATCAAGAAGATCAATCGCCTTGTCTGGCAAACTCCGCTGTGGAATATATTGGACAGAATAATCCACTGCCGCTTTTAAGACTTCATCAGGCAACATCACATTGTGGTGCTTTTCATATAGGTCACGGAGACCTTGGAGGATTTTATAGGTATCTTCTGCAGATGGTGCATTAACCTTGACCTCATTGAAGCGACGTGCAAGAGCTGCATTTTTTAAAATGGTATTGCGATACTCATCTTGGGTGGTCGCTCCAATCACAGTCAGCTCTCCCCGAGAAAGGGCTGGTTTCAAGATGTCCGCAAGACCTTTCGATCCTCCCTCACCCGTGCTACCTGCTCCCAGAATCTGATGAATTTCATCAAAGAAAACAATAATGTTTCCCATTTCTTTCACTTCTGCCATCAGATTTTGGATAGTTTCTTCAAAGCTACCGCGGTATTGGGTCCCGGCTTCAAGCCCTGAAATATCGATCGAAATGACTTCCTTATCTTTAATCGTGGCAGGCACATCTCCATGCACAATAGCTTGGGCAAGGCCTTCGACCACTGCTGTCTTCCCCACTCCCGCATCCCCAACCAGAACAGGATTATTTTTTGTTCTTCGAGAAAGAATTTCTGCTGTTTCTTGGATTTCCTTGTTCCGTCCAATAACGGGGTCTAGTTTCCCTTCTCTTGCTTCAGCTGTTAAGTTCCGACCGAGTCTAGCAAGAATACCATCTTTTTTGAAATGAGGACTCTGTTGACCTCCCTCCTGTCTTTCTACTTGTGGCAACTGACCTGTTGCACGGTAATGGGCAAACTCTTCGGGTGTCACTTCACGACCATTGATTAGATAGCGACGGCTCTCTGTATGGTAGCCTCCCATACGTCCCATCAGTTGATTGAAAATGTCATCCATGTTATTAAAATTGTAGTCATTATGGTTCATATTGATACCTCTTTTCATCATTTATTGACCTTAACTGACCTTTCGACTAAAAAAGAAATGCCGCTTACTCTGTTTGGACCAGTTTTCAGACAAAAGGAAAGATAAGGTTTATTTTGTTTGATGTTTGCTGACCAATAATTTAAAAAAATTATTGATAGTCTATAACACATTGAGCTGGTAAGGTTTCCTAACCTTACATTCATTAGTATACACCATTGGTCAGTAAAAGTCAAGAGATTTTTTTGACTTTTTTTGACCAATTCTTATTTCTACTTTAGATAAGCAAGCAAATCATCTATTAAATACAAAAATAGGACCAAGTTGAAGCAAAACGAACCAGGAGCCTACTATTACAAACGACAATAAAAGCTCTCAACCCTTCTATTATAACATAAATATTTTAATAAAAAAAGACTTGTTTTTTTAGAGAATCGGTGTATGATGGAGCTGAAGAAAGTGGTGAGGATAGCTTGTTAGAAAGGAGAGTAACTAGAATCAAGCTATTGGAGACCTTACCGTGTTTTTCGTGTCTAGTCTTTACATTTAGAAAGGAGCAGGACTATGAAAAAATCTATAATCTTGAGTAGTTTCTCACTGTTATGTCTAGCAGTGACAATAAATACAACAACTATCTATGCAAAAGAAACTACGAATTTGTATATTGAAGCGAATCAATCTGTTGGGAATGATATTCAATTAACTCCAGAGCAAGAAAGTATTTTAAATAATATAGAGAGTAAAGAAAAAGAATATCTTGAGTATGGCTTATCAGAACCTGTTACATTTGATACAAAAAACTATTTTAGAGCTCGCTTAGGTGGTTGGAGTTGGCGAGATGGTTTAATTTGTGTGACAGATCAAGGTATCGGTACCCGCAGAATCAATACTTGGCATGCAGCTATCGTTGCTCCCCAAAGACCATATGTTGTTGCGGAAGCACCAGGGGTGACAGAGAAAGTTCGTTTTAGAAGCGGAGAATGGACAAGTAGTACCCATACTATCTGGCAGATTGGTGTCAATGATACAAGTGTTGAGCAAGACTGGAACGCTGGTCAATGGGCAGGTAACCAAGTTGGAAAACCATACAATTTAAATTTTTGGAATACAAAACAAACGGGTAGTTTTTATTGTTCTCAATTAGTTTGGGGAGCCTATTACTACACTGCTGGAGTTGATTTGAATAAAAGTGATAATGATTTAGGAGCAGCTATCGCTGTACACCCTGGAGAGTTTGTAACTAACTCTAAGACTACTATCGTTTATAGGAACAAATAATCTATGGTCAATAAATCAACAATCAGGAAAGTTATCGTTGCAATACTGCTACTTGCTATTGGAGCATTCCTCTTAATCCCAAGACTCTTTAGCTCAGCACCTGAGCAATTTTCTATACAATCAGATGTGGATTTTTATGTAGTCGGCTATCACAATATTGAAGGTTATAAGTTAAAAAATAATACCTTCCAGAAAGTTTCTGATGATGAGGTCGAGATAGTTAAGGGACAGATCAATCCAGTCCTTAAACGTGCAGAAATTTCCAATCGTTATTTAGTATTTTCTGAAGAAGGACCCCCGTTAGGAGTGGTCGGTAGAATAGTATCTGTTGATTTCAAAACAGGAAAAATCAACTATAATAAAACTTCTGATTATGCTTTTACATCTTCTGGTGTAGGACCGGATTATTATTTCACTTCGGAAGCAAATACCGACGATAGTTTTATTGCAGTTTTTGATGCCAACTTAAAAGAAATAGATAAGTATATTTTCAACGATTCTATTATAACTACAGACTTTTCAAATGATGGAGACTATATTTACTTTTTAGGAACCTATGTGAAAGGGGAGGGAAGTTACCCAACGTATCTGCACCATTTTTCATTTGATAACAAAAAAATACAGCTACAGAATCAAGAAATTCTCTACGACCATCCTGAGTTCACCTATTTTTTCCACGATAGTATTGTTAGAAGGCACCAATTCTATTCAGTTTCAAGCGGCTATCGAATCAATGCTACCAAAGAGAGAGTCGTTTTAGGACAAGTTTTTCACTATGACATGGAATCAGGTCGTAAAGAATTTTTTGATTTATCTGAAGTTGCTCCCGTTAATATTTTTGAATTAAATGAAGATTTGTTAGCAATAGAACACGAGAGAAATGATTCAGGAAAAATCGGTTTCAGTCTATTTAATGTAAGGAATCATACATCACATTTCGTTGATTTATCTCAATTAGGATTATCAGTTGAAACAGACTACTTAAAGGATATTAAACAAATTGACGACAATACGTTATTAGTTTTAGCTGGTAGTAAATTGATTGAGTATGCTATTCGTGAAAATACAATCATGTTTAAAAAAGAAATTGATGCTGATATGTTCCACATCTGGGTAAACTAATCTTCCAAGAAGAGAAGATTCTTGCCCTCTTCCTGAAGATTCATACTCTTTAAAAATCAAAAGGAGGCTTCGTCACCCCGTCAAATCACCTATTTTACTATAGCATTCACTTACGGATATGGGAGCAACTCTGCACTAGATAGTTGCTTCGTTCAAGGAGGTCTCAATCAATGAAATGGAAAAGTAAAAACATGCGATTATTTATTTTAGGATTCCTTGTTGGCTTGTTTGTCCTTCCTTTTTTTAGAGGATATATCGTTTCCTTTCTGGAGTTCCTATTTGGTTAGTCAACTCATCTGACCTATAAGAAGTCACACGCAAGGAACGCAACAACTAATAAAACTATAGACATTTACGAGGCAGGAATTCTACTCCTGCCTCTTTTTTTATAACAACTCGGCTGAAAACCTCCGGTAGAGGTTTTCAGCCACCAAATTTCCTATTTCCTAGCTTAGGCTTCTGTGGTCACTTTCTGATTTCTAGGTAACCGTTGAAACAGTTCCCCGAACTGTTTCAATCCTATTTTCGCTTTGAGTTTTTTACGCCCTTTGTATCTTGTAATTGAACCTGTCTCCTGCTCTCTCCTGTCCATCATGCCTTCCTAGCTACTCCTATCGGTACTCGGCCAATATTCTGCTCAAGCAAGTCGGGATGACCTAGTTGGTAAATCCGATCTGCCTGCTGGGTTAAGCTATCCCATGGCTCTTTTCCGACCCGGCTGACAAGTGGCACTTGCTGCTTCAAGCCCGCCAAATGTTGGCGCCCTTTTTCTGTAAAACCAAGGATATGAATAGCTTCTGGAAGTGGCGTTTCCCTTGCCTGAACGAGGATATACGTCAACAGTCTGCGTATCCGTGCCTTGGTATAGCGCTTGGTCGCAACCTTTTCCAATAAATCTTCAATAGAGGTGGCAGTTTTCACTCCTTCCTTGATACGGCTTGCTATTTCTTGATTGACTTGATAGACCCCTGTCAAATCTGGGTTGGTAAGAATCTGATAGCGTAGGTAAGGAAAGTAGTCTATCCACGAAACGTGCGGTGCCTGCATAATCCATTCTGCACTGGGGCTAAAGGCCTTAACAAAATCTGCATTATCAATTTGCTTTCTTAAAGCAGCTGCTGAAGCAAATTCCAAATGACTATCCAAGGAATGGAAACCCGCTCCTTTTCGTTGAATAGGGTGAAGAGCGATTCCACTTCCTGCAACAGCCTTGGCATAGGCAAGCCCCAAAACATGATTGGGCGTATTGCCCGAAAAAGTCAGACCTGCAAAAGCCTCCCACATAGCCTGTGTTTTTTCAGGATAGCTGAGGCTATCGGGTAGGTGAGCCAAAAAGTCCGCCATTTCATCCTGCTTCTTCTCATAGAGCCTTGCTATTTTCCCATAGTCTAAAGGCTCCTCCGTTCCAAAGGTTAAGCGTTCAATCCCTAGACGAGCCAAAATATCGACCGCCCCTTTTGCGAAAAAGTCTGCCGCTTGTACGCTGACTAAAAAAGGTAACTCGACCACCAAGTCTGCTCCATTTTCAAGCGCCATTTCAGCCCTTATCCACTTATCCACAACTGCAGGCTCTCCTCGCTGGGTAAAGTTCCCACTCATAGCGATAATCTTTACACCTTTTGCTTGCGAAAGTAGATGAGCATGCCCGTTGTGGAAGGGATTGAACTCTGCAATAATCCCTGTAATGGTCATTTTTCTGCTACAAAGAACCAGCGTGCACTCGTCTCTGTTGGCTCCTTGTCCTCAAAATCTGCATAAACCGCGACCTGTTTAAAACCCGCCTGCTCCAGCAAGACATCATAAGTTAAGAGGTCGTAAGTTCGCTCTTCATGGATTTCATCCACTCGACTGAAGCGACCATCTTCTTCCTGCAGAAAGAAGGTCAACTCATGAACGATAGAATGTGGTGGCTCATCCGCATAGGTATCCCAAACAAAGGCAAAATCGTCCGCATTTTCATGGTAACTGTAGCCTGGAAAGACCTCATCCATCTGATAGGTTGAATGCACATCAAAAAGGAAGCGACCGCCCGCAGTGAGGTGCTGATAGACTTCTTGAAAAACCTGTCCCACCTCGACTTCATCCTCCATATAGCAAAGTGAATCCGAATAACACGTCACCATATCAAATTGACCGAGGTGAGACAGATCCAACATATTTCCCTCTAAAAAAGGAATCACTAATCCCGCCTCTTGACTGCGTTTTCGTGCCACATCAAGCATCTCTCCGCTAAGATCCAGTCCCGTCACATCAAGCCCCATCTCCTTGAAGCGAATAGACTGAATCCCTGTTCCACAGGCTAATTCCAGTAATTTACTCTTTCCTTTTGGAAAATGCCTCAAGCTAAACGCTGTCCACTTGTCGTACAAACTATCGTCCATAATCGCATCATAGACTGAGGCAAACGTTTCATAAGTTGCCATACTATTCCTTTCTAAAAAAACTCAGTCGGCTCTCCCAACTGAGTCATACATTGTGTGATCTAATCCCTTTTGATTTCATCGCATACTGTAGCCACATGTGATGAGAAATCACAGATAGTGAAACGGCCGAATCAAACAGAAATAATCTTAGAACACGTATTCACCAGTAATGTAGGTTCTTATAACCACTCGCTGACATCGACCGTCTCAGCTCCATGCCACAATTTTTCAAGATTGTAGTGGGTACGCATCTCTTCTGAGAAGATATGGACCACAACACCACCGAGATCCAAGAGTACCCAACCACCTGCTGAGTCGCCCTCAATTTGACTCGCCATATAACCCGCTTCTTTAACTTTTTCACGGATATTGTCTGCGATTGCTTCTAGTTGACGGCTATTCATTGAGCTAGCAATGATAAAATAGTCTGTCACACTCGTTAGGGACATCACATCCAGTACGACGATATCTTCTGCACGTTTTTCGTCTGCCGCTTTTACAACTAATTCTACTAATTCTTTTTCTTTCACATTTCACCTCATGACTGACACTATAAAATAGATTTTTTGCATTCACTTCTTGCCTTATAATAGGAATAGCAAGCACTAGCCTAAGCATTTTTAGGATAGCTAGCTCTACTACTCATCAACCATCCCAAAAGACCACTATCCAATTCTCCCTAACATTGAGAGAGTATCATTGGTTTAAATAGCCAATGTAAGCATTATAGGTTTCGATGGTCTGGGGGTAAATCGGAATCCTTTTTTGAGCTAGATGCGCGATGGTACGGGCTGTCGCGAAAGCCACTGCTTTGTCCAGTGATAGCTTGGACAGTTGTCGTGCCTCTTCTACTCCAGGAAAATCACGATTTGGCTCAATATAATCTGCTACATAAAGAACCTTATCGAGTAGGGTCATCTGCTTTGCCCCCACTGTATGGTGTTGAATAGCTTGTAAAATGTCTTGATCCTCCAAGCCGAAATCCTGACGGATTTTATAAGCTCCAACCATACCGTGCCAGACATTATTTCCCCAAGCCTTCAACTCTTCCCCTAACTGGTATTGGTCAATCAAATCCAAAAAGACTTGGTCTGCTACTTCCTTTGCATAGTCGTGAAGTAGAGCCGCAAGGCTTGCTTTTCTTTCATCACAACCATACTGCTGAGCCAGCTCAAGCGCTGCTGCCTCTACACCGAGAACGTGGCGAAAGCGTTGCTCTGACATAGCCCCACTGATTTTTTCAAGGACTTGCGGACGGTCAAAGGATAAATCAGTTGCAATCATTTGTAAAGTCCTTTTTCTTCAATATAGTCTAAGACCTCATGTGGCAACATAAAGTTTGGCACACGGCCTTGCTGGATAAAGTGGCGCACCATACTTGAAGAGATGTCCATCAAGGGAACATCCACCCAGATAATCGGATAAGAGGTTCCTGCCTTATAGCGCGGACGTTGTACCCCGACAAATTGTACCAGTTGGAGCAATTCATCAATCCGATGCCACTTAGGTAGATAGTCTACCATATCTGCACCGATGATAAAATAGTAATCCGTGTCGGGATTCTTTTCTGTCAACTGTTTCATCGTATCATAGGTGTAACTGATTCCTCTTCGCTCCAACTCAGTTGTTTCAATGCCTAACCCCTCAATTCCTGCAATAGCCATTTTCAGCATATTGTAGCGATGCCATTCATCAATCGTTTCTTTTTTATCAACATGAGGTGGCAAAAATTCAGGCATCAGCAAGACCTCATCTAACTTTAATTGTTGGCGAACCTGATCAGCCACAATTAAGTGAGCATTATGAACAGGATTAAAATTTCCTCCCAAAATGCCAACCTGCTTGCGATTGGTTTCCTTCTTTTCAACTTCTAATTCAACCTTTGTAAAGGGGGTTAAAAGTTCAATTGCCATTTCGACTCCTTATCCAACTCATCATTTTTGAGAAGATAGCACTAGATTTCTCTCACCTTAATCGAAAGTTTTCGATTTTCTTTCTTGCTTGATTGCTTAAAGAGAATCAAGGTACGACCGATCTTTTGTACAGTATCTACCCCAATTTCCTCTTCTAATGTCTCTGCTACATGATGGATTGTTTCATCCGTATTTTGCAACAGCGTCACCTTGATCAATTCTCGTCTATCTAAAGCCTGACGGACGCTCGTCTTAATCTGGTCATTCAAGCCATACTTCCCAATTTGAATAATGGGTTTCAAACTATGTGCCTGGCTATTGAGAAAAGCCCTTTGTTTTGATGTTAATGTCATCGTCGTTCCTTTTTCTATATCATTATATAATTGCTTTCCGAATCACAACGTCGACTCCCCTTGGTGCCCAGGCTGCAATTTTAGCTGATTCACTGATGCGAATCCACCCTAGACCCGAGAATACGACATCCGTCTTTTCCGTAATGGTAAATTCATGACGTACCAATTCTGGAAAATTCTCTAATTCTATGCTAGTTGGTGGTAGCAACAAACCACCTACATGTTTTTCATAAAAAGCGCTAGCTCCTGCTAACTTGGTGCGATGGAGTGGCAATTCATTGTCAAAAAATGCGGTAAACCCCTGCTTTTCCCCACTGATAAAGTCAAAGCGTCCCAAACCAGCTAAAAAGAGGGTCTGCTCTGGATGTAGCTGATAGGTTTTCGGTTTTATTTCCTTACGAGGACTCGCAAATTTTAGGTATTTAGCAGATAAATAATGGGCCATTTGATGACGGTGAATAATTCCTGGTGTGTCGTAAATATAAGAGCCATCATCTAGAGGTATTTCAATCTTATCTAGCGTTGTCCCAGGAAAACGGGAAGTCGTAATCAAATGCTTATCCCCTGTAATCTCCTGGATGATTGCGTTAATCAATGTGGACTTTCCAACATTTGTCACACCGACCACATAGACATCACGTCCCTTACGGTACTGCTCAATCTTAGACATCAAATCCTTAATTGCATACTTATTTTGAGCCGATGTCAACAGTACATCAACAGGGCGTAAGCCTGCTTCATGAGCCCGTTCCGTCAACCATTGGGTCACCTTCCCATCCTTAACAGACTTAGGTAGGATGTCCTTTTTATTTCCGACCAAAAGGAGATCATTTCCTGAAACAAACCGTGGTAGGCCTGGAATGACCGAACCATTAAAATCAAAAATATCAATGACATTGACCACCAAAGCATCGCTTTCTCCAACGCTGTGAAGTAGGGTCCGAAATTCATCATCAGAAATGTTGACATCGGTAATTTCATTATAGTGACGCAGACGAAAACAGCGTTGACAGTAAACCTGTCCGATTTCTAACCCTTTCTCCAAGGCCGTTTGGGGCGTATAGCCCACCTCTTCTTTTTCCTTTGACTGAATCAAGGTACCACAGCCAATACAATACAATTCTTCCACTTACATTTCCCTCTTGTAGTCAAATGCGCCATACTTGGCGGTGATTTTCTTCATCATGCGGCGTTCACGCCAACGATTGATCTGGGTATTAATCGAGTCGGTCTCAATGAGCGGTCGTACCAAGACCGAGCGGATGCCTGCCCGCTTGGCTGCCCGAATATCGGTCATCAGTTGATCTCCAATCATAATCGTTTCTTCTCGCTGGATACCAAAGCGTTTAATGGCACGCTCTATTCCAAAAGTAAACGGCTTTAAGGCAAAGGCCTCAAAATCAATGCCAAAATGTTCAACTGCCCGTTTAACACGTTCATATTTATTGTTGGAAATCACGACTACGTGGATTCCCGCATCACGCAAGTCATGTAACCATTTGCGCATCTCTGGAGTTCCATCTGGATTGTTCCAGGCAATCAAGGTATTATCTAAATCTACAAAAACCGTCCGAATATGGTAGCGCTGCAAACTCTCTACTGTTACATCATAGGCTTTTTCAAGCACAAAATCCGGCATATAATTCTCAATCGTCACACTACTCTCCACTGTTCTGAGAGCGGGTTCACAATCGCTTACTGGCGCTCTTGCAATTTGCCAGTCTCACTCTCATCTTATTTTATCAACATGTCTCATGCTCTGTAAAAATCCCTTCAAGTCAGCTCAAGTGCCTCCTGACCCTCTGCTTACTTACTTTTGCAAACTCTCTTTCCTAGCCTACAATTTGATTTTCTTGGAGCATCAATAGTTTATTTTACCATAATTTAAGGCAAATAGCGAATGGAAATCAAAGGTGCCTAACAATATCAGACACCTTCCTAGTCCTATGAAAAACTGCCTCCTCCTGTTTGAAAGAGTTTCTCTTCGATTACGTTTTGATTCTTGGAAGCCCGTTCCCCTGCAACCACCGAAATAGAAAGCAGCCTAGAATATGGCTAAAAGTACCATTATAGACTGGCCTGCCTGTTTCCTATTTTGTCTCCCCCCTTCTGCACAACTTTATAAGTAATATTCTTGTCGTACGCCTTATTTCTCTTGATTGGCGGAGTGAGACTATTAAAGAAAGCACCGAGATAAGGGAGATATTCTTACCAAAACAGGCGCGTGCCATGAACCTGTGTCACACCGAGCTCTTTCATCAGGTAGCCTGCGTTTTCCTTCGTAATACCACCACCAATAAGGATTTCAATACGACCGTTTGCATATGCAATCAGCTCCTTGAGCCAAGTCACATTATCACTAGCAGATCCATCGATACCCCCACGAGTTAAAATCCGTATCACTCCTTGCTCCACTAGCCAATCCATCGCCTCAAACTGCCGTTTGCGTGGAATCATATCAAACGCCATGTGAAAGACACTCTCCCTGTCACCAGCTTCTTTCAATAACTGAATGACAAATTCCTCATCTATCCAATTATCTTCGGTAAGGGCACCGAAAACAAGACCATCAGAGCCCAACTCCTTGGCAATTCTTGCGTCCTCTAGCATCATCTGTTTTTCCGCCACATCATAACAAAAATCACCCCCACGAGGTCGCACCATGGTCATAACCGCTACCCCTTGTTCATGAGCAATCTTACATACTGCCTGAATGACACCGTAGCTAGGTGTTGTTCCACCCGCTGCTAAATTATCACATAATTCAATGCGGCCTGCACCTAAAGCAATGGCCTGCGCAATCCGCACATGATTCTCTGCACAAAATTCTTTCATTGTGACTCCTCCATTTTGTAAGCCTTTTCTTCTAGTATAGCACAAAAAAGAGTAAGTGGATACCTACTCTTTAGCTGATCTTACAGTTAAAATGGAAGTGCTGAACTGTAACAAGTTCTAACACCAAAACACAATATCACTGTTTACTTTTTCGTGCCAAAACTGCGTCTTGCATTGAAACAAGTAGCACCGAAAATAAAATTAGAATCATCCCGAACCAATCCATAGGATAAAAGGTCTCATTAACCAGTAAGACCGCAAAAAAGACCGAGGAGATGGGTTCAATAGAAGCAAGCAAGCTCCCATTAACCTGTCCAACTAGACTCACACCCTTTAAAAAAGCAGTGTAGGCAAAAATTGTACCGACTCCCACGATACCAACTAAGTCCCAAAAAATCTCAGTATTAAAGGGCAGGGCATGTTGCCAAGGTTGAAAAAATAGGCTGACTTCGATAGAGCCTAGTAACATCGAAGTACCAATGACAGCCAGACTTCCGTATTGCTTGATAAGGGACGTTGGTAAAATGATATAAAACGCATAGGTTACTGCAGAAAATAGACCCCAGAACAAACCTCTTGGTGTCACTGCTAATCGATGGACTTGACCGTGGGTTGCAATTAAAAAGGTACCCATAATCGCAAAGACCATCGCTACCAGTTCAACCGCTGTCGGCTTTTGTCTCTGCCTTAGACAGACATAGGTTAGGACCAAGATTGGACACAGGTATTGTAGCACGGTTGCTGTACCTGCATTGGTATAGTAGATAGCTGTCAGATAAGCTATCTGATTCAGGACCAAGCCAAGCATCGAAAAAAGAAACAGGCGAGTGAGCGCCTTTTTATCTGTTAATAAGCGCCCTAGTTGCTGTGGATTTTGATAAGCAGCTAACGCTAGCAAAGCAACACCAGAAATCATCAGACGCAGGACCGTCAGGGATTCGATGTTCATCCCCCTTGCCATGACAAACTGTCCACTCACCCCCGATAAGCCCCAAGCAACCCCTGCAATCAGAGTCAACAGAGTTCCTTTCATCTTCTCGTTCATCTCCGCGCGCCTCCTCATTTTTTCGTCCTCTTATTGTACCACAAAATTAAGATACAAAGGGCGTTTGACACGAGTTGTACTCGCTCTATTTCCAACCTTCAACAGTCTATCCTTAGACTGTTGAAGCGAGCAAAGCAAAAATAGGAGTTTTGACGAAGAACCTCAAGTTCTAGGAAAAACTATCTTTTTTGCACAGCTCGTAGCCCGTGTTCAATTTAAATAAGATACAAAGGGCGTTTGACACGAGTTGCACTCGTTCTATTTCCAACCTTCAACAGTCTATCCCCAGACTGTTGAAGCGAGCAAAGTAAAAATAGGATTGAAACAGTTCGGGGAACTGTTTCAACGGTCACCTAGAAACAAGAAAGTGACCACAGAAGCCTGAGCTAGGAAATAGGAAATCTGACGAGTGAAAAGCTCCAGTGGAGGTTTTCAGCCTATTTCTTAAAAGTAGTTGAGCTTGCCAAAGCAAACTCCTATTTCCCGCCTTCAAAGGTATACCATATCTTTGAAGCTAGGAAGAATTATCCCCAAAGAGGGATTCTCATCTGTAATCGGCTAAAGCCAAAACAGCTGTCTATCTTTTTTGCACAGCTCGTAGCCCGTGTTCAATTTAAAATAAGATACAAAGGGCGTATAGAAAGCGAATGAAAAATAGGTGGCTGACGCAGTGTTCAATCACAGAAGATACAAAGGGCGTTTGACACGAGTTGCACTCGTTTTATTGCCAACCTTCAACAGTCTATCCCCAGACTGGTTGACACGAGTTGCACTCGTTTTATAGTTAGTAAGTTTTAAAATAGTAATCCAACGATTCATTTATAGATTCGAATTGTGGTAATAATTCTATGATTGCTTTCTTTAAGTTTGCCCAAGCAGTTTCAATTGGATTTAATTCCGGTG